>JBJEFI010000100.1:0-37182 GCA_051873875.1 Bacillaceae bacterium | reverse complement strand
CGCGTGAAATGAAAAGTCAGCTTTTAGACTCAATGGATTTAGAGCGTGAACGTGGGATTACGATTAAATTAAATGCTGTACAATTAGTATATAAAGCAAAAGATGGAGAGGAATATATTTTCCATTTAATCGATACACCAGGACATGTCGACTTTACATACGAGGTTTCTCGTAGTTTAGCAGCATGTGAAGGTGCGATTCTTGTTGTTGATGCAGCGCAAGGGATTGAAGCTCAAACATTAGCTAACGTGTATTTAGCATTAGACAACAACTTAGAAATTTTACCAGTAATTAATAAAATTGACTTACCGAGTGCAGAGCCTGAGCGTGTTCGTGGTGAAGTGGAAGATGTAATTGGGTTAGATGCATCTGAAGCTGTATTATGTTCAGCAAAAGCAGGCATTGGTATTGAAGATATTTTAGAACAGATTGTAGAGAAAGTGCCGGCACCAGAGGGTGACCCAGAAGCTCCTTTACAGGCGTTAATTTTTGACTCGTTATATGATGCATATCGTGGTGTTATTGTTTCCATTCGTGTTGTAAATGGAACAGTAAAACCCGGTGATACAATTCGTATGATGGCAACAGGAAAAGAGTTTGAAGTAATAGAAGTTGGGGTACACACACCGAAAGCTGTTCCACGTAGTGAGTTAACAGTTGGTGATGTAGGTTATTTAACAGCAGCAATTAAAAATGTTGGGGATACAAGTGTCGGTGATACGATTACGAATGCTGAACGTCCAGCATCAGAAGCATTACCAGGGTATCGTAAATTAAACCCAATGGTATATTGTGGTCTTTATCCAATTGATACAGCTCGTTATAATGATTTACGTGAAGCATTAGAAAAATTACAATTAAACGATTCTGCTTTACAATTTGAAGCAGAGACATCTCAAGCGTTAGGATTTGGTTTCCGTTGCGGATTCTTAGGACTTCTACACATGGAAATTATCCAGGAACGTTTAGAGCGTGAATTTAAAATTGACTTAATTACAACAGCACCAAGTGTTATTTATAAAGTATACACAACAAAAGGGGAAGAGGTTATCATTGATAACCCATCTAACATGCCAGACCCACAAAGTATTGATCGTGTTGAAGAGCCATATGTAAAGGCGACAATTATGGTTCCAAATGATTACGTTGGGGCGATTATGGAGCTTTGTCAAACGAAACGTGGTACGTTTATTGATATGCAATATTTAGATGAAACACGTGTATCAATTATTTACGAAGTACCGTTAAGTGAGATTGTCTATGACTTCTTCGATCAATTAAAATCATCAACAAAAGGCTATGCGTCGTTTGATTATGAATTAATTGGTTACCGTGCATCTAAGCTTGTGAAGATGGATATTCTTTTAAATGGTGAAACAGTCGATGCCTTATCGTTCATTGTTCACCGTGACTTTGCTTATGAACGTGGTAAAGTAATCGTTGAAAAATTAAAAGAATTAATTCCACGTCAACAATTCGAAGTACCAGTTCAAGCGGCGATTGGAAATAAAATCGTTGCTCGTTCATCGATTAAAGCAATGCGTAAAAACGTACTTGCAAAATGTTACGGTGGTGACATTTCTCGTAAACGTAAGCTATTAGATAAGCAAAAAGAAGGTAAGAAACGCATGAAAGCCATCGGTTCAGTAGAAGTTCCACAAGAGGCGTTCATGGCTGTACTGAAAATGGATGATAGTAAATAAAAAGTAGGCATTTCCTGCTTAATGAAAGACTGCTTAATATTAGGCAGTCTTTTCTTATAGGAGTAAGACTTAAGAAGATGGATATTTCTTAATAAGAAAGATAGGAGTGTGAGAATATGGTTCGTTCTGCGTATATACATATTCCATTTTGTCAGCAAATTTGTCATTATTGTGATTTTAATAAATTTTTGATGGAGCGACAGCCTGTCGAAAAGTATATTACATATGTAGAAAAGGAAATGAAAGCGACACTAGTTAAAACACCAACGACGAATTTAGAAACGATTTTTGTTGGAGGTGGAACACCGACAGCATTAGGGATGAATGAGACAGAAAAATTGTTGCAAATCATCCAAACTCAATTGCAATCAAAGGGAAATATAACGGAATATACTTTTGAAGGAAATCCGTGTGATATTACATATGAAAAGGCGAAACTTCTTCATGATTACGGTGTGAATCGATTAAGTATCGGAGTTCAAACGTTTAACAATGATTTATTAAAGAAAATTGGACGGACTCATGAAGCAAAAGATGCCTTTATAGCTGTTGAAAATGCAAAAAAAGCAGGCTTTACAAATATTAATGTAGATTTGATTTATGCACTTCCTAATCAAACTTATGAGGATGTACAAGAAACATTGCAACAAGCATTTACGTTAGATATTCCTCATTATTCTGCTTATTCTTTAATCGTTGAACCAAAAACAGTTTTTTATACGTTAGCAAATAAAGGTAAACTAGCGTTACCTTTACAAGAAGAAGAGGCGAGAATGTATGAACTTGTAATGGATGAAATGGAAAAGCATGGCCACCATCAATATGAAATTAGTAATTTTTCCAAATCAGGATTTGAAAGTAAACATAATCTTACATATTGGAATAACGAAGAATATTATGGATTTGGTGCAGGGGCACATAGTTATGTGGCTGAATGTCGCAACGGCAATCATGGTCCATTAAAAAAATACTTTCATGCATTAGATCAACAGGAACTACCTTACTTATCACAGCATAAGGTAACAATGGTGGAAAAAATTGAAGAAGAATTATTTTTAGGATTGAGAAAAACTAAAGGTGTCAACAAAGTACAGTTTGAACAAAAATATGGACATTCTTTGACAAGTTTATTCGCTTCACAGCTTGTAGATGTGAAAGAAAAAGGGCTTTTAGCAGAAGATGATGAACGTATCTTTTTGACAAGACAAGGGAAATTACTTGGTAATGAAGTGTTTCAAACTTTTTTAGCAGTATTAGACGAAGTTTAATATGATATTGTTGACAATTTCATATGATTTTTGGTAAATTGATAATATATTTAGCACTCGTTAAATAAGAGTGCTAACAGAGGTGATAAATCATGCTTACAGAAAGACAATTGTTAATTTTGCAGATTATCATCGACGATTTTATTCGTTCAGCACAGCCGGTTGGCTCACGAACATTGTCGAAAAGGGAAGAAATCCCTTTTAGCTCTGCGACGATTCGAAATGAAATGGCAGATTTAGAAGACCTTGGTTATATCGAAAAGACCCACACATCTTCTGGGCGAGTACCATCTGAAAAAGGGTATCGATATTATGTGGATCACTTGTTGAAACCAATTCAACCTACTGTTCAAGATGTTAACGTGTTACGAACAATTTTTGAACAGCAACTATTTGAAATAGAAAAGGTAGCGAAACATTCTGTGAATATTTTATCAGAAATGACGAATTACACATCTATTTTACTTGGGCCAAAAATGGATAAGCATCGTTTGAAAAGTGTTCAATTGATTCCATTGAGCCCACATAGTGCAGTATCCATTATCGTGACGGATGTAGGGGTTGTACAAAATAAGGTGATTACACTATCACCAACAACTGACATTTATGATATTGAAAAAATGGTAAAAATATTAAATGATCGTTTAGCTGGTGTGCCACTTTCTCAGTTGAAGGCTCGATTAAATCAAGAAGTATCTGCGGTTCTTCGTCAGCATGTTACAGACTATGATAGTCTTCTTAATACCGTAAAAGGTATGATGGATGTGTCATCAAAGGAAAACTTATATACAAGTGGTAACATTAATTTGTTGGCGCAGCCTGAATTTAAGGATGTAAATAAAGTTCGTAACTTTTTAGCCACATTAGAAAAGCAAGATGAGCTAAAGCGATTGTTAACTGGTGGTAAAAAAGGAATTAACATTTTAATTGGTAGTGAAACCGGACAATCGGGAATGGAAGATTGTAGCATTATTACAGCAACTTACTCAACAGGGGGCAACGGTTTAGGAACAATAGCGGTTGTTGGTCCTACGCGAATGGATTATTCGCGTGTTGTCAGCTTATTAACATATGTAACAAATGAGTTGTCTTTATCTTTTAATGACCGATATTTAATAGATGAAGAAAAAGAGTGACATTTTAAGGGAGGTGAAGTTGATGAATAATGAGCAAAATGAACAAGTAGTTACACCAGAAGAAGAGGTTGTAGAAACAGTTGAGCAAACGGAAGAAACTACAGAGCAGGAAGCTAGCGAACAAGTGGAAAATGAAGTAGACGAGAAAGATGTGTTAATTCAACAATTACAAGCACAAATCGAAGAAAACAAAAATCGTATGCTTCGCTTACAAGCAGATTTTGATAATTATCGTCGACGTGCTATTTTAGATCGCGAAGCTGCTGATAAATATAGAGCACAAAGTTTAGTAACAGACTTACTGCCAATCGTTGATAATTTCGAACGTGCTTTACAAGTAGAAATAACAGATGAAGCAGGCCGTTCTTTATTATCAGGAATGGAAATGGTATTCCGCCAATTAACAGATGCTCTAGCTCGTGAAGGGGTAGAGGCAATTGAAGCAGTTGGTGTGCAATTCGATCCAAATTTACATCAAGCAGTGATGACTGTTGAAAATAGTGAATTAGAAAGCAATGAAGTTGTAATGGAATTACAAAAAGGATACAAACTAAAAGACCGTGTGATTCGACCATCGATGGTTCAAGTGAATCAATAAAGGTTACATATAGTAAAAGGAGGAAATAAAAAATGAGTAAAATTATTGGTATTGACTTAGGTACAACAAACTCTTGTGTTGCAGTAATGCAAGGTGGAGAGCCTGTTGTTGTTACAAATAAAGAAGGAAATCGTACTACACCATCTGTAGTAGCATTCAAAGGCGATGAGCGCCAAGTAGGGGAAGTTGCAAAACGTCAAGCAATCACAAACCCTAATACAATTATTTCAATCAAACGTCATATGGGTACAGATTACAAAGTAAACGTAGACGACAAAAACTATTCACCACAAGAAATCTCTGCAATGATTCTTCAACACTTAAAATCATATGCAGAAGATTATTTAGGTGAAAAAGTAACAAAAGCAGTTATTACAGTTCCTGCATACTTTAATGATGCAGAGCGTCAAGCAACAAAAGATGCTGGTCGTATCGCTGGTTTAGAAGTAATGCGTATTATCAATGAGCCAACTGCTGCTGCGTTAGCATATGGTTTAGAAAATGAAACAGAAGAACAAACAGTCTTAGTATACGACTTAGGTGGCGGTACATTTGACGTATCTATCCTTCAATTAGAAGATGGCACATTTGAAGTTATTTCAACTGCTGGTGACAACCGTCTTGGTGGGGATGACTTTGACCAAAAAATCATTGATTATTTAGTAGAAATCTTCAAACAAGAAAACGGTGTAGACCTTTCTCAAGATAAAATGGCATTACAACGTTTAAAAGATGCAGCTGAAAAAGCGAAAAAAGATTTATCAGGTGTAACATCTACACAAATTTCATTACCATTCATCTCAATGAATGCAAATGGTCCATTACACTTAGAAACAACATTAACTCGTGCAAAATTTGATGAGTTAACACATGACTTAGTAGAACGTACATTAGGGCCAACTCGTCAAGCGTTAAAAGATGCAAACTTAACTGCTGCTAATATTGACCGTGTTATCTTAGTTGGTGGTTCAACTCGTATTCCAGCTGTTCAAGAAGCAATTAAACGTGAAACTGGTAAAGAGCCATTCAAAGGTGTAAACCCAGATGAAGTAGTAGCGTTAGGTGCAGCAATCCAAGGTGGCGTATTAACTGGTGATGTAAAAGACGTATTATTATTAGACGTAACACCATTATCACTTGGTATTGAAACAATGGGTGGCGTTATGACGAAATTAATCGATCGTAATACAACAATCCCAACAAGTAAATCACAAGTGTTCTCAACTGCTGCAGATAACCAACCAGCTGTTGATATCCATGTTTTACAAGGTGAACGTCCAATGGCAGCAGATAACAAAACATTAGGCCGTTTCCAATTAACAGATATTCCACCAGCACCACGTGGTATTCCACAAATCGAAGTATCATTTGATATTGATGCAAATGGTATCGTAAGTGTACGTGCGAAAGATTTAGGTACTGGTAAAGAGCAAGCAATTACAATTCAATCAAATACTTCTTTAAGTGACGAAGAGATTGATCGTATGGTAAAAGAAGCAGAATTAAATGCAGAAGCTGATAAAAAACGCAAAGAAGAAGCAGATCTTAAAAATGAAGCTGACCAAATGATTTTCATGACTGAAAAAACATTAAAAGACTTAGAAGGCAAAGTAGATGCTTCTGAAGTAACTGCGGCAACAACTGCGAAAGATGCATTAAAAGCAGCGTTAGAAGAAGGTAACTTAGATAACGTACGTGCGAAAAAAGAAGAGCTTGAGAAAATCGTTCAAGAATTAACAACAAAGTTATATGAACAAATGGCTCAACAAGCACAAGCAACACAAGGTGCTGAAGACGGCGCTAGCGCACAACAAGATGATGTTGTCGATGCTGAATTTACAGAAGTAAAAGATGACAAATAAGCTAGAATATATTTCTAGATGAAAAAAGAAGTCAGAGCCTTTTGGCTTTGGCTTTTTTCTTAGTGAAAAAACTTATTTTTAAAAAGAAAATAATGCTTTGAAAAGGTCGTCGATAGGGAATGAGGTAGACAATTGTTCTACTGTATTTTTTATTGAAGCGACGAACTAACAATGTTACAATAACAAACATGTGAAAGGAGTCGGATAAGATGAGTAAACGGGATTATTATGAAGTCCTTGGTTTAACAAAAGGTGCATCAAGCGATGAAATTCGAAAAGCATATCGTAAGTTAGCGAAAAAATATCATCCAGATGTAAGTAAGGAAGAAAATGCAGAAGAAAAATTTAAAGAGGTTGCAGAAGCATATGAAGTGTTAAGTGACCCTCAAAAGAAAGCTCAATATGATCAATTTGGTCATGCTGGTGCACAAGGTGGTTTCGGTGGCTTTGGTGGTGGAGCCGGAACAGGCTTTGATGGTTTTGGTTTTGAGGACATTTTCAGTTCATTCTTTGGTGGCGGTGGTGGTGGCGGTCGTCGCCGTGATCCAAATGCCCCTCGTCAAGGTTCCGATCTTCAATATACGATGACAATTGACTTCATGGACGCTGTTCATGGAATAGAAAAAGAAATTGAAATTCCAAGAGATGAAACGTGTGAAACATGTCATGGTTCAGGTGCAAAACCAGGAACATCAAAAACAACATGTACACAATGTAATGGTTCAGGTGAAATTAATGTTGAACAAAATACACCATTTGGTCGTATTGTAAACCGTCGTACATGTAATGTATGTAACGGTTCTGGTCAAATGATTAAAGAGAAATGTACAACATGTAACGGTTCTGGTCACGTTCGTAAACGTAAAAAAATCAATGTCAAAGTGCCAGCAGGTATTGATGATGGTCAACAAATTCGTATTTCTGGTCAAGGGGAACCTGGCATAAATGGTGGCCCAGCAGGTGATTTATATATTGTATTCCATGTGCGTGAACATGAATTCTTCGAGCGGGATGGAAATGATGTATATGTGGAGTTACCGTTAACATTTGCCCAAGTAACATTAGGTGATGAAGTAGAAGTACCTACTGTTCACGGCAAAGTAAAATTAAAAATTCCAGCAGGAACACAAACAAGCACAAAATTCCGTCTACGCGGCAAAGGAATTCAAAATGTACGTGGCTATGGTCAAGGAGATCAACATGTTATTGTTAAAGTTGTGACACCTACAAAAGTCAATGATCGCCAACGTGAATTATTAAAAGAATTCTACGATATTATGGGGGAGCAAGTAAAAGATGAAAAGCATGACAGCTTTTTTGAACGCTTGAAACGTGCATTTAAATAGTATAAAAACAAGACGATGTGGCAAAGGTTGAATAATGAGAAAAATTTTTAGAAGTGGAGTTGGTAAATCATGAAATGGTCAGAATTCTCGATTCATACAACACAAGAAGCAGTAGAACCAATCTCAAATATCCTTCATGAGTCAGGAGCGAGTGGAGTGGTGATTGAAGATATTTTAGATTTTTTAAAAGAGAGAAAAGATGAATATGGAGAGATTTACCAACTTAATCCAAGTGATTATCCTGAAGAGGGCGTTATTGTAAAGGCATATTTTCCTTTTGATAACGGACTGTTAGCAACAATTGAGGATATAAAAAATAAAATTAATCTACTAAGTCAATATGATATTGATTTAGGTTTAAATCGTACATTATTAAGCGAAGTGGATGATGAAGATTGGGCGACAGCTTGGAAACAATATTATCATCCAGTCCGTATTTCAGAACGTATTACAGTTGTTCCAACTTGGGAAGAGTATACACCTTCTGAAGGAGAATTAATAATTGAATTAGATCCTGGGATGGCTTTTGGTACGGGAACACATCCAACAACAACGATGTGTGTACGTGCCTTAGAAAAATATGTACAACCAGGAGATACAATTATCGATGTTGGAACTGGTTCTGGTGTATTAAGTATTGCTGCAGCAAAGCTTGGTGCAAAGCGAGTAGAAGCATATGATTTGGACATGGTAGCTGTAACAAGTGCAACTGAAAATATTACCTTAAACAAAGTGAACGATGTTGTGACAGTTGGACAAAATAACTTATTAAATGGTATTGAAGGTCCAGTTGATATTGTTGTTGGAAATTTATTAGCTAAAATTGTTATGTTGTTTGTTGACGAAGCGGCACGTGTTGTCAAACCAAATGGATTATTTATTACATCAGGTATTATTGAATCACAGCAAGCTGAAATCGAAGAAGAATTAACGAAGCATGGCTTTGTTGTAGAAGAAGTATTAAAAATTGAAGATTGGGTTGCAATTATTGCACGTAACAGTCGTAAGTAGGTGAAGGAATGCAACGTTATTTTATCGAGGCTTCCCAAATTGAAGGCAATAACATAAGGTTATATGGTGAAGATGCTCATCATATCAATCGAGTGATGCGGATGAAATGTGGTGATATCATTCAATGTTGTTGTGAAGGTAAAACAGCAACGTGTGAAATTGCTGAAATTACCAATGATTTTATCTCTACCATTGTTGTAGAATGGGTAGAGGAAAACAATGAACTTCCAATCCAAATTACAATTGCAAGTGGATTGCCAAAGGGAGATAAGTTAGAGCTTATTATGCAAAAAGGAACGGAGCTAGGCGCTACTTCCTTTTTGCCTTTTGTTGCATCGCGTTCAATTGTAAAATGGGATGAAAAAAAAGGAAGTAAAAAAGTAGAACGTTGGCAAAAAATTACCAAAGAAGCAGCTGAACAATCATATCGGAATGTGGTGCCGACTGTGGAGAAGCCACTTTCCTTTAAACAATTGCTTGAACGTAGTAAATTGTATGATGTGTGTATTGTTGCTTATGAGGAAGATGCAAAACAAGGTGAAAAAAAGATGTTTGTTTCCGCTCTTGAATCTGTGAAAGAAGGAGGCAGCTTGTTAGCAGTTTTTGGCCCTGAAGGTGGTTTGTCAGAAACAGAAGTGAGCATGCTAAAAGAAAATGGCTTCCTATCATGTAGTTTAGGTCCAAGAATATTGCGAACAGAAACAGCTCCTTTATACGTTTTATCTTGTGCATCTTATTATTTTGAATTAATGAGGTGAATATCGTGCCATCAGTTGCATTTCATACATTAGGTTGTAAAGTAAACCATTATGAAACAGAAGCCATTTGGCAATTATTTAAGAGTTCAGGTTATGAGCGTACGGAATTTGAACAAACAGCAGATGTATATGTTATTAATACATGTACAGTAACAAATACTGGTGACAAGAAAAGTCGTCAAATCATTCGTCGTGCAGTAAGACGTAATCCAGATGCGGTTATTTGTGTAACAGGTTGTTATGCACAAACATCACCAGCTGAAATTTTAGCGATCCCTGGTGTAGACATTGTCATTGGAACACAAGATCGTCATAAAATGCTAGAACTAGTGGAACAGTACAAAGATGAACGTCAACCAATTAATGCCGTTCGTAACATTATGAAGACACGTGTATACGAGGAATTAGATGTGCCGGCATTTACAGATCGTACGCGTGCATCATTGAAAATTCAAGAAGGATGTAATAACTTCTGTACGTTCTGTATTATTCCGTGGGCACGTGGTTTAATGCGCTCTCGTGATCCAAAAGATGTTGTGAAACAAGCACAGCAATTAGTTGATGCAGGCTATAAAGAAATTGTCTTAACGGGTATTCATACAGGTGGATACGGTGAAGATATGAAGACGTATAACTTAGCAATGCTTCTTCGTGATTTAGAACAAGAAGTAAATGGGTTAAAGCGTATTCGTATTTCATCAATTGAAGCAAGCCAAATTACAGATGAAGTAATCGATGTATTAGGAAAATCAAATATTGTAGTGCGTCACCTGCATGTACCACTGCAATCAGGTTCTGATACAGTGTTAAAACGTATGCGTCGTAAGTATACAATGGCAGCTTTTAGTGATCGTATTCGAAAACTAAAAGAAGCATTGCCTGGCGTTGCGATTACATCTGATGTTATTGTAGGCTTCCCTGGTGAGACGGAAGAAGAGTTCATGGAAACATATAATTTCATTAAAGATCATGGTTTCTCAGAGCTACATGTATTCCCATATTCAAAACGAACAGGAACACCCGCTGCTCGCATGGATGACCAAGTAGATGAAGAAGTAAAAAATGAACGTGTTCATCGTTTAATTGCCTTATCAGATCAATTAGCGAAGGAATATGCATCTCGTTTTGATCAAGATGTACTAGAAGTAATTCCAGAAGAAAGCTTTACGGAAGGCGATCGTGAAGGATTATTAGTTGGATACACAGATAACTATTTAAAAGTAGTATTTGAAGGGTCTAAAGAATTAATTGGCCAACTCGTCAAAGTGAAAATTACAAAAGCAGGATATCCTTATAATAAAGGACAATTTGTAAGGGTATTAGAAGACGAACACGTTTCGTTATAAGAAGAAAGAGAACAGATTTCCTTTTTTAGGAATGTTCTCTTTCTTTTTAATTCCAATAATGATATCATTGGGAATGGTCAGACATCTAATGACATAATGGAAGGGAAGTATATAAAAATGAATTATGCAAAACTAATTGATCATACGGCATTAAAACCAGAAACAACAAAAGCGCAAATTGAAAAGCTTTGTCAAGAAGCAAAAGAATATAACTTCGCATCCGTATGTGTAAATCCAACATGGATTGAAACAGCATCAAACTTGTTAAAAGGTACTGGTGTAGATATCTGTACAGTAATTGGCTTTCCATTAGGGGCAAATACACCAGAAGTAAAAGCGTTTGAAACGAAGGATGCAATTGCAAAAGGTGCAACAGAAGTAGATATGGTTATCAACATTGGTGCATTAAAAGATCGTAACCTTGAATTACTTGAACGTGATATTAAAGCGGTAGTTGATGCTGCAAATGGTACATTAGTAAAAGTGATTATCGAAACTTGCTTATTAACAGATGAAGAGAAGAAAATCGCTTGTGAAATTTCTGTAAAAGCAGGAGCAGATTTCGTAAAAACATCAACTGGATTCTCTACAGGTGGTGCAACAAAAGAAGATATCGCTTTAATGCGTGCAACTGTAGGCCCAGAAATCGGCGTAAAAGCATCTGGCGGCGTTCGTGATTTAAAAGGCATGGAAGACATGATTGAAGCGGGTGCCACACGTATCGGTGCAAGTGCTGGTGTTCAAATTATGGAAGGTAAAAAAGCAACAGGAGACTATTAAGCCTTAACCATAAAAAAGTTGTTTTATTTACCAAAGCCCTCAACATTTGTTGGGGGATTCTTTTTATGGACGATTCTTTTTTATTCTAAATAAAAAAGGAATAATTTGTTTATTTTTTTAGGAATTTTTTTGTGAATTTCTTTAGAATGGTTGACCGAGATAAGCATCTTGTATTATAATTCAAAAAGACATGTAGATATAACATCTCTTTCCATGTCTTTTTTTTAATTAATGTTTATTGTAAGTGGACGTTTTGGAGGGAGGGAAATAGGATGTCAAAGACAGTTGTTCGTAAAAACGAAACTTTAGAAGATGCACTTCGTCGTTTCAAGAGATCAGTTTCTAAAACTGGTACCCTTGTTGAAGCGAGAAAGCGTGAGTTCTATGAAAAACCAAGCGTAAGACGTAAGAAAAAGTCAGAGGCTGCAAGAAAGCGTAAATTCTAATAAGAGGGTGTATTCATGAGTCTTCTTAATCGTTTAAATGATGATATGAAGCAAGCGATGAGAAATAAAGATAAACAATCTTTATCTGTCATTCGTCTTGTGAAAGCTTCGATTCAAAACGAAGCGATTAAGCTTGGAAAACAAGATTCTGGTTTAACGCCAGATGAAGAGTTAACAATCTTAACTAGAGAAGTAAAACAACGTAAAGACTCCCTCCATGAGTTTAATAAAGCAGGTCGTCAAGATCTTGTTGATAAACTGAACAGTGAGTTAGCTGTATTAGAACTTTATATGCCTAAACAGCTTTCTGAAGAAGAACTGATTGAAATCGTCAAAACGACAATTTTAGAAGTAAATGCCGCTTCAAAAGCAGATATGGGAAAAGTGATGGGTGCATTAATGCCGAAAGTTAAAGGTAAAGCTGACGGCAGTCTTGTAAGCAAAACGGTAGCCTCTCTGCTTGGATAAAAAAGACTATTTAAAGTGATTATTCGCTTTAAATAGTCTTTTTTTTGTTTTAAATCTCCTTTTTGTTTCATACATATGGTATGAGAAGGAGGGAGGGCACATGAAAAAGTTGCATCGTATTAAAGACTGGATTGTGAATAAAGTGGATTTACCTCCTGATACATTTTTGGATTTACCTCGAATTACAATGGTGGGACAAATTCACATTTACATAGAGAATCATCGAGGTTTGCTACAGTTTTCAGAAAGCGAAATTCGAATTGCATTAAAGCAAGGACAGTTACTTATAAAAGGAAATGAATTAGTTATTCGAGCAATCTTATCAGAAGAATTATTAGTAGAGGGGACGATTCATAACGTTATTTATATTAATGAGTAGTCGAGGGGTGTATGGTTTGTGATTAAAAATAAGTGGACATTGTTTGTGAAAGGGTATGTGAGTGTAGAAATAAGAGGAAAAGGAATTGAACGACTTCTAAATGATTGTAATCGTAATGGGCTTTTTTTATGGGAAGTAAAGCGGAAGCAGGAGGACATTGTTGTTTGTAATATGCTGTTAGAAGATGTATATAAACTAAAGCGCATTCGTCGCAATCATCAATGTCAGCTTTTTTTCAAAAAAAGAAAAGGGTTGCCTTTTCTTTTTAAATATTCCATCCGAAATAGTGGGATTGTCATAGGGGTACTTAGTTTTTTTATGCTTATCTTTATTTTTTCTAATATGGTGCTAGGGATTGAAATAAAAGGGGCCAAGCCTGAAACAGAAGCACTTATTCGAAAAGAATTGGACCATTTAGGTGTAAAGGTAGGGAAATTACAATTTTCACTTGTAGATATTGAGTCGATTCAACGGTATTTAACAAATAACGTAGCGTCTATTACATGGGTTGGTGTGGAGTTAAAAGGGACAACTTTTCAATTTAAAGTTGTTGAAAAAAATGAACCGAAGCAAGAAAAAACATTATCCGCTAGAAATTTAGTTGCTAGTAAGGAAGCAATTATTACAAAATTATATGTAGAAACAGGAAAACCAGTTGTTGCTATCAATGACCATGTGAAAAAAGGGCAATTGCTTGTGTCAGGGATAATTGGAGAAGGGGGAAAGACCGCACTTGTACCGGCAAAAGGAATTGTTTATGGAGAAACTTGGTATGAGACTGTCGTTTCTGTTCCGTTACAATCAACTTTTTCTACGCTTACTGAAAAACAACAAACAAAACATTATGGAAAAATCGGTAAGACAAAAATAAAATTTTTTGGTTTTGCTCAAGATAAGTATAAAGACAGTGAAGTAGAGACAAATACGTATCAAGTGCACTTTTTGCATTGGAAATTGCCTCTTTATTATATAAAGGTAACCCAAAAGGAAAAGGTTTCTCAAAAACGTACTTATAATGAAAAAGAAGCGTTACAAGTAGCAGAAGAAATAAGTAAAAAGAATTTAAAGAAAATAATAAATAAACATGCTAAAATATTAGAAGGAACTGTACTTAAGCAACATGTTTCATCTTCTAATGAATTGGTTGTGCACTATCATTATAAAGTGATTGAAAATATTGCCCAACCACAAGGAATTACGAGTGCTCCGAATGTAGAGGATGATGAAGCAAATTAAAATGAAATGGCTGCAATTAGAGGAGATTTGAATGATGACAAATAAAGTAACAACGCTAGATCTATCGTTAGAAAATCAAGACCAATTATCGATGCTCCTTGGAGTGAATGATCGAAATATTAACATTTTAGAGGAACAACTACAAGTAGATATTGTTACTCGTGGAGAGCAAGTTAAATTAAGTGGCACTGAAGAAGATGTGGCGTTAATTGAACATATTTTTTATGAGCTTTGTAGCGTTATTAATAAAGGAATTGCCATTAGTGAACGAGATATCTTATATGTGATTCAATTGGCAAAAGAGGGGCGATTAGAGAGCTTTGGGGAGCTGTTTAAAGAAGAGCTCTTACGAAATACAAAAGGAAAATCCATTCGTGTAAAAACATTAGGACAACAACAGTATATTGAAAGTATTAAACGAAATGATTTAGTGTTTGGAATTGGACCTGCGGGTACAGGGAAAACATACTTAGCAGTTGTAATGGCTGTTCAAGCGTTAAAAAATAATAAAGTAAAACGAATTATTTTAACAAGACCAGCTGTAGAAGCAGGGGAAAGCCTAGGTTTCTTACCAGGGGATTTAAAAGAGAAAGTAGACCCTTACCTACGTCCTCTTTATGATGGATTGTATGATGTATTAGGACAAGAACAAACACAGCGTATGATTGAGCGTGGAACAATTGAAATCGCGCCGTTAGCGTATATGCGTGGTCGAACACTAGATGATGCCTTTGTTATTTTAGATGAGGCACAAAATACAACGTCAGCTCAAATGAAAATGTTTTTAACACGTCTTGGTTTTGGTTCGAAGATGGTTGTAAATGGGGATCCAACGCAAATTGATTTACCAAAATCTGTGGAATCAGGCCTTATTGTTGCCACTACGATTTTGAAACATACAAAAGGGATAGGCACCGTTTATTTACAACAAGGAGATGTTGTTCGCCATCCACTTGTTCAAAAAATTATTGCTGCATATGGCAGTATAGAGCAATAAAAAGAGTAGAGTAGTTCTTTCTGTCTAGAAAGGACTATTTTTTATGGGATAATTTCGTTACAATAGAAGAGGAACTAGAAAAAACAGGGGAAGTGAAGATCGGCGATGTCAATATTAATCAAAACAAAACAGGCGTTTCAAGCGTTTAAACAAACATCTATTTTTTACATAATTGTATACCTTATTTTTGGTCTTAGTTTATATGGAATACTAGTTCCAAACTTAGTGCCTGAGAGAATGGATTTAAAGGTACTCTCAATTGCACCTAAAAATTTACACTCACCTGTTACAATCGAAGATAAAATTGCAACGGAAAAAAAACGACAAGAGGCGGAACAGGCGGTAGAAGATCAATATATTTATAATGATAAATCAAAACAAAATAGATTAGCGATTATCGATATCATTTTTACAGCTATTAAAGATGTAAATGCTGATTTGAAACAACAAGCGACAGCGCAAAATAGAACAAATACAACGAATGCTCCGTCAACTCGCACTGTAACAGATTCAGAAAAACTAGCGCTATTGAAGAAAAAGCTACCAAAAGAAAAAGAGGTAGCAGAAAGTATCTCGGATACAGCTTTTTTAGCGCTGTTAAATGCGAAGGAAGATCAGTTGAACACAGCAAAGCAAGCGTTAGACTCGATTGTAAATGCTCAAATGAATAAGCGGATTAAATTCGACAATCTTATTAATGCAAAAACAGAAGCGAAGAAAGAATTAAAATCGATAAATCTTCCTCCAGCGATTTTATCTAGCTTAGAGGAAGTCGTACAATTTGCAATTTATCCAAACACATTCTTTAGTCAAGAAGAAACAGCTCAAAAGCAAAAAGAAGCTAGAGATAGTGTTAGTCCACTTCTTATTTTACAAGGGCAACTACTTGTGAAAGAAGGAGACGTTATTACAAAAGAAGTTTATGAACAATTAAAAGCAGTTGGTTTATTAAACCAAAGTAATTTTGTGCAACCATATATTGGTGGAGGATTACTAGTAGTGCTGTTAGTATTTTTTGTTCATTCTTTATTTTGGACGAGTAGGAAGCCGTGGATAGATGAAAAACCATCCATTGTACTATTTTGTCTCATTAATCTATTTTTAGTAGGAACAATGAAAGTAATAGGGCTGTTTCAACAAATTGATTTTAATGGCATTGGTTATATCGTTCCTGTCGCTTTAGGAGCAATGTTGACCAAAATGTTATTAGGTGATCGGTTTGTTTATTTGACCACATTTATAGCCGCTATTTGTGGAAGCATTATTTATAATGAAGGCGTCACAGGTACGTTGAATTTTGAGATTGGCATTTATTTTATGTTCAGTGGTTTATCTGTTCTTCTTTTCTTAAAGGGAAAGGCAGAACGCTCAAATGTTTTACGTGCAGGATTGTTTATTTCTCTTTTAAATTTAGTTATCTTAATAGCCATTTTAATGATAAAAAACGGACAATATTCTGGTTCAGAAATAGGAATGTATATGGTAATGGCGTTGATTTCAGGTATTGCTTCTTCTGTTCTAACGCTAGGGATGCTTCCGTATATTGAAGATTTATTTGGGATTATATCCGATTTAAAATTAATGGAGCTTTCGAAGCCGACGCACCCACTATTGCGCAAAATTTTATTAGAAGCACCGGGCACATATCATCATAGTATTATGGTTGCAAATTTGGCGGAAACAGCTTGTGAGGCGATTGGTGCCAATGGCTTACTTGCAAGAGTAGGGGCTTATTATCATGATATTGGAAAAACCGTTGATCCACATTACTTTATTGAAAATCAACTAGGTATTTTGAATCCTCATGATGGGTTAACACCTGAAGAAAGTCGTGATATAATTGTAGCCCATGTAACTGAGGGTGCAAAGATTTTGAGACAAGCTCGTTTGCCAAAACAAATTATTGACATTACGGAACAGCATCATGGGACAACGTTATTGAAATTCTTTTATTATAAGGCAAAACAACAAGATGAAACGATTTCGGATAAAGAATATCGTTATCCTGGTCCTAAGGCACGCTCGAAGGAATCTGCAATTGTTGGGATTGCCGATAGTGTAGAAGCGGCAGTTCGTTCGTTAACACCACCTACTCCTGAAAAAATTGATCAATTAATTCGAGCAATTGTAAATGATCGATTACAAGATGGACAATTTAGTGAATGTGATTTAACGTTTAAAGAATTAGAAATTGTTTCTCAATCACTAAGTGAGAGCTTAAAAGGTATTTTTCATTCCAGAATTAAGTATCCAGAATTAAAAAAAGAAAAGAGTGAGTAAGCGTGAATTTATATATCGATATGTTTGATGAAACAGAACAATTAAAAGAAGCAGCAATGGATGAAGTAAAAAAACTAGTGATGCATGCTGCTAGCGTAGAAGAACTAACTGATGAAGCAGAGTTATCAATTACCTTTGTAGATAATGATCGCATTCAAGAAATCAATCGAGACTATCGAAATAAGGATGTTCCTACAGATGTTATTTCATTTGCTCTTGAAGAAATGGGAGAAGATGAAATGGAATATGAAAAAGGAGAAGTTGCCAGAATGCTAGGGGATATTATTATTTCTATTCCTAGAGCGAAAGAACAAGCTGAAGAATATGGTCATTCTTTTGAGCGAGAGTTAGGTTTTTTAGCGGTACACGGTTTCCTTCATTTGTTAGGATATGACCATATGACAGAAGAAGAAGAGAAAGTTATGTTTGGAAAGCAAAAGCAAATTTTAGATAGCTATGGATTAACACGTGAATAACAACTATCGTCAGCCTTTACAAAAAAGCTTTCTCCTTGCTTTTTTGGGTATTGTACATTGTTTCAAAAACGAAAGAAATTTTCGAATTCATGTAGGAATTGGGGCTTTCGTTATTCTTTTTGGAATGTACGTTAGTCTTGCTATGTGGGAATGGTGTGTGATTTTGATTACAATCGGGATTGTGTTATCGTTAGAATGTCTAAATACAGCTATTGAAACAGTAGTCGATTTAGTAACAGATACGTATCATCCATATGCAAAAATAGCGAAGGATGTAGGTGCAGGTGCTGTTTTGACTTTTTCAATTTTAGCAGTTATCATCGGATTACTTATATTTGTGCCTAAGGTAGTTGTTTTATTCTCTCGACTTATACTATAATTTTAACAACAATTTTAACAACAATTTGAAGGGATGTTTACATCATGAATCAACAACAATTAATTGAAGAGGCAATTAAAGCTCGTCAAAAAGCGTATGTTCCATATTCAAAATTTCAAGTAGGTGCGGCATTATTAACGACAGACGGAAAGCTTTATCATGGCTGTAATATTGAAAATGCGTCTTTTGGATTAACAAATTGTGCAGAGCGTACAGCTCTTTTTAAAGCACTATCAGAAGGAGATGTAAAGTTTCAGGCAATTGCTGTCGTAGCAGATACAGAAGGTCCAGTACCGCCTTGTGGTGCTTGTCGACAAGTACTATTTGAATTGTGTGATGTTAACATGCCTGTTTATTTATCTAATTTAAATGGAAATGTGAAAGTGACAACAGTTGGAGAATTATTACCAGGTGCATTTGTATTGGAGGAAAGAAATGATTAAAAGTGGATTTAAATCTGGGTTTGTTAGTATTATTGGTCGTCCAAATGTAGGGAAATCAACATTTTTAAACCGTACAATTGGTCAAAAAATTGCCATTATGAGCGACAAACCACAAACAACACGTAACAAAATTCAAGGTGTATACACAGAAGAAGATGCCCAAATTATTTTTATTGATACACCAGGAATACATAAACCAAAGCATAAGCTTGGGGATTTTATGATCAAAATGGCAACAAACACATTTAAAGAAGTTGATTTAATTCTTTTTATGGTTAATGCAGAAGAAGGGCTAGGGCGTGGGGACGAATATATCCTTGAAATGTTAAAAGAAACAAAAACGCCTGTCTTCTTAGTGTTAAATAAAATTGACGTTATTACACCAGATGACTTATTAAAGTTAATTGATCAATATCGTCAACTATTTGATTTTAAAGAAATTATCCCAATTTCTGCTCTGCAAGGGAACAATGTAGATCGTTTAATTGATGTGGTAAAAGGGTATTTACCAGAAGGTCCGCAATATTATCCTGCAGACCAAGTAACAGACCATCCAGAGCGTTTTATTATGTCTGAGTTAATTCGTGAGAAAGTTCTTCATTTAACGCGTGAGGAAGTGCCACATTCCATTGCAGTTGTGATTGAAGATATTCAACGTCGTCAAAATAACAATGCGGTTTATGTACATGCTACTGTTATTGTAGAACGTGATTCTCAAAAAGGAATTGTAATTGGAAAACAAGGGAAGATGTTAAAGGAAATTGGAAAACGTGCTCGTCATGATATGGAGATGCTTTTAGGAACAAAGGTTTTTTTAGAAGTATGGGTAAAAGTACAAAAAGATTGGCGAAACAAAATGTCGCAACTACGTGATTTAGGTTTCCGTGAAGATGAATATTAAGGAAAAAATTCCTTGTAATGAAGAGGGAGAGATGAGGTCATCTTAATGGATAGGAATAGGTTTTTTATAGTCTACTTAATGCTTAGCTAAAATAACGGAAGGTGGGTTCTATATGCTGAATTTTACCTGGAATGTATTTAAAAATACTGGTGCAATTGAAATGTACTTACTCTATAAGGAGATTGAACAAGATAGTGTTGAATTGTCACCAAATGAGATTGATGATGAGCTAGTAGAGGATAAGCCCCCTATTTCATGACTTTATTCCCCTGTTGGAGGGAACGGTTTTGCTTCAAAGAATAGAAGGAATTGTAATTCGTTCAGTTGATTATGGCGAATCAAATAAAATTATAACAATCTTTTCAAGAGAATTAGGAAAGCTGAGTGTAATGGCTAGAGGTGCGAAAAAGGCAAATAGTCGTTTATCTGCTTGTACGCAACACTTTACATATGGCTACTTTTTAATTCAAAAAGGAAAAGGAATGGGGACGTTACAGCAAGGTGAAATCATTTCAACATTCCGAGAGTTACGAGAAGACATCTTTTTAACTGCATATGCATCGTATGTAGTGGAATTGACAGATAGAGGAACAGAGGAAGGGAAGAACAATCCCTTTCTTTTTGAGTTGCTATATCAAACGTTAAATTATATGAATGAAGGGGTGGATATGCAAGTATTGATGCATATTTACCAAGTAAAAATGTTACCTGTATTAGGGTTATATCCAAGCTTTGATCGTTGTGCCCATTGTGGTGCTACTCAAGATAGTTATCGGGCATTTTCATTAAAAGAAGGTGGTTTTTTGTGTAGTTCATGCCGGTCACAAGATAAGCATGCCCTTCAAATCTTTGAAAATACGAGTAAATTAATTCGTCTTTTTTATCATTTTAATTTAAATCGTTTAGGGAACGTAACAGTCAAGGATGAAACAAAGAAACAATTGTCCCTTATTTTAGATGGATATTATGATGAATATTCAGGTTTGTATTTAAAGTCAAGAAGATTCTTAAAGCAACTTGATTTATTTCAGCAGAATTAGTACAATGGCTTTATAAAAATGACATGGTGCGTTGAAGGAAAGGAGTACTTTTGACATTCTTGCCAAAAGCGAGTCTAGGATGGTGAAAGCTAGACCAAGAAACAAAAGGAAGGGCATTCCGGAGCACATTTCTGTAAAAGTGATTTTGACATTTGTCAAAATAAATAGGGTGGAACCGCGGGTAAACTCTCGTCCCTATGTGTGAATACAACACATAGCGACGAGAGTTTTTTCTTTTAGAAATTATCTGGATACGATGCTCTTCCTTTAACTAATAGTAAGGTAGCAGTTTAAAGGGAAGGCAAGTGCCAGGAAGACCCAATAGGTTCAACCAATCAGTAGTGAAAAAGATGTTTTTGCTGCTGGATGTTTCACTTTATGTTCATTTCTTAACTAAAATCAAAAAATTTCGGAGGTGCGTTATGAATATCCAAACAATGATATTAACGTTACAACAGCATTGGTCAAAACAAGGTTGTATTTTGATGAATGCCTATGATGTAGAAAAAGGGGCGGGAACATTAAGTCCGTACACATTTTTAAAAAGCTTAGGGCCAGAGCCATGGAATGTAGCTTATGTAGAGCCTTCTCGTCGCCCAGCAGATGGTCGTTATGGTGAAAACCCAAACCGTCTATACCAACATCATCAATTCCAAGTAATTATGAAGCCATCGCCAGATAACATCCAAGAGTTATATTTAGACTCTTTACGTGCGTTAGGGATTGACCCATTAGAGCACGACATTCGTTTTGTAGAAGATAACTGGGAGCATCCAGCACTAGGTGCAGCTGGACTTGGTTGGGAAGTTTGGTTAGATGGAATGGAAGTAACACAGTTTACATACTTCCAACAAGTTGGTGGTTTAGAATGTAAACCAGTTTCTGTTGAAATCACTTATGGTATCGAGCGTTTAGCATCATACATCCAAGATAAAGAAAATGTATTTGATTTAGAGTGGACAGATGGTGTAACAGTTCGCGATATTTTCTTACAAGCAGAATATGAGCATTCAAAATACACATTTGAAACATCTGATATTGATATGTTATTTAACTTATTTACAACATATGAAAAAGAAGCATTACGCCAAATGGAGTTTGGTTTAGTATATCCAGCGTATGACTACGTATTAAAGTGTTCTCATACATTTAACTTATTAGATGCAAAAGGTGCGATTTCAGTAACAGAACGTACTGGTTATATCGGTCGTATTCGTAACTTAGCACGTAGCATTGCAAAAACATATTATCAAGAACGTGAAAAACTAGGTTTTCCAACATTAAAAAAAGAGGAGGGAAAAGACAATGAGTAAACGTAACTTATTATTAGAAATCGGTTTAGAAGAAATGCCAGCGCGTATGGTAACCGATGCAATGAATCAATTACAAGCAAAAGTAGAAAAATGGTTAAATGAAAACCGCATTTCTTTTGAAGGAATTCGTGCTTTCTCTACTCCTCGTCGTTTAGCTCTAGCAATCACAGATGTAGCGGAAATTCAAAGTGATATCGAAGAAGAAGCAAAGGGACCAGCAAAGAAAATTGCTGTTGATAGCGAAGGAAACTGGAGCAAAGCGGCAATGGGATTTGCTCGTGGTCAAGGTGTTTCAGTTGATGATTTCTTCTTTAAAGAAGTTAAAGGAATTGAGTATGTTTATGTAAATAAGCATATTCAAGGTCGCCCAACAATTGAATTACTTGGAGAATTAGAGAGCATTGTTACATCTCTTACATTCCCGAAAAACATGCGTTGGGGTCATGAAGAACTTCGTTTTGTACGTCCAATCAAGTGGATTGTTGCTTTATTTGGCAACGATGTAATCGATTTTTCAATTACAAACGTGCAAGCGAACTCTTTTACAAGAGGACATCGTTTCTTAGGAAAAGAAATTGAAATTACAGATTTAACTCGTTATGAAGCATTATTAGAAGAACAATTCGTTATTGCTGACCCTGTTAAACGTAAAAACATCATTCGTGAACAATTAAAAGCGTTAGAAAAAGAAAATAATTGGATCATTCCTGTTGATGAAGATTTATTAGAAGAAGTAAACAACTTAGTAGAATATCCAACCGCTTTATATGGCACATTTGAAGAAGAATTTTTAGAAATTCCTCAAGAAGTATTAATTACATCAATGAAGGAACACCAACGTTATTTCCCTGTAAAAGATGAATCAGGTAAGTTATTACCATTCTTTGTAACGGTTCGTAACGGAAATAGCGATAATATTGAAACGGTAGCACGTGGGAATGCGAAAGTATTACGCGCTCGTTTAGCCGATGCGGCTTTCTTCTATCGTGAAGACCAAAAAGTATCAATTGAAAATTGTATGGCGAAATTAGATACAACGGTTTATCATGAGGATTTAGGAACAATTGGCGATAAAGTTCGTCGTACAACAGCTACAGCTGATATGTTAGCAACTACATTAAATTTAACAGAACAAGAAAAGAAACAAGTGCATCGTGCAGCAAGTATTTGTAAATTTGACTTAGTGACGCATATGGTATATGAATTCCCAGAGCTTCAAGGTGTTATGGGTGAGAAATATGCATTATTAACAGGTGAAGATGCTGTCGTTGCCAAAGCGATTAACGAACATTATATGCCACGTCATGCTGAAGATGATGCACCTGCTACAAATGTAGGTAGCGTGGTAAGTATTGCAGATAAAATTGATACAATTGTTGGATGTTTCAGTATCGGTTTAATTCCAACAGGTTCTCAAGATCCTTATGCATTACGTCGTCAAGCAAGTGGTATCGTAAGCATTGCGTTAACAAAAGGATGGGATTTAAACTTTACAGCTTTATTTGAACAAGTTGTTGCAAGCTTCATTGAAAAAGGATTAGCAAAACGCTCACAAGAAGAAATCGTAGCAGATTTAGTTTCATTCTTTAAATTACGTGTGAAAAACGTATTAAATGAAAAAGGTGTAAATTATGACGTAATCGATGCTGTATTAGATACACCATTAACAAATGTTAACCGTATCGTAGGCGTAGCCCTTGTATTAGAGAAGAAACGTAGTGAAGAAAACTTTAAAGGCATTACAGAATCATTAAGTCGTGTTCTTAACATTTCGTCAAAAGGAACAGCGATTGAAATAAATCCTGCGTTATTTGAAGTAGCACAAGAAAACGACTTATATGAAGCGTATATGAATATGAAAGAGAACTATGCAACTGCTTTAGAGGATGGTCAATTAGATGAAGCATTCGCTTATTTAGCTTCTTTATCACCAACAATTGATGCTTACTTTGAAGATGTAATGGTTATGAGTAAAGATGAGGCGATAAAAGCAAACCGTTTAGGATTAATGGTTGCCATCGCTACAATGATTTTCACATTTGCTAATTTTAATTTATTAATTGTGAAGTAATCGTGAAAATGTATGAAACCGGTAAGAAAAAGTGCCTTACCGGTTTTTATTATTGTAGGAAATAGTATATAATAATAGAATAGTTAGTATGTCTAATTTAGTAGGGATATGGTGGTGATTAACATCGAATTAACAAAACGCCAAACGCAAATTATAGAAATTGTAAAGTCAAATGGTCCAATTACAGGGGAACAAATTGCAGAACAATTACATTTGACAAGAGCAACGCTTCGTCCTGATTTAGCTATCTTGTCGATGACAGGCTATTTAGAAGCTCGACCACGTGTCGGTTATTTTTATACAGGGCGTACAAGTGAACAAGAAATAGAAGAAAAAATTAAATTATTAAAAGTAGCAGATTATATGTCAATTCCGATTGTAGTTGGCAAAAATATGTCTGTTTATGATGCAATTTGTACGATGTTTTTAGAAGATGTAGGAACATTGTTTGTTGTAGATCAAAATGCAATTTTAGTTGGGGTATTATCACGTAAAGATTTATTACGAGCAAGCTTAGGTAAGCAAGAGTTAGCCTCTTTGCCAGTAAATATCATTATGACAAGAATGCCAAACATTACAATGTGTTCTAAAGAGGACAGTGTTTTGGATGTGGCCAAAAAATGCATTGACAAGCAAATTGATGGAATGCCAGTTGTAAAGGAAACAGACAAGGGGTTTGAAGTGATTGGTCGATTTACAAAAACAAATATTACAAAAGCGTTTGTGGATTTAGTAAGAAAAGAACGAGTTTAAATTGGTAGAGAAAAATGGGGTGGATAAATTGAATAATCCTATTATTTATATCGTTTCCGATTCTGTAGGAGAAACAGCAGAACTAGTGGCCAAAGCGGCGATTAGTCAATTTTCTTTTAATGCTGAAATTAGAAGAGTTTCTTATGTTGAAGATGAAGGAACAATAAGAGAGGTAGTTTCTATTGCGAAAGCAACGAATGCAATTATTGTTTTTACACTTGTAAAACCGGAAATGAGAGAAATTTTAATTAAAGAAGCAACAAAAGCAGGAGTACCTACTCATGATGTTGTAGGACCTTTATTGGATAAACTTGTTGAACAACATGGATTGCAGCCGCGTTATGAGCCACGCATTTTAAGAAAGTTAGATGATGATTATTTTAAAAAGATAGAAGCAATTGAATTTGCAGTTAAGTATGATGATGGAAGAGATCCACGTGGAATATTAAAAGCAGATATTGTTTTAGTTGGTGTATCAAGAACATCAAAGACACCACTATCTCAATACTTAGCACATAAGCGTTTTAAGGTAGCAAATGTTCCGTTAGTGCCAGAGGTAGATCCTCCGGAAGAGTTATTCCAAGTACCAAAAGAACGTTGCTTTGGATTAAAAATCACCCCGGAAAAATTAAACAATATTCGAAAAGAACGATTAAAATCATTAGGATTAGATGATCGTGCTATTTATGCAAATATTGATCGAATTGAAGCGGAGTTAACTCATTTTGATAATGTAGTAAATCAAATCGGATGTACGGTTATTGATGTTTCAACAAAAGCAGTGGAAGAGACAGCAAATATAATTATTAGCAAGCTAGCTATGTATTAATTGTACATAAAAAAAGATGTTCCTTTTTGTAAAGGGGGACATCTTTTTAAAATTCAGTATATTTTTAAAAAGAGCGAATAGGTAGATAAAGATAGAATGTTATATTATAATAAAATATTGTGAGAAAAAGTAAGGTTTTTAGGTTTAATCTTTTATACTTCCGAATAAACTAGAAATAGGTTGTGTAAAATTAGTTAAATCGACAAAAAAACGTATAAAACTTTTTATTTTATGAAGGATTCAACGTAGGAATGTTGAATTACATCGTATATGCACAAATGACGAAAAATTTTTAGTAAAGTTGTGCTATATAAATTATTTTCTTGCAAGAAAATAAATTTTGTCGAACCTTGCAGGATTTTATAGTTTTTTATCGAATATCTAGATAGACACGGAGTTGTAGTGTATGGGGAACCGTATTCCAGAGGAGATTGTCGATCAAATCAGAAATACAGTAGATATTGTAGATGTTATTAGTGAATATGTTCAGTTAAAGAAGCAAGGACGTAATTACTTTGGATTATGTCCATTTCATGGAGAAAAGTCTCCCTCTTTTTCTGTTTCACCAGATAAGCAAATTTATCATTGCTTTGGCTGTGGTGCTGGCGGAAATGCTATTTCTTTTTTAACAAAGATAGAAGGCATTAGCTTTATTGAAGCAGTAAAGAAATTAGGAGAGCGAGCTCATATTCATCTTCCTTTAGACGAATACACAGATGAGAAAAGTGTATCACTTGACATGAAGATGATTGAGGCACATGAATTATTGAAACGCTATTATCATCATCTCTTGTTACATACAGAAGATGGAGAAGAAGCCCTTGCCTATTTAACAAATAGAGGAATAACAAAAGAAGTAATCGAAACCTTTGAAATTGGATATGCACCAGATGCGTGGGATATGGGAACACGTTTCTTAACAAAAAAAGGCTACAATCTTTCTCTATTAGAAAAAGCAGGGCTCGTCATTGAGAAGGAAAATGGAAGTGGCGCATACGACCGATTTCGAAATCGGATTATGTTTCCAATTCACAATGCACAAGGAAAAGTAGTTGCCTTTAGTGGCAGGGTATTAACAAATGAAACCCCAAAGTATATGAATACACCAGAGACAGCTATTTTTTCAAAAGGGAGAACGTTGTATCATTTTCACTTAGCAAGACAAGCTATTCGACAAAAAAATCGCGCTATTTTATTTGAAGGATTTGCCGATGTAATGGCTGCTGTTCGTTCTCAGTTTGAGGAATCAGTAGCAACCATGGGAACAGCTTTAACAACTGAACAAGCTTCCATGCTACGTAGGTTAACAGATCAAATTATCATTTGTTACGATTCAGATGGGGCAGGGATAGAAGCTAGCTTTAAAGCGGCGACTATGCTTGAGTCGATGGGGTGTCAAGTAAAGATTGCCTTGATGCCAAACGGACAAGATCCAGATGAATATACACGTGAGCATGGAACTGAGGCATTTAAAGAAAAGGTTATTGAAAATGCGTTAAGTTTCATGAGCTTCAAGATGTATTATTACAAGCAAGGAAAAAATATGATGGATGATCAAGAGAAAATGAATTATATCCATCGCATGTTGCTTGAAATAGCAAGGCTTCAGAAGCCCATTGAACGTGAGCATTACATGAAAACATTAAGTAGCGAGTACTCCCTTTCGCTTGATGTGTTACGAGAAGAATTAAATGGTCTTCTAAAAAGAGCAACGAATCGGCATCATGAACAACAAAAACGAATAGAGCCAATTCAAAAACAAAGTCAAAAATTACTCCCTGCTTATGTACAGGCTGAACGCCGATTACTTGCACATATGTTGCAAAGTAAGGAAGTAACAGAGAAAGTTCAAAAAAATACACAAAATTTTTTCAATATTGATGAACATACAGAAATTATTGTTCATTTATACGCATATTATGAAGATGGAAATGAACCAGATGTAAGTCAGTTTTTAAGTTTTCTTCCAACAGAACGGTTGAAAAGTATCGTAACGGAAATTGCCTATCTGGACATAAATAAAGAGATAAGCGATGCAGAACTTAATGATTATTTTCATCAAATGCATAAGCGGCAAATCGTGTTACAAATTGAACAATTAAAAGAACAAGTTCGAGCAGCTGAAAAAACGAAAGATTATTTAAAAGCAGCTCAAATTGCCCAAGAGATAACCAAATTAAGGTTAACTATAAATAGATAAGAGTAAGTGTTATTTTGTGGAAGGAGGGGAACAAATGGCTGACAAATCAGCTCGTTCAAAAGAAATGGACTCAGAATTAACAATGGATCAAGCGAAAGAACAACTTCTTGAAGTTGGGAAAAAACGCGGTGTGTTAACGTATGAGGAAATTGCTGAGAAGTTAAGTTCCTTTGAAATTGAGTCCGAACAAATGGATGAATATTATGAGTTCCTCGGAGATCAAGGAATAGAATTAATTGGTGAAGGAGACGAAGAAGAAGATCCAAATCCAAACCAATTAGAAAAAGAAGAAGAATTTGATTTAAATGATTTAAGTGTACCACCAGGTGTTAAAATCAATGACCCTGTACGTATGTACTTAAAAGAAATTGGCCGCGTGGATTTATTATCTGCTGAAGAAGAAATTGCGTTGGCTACACGTATTGAAGAAGGCGATGAAGAAGCAAAACGCCGCTTAGCAGAAGCAAACTTACGTCTTGTTGTAAGTATTGCAAAACGCTATGTAGGCCGTGGTATGTTATTCTTGGATTTAATTCAAGAAGGAAACATGGGCTTAATCAAAGCAGTTGAAAAGTTCGATTACCGTAAAGGATTTAAATTTAGTACGTATGCAACATGGTGGATTCGCCAAGCGATCACACGTGCCATTGCAGACCAAGCTCGTACAATTCGTATCCCAGTTCATATGGTAGAAACAATTAACAAATTGATCCGTGTACAACGTCAATTACTGCAAGACTTAGGGCGTGAACCATCTCCAGAAGAAATCGGAGAAGAAATGGATTTACCACCAGAAAAGGTTCGTGAAATTTTAAAAATTGCTCAAGAACCAGTATCATTAGAAACACCAATTGGTGAAGAAGATGATTCTCATTTAGGTGATTTCATTGAAGACCAAGAAGCAACTTCACCTGCAGAACATGCTGCATATGAATTGCTGAAAGAACAATTAGAAGATGTGTTAGATACACTGACAGATCGTGAAGAAAATGTTCTACGCCTTCGTTTTGGTTTAGACGATGGTCGCACGCGTACACTTGAAGAAGTAGGAAAAGTATTCGGTGTAACACGTGAACGCATTCGTCAAATTGAAGCAAAAGCATTACGTAAATTACGTCATCCTAGCCGCAGTAAGCGTCTAAAGGATTTCTTAGAATAAAATGAAAAAGTCTGCCTATAAAGGTAGGCTTTTTCATTTCAAATTTCTGTCATTCTTTCTTTTTATTTTACAGAAATCTTTTTTGATTTGCAAATTGCCTTCGAAACTTTTTTCTCAAATCCGCGCCTAAAAACTTTTCTGACACGCGTATTTACAGTAAAATAAGAATAGTTTGATTAATGTGTTTTTAAGGGGATATGAGGGGGAGAAAAAATTATGAAAAAAAATCCATTGATACCATTTGCTTTAATTGCTTTTATCGGTATTGTTATGATGGTTATCTTATCGTATCAAGGATTGCACAAGGCTGATCAACTTGCGAAAGAAAAGGACAAACCGAAAGCGACAGCGTCTGCAAAACCTGAGGATATTGTAAATGGATCATGTACAAGCTGCCATGGTGGTAACTTAGAAGGTGGCATGGGACCAAAGTTATCTGACGTAGGAAGTCGATTAAATGCAGACCAAATTAAAGACGTATTAATGAATGGTAAAGGCTCAGGTATGCCTGCTGGATTAGTACCTGCAGACCAAGTTGACAAAGTTGCAAAATGGTTAGCAGAGAAAAAATAAGTAATACATTAAAGATGCTGAAGGATTTCAGCATCTTTTTCTATTCTCCCCTTGCATTAAATGGACAAATAAATTTATTATAAGAAAGAATGAATAAACTGAAGGAATGAAAAAAGATGAACGAAGTACAATTATCAAATCGATTAAGAGAAGTTGTTATAGAAGTACCAAAGGGCGCGAAGATTGCTGATATTGGTTCAGATCATGCTTATTTACCATGTTATGCGATTTTAAATGACATTGCTTCTTATGCCATTGCAGGGGAAGTAGTAGAAGGTCCTTATCAATCTGCATGTGCCCAAGTGAAGCGTTGCGGATTAACAGAACAAATTGAAGTGCGTAAAGGAAATGGGTTAGCAGTTATTGCTCCGAATGAAGTAGAGGCGATTACAATTGCCGGAATGGGCGGCGCGTTAATTCGTGATATATTGGAAAATGGCAAAGAAAAATTAGCTGGTATTAAGCGGTTAATTTTGCAACCAAATATAGCTGCCCATAATATTCGCCAATGGTTAATTGAGAATGATTGGACATTAATAAAAGAAAAAATCCTCGAAGAAGATGGGAAAGTATACGAAATTCTTATCGCTGAAAGAGGCAATGGGCTAACACCGTATAGTGATAACAAAGAAAAAGAACTGCTTTTTGGTCCATTATTACTAAAAGAAAAGAACGATGCCTTTATGAAAAAGTGGAGAGGGGAATTAACAAATTTAAAACGTGTCTATGAGCAGATTACAAAAGGTGCTCAAACAGAGGAAGCGATGGCTCGTAAAACAGAAATAGAAGAGCGAATGAAATTCATTGAGGAGGTTTTATAATGGGGAAAGATGTAAATGGATTTCAAGTAATTAGTGTGTTTGAATCATTATTTCCAAAGCATTTAGCAATGGAAGGCGATAAAATTGGGCTACAAATTGGTACATTAAATAAGCCAGTTCAAAATGTATTAGTTGCTTTAGATGTAACACCAGAAGTTGTACAAGAAGCTATTGATGGTCAAGTTGATTTAATCATCGCTCATCATCCATTAATTTTTAATCCACTAAAAGCGGTAACGACAGATAGTACATATGGAAAAATCGTTGAAGCTTGTATCAAACATGATATTGCCGTATATGCTGCTCATACGAATGTAGACATTGCCGATGGTGGAGTAAATGATTTATTGGCAGAAGCGTTGGAATTAGAGAATGTAGATATGCTATTGCCTACATATGAGGAAAAAACAAAAAAATTAGTTGTCTTTGTTCCAACTACTCATGTAGATGAGGTAAAAGAAGCAATTGCCCAAGCAGGTGGGGGACATATTGGAAACTATAGTCATTGTTCTTTTTCATTAGAGGGCGAAGGTAATTTTAAAGCATTAGAAGGGACAACACCTTTTATTGGTTCAGAAGGAGAAGTAACGTCTGTGAAGGAAGTACGTATTGAAACGATTATAACAGCCTCACAGCAACGTCGTGTAGTCTCTGCCATGCTAAAGGCACACCCATATGAAGAAGTGGCCTATGATATTTATCCATTAGAAAATAAAGGTCCTAGCTATGGACTAGGTCGTATCGGCACATTAAAAGAAGAAATGACATTAGAACAATTTGCTTTGTTTGTAAAAGAAAAATTAGATGTTCAAGGTGTTCGTGTTGCAGGAAACAAAGCAGATAAGGTGAAAAAAGTAGCGGTAGTAGGTGGCGATGGGAATAAATATTTCCGTACAGCCAAGTTTAAAGGTGCAGATGTATATGTAACAGGTGATATTTACTATCACGTTGCTCACGATGCCTTATTAGAAGGAATGAACATTGTAGACCCAGGTCATAATGTAGAGAAAGTAATGAAAAAAGGTGTTCAAGTATTGCTTGAACAAAAAATGGAAGAAAATAAATGGAATGTGAAAGTAATGGCATCTGCATTACACACAGATCCGTTTCAGTTTATGTAAATAATAAAAAGAGGTAGATTAACTACCTCTTTTTATTATTTTTTTACCTTTGGTAAAATTTTTGAAAGTGGAACTTGTGGCTTACGTTCCCACGTTGACTCATCATTTTCATCGTATTGCTCTAAAAAGGCGATGACTTCTCGTGTAATTGGTGTTGGTGTTGATGCCCCTGATGTAACGGCAACTGTATTTATCCCTTTTAGCCACTCTAATTGAATTTCACTAATATCAGAAATACGATATGCGTTTGTTCCGGCAATTTCCTTTGATACTTGTGCTAATCGGTTTGAGTTATTGCTTTTTGGATCCCCAACGACAATTGTTAAATCAGCTTCTTGCGCTTGTTCGGCGACAGCTTCTTGGCGTTGTTGTGTTGCTAAACATATTTCACTATGAACTTCAGCTGTTGGGAATTTTTCTTGTACTTTTTTCATTAATTCTTGTACATCCCACTGACTCATTGTCGTTTGGTTTGTGACGATAATTTTGTCAGTTGGTAATGTTAATTGCTCTAAATCTTGTTGATTTTCAATTAAATGAACGATATGTGGTGCTATTCCGACAGCACCTTCTGGCTCTGGATGTCCTTTTTTACCAATGTAAATGACATGGTAGCCTTGTGCTTCTTTTTCTTTAATTAATGAATGTGTATTTGTTACATCTGGACAAGTTGCATCAATGGTTGTTAATCCTTTTTCAACAGCTCGTTTTTTTACTTCAGGAGAAGTACCGTGAGCGGTAAAGATAACAGTACCACTGTCGATTTGGTCTAATATTTCCATTCGACTTTTTCCATCTAGTGTAATGATACCATCTTTTTCAAAAGCATCTGTTACATGTTTATTGTGAACAATCATTCCTAAAATGTAAATTGGTCGTGGTAATGTTGGGTCTAGCGCTGCATTTCGAGCGATAACCATTGCATCAACAACACCATAGCAATATCCTCGTGGTGAAATTTTAATTACCTTCATGTTTTTCCTCCTAAACGTTTCTCTATCAACCGTTTTCAATGGACGGTCAAACATTTCTAGTAATTAATTATATAGTACTTTTTCTGAATTGAAAATAGAAAGGCATAGGAATTAAATATACAGTTTAGGGGTATTGGTGCTTTGTTGAGTTGGTTGATTGATTGATGAAGGTTGCGCAACTTGTTTTGAAGCCGGTTGTTTTTTGGCTTTCGTGATTGTTTGTGTTGTTTCGGTGTTCTTATTAGTTGTCGGTGTTTTTTGTGCTGTTTCTTCTATTGTATTAGTTGTTGATTGTGTCTCTTTTTCTGGTTCTTCTTTATTTACTTCTTTATAGATTTTCAATAAAGAAGGTAAGTTCTTAATCATAGGCCCAAATCGATCAATTGCAGGTTTGGCATTTTGGGCAATTTGAGTGGCTTTTTCAACATTATCAAGAACACCGTTAATGCTTGTGAAAATATTCGCTCCGGTTGCAGCGGCGGTTGCGGCGGCTCCTGTTGTGGTACGAGATTTATTGTTAAATAGGGTTCCTAATGTGTTACGAAGAGTAGCTTCATCTCGCTGCATCGTATCGCTTATTAGTGGATTAAATCCTTGTACTGGTTGAGTCATTCCAGGTGGTGCAAACATCCGAATAGGTTGTCGTTGATTTTGAGAGGGAGTTTGTTGTTGAATAGGAATAGATGGACTACTATTGTTTCGCGCGAATGGGTTTTTAGGTGTTCGCATTGGAGGTCTTTGATTCATAGAATTGGGCTGTTGTGGAAATAATGGTTGTTGAGAGCCTTGAGGTTGCTGATTAAAAAACATGATAAATCCTCCTTTCTTTAGACGGCTAATTGCCTATTTTTTTCTTTATCATATGCGAAAATTAGGAAGATTGCTTAAGAAATGTAGCTTTTATTTGTGGAATTCGTTATAATGAATGTTCGTTATAGATTTGTACATAAAATAACAAAGAAGGTGAAGGAATGGAGCAAGTAACATTTCAACAATACGGATTTAAGCCGTTTATTTTAAAAGCTGTTGAAAAATTAGGCTTTCAGACGCCTACTGAAATTCAACAACAAATATTCCCTGTTGCCATTAAAGAACGCAGTGTTATTGGCCAATCACAAACAGGTTCAGGAAAAACACACGCTTATTTATTACCAATGTTAAATGAAATAAATCCACATGAACAAAAGGTACAAGTAATTATTACAACACCAACTCGTGAATTAGCTCGTCAAATTTACGATGAAATTACAAAAGTAATTGAATGGTGTGAAGAAGATGAAAAGATTAGTGCGAAATGTTTCGTTGGTGGAACGGATAAACAACGTACAATTGAAAAATTAAAAACACAACCACAAATTGTTGTTGGAACACCAGGACGAATTGCTGATTTGGTAACGGCAGAAGCATTGTATATTCATGCGGCTCATGCACTAGTAGTCGATGAAGCAGATTTAATGTTAGATATGGGCTTTATTCGTGAAGTAGACCAAGTTGCTTCTCGTATGAACCGTAATTTAAAAATGCTTGTCTTCTCAGCGACTATTCCACAAAAATTACAACCATTTTTAAAGAAATATATGGAGAATCCTGTTCATATTCAAGTGAATCCACGTCAAGCAGCAGCGGTTAATATCGAACATACGCTTATGCCATCTCGTCATCGTAATAAATCCGACTTAGTGAAAAAAGCATTGGATATTTACAATCCATACTTAGCGATTATTTTTACAAATACGAAAAAACGTGCGGATGAAGTTGCTGATGATTTAATCCAAAAAGGATTAAAAGTTGGTCGTATCCATGGGGATTTAACACCACGTGAACGTAAAAAAATGATGAAGGAAATTCAAGATTTAAAATACCAATACATTGTTGCGACAGATTTAGCTGCTCGTGGTATTGATATTCAAGGTATTAGTCATGTTATTAACGTTGAGTTACCAGAGGATTTAGACTTCTATATTCACCGTGTTGGTCGTACAGCACGTGCTGGTTATTCAGGTGTTGCTTTAACGATTTATGATCAAAGTGATGATGATGCCTTAGTTCGTTTAGAAAAACGCGGTATCGAATTTAAGAACATGGATATTCGTGATGGGGAATTTGTAGAAATTGGCGCACGTCAAGGCCGTAAAGTACGTGAGAAGAAAGAAAATGAAATTGAAAAAAATGCACGTAAAACGATTAAAAAACCATCAAAAGTAAAGCCTGGCTATAAGAAAAAATTAAATGAAGAGCGTAAAAAGTTTGTAAGAAACGCAAAACGTAATTCAAGATAATAAGTTTCAGATTAGACATGAGATTGAAAGAGATCTTATGTCTTTTTTTGTTGAAATGATGACCAATTGTTCATCATTAAAAATAAATAAAATTAATATGGTAAAATAAGTATATATAAAAATTAAGGCGAGGTGTGGGATGTGGCAGGAGAAAAAGTAGATTATAAAAAACAATATAAAGATTTATACATACCAAAGCAAAAGCCAGCATTAATTGACGTACCACCAATGAATTTTATAATGGTTGATGGCAAAGGGGAGCCAGCAGGGGAATGTTATCAACAAGCCATGCAAATTTTATATTTCCTTACGTTTACAATTAAAATGAGTAAAATGAGCGGACAGCAGCCAGATGGATACTTTGAATACGTTGTACCACCATTAGAAGGATTATGGTGGAGTGAAGGCGGCAAGTTAGATGTTAATCAGCCGAAGTCTGAATGGTTATGGACTTCGATGATAAGACAGCCTGAATTTGTTACACCAGAGGTCTTTCAATGGGCAGTAGAGGAGTGTAAAAGGAAGAAGCCAGATATAGACGTTTCAAAAGCAAGGTTTGAGAGTTTTTCAGAGGGGATTTGCGTACAGGTGATGCACATTGGACCTTATACTGATGAGCAACGTTCTATTGATAAAATTGCTCAATTTATTGAGGATAATCAATTAATCGATATGACAGGTTACGCTCGTAAGCATCATGAAATTTATTTATCAGATCCAAGAAGAACAGCATCAGAGCGATTGAAAACTGTTTTACGCTTTCCAGTAGCATATAAAGGAGAGTAATTAGCAAAAGGAAGAGAGGGGATTAGGGTGGATGTAAGCTATGAACCAATCAGTTGTCAAAAAGCATTAAATAAACTAAAAAGAAAAATACCCTATAGATGGGATTTAAATATTTATCGTGGTTGTGAGCATGCCTGTACATATTGTTATGCAATGTACTCACATTATTATTTAGGTTCGGATAATTATTTTGGGAATGTGTATATCAAAACAAACGTTGTCGAACAACTTGAAAAAGAGTTGCGTAGTCCAACTTGGAAAAGAGAAGTGATTAATATTGGTGGGGTGACAGATAGTTATCAACCTGCAGAGGCAAAGTATCAATTAATGCCAGAAGTACTGAAATTACTCATTAAATATCGAACACCGGCCATTATTTCAACGAAGTCAGACTTAATTTTAAGAGATTATGATTTAATTGATAAGTTATCTAGAATAACTTATGTAAATGTAGCAGCTACCATCACAACGATGGATGAGAAGGTACGAAGGCTAATTGAACCAAATGGTGTACAATCGATAAAGCGTTTTGAGATGCTAAGTACATTTAGGCAGACCAATGCATCTGTAGGATTACATGTCATGCCCATTATTCCTTATCTTACAGATAGCTATGAAAATATAGATGCTCTTTTTTCAAGAGCAAAAGAAAGTGATGTTCATTATGTATTACCAGGTACACTGTATTTAAGAGGACATACAAGAACCTTCTTTTTTGATTTCATCAAATTGCAATTCCCTTATTTATATAATGACTTATTGGCACTTTATCAAACAGGAGGAGCAAATAAAGAATATAAAAATGAGCTATACAAAATGGTGAATAAATTGCGAGAGTATTATTCACTCTCAAGTAGTTATGTGGCACCAATGAGAGAAAAGTTAAATCAAACAAATAACGAGCAATTGTCTTTCTTTTAGGAGGAAAATAAATGGAAAAATCATTAGAGGAAATGACCAATGAAGAACTTTGGCAGTTGTTTCCGATTATATTAAAGGAACATAACCCAATTTGGAAGGAAAATTACTTACTAGAAAAAAGAAAATTAGAAGCGGTTATTGGTAACGGAAATATCCTTAGAATCAGTCACTATGGTAGTACGTCTATTCCAAATTTAATTGCCAAACCAACCATTGATATCCTACTTGAGATAAAAGGGAGTATGGATGTAGACAAGCTTATTGAGATTATGCAGGTAAATGGCTACATCTATAGTGGGCAACCTAATAACCCGACTCCTCCATATGATGTTTATGAAGGGCTATATGACTCAGGGATTTATAGGACAGGCTTTTCGCGTGCATGTTAGATATATGGTGGTGATTGGGATGAATTGTATTTTAGAGATTATTTAATCATGCATCCAGAAGTTGCTACTGAATATGGAGAGCTAAAAATAGGGTTAAAGAAAAAGTATGAGCATGACCGAGATGGCTACACAGATGCAAA
>JBJEFI010000099.1:0-7999 GCA_051873875.1 Bacillaceae bacterium | reverse complement strand
GTTGTTGTTTTGTTTAGTTTTCAAAGATCATTACCGTTCGTGACGGCTTTATTAAGTTAACATTTTTTGTTTTTAATGTCAACCATTTATTTTTCTCTTTGTCGTTCGCTCTCGAACCGACGAAACTTAATATAACACCTTTTCCAGTATGGCGCAATACCTTTTTATTCTTTTCTTTAAAAATTTTTCAATGACTAGAATAATTTTGCGTTCCTTTTATTATGCTTATACAAAGCAAGGGGTGAAGAGATGAATATTCATATGGATGTTATTATTAAATTAGGGATCTCTGCTATTTTAGGATTAGTCATAGGACTTGAACGAGAACTAAGAAAAAAACCAATTGGATTAAAAACCTGCCTTGTTATTAGTATCGTCAGTTGTCTACTTACAATTGTTTCAATTGAATCCGCTTATATATTTCCAAAGTCAGACATTGCAAAAATTACAATGGATCCCCTTCGGCTAGCAGCTCAAATTGTTTCAGGGATTGGATTTATCGGAGCAGGAGTGATTCTACGTCGAGAAAATGATAGTATTGCTGGTTTAACAACAGCTGCCATGATCTGGGGAGCATCTGGGTTAGGTATCGGAGTAGGTGCTGGTTTTTATACAGAAGCAATTATCGGTATGTTAATGGTTATCTTTAGCGTCGAACTCATTCCAGTCATTATCAAAATGATTGGACCAAAAAAATTAACTCAGTCAGAGATTTTATTAAGCTTCGTTGTCGAGAATCAAGAATCAATGAACAATGTACTCGAGCAAATACAAATTTTAGGTTATAAAGTAGGCAATGTGAAAATTAAACAATTAAGTAACTTAGATCACTCCCTTCAAATGAGGGTCAGCGTTCAACAACATATTCGAACACCTGAAGTATATTATGCTATCCAACAAATCGATAATGTTAAAAACATTGAATTAGAAAAACTTTAATTCCTTTCAAACCTTTTTCTTCTAAACTAATATGTATAACTCCTTACTTATTCCGGCAAAATGCTAGTAAGCATACATAAAAGGAGTTTTATCATGTATATCGCCAAAAACATTCTCAAACAAATTCAACAATCTATGTTTTCAAGTCTACTTCTTTACGCTTCTCTTTTCTTACTATTTTTTGCTGTTATTATTCGCTATGTAGAACCAGAAATATTTCCTTCTATTTGGACTGCACTCTATTGGACAATTGTTACTACCTTTACTGTTGGATATGGTGACTTAGTTCCAAAAACGCCTTTTGGTCAAATCATTGCTATTTTTTGTATTTTAATAGGGACCGCTCTTTTTTCAAGATATACCGTTCTACTTGCAAATTATGTATTTAAAAATCAAACCCAAGCTACTAAAGGAACAGGAGTCTATAAAAAAAATAATCATATTGTTATTATCGGTTGGAACGCTCGCACAAGAGACGTCATCAAGCAACTTACAGAATTACATTGCTATTATTCAATAGTTCTAATTGATGCCTCTCTTGAAAAAAATCCTCCTGATTATATGCTTCATTTTATTAAAGGTGATCCGACAAAAGCCACTACTCTTCGTAAGGCAAATATAAAAGAATGTAAAATGATTTTTATTACATCTGATCAATATTTAGGAGAACTTGATGCGGATGCCAGAACGGTTTTAACCCTTTTAACAATACGGGGAGAGAATGATACGGTGCCTTGTATTGCAGAAATTACAACAAAGCAACATTATTTAAATGCCAAACGAGCTGGAGCTAATATCATCATTCCATCCTATACATTTACGGCATCTTCCTTTTTAGCTGTTTTAACAAATAATAATCCACTATCGATGGTTTATTTAGATAACTTTTTCTACCCACTGGAATTAAAAAAAGTTCCTATTCTAAAAGAATGGCATACATTAACGTGGCGTGAAGTAGCAAGTTTATTATTAATGAAAAATCAACTATTAATTGGGTATATAAAAGACAATAAAATAATTCCTCCTGTATTAACGAATACTGTGGCAAATACAACGGAAATAATAATAAGTCAACAAGAGTAAATAATTATAACTAACACATCAACATCATTACCGTTTTTCACTCAATAAAAAAAGACTGGTTTAGGAATACTCCTAAAACCAGTCTTTTTCTAAAAATAATATTTATTTTAAGCGAGCTTCTAATTCTGCCTTTAATTCCTCAAAACCTGGTTTACCTAATAAAGCAAACATGTTTTTCTTGTATGCTTCTACACCTGGTTGATCAAATGGATTTACTCCTAATAAGTAACCGCTCATTGCACAAGCTTTTTCGAAGAAGTATACCATGTAACCAAATGTATACTCATCTAATGATGGAACATTTAATACTAAGTTTGGTACACCACCATCATTATGCGCTAATAAAGTACCTTGGTATGCTTTTTTGTTTACAAAGTCAACTGTTTCACCAGCTAAGTAGTTTAAGCCGTCTAAGTCTGTAGCTTCTGCTTCAATTGTTAATTCATGACGTGCATTCTCTACGTTAATAACTGTTTCAAATAGATCACGACGACCTTCTTGAATGTATTGACCTAATGAATGTAAATCTGTTGAGAAGTTTGCTGAAGATGGGAAGATACCTTTTTGGTCTTTTCCTTCACTTTCACCAAATAATTGTTTCCACCATTCACCGAAGTATAATAATGATGGCTCATAGTTTACAAGCATTTCGATTGTTTTACCTTTGTTGTAAAGGGCATTACGAACAACCGCATATTGGTATGCAATGTTGTCAGCCAATTCTGAAGCTGAGAAATCATCAGTTGCTTTTGCTGCACCATCCATCATTTTTTGAATGTCTAATCCAGCTACAGCGATTGGTAATAAACCTACTGCTGTTAAAACAGAGAAACGTCCACCAACATCATCAGGAATTACGAATGTTTCATATCCTTCTTCAGTTGCGAATGTTTTTAATGCACCACGTGCTTTATCTGTTGTTGCGAAAATACGTTTACGAGCTTCTTCTTTTCCGTATTTTTCTTCTAATAATTTACGGAAAATACGGAAAGCAAGTGCCGGTTCTGTTGTTGTACCTGATTTTGAGATAACGTTAATAGAGAAATCTTTTCCTTCTAATACATCCATTAAATCTCTCATGTATGTAGAGCTAATGTTTTGACCTACAAAAATCACTTGTGGTGTTTTGCGTTGCTCTTTTGATAAATTATTATAGAATGTATGCCCTAACATTTCAATCGCTGCACGAGCACCTAAGTATGAGCCACCGATTCCAATTACTAATAAGATATCAGAATTAGCTTGAATATCTTTTGCCGCTTTTTGAATGCGAGCAAACTCTTCTTTATCGTATGTATGAGGTAAGTCTACCCATCCTAAGAAATCGTTTCCAGCACCAGTCTTTTCATGAATGGAGTGGTGTAACATCTTTACAGTATCTGCAGCATACGTTAATTCGTGTTCTTGAACAAACGCTAATGCTTTTGAATAATCAAATTTAATATGTGTTGTCATTTTTTTGACCCCCAACATTTTTTATCAAATATCACTTTATAGAAAACAAACAATAAAATCAAGAACTCCTTTCATTAATCTTTCCAAAATCACAATAGTTTATGAAATATGTAACAAAATAGTAAAAAATCATTCATAAAATAAATGGTATCATTCTCCACCCTATTCTCGACCTTTTTGTATGTGCTAATCGTAAGGTTATCATGACGATAACTGAAAAATAATGAATAAATAATTGTTTTTCGTAAACCATAACGATTGTACGACCTATCTTCCTTAGGAGGTTCTATTGGATGACTACATTACAAAGAATTGCACTAATATTTACGATTATTGGCGCTATTAATTGGGGGCTAATTGGTTTTTTCCAATTTGACTTAGTCGCTTCCATTTTTGGGGGTATGAATAGTACCTTTGCTCGTATTGTATATGGAATTGTTGGAATTGCAGGCTTGATTAATCTTGGTTTATTATTTAGAGCCAGTCAAGAATACGTAACAGACCCTGAGCCTGAACATCGTTAACAAAAACGATTATGTTATAACTAGCTATAAAAAAAGAAGGTACTATCATTTCTGTCGATAGTACCTTTTATCATTAATTTGATTGCTGTTTAATCCATTCATCTAATTTTTTTCTTAACATGTTAAATCCTTCTTTATTCGGCTTTGGTACACGAATAACCATGTTATTGACATTCGGATAGTCATATGGCTCCTTCGTTGCTCGTAATGATAAGCTTATTTTTTTAGATAATGGATCAACAGAGATTACTTTTACTTTTACAACATCCCCAACAGAAAGATAATCTTCAATTCGTCTTACATATCCATTGGTAATTTCTGATATATGGACCAACCCTTGCGTTTTCTCATCTAATGAAATAAACGCACCATAGGCTTGTATACCTGTCACTTTGCCAGTAACAATACTTCCAACTTTGTATTTACCCTCCATCCTCCATACCTCTTTCTTTTTTATTAAAATTATACCATATTGTGACAGAAGAAAACATCGGACAAACATTCAATATAACAAACCTATCTTTGCATGAATTTAATGAAAAATAGCAAAAATAACGATACAGTACCTTATAAAAGAGAAAGGAGGATACAGATGAATCATCCAATTCAACAAACAACACCTATTAACGGGATAAATGTCTATCATGAACTGTTTCATTATAATGAAGAAAAACCTCAACGGGCACTTGTACTTATTCATGGTTTCTTGTCATCTAGCTTTAGTTTTCGCAAACTAATTCCATTGCTTACAACTGACTATACCATTTTAACGATTGATTTACCCCCGTTTGGGAAAAGTGAAAAAACAAAACGCTTCACTTATTCATACGAAAACTTTGCCAAAATTGTTATTTCCCTAATTGAAACATATAAACTCAAAGATGTAACGTTAATTGGTCATTCAATGGGCGGCCAAATTTCCCTTTATGTTTCAAAGCTAAAGCCATCGCTCATAAAAAAACAAATTTTACTCTGTAGTTCCTGTTATTTATATCGAGCAAAGCCTTTCTTTATTTGGACTTCGTATCTCCCTTTTTTCCCGTTTTATTTGAAAAAGTATTTTATCCGACGGGGCATTGCAGATAATTTGCTTAACGTTATCTATGACCAAACGTTAATTGATGATGAAATGATGAATGGGTATATGGAACCTTTTTTCGATAGTAATATTTTTCATGCCTTGACGAAAATGATTCGTGATAGAGAAGGGGATTTAAAAGAAGAAGATGTACGAAAAATCGAAGTGCCTACATTGCTCATTTGGGGAGATGAAGATAAAATTATCCCAATTCATGTTGGACAACGTCTTCATCAAGAGCTTAAAAATTCGCAGTTTATTACTTTACAAAAAACTGGTCATTTGCTTTTAGAAGAACGCCCACAAGATATTGCCAACTATATTTTAAACTATTGTTAATATACCATAAAAAAAGAGACGTCTTATCGCCTCTTTTTATTTATTGATTTTTTGAACGTTTGACTAAATCTTTTTCTAGTTCTTCTAATCGTTTTGCTTCTCTTCTAGATGATTTGATAAACAAACGCCACGTTGCAATTGCTCCTATAAAAAAAATCAAAAAACTAATTGCAGCCGGAATATACTCTCTTTTATCTTCTGGAAAATATAAAAATAATCCTAAAATCCCCTCAAACATCATTAGCTCCCCCTATGATAACGTCATTTTCTTCAACTTTTCCCAATCAATTCGTTCGCCTATTGTTGCCAACTTTGGTTTATTCATATATTGCTTATCTTGCTGAACGAGCTTATATATTTCATATGTCGTTAGTGCATCATCCAACGCACGATGATGGTTTCCTACTCCCTTTTTCCCATATGATTCGACTGCTTTCCTTAAACCCGTTTGATTTCGATCTCCAAAAAAGCGTTTATACTCTAGTGATAGGTCAATCATTGGTTTTGAAAAAGGATAAACTAACTGATGATGGGCACAATTATCTTTTAACACTTTCTCATCCGCATTTCCCCAAGTAACAACAGTTTGAAATCCTTCTTTTTGATACAATGCTAAGCGATTTACTAAAACAACAAAACTAATTCCTCTATCCACATCTTGCTGTTGTACCCCTAAAAATTGTTTACACCTCTCACTTATGCTAGGATAAAACATAGGTTTAACAAAGGAAGAAAATGAATCTACTACTCTTTCATTTTCAACGGCAGCCGCACCTACTTCAATAATTTCCGGAAAAAAACCAGGTGGGTTTCCTCTTCCCTCAGGCATGGAGAATTCAAAATCAAGAAACAACAATTGCGTCTTTTCCATATTCTCCTCCTATTCTTTTCAATGATTATTCTTATTATAGCATTTAAATGAATAGAATATTAGAAAGAGAGACTCGATATAATTTTTTTATTTTTTATTTTTAGAATAAATTAAAAGCAACCCTTCTTATTCAAGTCATTATATTCTATTTTTGTTTTTTTATGTCATAAAAAAACAATACCTAGAAAAACTGGAAAATACTTTTTCAAAATAAATTTTTCCCTTAGAAATTTTTATGTTTTTTTTGTAACAATTATGGCGTTAATTATTATTTTCATGTACAATTCTAAGTTGGTATAAGATCAAATAGAGGAGGCATTTTCATGCACGAAGCCATACAAGAAGTATCTAATCTTCAATACTTCGGAGCAATTGCTATTTTCTTAGTAGCATATGCAATTATTATTTCTGAGAAGTTAAATCGCGCCATCGTCGCTTTAGCTGGTGCTGCACTTATGGTTATTTTCGGAATCATTGATTTACATTCTGCATTACACCTTCATATTGAATGGGGAACAATTACACTACTAGTTGGTATGATGATCCTTGTTAACATTACAAGTAAATCAGGAGTTTTTGAATACGTAGCAATCAAATCTGCAAAAATGGCAAAAGGAAAGCCAATTAATATTTTATTATTACTATCTCTTTTAACAGCAGTTGGTTCTGCATTCCTTGATAATGTAACGACTGTATTATTAGTTGTTCCAGTTACACTATCTGTTACATCTATTTTAAAAGTAAATCCACTTCCTTTCTTAATTTCTGAGATTATTTTCTCAAATATTGGTGGTACAGCAACGCTTGTTGGAGACCCTCCAAACATTATGATTGGTTCAGCTAATCCACATCTAACGTTCAATGCGTTTTTAACAAACTTAGCGCCAGTCGTTATTATTATCGCTGCTGTTGTATTAGCACTTATCTTCTTTATTTATAGACGTTCTATTACAGCTTCTCAAGAAAATATTAATAAATTAATGTTATTAAATGAAGCAGATTACATTAAAGACCATCTTTTATTAAAGAAATCTGTTTCTATTCTTCTTGCGACAATCGCTGGATTTATGTTACATTCTATTTTCCATTTAGATGCAGCTGTAATTGCAATGACAGGTGCGACAATCTTAATGTTAATTACAACAAAAACAGAACATGATGTAGAAGAAATTTTTGCTGGTGTAGAATGGGTAACAATTTTCTTCTTTGCTGGTTTATTCATTTTAGTTGGTGGATTAAAAGACGTCGGTTTATTAAAACAAATCGCTCAAATGATTATCGACTTTACTGGTGGAGACATTGGCTTTACATCTGTTTTAATTCTTTGGGTATCTGGTATTGCATCCGCAACAATTGATAACATTCCATTCGTGGCAACGATGATTCCAATGATTCAAGACTTAGCAGTAGGTTTAGGTTTATCACCAGAATCTTCACAAATTGATGTATTATGGTGGTCATTAGCATTAGGTGCTTGTTTAGGTGGAAATGGGACAATCCTTGGTGCATCTGCTAACGTTATCGTAGCAGGTTTAGCATCAAAGAGCGGCAACAGATTAACATATGTTGATTTCTTAAAAATTGGTGTACCAGTAACACTTATTTCATTAGCTATTGCACATATTTATATTTTCTTACGATATATTATGTAAAAAAAATCCCTCGACATCGAGGGATTTTTTGTTTATTTTTTAGTAATGGCAACTGTAC
>JBJEFI010000098.1:0-8063 GCA_051873875.1 Bacillaceae bacterium | reverse complement strand
GATGGATATTCACAAAAAAGCTATGATATGAATAAAATGGTAAATAAGTGACGCCAAGTGAAGTATACGATTGTATGCTTCCTTTTTTGTACTTATTTGTAAAATAATTATGGAAAAGGATATCCGCCATTTCTTTTCTATCATATAATAATAGTATGCTATGGCTGGGGGGGCGAAGTAGATGAAGGGTAAAAAGATTGAAACAAGTATTATTCACGAAGGGTATGATGCCGGGGAGCATCATCGTAGTTTAGTTCCACCTATGTATCAAACATCCACATTTGTATTTGATTCAGCGGAGGATGGTGAAAGATTATTTGCAGGAGAGCAAGAAGGGTATATTTATAGTCGACTTGCAAATCCAACTACTCAGATTCTTGAAAGAAAAATTGCACACTTAGAAGGCGGAGAAGCAGGACTAGCTTTTGCTTCTGGAATGGCAGCTGTTTCTGCAGTGTTATTGACATTAACAAAAAGCAATGATCATATTTTATGTTCACAAGGAATATATGGCTGTACCTTTGGATTGTTGAAATTAATGGAAAAGAAATATGGCATTACCCATGATTTTAATATGCTTGTCGATGAACAAGAAATTATTGCAGCAATTCGACCTGAAACGAAAGTGATTTATTTAGAAACGCCAATTAATCCGACAATGCATGTAATTGATTTACAATTAGTAAGTAGCTTAGCAAAAGAACGAGGTATTACGGTTGTAGTTGACAATACCTTTTTATCACCTTATTTACAGCAACCAATTTTGCATGGCTGTGATGTTGTCGTACACAGTGCCACAAAGTATATTTGTGGACATGGTGATGTTGTTGCAGGTTTAGTAGTTGGAAAGCAAGATTTCATTACAGAAATGGCAAGAACAACCCAAAAGGATGTAGGGGGAATCTTATCACCTTTTGATGCATGGCTACTTATTCGTGGCTTAAAGACACTTCACGTTCGAATGGATCGTCATTGTGAGAACGCTCAAAAAATTGCGGCGAAACTAAATGAACATCCTGCAATTGAAAACGTTTATTATCCTGGCTATCAGCGACGAGAAATAGTAGAGAAACAAATGCGAAATAGTGGTGGTATTATTTCCTTTGAAATAAAAGGAGATAAGCAATCTGCACAACAAATTTTAAATCGGTTACATGTTATTAAATTAGCGGTTAGCTTAGGTGATGCCGAAACGTTAATTCAACATCCTGCAACAATGACACATAGCAGTATTCCTAAGGAAGATAGGGAACAAATGGGCATTACTGATACGTTAATTCGCTTGTCAGTTGGTTTAGAAAACTGGCAAGATATATGGGATGACCTTGCTCAGGCGCTAGGTTAAGGAATTACTAAATTGAATAGATTGAAAAAGGTTGTTATCCATGAAGATAACAACCTTTTAATGTTAATAGGTATCATTTAGGTTCTGTTACTTTGTAGCACAATTTAAAATATCTTTATTTGTATATTCTTTCTTGTACAGTGTGTATTTTTCGATTCGTTCATAATTAGGCTTATAGCCAATACCAGGTGAAGTAGGAACAATAATCGTTCCATTTATGGCAACTACTTCAGGGTCAATAATGTCTTCATGCCAATATAATGCAGAACCAGCTGTATCACCAGGCAATGTAAAATTCGGTAGTGTAGTAATGGCAATATTATGGGCACGACCAATACCGGATTCCATCATTCCGCCACACCAAAGTGGAATATTGTACTGTTGACATAAATCATGAATTTTTTTCGCTTCTGTTAAACCGCCAACACGACCAATTTTAATGTTAATTATTTTACAGCTGCCTAATTGAATCGCTTTACGAGCATCTTCAGCAGAATGAATGCTTTCATCAAGGCAAATAGGAGTATGTAGTTGAGATTGTAAATAAGCATGGTCGATAATATCGTTATGGCTAAGTGGCTGTTCAATCATCATTAAGTTATAGTCATCTAACGCTTTTAGTCGATTGATATCTTGTAATGTATATGCGGAGTTTGCATCGGCCATAAGCGGAATAGAAGGATAAACTTCTCGAACAGCTTTTATTACGTCTACATCCCAGTTTGGTCTAATTTTTAGTTTCATTCGCTTATAGCCATCTTTTAGACGATTTTCAATAACTTTAAGTGTAGCTTGAATAGAGTCTTGAATACCGATGCTAACACCAACATCAATTGTCTCTTTTGTTCCTCCTAGGGCATGAGATAGAGAAAGGTTTTGTTTTCTTGCATATATATCCCATACTGCACCCTCTAGAGTCGCTTTAGCCATATAGTTGCCACGGATATGGGCAAATAATGTTTCAGAAATTTCATTTGGATGTTGGATATCAGCTTTTAATAAAAGGGGAATTAAATAATCTTCAAGAATATGCCAGTTGCTCTTTACCGTTTCTTCGTTATAGTAAGGGTCTAGCATAGCAACAGATTCTCCCCAACCAATTATACCATCTTCATCTTCTACCTCCGCTATAATAAAATCCTTATCGTATTCTGTGCCGAAACTGGTCGTGAATGGTGCAAGTAAATCAAATTTCATGTAACGTAATGTGATTTTTTTGATTTTCATTTTATTCACCTACTTTTTTGTTAGTACATAATAATGAACACTTGCTGTGTTAATTTCATTTTTTATGAAATCTGTAACGCTCCAACCTTCTGCAAAGGCTTGTTGAAAAATGGTCCTTGTTTTTAGTCGCCATTGTAAAGCAATTTCCATATACTGTTCTCGAACGATCCGAAAGGTAGAAGGGACGGGAACGAATAGCATATCTGCTTGTGGAAAAGGAAGAATTGTTGTTGGAGTAGGGATGTTTTCTTTTCCAACTTTCCATTTTAGAATTGTATTTTCTTCGCTAAAGACTGGTATATTTTTTTCTTGTTTTTCTGTTAATGACCATTGTACAAGGAAGCGATCAGAAGGAAGGCCGCCGTTTAATAAGTCAACCATCTCACCATAGCAATTTTCAATATATGTTTCACATATACCACCTAACTTACCGATATTTAAATAACCATTAGTCGTTTCAAGTGGGTCATATGTCCATTGAATGAAGCTGTATCCTCTTTCTTGAGCAATTTTATATTGTTCTCGTTTTAACAATTCGCCAATACCCTTGTTTCGATATTCTTTGGCCGTGCCGAGAATATGAGAACATAGATAAATATCTTTCCCATTAAAGCCAGGGAAGCTATATAGAAATGCAACTAATTTTTCGTTGATGTAAGCACCTAGTATGATGCCGCCATTTTTCACAGCTGTTAGTGTTTGATGAGTAGGAATAGAATCACTATAGCCCCAAATCTCTGCTTCTAAGTTTCTTATATTCTCCAAATCTTCAATAGAAGAAAGGGAGCGAATGGTAATTTTTGTTTCGATTATAAACACATCCTTTACTAGCGTTCTTTCTTATTCTTCCATATTGGAAGCAAGTAACATTGTTTTTATTAAAATTTCTGTACCATATTCGAGTGCATCTACGTTAAAATGCATATTTGGATGATGCAATCCAGGTTTTAAATCACATCCTAAGCCAATCATTGTTGCTTTTATAGTTGGTTGTTTAAGGGTGTAGAAATGAAAGTCTTCGCCTCCTTGTGATGTAGTGCTATCAAGGGCATATTGGCTTCCAAGTACATCAGAAATGGCTTGTTTGGCAATCGCCATTGCTTGTGCATTTGGAATAGCAGCAGGGACATACTCCGTCATTTCATATTCAATAGATGAGCCACATTGTTGCATAACGTGATTGATAATAGAGGCAGTTTGTTTTTTTAATGCTTCCATTAATTCATTCGTTTGAGCACGAACATCTAAGGTGAAGGTTGCTGTTTCAGGAATAATATTTGTTGCTTCGTTGTAAACCTGGAGTTGTGTCATTTTGATTGAATATGTTTCTGTTATTGAAAGGATCATTTCTTTTAATTGTTGAACGATAAGTGCAGCGGATTCGATGACATTAATCCCATCTTGTGGACGAGCAGCGTGTGCCTGCCGCCCCTTGATTTGTCCTTTTATTGTTCCGGCAGATCCATGTTTAATAATGGCGGAAGCCTTTCCAAAAGGTACTTCAAAGGCAGGGCGGACGTGAATCCCAAACAAATATACAACGTTATTTAGTGCGCCATCTTCAACCATTTGAAGTGCACCAGCTCCTACCTCTTCTGCCGGTTGAAAAATAAATCGAAGAGTTCGATATGGAACCATTTTTCTCTTGGCAATGGAAAGTGCTGCATGCAATACCATTGTGCTGTGTGCATCGTGACCACAGGAATGATGTGCTTTCACATTACCATCTACTTCTTGGACAAGTGCGTCTAAATCAGCTCGTAATGCGACGACTTCATTCGTTAGTCCAGGGATTTCCGCTATAATTCCAAAATGGTGTGGAAAGGTTTTTACTTGAAGGCCAGCTTGCCTTAATCTTTCAACAAGATAGGCAGATGTCCTTTCTTCTTTCCAACTCGGTTCAGCAAGTTGGTGAAGGGTTTCATACGTTTCTAAAATGGAAAAGTTTGATAGTTTATTCAAAAAGACAGCTCCTTTATTCAACAAACACTTCATAGAAGGACATTATTTTGTAGTGTTCGTATTTATCTTATAAAGTTGTTAGTTAAGTAAGAAATGAATCGTTTAGTATCTATGTATACTTATATCATAGTTGCTATGAAAATGAGAGTTTATTTTTTTAATTCAGAAATTAATCTTAATTTTTTTTATAAGAAAAAGATTAGTAAAATAGTAATTTAAATGGAAGTATTGTTATGTATGTTTTTCTGCACATAAGGAGAATGATTAATAATGGAGAAAAGTTTGATATTTATTAAGAAAGATTTTATTAGAAATTCGTTGAAACCCTTATAATTTAGTACATTTGAAAAAGAGGGGGAATAGATTTAAGATGGGATGAAGGAAAATATAGTCTGAAATGTTTTTATGAGATTTTATGAATAAGAGCCTTATTTTATAGGCTATTGTTTATAGCACATTTTTATAGAATAGTAAATTACAACCAAATCAAGAAGTAATAAGATAAAAAAGTAAAAGTAAAGAATAAAAAAGTTGACAAGTGATAGTGATAATCGTTATCATTTAACACAGACGGAGTTAGGAAAGTAACTCTTTCTTTTATATAGTTTATTGAGAATAATTATCATTGTCATTTCCAAAGAAAGGATACGAACACGTTGAAAAGAAGATATTTACTACTCATCCTTATCGTTTTATCCATCTTTTCGCTTTTTGTTGGTGTAAAAGATATTAGTCTTTCTCAACTATTCCAGTTAGATGAAGATCAAATTCATATTTTAGTTACTAGTCGTATTCCTAGGCTTGTTAGTATTTTAATAGCTGGGATGAGCTTAAGTATCAGTGGCTTGATTATGCAACAATTAACACGAAATAAATTCGTAGAGCCAACAACAGCAGGAACGATGGATTCTGCTAAGCTAGGTATTCTAGTTTCATTAATGCTTTTTACAGGAGCAAGCCCACTTTTTAAAATGACGATTGCCTTTCTATTTGCGCTAGCAGGAACATTTATTTTTATGAAAATACTAGAAAAGATTAAATTTAAGGATAGTATTTTTATTCCCCTTGTTGGTTTAATGTTTGGGAATATCATTAGTTCGATTACAACTTTCTTTGCATATAAAAATGATTTGATTCAAAATATTGGTTCATGGCTACACGGAGATTTTTCCATGATTATAGCCGGACAATACGAGTTAATATATTTAAGCATTCCGCTTGTTATCATTGCATATATGTATGCGAATAAATTCACGATAGCAGGAATGGGGGAAGAGTTCTCTGTTAACTTAGGAATGAATTATAAACGAACAGTTAATATTGGACTAATTATCGTTTCCCTTATTTCCGCAGTTGTTATCTTAACAGTTGGAACCATTCCATTTTTAGGATTAATCATTCCTAATATTGTTTCGATGTACAGTGGAGACCATTTAAAGAAAAGCTTAGGACATACAGCTTTACTAGGCTCTATCTTCATCCTTTGTTGTGATATTTTAGGACGAGTGGTTATTTTTCCATACGAAGTGTCGATTGGCTTAGTAGTTGGAATCATTGGTAGTGCCATCTTCCTTTATTTATTAGTAAGGAGGAGAGCAAATGAGTAATAAACAAAAAATATTATTATTAAGTGTGATTGCCATTGGCTTTATTCTTGTTTCTCTTTTCTATGGTATACATGGTAACTGGGATTATATCTTACCAAGACGAATCACAAAGTTGTTGGCAATTGTCTTAACAGGAACTGCAATCGCTATTGCGACAGTTGTTTTTCAAACGATTACAAATAATCGAATCTTAACACCAAATGTTTTAGGGTTAGATTCTCTTTATATGCTGATTCAAACAGGATTAATTTTCATTTTTGGATCAACAAATTTAACGTTAATGAATAAGAATGTGAATTTTCTCTTATCTATTGTCTGTATGATTTTATTTGCAACAGTGTTATTTAAATTACTGTTTCAGAAAGAACGACAAAATATATATCTATTATTACTAGTTGGTATTGTAGTAGGAACGTTCTTCCAAAGTATTTCATCTTTTATGCAAGTATTAATTGATCCAAATGAGTTTCAAATTGTACAAGATAAAATGTTTGCTAGCTTTAACAATGTGAATAGTGATTTAGTTATCATATCAATCGTTGTTATTGTTTTGTGCATGCTTTACTTATTACGATTTGTGAAATATCTTGATGCTTTGTCATTAGGAAGGGATCATGCCATTAACTTAGGGATTGATTATGATGCAATTGTCAAAAGATTGTTAGCTGTTATTGTTGTCTTTATCTCAATTGCAACGGCATTAGTCGGTCCAATTACATTCTTAGGACTACTTGTGGCGAACGTAAGTTATGAGTTGTTTAAAACATATAAACATTCCTATTTCATTATAGGATCGATTTTAATTAGTATTATTACATTAGTTGGTGGACAATTTATTGTTGAAAAAGTGTTTACTTTCTCAACAACACTAAGTGTCATCATTAATTTCGTCGGTGGTATTTACTTTATTTACTTATTGTTAAGGGAGCGGGAATCATGATTGATGTTAAAAATGTGTCGAAGCGTTATGGAAAGAAAAAGGTTATCAACGATGTATCCGTTCAAATTAAGAAAGGAAAAATCACATCTTTTATTGGACCAAATGGAGCTGGAAAAAGCACACTTTTATCGATGATTAGTCGAATCCTTTCTCAAGATGAGGGCGATATCTTCATTGAAGGGGGGGATATAAAGAAGAGTAAGAGCAATGAACTTGCCAAGAAAGTTGCTATTTTAAAGCAGTCAAATAACTTAAATATTCGCTTAACGGTTCGTGAGTTAGTTTCCTTTGGGCGCTTTCCTTATTCACAAGGGAACTTAACGAAGGAAGATAAAGAATTTGTTACAAAAGCGATTGATTATATGGGATTGGGGGATATTCAACATAGCTATTTAGATCAATTAAGTGGTGGGCAAAGACAACGAGCATTTATTGCTATGGTTCTTGCGCAAGATACAGAATATATTTTGCTAGATGAGCCATTAAATAATTTAGACATGAGACACTCTGTTCAAATTATGAAAGTCTTACGTCAAATGGTAGACGAGTTAGGGAAGACAATTATTCTTGTTATTCATGATATTAATTTTGCTTCTTGTTATTCGGACTATATTGTCGCTTTAAAAGATGGAAAGATTGTAAAAGAAGGCAACACCCATGAAGTTATTAACCAACCTACATTGAAAGATATTTATGACATGGATATTAAAATTGAATGTATTAATGATTGTAATATCTGTGTGTATTTTGCATAAAACATAAAAAGGGAGATAGAAGAAATGAAAAAGTTATTATTAACATGTATGTTAGCAATGGTAGCGCTATTTGCAGTAGCATGTGGTTCAGATACAGGCGCTGGAAAAGAACAAAAGCAAGAAAAGATTACTGTTAAACATGAATTAGGGGAAACAGAAGTAGTAAAAAATCCGAAGAAAGTTGTTGTTTTCGATTTCGGTATGTTAGATTCACTTGATACATTAGG
>JBJEFI010000097.1:0-8079 GCA_051873875.1 Bacillaceae bacterium | reverse complement strand
TTCAGGTTCTTCCATTCCTCATATTCTAGCTTCATTTGCTTGCCATAAAAACGATTTCCGTTTAGGAGGTCGTCGAGGTTGACTTATTTTTTAGGGACCTCAAAGGTTGGCGCAGGTACCTACACCTGCTTCCAGAACTTTGCCTGACATCTCTCTCAGCAATTCTCGTCTCCACTTTTCCTTAATCATCTTATCCATGCTTTCATATATACTTGAAATCCTGTTATATCTTTTCTTTATGATATCGACCGTACACTTTCTTTAAATGAGCAGGCCTTATTTATTCCCTTCAGTTTCTATCTTTAAATATAAAAGATAAAAATGGAGAAAGTATGAAAAAACTAGGTTCAATTACAAAATCAATCACGTTTGAGAGCTGGATTACCAAAAAAACAGAGAAATACAAGAATCGATTAATTCCTGTATTTCTCTGAAAACATAATTAAATCATAGTTTATTAACTTTTTTATTCTTATTTTTACATGATTGTATTGCTTGATTTGTTTATAGCTAATATAAATACTTTATTTTTCCTCCATCTTCTGCTTTAAATATTCAGTAATTTCTGTTTGCCAAATTGTCTAGCATATTCATATGCATTCATATACTTAATATTCTCTCCGGTATATCTAATTGAAATATTTATTCCTTTTTCAACTAGAAACTGAACTACTTCTTTATGCCCGCCATAAATTGCTCCAAATAACGGGTTTCTTTTTGTTAAGCTCACATCTAATTCTGCACCATTCTCTATTAAATACTTTACTATCTCCAAATGACCAGCTCCTGCTGCCAAATTTAATGCAGAAGCATCAAAGGTACCACCTTTGGCATCAATATATATACCTTTGCTATTAGATACTCCACTATTTACGAAAGCCTATCCATTTTCATCGTTTCAAAAGAGCTTATAAGAAAATGAGTCCCTTTTTTAAGTAACTCTTAAATTATTACTTCATGCTTGCCATTTGCTTATATTTGTCCGTATGTATAGATCCCTTGATAAAAACTTTTCCCGTCTAAAATGCTTTTCACTTGTACTTTGGTAAACTGTTTACCTTGCGTTGTTCTATAACCTTCTTTATTTAATGTCTCCGCCAGCTTAGACAAAGACCATTGTTTATGCAATTACTTCAGATTGTACACTCGATTGACTACTTCTGCATGACCGTTATGTATTTTTAACTACTTATCACCTTTCTGCTTTTGGTAGCCAAATGTTGCTCGACCCCCGCATAACCACCTTCCTTCGCTTTTTTATTTCTCTTCTTTTGTTAGTTTGAGTGCAATTCAAGTCGTTGATATTGGTCTAATAATTCCATTAATCCATTGACCAAAAAATCATTTGGGTCTTTCTTATGGATACTGTAAAAGGGTTGTTCAATGCTTTTAATGTCACAGCCATATTTCTTCAACTCTCGTTGTATTAGTACCTTCACAATATCTGACCGCCATAATCGGCTTGTGTTCAATACCACCACATAATCAATTGGGACAGACGAAAGGTGAGCCAACATTTCCTGTAAGCCCACCCTGTCAATTTCTAATGCCTCTTCATTCAGTGTTGCGCCACTAATTCCTTCATCTCTAAAAATTAGTTTCAAGTTCCAGCCTTGTTCTTCACAATATGCTTTAATTTCATCTTCTTGATATTTCAAGCTATATCCATCTCTTGCTTGCCCTTGAGTGGAGACTCGTATATACCCAACAACGTTCAACCTTTCATCCTCCCGTTACGAAAATTAAAATTTATGTAACGCTTTTTAAACGAATAGCAAGTATTATACGGCCATCTTTACACAACCCAAATTTTTTAATTCAAAGCAGTAATAGAACGCCCTTTCACGTTATCCATTGTTTATCGTCACGAGCTTTGTCATTCTCGTTAGTTTATTAGCCAATCCATGTCATAACTACCGCTGCCATGTAAAATGTCATCTCGCCTGTTTATCTTATTATTTTCACAAACAAAGTACTAAAACAGATTGCCTTGATGGTACAACCTTCATGAGTTATGAATTTCATTAATGCATCATCTATGTTGACCAAGATCTAAAACTTTAATAAAAAACACCTGTTGCTCAAAAGGCAATCAGGTGCTTTCTTCCATACTCTAAAAATTATCCATTATTAATATCACATTCAATTTCCTATATTTTCAACTTGTACTCTCTATTCAAGTATCTTTAAAAATTCAGTAAAGTTATTTGCCAAATTATATGTAACAGGCTCAAACTTACCAGATTCTTCATGAGACCATATACAAACAGATGGATTATTTTTATCTGTTCTAAAATCTAAGCATACAAAGTCACCCGCAAATACACTAGCTATTGGCAATACCTCTGCCCCTAATAAGTCTTCGTTATCAGTTAACCTTTCACCTATTTGTGAAAATACAACATCTATGTCATAAATTCCTTTTGGATGATTCTCAATATCATCTAATATACACAAAAACCTTTCTAGCGCATAACCACGGTTGTTACACTCAAATGTTGCTTCCTCAACCTCTACACCATTATTTTCTTTTATAAATTCTAAGAAAGACTCTGGTAATAAAAGTCTCCAAAACTTTTCGTGATTTTTTATTAATTCATCTGAAGGCAATGGCCTAGCTATAGTGTCCTGTTTGATTTTCATATTTGTTCTCCTTTCTTTACACCATACTATCTTAGTGCATTTGCACAAGTTTCAGTACACATATCTTGCCTTAATCAGAAAAACACCTTCGAGTCAAAACCAGGACAATACCTGTTTTTAGAATCAAAGGTGCATTTCATTTTATATTTATTTTAACGAGTTCATTTCTATACGAGGTTATTCAAATAGATTTTCGTACTCAGTAGACCAAAAGAATCCAGTTTGCATACACTTATTATCAATTCTCTCTAGCTCATCTTTTAACCAGTTTATTAATGATTCAGGTATATCGTTATCAATAAAGGCATCCTCACCGTTAACCTCTATTGCTTTATCAATCATGGATGTATAGGCTAATATACACTCTGCAAATTGATTCAAAGAAGAATTAACAAATATTTCTTCATAATTATCTCCATTATTAAGAAACACTATATTTTCTTCCTTCTCCGTTATACATATTGGATCGCCTGAACCAGTTGAACCTAAAAACCAATACTTTTGAAATTGCTTTGATATATCAAATAAATGAGTAATAGGTCTAAGTTGTGGCGAAGTAAATTCCAAATACGGCGGTGGTGTCTCCGGTAGTCCACCTATAGACAAAAATTTCTTAACATCATCCGAAAAATCTGTAGCCATTATATCTTGTTCTTTAAATTTATTTAATGGCCCATTCTTAATAACATCCCATCTCTCAACAAACTCTTCTGGTGTTATCACTCTCTCACCTTCCCGAATCTTTTATAAAGGTATCTAATCTTCTTGCAATTTCATCATCTACTCCAGTTATACCCCAATCCTTCTCCACATTATGGATACCACCATATCCAGGATGTAGACTTTTTGGAAGGGCAACAGCTTGCCCACCTTCTCCAATGTGATGATGACGCATTGGTTCTTGTTTATACTCATTGTATTGGGGAAAGTGTTTTAAAAACTGCTCATCGACTTTTGGAACACGCCCTCTTTTTATCAAAGCTGTATTTTCTGTACTCCAAAACTCCGGATTACTTTTTAGGAGTGAATTAAAGAATTTCTTTGCATTTCTTTCCCATCCAGCAGCGTTAGTTCCTGAATGAGCCTTTCCTTTAAAATTCATTTCAACTACAAGCCTAGGATCCACTAAATATTCACTGTTGTATTCCGTAAGGTCTCTGCCTCTGTATGCTCTAACTTTATCATATTTACCATCGTTACTCCATTTTTGGAGTTTAGAAGTCTCATAATCTTTACCCGTACCCTATGTTGTAATCTTAAACCCTCACAATAAAAAAGCAAACCATGTAAACCTTATTAAACTACTTCTTTTTCTTCCACTACCGGCAACTCATAAGCTGTTTTATATTTCATCATGCCATATACAATGTTTACAAGCCTTCTCATAATACATACCAATGCTTGTCCCTTTGTTTTTCCTTCTTTTAGTTTCTTTTGATAGTATGCATGAAATACTGGATTCCGTGGCGTCTTACTTCCTTTCGCTACTTGCACTTGCTGTACAGCTAAATTATAAAATAAAGCGTGTAACGCCCTGTTTCCTTGTTTGCTTTTATGCACCTTACCTTTCCCACCAGAACCAAAGTAAACAGGCGCAATCCCCGCAAATCGTGCTAATTTGTTGGCATTTAGAAATCGCCTTATATCTCCAATTTCTGCAATTAATGCTGATGCAGTCACAAGTTCTATTCCCGGCATTGTATCTAATTGATAATCTAGTAGTTTTACTAGCTGTTTTAATTCTCTCTCGATGTATTTCATTTCTGTCTTTTTAAACTCAATATCCCGTACAATACTTCTTACTAAAAAGTCTCGTGTTTCTTGATATTCCTTCATTGTATGTCCATCTTCTTTTACAAGTTTTAATATGTCGCTTGCTTTCTTTACTGAACATGTATTGTTGCTAACATCTAATAAAAAAGCTGTTAATTGCTTTATATTTGCCCCCTCTAAACAAGAGGGTGACGGATATTGCTGCCAAAACGCTAATGCTGTTTTTCCATCTAACTCTGAGAAAAACTTTTTATAACTTGGATAATGGTGGTTTAATTGAATATGTAATTGGTTCTTTAACGCACTTTGTGCTTTTACTAATGCATTCCTTCTTGAAACTAGTTGTTGTATCGACCAAAATAAATCGTTTGGCTTTGCATCTGGTAATTGATTAAATTTGTTTACCAATATGCGTGCTACACATTCCGCATCCCAGCTATCGTTCTTTTTAATCATTACCTCACTTTTGCGTTCTAAAAATGATAAAGCTGGATTTACTTCTTTTACTACCTGTTCGTGATCTACTAAATATTTCGCTAATGCTCTTCCATAACCACCAACATCTTCTAAACCAAATACAACAGTTATCCCATCACACACATATGTCTCTACTTCTAGTAAAAACTTCGAAAATGCAGATGGTTTATTCTCAAATTGTATTTCTCCTAATTTCTCTTGCCAACAATTAATAATAACAGCCGTATGATGCTCCTTATGTAAATCTACTCCTACATACAAATAGTTCTGTCTATTATGCATAACTCATCCCTCTATTCAATGATTTAGTCATATATAAAAATGTCGGCAACCTTAGTTCGAGCGTTCATCTTTCGATGCGCATAGGTACGCAAGCCTATCCATTTTCATAACTTCATAAGTACATATAGTAAAATGAGCGATTTTTTTAAGTACGACTATTACATAATTGCTGGATGTTTCCCATTTGTTTGTATTTGTCCGTATGTATACACCCCTCGATAAAAGCTCTCTCGGTCTAACATGCGTTTCACTTGCACTTTCGTAAACCGCTTCCCTTTCTCTGTACAATAGCCTTCCATATTCAGTCTTTCTGCCAATTGAGTAAGTGACCAATGTTTAAAAAAGTGTCGTAGCTCAAATAGCCTACGTACAACGATTGCTTTACTAGCATCTACTTCTAACACTTTTTGTCCTTTGTTTGCCCTATAACCAAACATCACACCGCCACCTGCATAGCCACCTTGTTCCGCTTTTTTCTTTCTACCTCGACTTAGCTTTAATGCAATCTCAAGACGTTAGTATTGGTCTAATAGCTCTAACATGCCATTTACTAAAAAATCATTTGGGTCATGTGTGTATATACTGTAATTTGATTGTTCAATTGCTTTCACATCTACCTTGCGTTTCTTTAGTTCTCTTTGTATTAACACTTTTGCCATATCAGAGCGCCATAACCGAGATGTATTGAATACAATCACGTGCTTCACTTGTTGATATGCCATATCTGACAATAGTTCTTGTAAGCCTTCACGTTCAATTGTCAATCCATTTTCATCAACAGTTGCGCCACTTAGTCCTCTATCTTCATATACATGAAGCAATTGTAAGTTGTTTTCCATACAGTAACGTTCGATTTCTTCTACTTGATACGTTAAGCTATAACCTTCACGCACTTGTCCTTCTGTTGAAACTCGTACATAACCAACAACTTTCTCCTCCATATCAAACTCCCTCTCGTTACAGCAATTAAAGTCCCTGTAACGTCTACCCATTTTTTGCGGATAACATGTGCATAACGTCCATCCGTTAAAACGTACTTTACGATGATTTCAAAAAATAACACAAGCTTTTATTTTCCCCTCTACTATCGTCATACACTGTTCACAGCCATTACAATCTATAAAAATTAACAATTAATGCACTTATAAAATTATAATGCGCCTACTAATTTCTATCCTTAAACGCAAAAAAGCACTCATTGCCTTTAGTCGACAATCAAGTGCTTTAAGTTCATATGTTTTTAAGTAGCATAAATTTGTAAGTTTTGTAGTAACAGTATGACACCTTTTACATGTCATGACAACTACTACGTTAAAACTTACGAGTTTGTACGAGTTCGTTAGTTTCGTATACATTCCGTGTGTTTATATTCATCCCCCAGTAAAATGTCATCTCGCCTAAGATCGTACCTCGTTTTCTTATTCTATCATTGCACATAGTACTCTATGATGGTACAACCATCATGAAGTATGTATTTTCAAACACACTATTATTTTTTCCTATCCACTTCATATATATTTTGTTTTCCATAGATTATAGTTAAAGCTTATATCCGTAAAAATATTTTTGTCCCTTTTCCCAGTTTTCACTTGAAAGTTCGTTTATATAGTCAATAAAATCTTTATAATTACTTGCACTAATAATAGTGTTGTAATCCGCAGGTACTCTTTTACCAGTCCAAATTGATAATAAAGATGGTATTAATTCCATTTTTAATTGCTCCTCATTATTAGCAGCAATCATAACCCGCTGAATCAATTTTTTAGCTAAGTCTCCAGGAAAAGCTAAATTCTGTTGAAAATAATAACTATTTGTATCCTTCTCCTGACAATACTTAAAATAAAAATTTCCAATTTCATCTATAGTTGCATCTTCACCAATTTGATCTTCAAAATTAATAAAGGAATCAATAGAGTCTCTTATAATAGTAGCTGTATCACTGAATTCCTCCCACTCTTCAAGTAAAGCCAATAAATATGGAATTACCTCAAGAGAAAGTGAGGTTGTGGCTGCTGATGCAAAAGTGTCTACTGTTCCTTCAGTTACCTCACTAAGAAAACGGAGATTATTTGAATCCCTTAAGTCTTCATGTGTTGCGACAGATAAAAATACTCTAATACATAAATTCAGAACCGCTTCATCTTTAGTCTGATTCATTAATTGAACTAATAGTGGTTTTTGAGTAAAATCCCCCGTTTTAAATAATTCTATTAAGTTAAATAAAACTTCCGTTTCTGTTAAAGATTTTAAAATTTTTTCTTTTATTTCCGATTTAGCTAAAATTGTTTTTTCTCCAAACCATATACTATTCATAAGATTTCTCGTTTCTCCCATAAATGCACCTACTTTCATTAAATTATCTCTTTCCATTTTCTCGTTGCCATTTCAGAACTTTATTTTGAAAAACAGTAACCTCAGTATGTTGTGGATTATTACCAAATACAATAATCCCATTTTCATTCTCATGTATTTTTAGTACCTTAGCATTTTCTTTACCATAACCCATTTCATGATAAAAATCCAAATTCAAATCATCAATTTGCTCTCGACGAATAGTCGATTCTCCTGTATTCTTTATATTTGAACTTACATTCTCTCCCCCAAAAGATAAACCTTGTACATGGTGACCTTTTTCAAGTTCCCCTCTTCTAACCAACGCTTGATAGTCTGCTCTTGCTTCCTTTAGTTCTTTCCCCATTACTATTGTAGATTCATCAGGATTAGGATACCAATCAGGGTTAGTTTCGTGTAATTTTTTTGCCTCATCATAATAAGGTCCATAAACATCCTTACTCGAAGAATTATTACCCGTACCCCTAGGCTTTAAATTAATCCCTTCAAACTTACTTAAAAAGCCCGTTAAGCCATTTTCCGCAAAATGCTTATTTTCATACACTTCTTTTG
>JBJEFI010000096.1:3841-8107 GCA_051873875.1 Bacillaceae bacterium | reverse complement strand
CCTCTTAGTAAAGGGGAACAAGGTGGGTCTTTTTTATAAAAATAAGATTTAAGAAATTAATCATACTTGAAGAATGTAGAAATTTAAAGAAAAAATATAATTAAATATGTAGAAAAAAGTTTATTTGCGTAGGGGTGGAAAGTATTTTATATATTTTCTTTAAAAAATTAGGTAGATATGATTTGCTATATCGTTCTGTATCTGTTATTCTTAAGAAGAATTATTTTTGTTCGGTGTCAGATTGAGAAAAGGCTTTTGTTCTTCGTCTAAAGTATTTGAGCAAGGATAGTAATATAATGCGTTGATAGCGCACTTAGGAGACGAAAATTATGGAACAAGGTAAAGTTAAATGGTTTAATGCAGACAAAGGTTTTGGATTTATCGAGCGTGAAGCAGGAGATGACGTATTCGTACATTTCTCAGCAATTCAAGGCGATGGTTTCAAATCTTTAGACGAAGGTCAAAGTGTAACTTTTGAAGTAGAACAAGGACAACGTGGTTCACAAGCTACAAACGTTCGCAGAGCTTAATAAAGCTGAAAAAGCCCCTATATAGGGGCTTTTTTATTTCATAATAAGAGAGTGTAACAATTTTTGAGATATACAACCCTTTTTTGAAGGAATCTAGTCGTCCTCTTAAAAGATTAAAAGTTAGAATTTTTAGTTTTTTAATAGCGGGTCGAGTACAATTCTTGTGTTTCTTCAGAAAATAGCACATAATAATAGTTACCCTAGATAACTATTTTATTCTTCGTAAACAGAGGAGATGAAATAGCAAAATCCTGATTCACTCAACTAATCACCAGTAGAGGGAGTAAAACGTCTACTGGTGGGAATTTCATCTTAAGAAAGGAGGACCTCATGCTATCTTATCCACGTTTTTTTCATCAATTTATGTTGTTATATAGGCCATTTATAAGTGAATTAAATAAACAATTAGAGCCTTATGACTTATATAGTTCCCAATGGTCGATCCTATTTTTTATTAAAAATTATGGTCCATTAACCCTTGTTGAAATTTCGAATTTCTTTCATGTGGAGAAACCAACGATTACAAGAACGGTAAAAGTACTAGAACAACGTAACTATATTCAATCTATTCCAGGAAAAGATAAGCGGGAAAAACGATTAGTTCTAACAGATTTAGGAGAGAAAGTGTATACAGCTGTAAGGATAAAGTTGGATGCCTTTGAGGAAGAGATATTAAAAGGTATTCCAGAAGAAGAACAACGAGATGTAATTCGTATTATGGGAGAAATACGAAACAATATAGTAAGGTGAGGGAATAATGGAATGGAGAAACAACGTTTATGGACAAAGGATTTTTTAATTGTTGCATCAGCAAACTTTTTTCTGTTTTTATCTTTTTATTTGCTGATGGTAACTGTTTCGGTATATGCAGTAGATGAATTTGGTGCATCACAAAGCTTGGCTGGTCTTGCTTCAAGTATTTTCATTATCGCCGCAGTCATTGCTCGATTGTATGCAGGACCATCGATTGAAAAAGTTGGACAAAAGAAATTGTTATATATTGGATTATTATTGACGGTTGTTACAGCTCTTTTTTATTTTGTAGTAGATGGAATTGTTTTATTACTAATAAATCGATTTTTACATGGGATTGGATTTGGTCTTTCGACGACAGCTTCAAGTACGATTGTGGCAAAGCTTATTCCAGATTCTCGTCGTGGAGAAGGAACAGGTTATTATAGTATGAGTGTGACGCTTGCAACAGCAATTGGACCATTCCTTGGCTTATTTTTAAGTCAGCATACAAGTTTTAGTGTTATTTTTATTACAACAGCTATATTTGCTATTTTTAGTCTTATGATTGCTTTCTTTTTACATGTACCTAAAACAAATGTATCGAAAGTACAATTACAAGAAATGAAAGGTTTTAAATTTTCCAATTTGGTAGAGCCAAAAGCAGTCCCAATTTCAATCATTAGTGCAGTAATGGGTTTTTGTTATGCAAGTGTGCTATCATTTCTTACTTTTTATGCGAATGAAATTAATTTAGTAGATGCGGCTAGTTTTTTCTTTATCGTTTATGCCGTCTTTATTTTAGCTTCCCGTCCATTTACAGGACGCTGGTTTGATCTAAAAGGCTCTAATTTTATTATGTATCCAGCTATTTTCTTGTTTGCAATTGGGATGTTATTACTTAGTCAAGCCCATCATAGTATTGTTTTACTAATGGCTGGCGCTATTATTGGTCTTGGTTTTGGAACAATTCAATCAACTACACAAGCAATATCTGTTAAAGTATCACCACCTCATCGAATTGGATTGGCAACGAGTACCTTTTTTATTTTTACAGACCTTGGTATTGGGGTTGGACCATTTTTACTTGGATTTTTAATACCAATTACAGGTTTTCGTACAATGTACATAATTATTAGTCTCGTCTTATTTGTTTCCTTATTTTTATATTATGTGTTACACGGGAAAAAAGCAGCAAAGGCCAAGCAACTGGCACAAGCGAGTTAATCATAAAATGGATGAAAAACGGGGATGTAATCCTCGTTTTTTTATGTATACTAGTATCTATTTTTTACCATTTATACGTTATAATGGAATAACAATTAAATAATATTGCGCAAATATCGATACTTTAACCGAATTTAAAACTTGGAGGTAAAGCTATTGATGAAACAACAATTTCAGACAGAAAGATTATTTTTACGAAAGCTTACAGAAGCAGATTCAGCTCGATTATTGGAAATATGGTCTCATCCTGAAGTGACTAAATTTATGAATATTACTCCCTTTACTGATGAAGAACAAGTAAAAGGAATGATACAGTTTCTTAATGGACTTGCTGATGAAAATAAAGGAATACGCTACGCTATAATAGAAGCACAATCAGATACAATAATTGGTACGTGCGGTTTTAATAGTTTAGACTTTGAACAAGCAAGTGGAGAAATAGGCTATGAGCTTGATAAAGCTTTTTGGGGGAATAGGTATGGACCTGAAGCAATTATTTGTTTACTTACCTATGCTTTTGAAGAACTACATTTTAGTAAAGTAATAGCAAAAGTAGAACCTGAAAATATAAATTCAATTCGAGTATTACAGAAGCTTCAATTTACATTAGAAGATACACATGATGAATTCGACGAATTAACAGGTACATTTATTACGTTGAATCATTATTGTAAGCTTCGAACAAAGTAATGATAATCTCCCCTTATCTAGTGAAGATAGGAGGATTAATTTGCGACGAAAAAATTTTAAAAATTTTTATGTTACCTTGTATACTTTTTTGAAGTTCAGTTGTTATATAAGTGAAAGGGCAAATTAAAAGGGTGATCACCTAATGAAAACAGACACACTAGAACAATTATATATAAAAAAATACAAATGGATTCGCAACTATTTAATCAAAATGGGTGCTAGTGTCCAAGACGCTGAAGATATTACACAAAGCACCTTTTACAAAGCTATTACATATGACGTTTATGCTAATATGGAAAATCCAACCGCATGGCTTTTTAAAGTAGCTGTTAACGATTATTTTAATCTTTGTAAAAGGAATAAAAAACATACCCATATTCAAGTAGAAGATTCCTTTTTTGAGAAGTTTCTCTCTCATGAAGATGGAGAACTGGTAATGATTCAAAAGGAGCGGGCAAAGGAAATTAGATCCGCCATTGATTCGTTAAAACCAAGCTATGCTAACTTACTTTTATTAAAATATGAAATGGACTTATCCTATGAGCAAATTGCAACGATGTTAGATACGAAACCAGAAACGGTAAAAACGAATCTTTATCGTGCTAGAAATGAATTTAAAAAGAAATGGAGTGAGTTATATGGGTTACAATGAACATGATATTGATGATTTATTTGATATGAATGAATCTCAACAGTTAATTAAAAAAGCAAAAAGAAATAGTTTAAAGCGAATGATTCTAACAAATATAATAATAACAGTTTGTACGATTGTATTACTTACCATTATTAAATTACAGCTTACACCGTATTTATTAACGAAAGAAATAGTGAGGGAACAATCTTATTATGACATCTATGGTGCAAATACTTTTGTAGGTCCTTGGCATGAACAAGTAAAACTAATTGGTTCAAAGGCAGAAGCACCTGTTTATAAATTAGTAAATGGAATTCCTGTTCCATTAAAAACAATTTACAATAAGCAAAATGAACAAGACATTTTCATTGATAAAGGAGTGGACAAGTATCGATATAATGGTCAAAAATTAGTATCCTTCAAACATCCAAAAGTAACATATAAGCACTATTC
>JBJEFI010000096.1:0-3741 GCA_051873875.1 Bacillaceae bacterium | reverse complement strand
TTGCAGTTTGCTATTAAATATAAAAGTGCCAATAAGGAAGACTTACAAGCAATCAACGATATGATTTCCAAGAATGATCAACTAGTACCAACCAATGTGAAAATAATTGGAGCAGTTGTAACTGGTAAAGGTGAGAATTTAAAGAAATTAGAACAACTTTCATTTATAAAAGAGGCATCAATTGGTGCAAAAATTTCACAATAGAGGAGAATGAACTATGAACAAAACAATTCAATACGTACTATGGACAATCGCATTAATCGCTATTAATATTACAGCTATTCCGGTAGCATTGTTTTCTCTTTTTACCAGTGAATCTTTGCTTTCATTAGATGGGATTATTGCTTTATTAATTGTGCTTATTCCGAATATAGCATCTGTTCAACTAATGGTAGCTATTAAACAAAACAATCCAAAGAACTTTGTTATTGGCTTACTAGCAGTAGTTGGAATTGCTCTTGCCTTTTTATTATTTATACAAACAGTAAATTTTGCAGTATGTATGAGCTTACTAGTTGTTAGTTTAGTTGCTTCCATTGCTTTACTTGTTCTTCAATTAAAAAACAATTAAGCAAAGAGATATAGGCTACATTCTTTAAGAAATAAAGGGAATGTAGCCTTTTTTTATGTATGGAAGTTTTTTTATGATATGAGAAATAAAACTGGATTATTGGCAATGTTCCTCTATGTTTACTCACGAATACTATTATACGTCATATAATATTTAACAAATAATAGTATTAGGAGGGATGAAAGTGGCCTTTCAATTAGGAGCAGCATTGTTAGATGCATGTGTACTTGCTATATTGGCAAAAGAAGATCAATATGGATATTCATTGAAACAACAAGTGCAACAAGTAATGGATATTTCCGAATCAACACTTTATCCTGTGTTACGGAGATTACAAAAAGGTGGTTATTTAGAAACATATGATCAACCGTTTCAAGGTCGTAATCGTCGTTATTACACAATTACAAGTAGTGGACAAGAGAAATATGAGGAATTAGTTGAAGAGTGGAATGAGTATAAACGTAAAATTGATAATGTGATGTTAGGAGGGGAAAAGAATGACTAAAGAAGGTTATTTAAAGGAATTGGAAAAGAAATTAAGAAAGCTACCAAAAGAGGAAAGAATCAATGCGTAAGCTTATTATGAGGAATATTTTGAAGAGACTGGGATGATCAAGAAGTAATGAATAAATTGGGGAAACCTTCAGTTGTTGCTTCGCAAATTTTGGCAGTGGATTTAAAGTAGTAGAACGGTAAGAAAGAAAAACAGAGCGCTTCGATTTAAATCCTTTTGAAAATATGGAAATAAAAACATATAATGCTGATATTGAAATTATTCCTGCTGATAAACTTGAGTTTGTTATGGAGAAATCGAGTAATCAAAAAATAAACTACGATGTTCGTATAAATGAGCTAATAGGTACGAATATGAAAGTAATTGCACGTTACGGAGATGTCAAAATTGCCAATAGTAAATTGGATATGGTACAAATTGAAATGAAGGCTGGCGATTTAACGTTAGACACTATTGATACAAAAACAAGCAAGTTAGCGAATAACTATTGAGATATTTTTGTAGGAGGCACATTACGAGGGGCAACATCCATTACGAATAATTACGGAAATGTTAAATTGAAATTAATGAATAAGAAAAATGAATTAGATTATACATTAGCAACAAGCTATGGCAATTCTAGAGCCAATGGCAAAGTATATGAAGGGTCTGTTCAAAATACGGTAAGTGTCCCTCAACAGTTTTATGTACAAGTGAATGATGGAGATATCTCGCTTCAATTAGTAGATTAATAACAGAAGTTAATACTATTGGATACGATTTTTACAACTTAGGAAGAAAACATAAATGTATACCAGTCATTAGTTTTATGAAGAGCAACAAATTATTGTTGCTCTATTTTTAAAGGGGAGAGAATTGGTGAAAGAGGTATATGTGGTAGTTAGTTATACAGGAACGTGGTTTTCTAAGATGATACGTGGATTTCAAAGATATCCATATAGTCATACATCGATTGGATTAGAGGAAAATCAAATGATTCTATATTCTTTTGGACGTTTTCATAAGTATAAGTTTTGGCATTGTGGATTTGTTGTTGAACATATTGAAAAACGATTTTTAGCATGGTATCCAGATGCAAAAATCAAAGTCTTTAAGCTAACTGTAACAGAGGAGGAATATACAGCAATAAAAAAAGAATTACAAGTCTTTATTGAAGAATCACATAGATATAAATATAACTTAAAAGGAATCGTTACATTACTATTTAACAAAGGGTATAGTGATGCAGATGCCTATTTTTGTTCCCAATTTGTATATGAAATTCTTTCGAATTCGAAAGTCTTTTGCTTAGGAAAAAGGACATGCTGTGTAATTCCTCGAGATTTTGAAAAGGTTGAAGAAATTCTTTACGAAGGAACGGTCAAGTCATTTTATGAGGAGATGTTTAAGAAAAAAGGAGTGAAAAAAATCAGTTGAGAGTAGGGATGCTTCGGATGAGAGTGGATTACCTAATGATTTAATTCTTTTGAAATCAAAAAACTCAACGAAGTTCCTATTGTATGATGTTATAACCATCTCATTAGTGAGGTGGTTTTCTCTTTTTGACAAAATTGTTTAAAGATGTAAGTCTTTCTTGTTTTTAAGGCAATCAATTGCTATTATGTGTTCAGGTATGGCCTATCTTTTTAGACAAAAAGGAGGATGTAATCTTGGGTATTCAGTTCATTCGTTACAGATAGTGAAGGCTGTGAACTAATTCTCAAATCCACTGTCTATTTTTGAAAATAGCAGATTGGTTTATTTGTCTCTATTTTTCACATATCTAAAAAATGAATGAGGTGTTTTATTTGTCTAAAATGACGAAAAAAAATCAATGTGCAATGTATGTAGAAAAGGTTGAATCCATTTTTAAATGTCCAATTTGTAGTTCACCAATGAAAGTTTTTGAATTAAAAAGCTTAATTTGTTTAAATCATAACCATACGTTCGATTTTACAAAACAAGGCTACCTTAACTTTATGACACAACAAATAAAAAGTAATTATAGTAAAGAGTTATTTGAGGCAAGAAGAAAACTAATGAAGGAAAGTGGTTTTTTTGTACCACTTAGTGATGCAATTGCAAAAATAATTGAGAAAGAAAAAGGAATTATCTCTAATGATGATTCATTGATGATAATAGATACAGGTTGTGGAGAAGGCTCTCATTTAGCTACGATATGTGATACAGTTAGTGCCCAATTAAATCATTCCGTAACAGGGGTAGGAATTGATATTTGCAAAGAGGGAATTTTAGTAGCTGCAAAGAATGAAGAAAATAAAATTTGGTTGGTAGCTGACTTAGCGAATACACCATTTAATGATAATGAATTTGATGTGATTCTTAACATTTTATCACCATCCAATTATGCGGAATTTAATAGGCTATTGAAACAAGATGGATGTGTTATTAAAGTTGTTCCAAAGGGGGATTACTTAAAAGAATTAAGAGAATTCTTTTTTGATGAGACTGATAAACAAACCTATTCGAATGAAAAGACCGTAGATCACTTTAACAAGCATTTTGAGTCTGTTCAGTGCATTCCTTTGCGTTACACGAAAAGATTAGATAAAGCAGCTGTTGAATCATTAGTCCGAATGACGCCATTAACGTGGGCGATTTCTGATGAGCGTGTACAACAATTTTTAGATAAAGACATAAATGAGATAACAGTAGA
>JBJEFI010000095.1:0-38173 GCA_051873875.1 Bacillaceae bacterium | reverse complement strand
AACTCCCCATGGATTAAAATGATGGAAACAACTCTCTACAATTGTAGCTTGCGCTTCAATGGCTGCCTCGCACATATATTTTTCAATTAATAAAGGATCACGTAAAATATCCTCATTACAATTATAATATTCTACTAAAATATGACGACCTAACGTGTCTAGTTTCAATGAATTTTCTCCTTTCTTACGCTACCAGACGCCTTGTTTAATTACTGTCAATGTTTCTATATGAACGTCCTTTGCATCCGTTAAATTTGCTTGCTGCTTTTTCAAAAATGCAATATATTCAATTGTTTCAGCCGTAATTCTTTCGCCGGGGCTCAAAATAGGTATTCCTGGTGGATAAGCCATTAATGACTCGCCACTAATTCGCCCAATCGAATCTTGGAGAGATACCATTTCTTTTTCAGCATAAAAAGCTTCTCTCGGATTCATAATAACTTCCGGTTGTAATCTTGGAATTAATTGTCTACTTAAAGAATTATTACGTTTAAAATAACTCTTTGACAGATCTCTTAGTGCATCTACTAAGGATTTCAATGTCCTCTCATCATCACCTAAACTAACAATCGCTAACACGTTATATGCATCTCCTAACTCCATTTGAATTCGATATTCTTTTCTTAATATTTCGTAAACTTCAAATCCAGTTAATCCAATTTCAGAAACATGAATAGCTATTTTTGTTTCATCTAAATTGTAAATCCCATTTGAACCAATAATTTCACTTCCATAAGTAGATAGTCCTGGGATTTGATTAATTTCTTTTTTAGCATGTTTAATTAATGGCAGTAATTCATTAAATATCTCATTTCCATGTAAAACTAAATTTTTTCTAGCTCCATCTAAACTACTCATTAATAAATAAGAAGCACTTGTTGATTGAATCATATTGATAATCATGGCGACATGCTGTAAATCAATATTCCCTTTATTCGCCAATAAAACTGAAGATTGCGTCAATGCACCACCTGTTTTATGAATAGATGTTGCAACTAAATCTGCTCCTAGCGAAATAGCTGAAGGTGGTAAGTCTTTATGGAAAGGAAAATGTGCACCATGTGCTTCATCTACTAATACAAGAATGTTATATTTCTTTGCATAACCTACAATTTTTTTTAAGTTTGCACAAAAGCCCCAATAAGATGGATTAAGTAATAAGATTGCCTTCGCATCACGGTGAGCAAATATGGTTTCTATGACAACTTTATCAGAAACAGTTGTAGCAATCCCTAATTGCTCCTCAATTTCTACATCCATATAAATAGGAACTGCACCAGATAAAATAAGCGCATTAATAGCTGATTTATGAATGTTTCTTGGTAATAAAATTTTATCACCAGGTTTACATGCACTTAAAATCATCGCGTGAACAGAACTACTCGTACCATTTACCATAAAAAATGCGGCATCAGCACTATAAGCATCTGCCATTAATGCTTGTGACTCTTTAATGACACCGGTAGGATGAGATAATTGATCTAACTCAGGTAACGAATTTACGTCTAGTTTCATTGTTTGTTTGCCAAATAAATCTTGTAAATAATTATTCCCGTTTCCTCGTTTATGACCTGGCACATCAAAAGGGATTATATCTTTTTGGACATATTGCTGATGGGCATCTAACAAAGGGGCTACACTATGTTTATTAATGTGAGCTTGCTTTTGTTCAAGGATTTCTTGTTCATTCCCCTTAGGCTGCATAGTAAACAAGCTATCAAACTCCTTTCTGTTAAAATATAAAAACCTCTCATCATTACTCTTTGTTTCGAACAACAGTCACATTATATCGCATAACCTTTTATTTTCCACCCCTAATTTTCTGACATCTTCATGCAGAAATCTGCATAGTTTTAGTGAGCTAAGAACAAATTATTTTATGTAAAAAAAGACTTGAAACACTTGTTTCAAGTCAAATTTCTTTCGATAATATAATTTTAAAAGTTGTTCCTTTTCCTTCCGCACTTTGAAAGATAATTTTTCCACCATGCTTTTCTATAATCTCTTTCACAATTGATAATCCTAGCCCATAGCCGCCAAACATACGATTTCTTCCTTTTTCGACTCGATAAAAAGGTTGGAATATTTTTTCTTGTTCCTCTTTTGAAATTCCTTTACCGTTATCTTTAATAATAAGAAAAATAGAAGTATCATCTTCTTTTAATATAATGATAATTTCCCCATTTTTATCCGTATAACGAATAGCATTATTAACTATATTTATAAATACTTGTTCCATTCTAATTGGATCAATCATAATCCATCCATTTACTGTTTCATCATGAAGTGTTATTTGTTTTCCACTTGTTTCATGAGCTATCTTAATTTTTTCAACTATTTTATTAATAAGGGTAGGCATATGAGTCTTTGTTTTTTCAATCATAAATTCATTTTTATCTAGTCGAGCCAACAAGAACAGATTTTCAATTAAATTGGTTAAAGCTTCTGATTCTTCTTTTACAATTTTTAAATAATGATTTTTTTGTTCTGTATTTAGTGTGTGTTTATAAAGAACATTTATATATCCTTGTATATATGTCAACGGTGTACGAAGCTCATGTGAAATACTAGCTAAGAAATCATTTCTTTGGTCTTTTAATTCATTTAATTCTTTCCCTAGTTTTTCAATTAATTCTTCTAATTCTCCTAATTCATCCCGCTTATGAAGGCTTTCTACCTGGAGTGTATCTTCTCTCATTAATGCTTTTGTTTTTTCTTTTATTTTTAATATCGGTTTTGTTAATCTTGTCGTTAAATAATATACAGCTACCCCTGTCACTAAAAGAGAAAGACAAGTCATTACTAAAAATGACATGCTAATTTTATCAACTAAACTACGAATGTACGATGTGTCTTCAAATAAATAAACATATCCTACAACTTGTTTTTGGTTAAAAATAGGGCTAATCGTGCAAAGGTAATCTTTATTTGTCCAATCACTTTCCATTACCATACTTTTAGATGTGATAATATCTTTGCCTTCACGTATTTGATTTAACATCTCTTGACTTACAGTGTCCATTTTCCCTAACACCTGTAAGTTTATCCCATCAGATACAACGATTTTTGTATCTTGTTGTTTTTCCAAAGATGTAATCCAAGATAGCGTTTCTTCTTGTGGATTTGTGCTTAACAAATTACTATAAGCTGTTCCTCGAATTAATAGTTGCTCTACTTCTTCTTCTACTCGATTATTTACAACAACAGAATAAAGAAGAATAGATAATATTCCTTGTAAAAGAAATATTATCATAAATAATAGTCCACCAAGTTTATATGATAATTTATTCATAGTTTTTCCCAACGGTACCCATAACCATAGACTGTTTTTAAATAATCATCTACATGAAATCCACTTTTTCTTAGTTTTTCACGTAAATTTCGGATATGAGAATCTACCGTTCGATTATCAATTTTTTCATAATTTTTATACACAACCATTTTAACTTGATCACGAGAAAACATTTTATTTGTATTTGATATGAATAAATTTAGTATTCGATATTCAATAGGAGTAAGTATAATTTCTATTCCTTTATACGTAACGTAAATCGTATCTTTTTCTATTTTTAAACCATCTATTGTTATTAACATGGAATCACTTTTACGTTTTACAACAGCTTTTATTCTAGCATTTAAAATATCCTCATCAAATGGTTTTGTAACATAGTCATCTGCACCAGCTTGAAAACCAGTAACAATATCTTCTTTTTCTCCTCTAGCTGTTAGCATAATGATAGGTATATCTGAATGTAGTCTAATTTGTTTACATAAACTAATTCCATCACAATCCGGCATCATTAAATCTAGTAATAATACATCTATATTTCCATTTTGTATCAAATGTAGTACTTCCTTATATGAAGTACTACATATTACCTCATATCCTTGAAGCGTTAATACTAATTCTAATAAATCTAACATACGTTTTTCATCATCTAATACTAAGATCTTCATAAACTATACACTCCTAACACATTCAAGTGATTTCGCACTTTATTTAATCATGTTTTTATAAAGGATACAACTGCAAATATAAATTTATTGACATTTTAGAAAATGAAGCATAATATATATTTAAAAAGTTGCACAAAGGCAAAATATTAGGTTGTACTCAATTTTTATAGGGAGGGGAAATGAATTGGAAAACCTTATTACATTAGATACGTTAACTATTCATGAATCATTAAAAATAAAAAAATTAACAATAGAAGGTCCGTTAAGAAGAAGGTTATTAGATTTAGGTTTTGTTCCAGGAGCAGTCATTAAGGTCATACGAAAAAGTCCTTTAGGTGATCCAGTTGCTATTTTAGTAAGTGATACAATGATTGCTTTACGAAAAGAAGAATGTAGAAAAATTTATGGAACGAAGGTGAATGAGAATGAAGAACAATATTAACATTGCATTAGCAGGGAATCCTAATACAGGTAAAAGTACGTTATTTAATGTGTTAACTGGATTAAATCAACATACTGGAAACTGGGCGGGAAAAACGGTTTCTCTTGCTAAAGGTGATTTTGAATACAATAAACAAAACTATACAATTATAGATTTACCTGGAACGTATTCTTTGCTTGCTAAATCACACGATGAAGAAATTGCTCGTAACTATATTTTATTTGAAAATCCAGATGTAACAATTATTACCGTAGATGCAAATGCCTTAAAAAGACATTTAAATTTGGCATTACAAGTTTTAGAGATTACTCCGAATGCAGTAGTTGCGGTTAATTTAATTGATGAGGCAGAAAAAAATGGTGTACATGTTGACACAGAAAAACTATCTACGCTTCTTGGGGTTCCAGTTGTGGCTATTTCTGCTAGAAATAAAGTCGGGATTGATGAATTACTTAAAAAGGTATATGAAGTAGCAAGTGGAGAATTCCAATGTACTCCAATTGAAATCACGTATACAAAAGAAATAGAAGAAAAAATCGCATTGCTTGAAACAAAATTAAGAGGTATTTTCAACAATACGTTTCCTCTACGTTGGATTGCACTTCGATTATTAGATGGAGATCTAGGATTAGTTAATAATCTACAAACATATGTACAACAAACAGAAAAGGAGGCAGAAACTTATGAGTGGACAACACAATTCACAACTTAAACAACTGTCCAATGTTTACGAAGAAGCACAACGATTAAGTAGTAATGAAACGAAAGATGCCATCGTAACAAACCTTTACTCCTTATCCTATGATATTGCTAATAATGTAACAAAACGAGAGCGGAAATCTTTATCAAAACGATATGAAAAATTAGATGATATTTTAACATCACCAGTATATGGGTTCCCTATTATGTTAGTAATGCTAGGAATGATTTTTTATATAACAATTGCAGGCGCTAATGTACCTTCACAAATGTTAGCGGATTTATTTAGCTATTTAGAAGGACAATTACTTACTTTGTTTCAACTCATTCATGCACCTGAATGGTTGTCTGGACTATTAATATTAGGCCTTTTTAAAGGGGTTGGCGCTGTTGTTAGTGTTATGTTACCACCGATGGCTATCTTTTTCCCTATCTTTTCTTTACTAGAAAATTTCGGATATTTGCCTCGAGTTGCTTTTAATTTAGACCGTATTTTCAAAAAAACAGGTGCACATGGGAAACAATCTTTAACGATGGCTATGGGATTTGGCTGTAATGCTGCTGCAATTATGTCAACACGAATCATTGAGTCACCACGTGAAAGAATGTTAGCTATTTTAACAAATAATTTTGTTCCATGCAATGGACGATGGCCAACACTTATTTTATTAGCTACACTATTCATGGCAGGTGCGTATACAAGTGGTATTCAAACATTAGTTGTTACAGCTACTTTAGTAGGTTTTGTGTTACTAGGAGTTGTTGTTACTTTTATCGTTTCTTATTTTTTATCAAAAACATTATTAAAAGGAATGCCTACTCACTACACACTTGAACTACCACCTTATCGTAAACCACTTATTTTCGATACAATTATTCGTTCTTCATTAACTAAATCATTAAGTGTATTAATGCGTGCAGTAAAAGTTGCTATTCCTGCGAGTATACTTATTTGGTTATTGGCTAATATCCATGTTGGAGACGCCTCTTTACTAGTACATGGAGTAAATTTCATCGATCCATTTGCTAAATTAATGGGATTAGATGGATATATTTTAATGGCGTTCATTCTTGGACTACCTGCAAATGAAATCGTATTCCCTATCTTAATTATGGGATATTTAGCTACTGGAAGTATGACAGATTTCGATAGCCTTACACAATTAAAAACATTACTATTAGATAATGGTTGGACCATGTTAACAGCACTAAACATGATGTTGTTCTCTCTTCTTCACTATCCATGTGGAACAACATTAGTAAATATTTATAAAGAAACAAAAAGTAAAAAGTGGACTTTTTTATCATTTTTAATTCCAACTGTTATTGCCGTTGGTACGACAATGCTTACAACGCTTATTTACAACATGTTTCTCAAATAAAAAAGGCTACAAAATGTAGCCTAAAGCTGCCGAAAAAAGGCAGTTTTTTTTAAAAAACTGTTCCTGCATATAAAATATTTTGAGCAATATCTTCACGATAATCAGGATCATTGACATTAAAACTATTAATCTTAACTTCATTTCCGCCTAAAGAAGAATGAATATATTTGTCATCCCCTAAATACATCACAATATGTCCAGGTGTATAAATCAAATCTCCTCTTTTTGCTTCTTCATACGAAATTTTGCGAACAGGAAACCCTTCTTCAATACTCGCATCCCGATAAATTAATACGCCATTAAGCATATATGCCATTGAAGTTAGCCCAGAGCAATCAATACCTAATGGTGTCTTTCCTCCCCAACGATAAGGTACATTCATATACAAGAATGCTGTTTGAACTACCATTTCTCGAAAACTTACTTCATTCATTTCTATTTTTTCTCTTGCATATGGTTGCATATAATTCGTGCGAATCCAACCTTCTTCTCCTGTTGGTAAAAAAACTTTTTGCCACGCACCATCACTAGCAAATTCATTAACGCGAATAATAATTCCACCACGTGGAATTACCATCAATATTTTACTTTGAATTCTAGGTTGATTCATTACATCGCAAAAAGACTGCATTATAACACCATTTGTTTTTTGTTTCCATGTATCTATATTTTCGAAACAAAGGCTATTTCCTTTTATATATCCTTCATATCCATAGTGAGTACGAATCTTATACCAGCCATTTTCTGCTATTGATTTTATTTCAACGATCATTCCGAATAAACATTCATCCGCTATTTCAGAATCGAATGAAGAATGGCAGTATAGTGTTCCAATTGATTCCTTAATAATTGCATACTTCATCTGGTTGCTCCTTCCCTAAATACTCATAAATAACTTTGGATAATTTTCCTATTACTTTATAAGCTTCTTCATTATTTAGTGCATCTGTTATCGATACACCAATAAAATAGTCCGTTTTTTTTGTATAGAAAATACCAATATCATGATTTAGATAGTCTAGTTCGCCACCTTTATGTGCAACGATTACATTATCAACTATATAACGTTTTAACATTCCTGAATCTCGTTGCCTTTTTAAAATAGAAATTGCGTATTCACTTATTTCCTTTGAATACAATTTCCCATGGTATAACTTCTCCATTAAAACAAGCATATCTTGTAGAGATGTATAATTATTTTTTCCTTTTTCAATTGCTTCAAAGTCCATCATTTTTCTATTCAAAAATGTTTTTTTCATTCCTATTTCTTTTATAATAGCGTTAATCTTATCTTCGCCTAATAAGTCAATCAATAAATTAGTTGCTGTATTATCACTTGTAATAATCATCCAAATTATTAATTCTTCAATTGAATATTCCGATTGATTTTGTTCAGCAATAACACTAAAAGCTACTTTATCTTCTTCTTTAAGTATAATCTCTTTAGATAACACTATTTTTTCTTTTAAAACAGCTAACATAATTGGTACTTTAATAATACTAGCAGATACAACCATTTTTTCAGATTGATAATTTGCAATGACATTATCCCTTTTTAAATCTTTAACAAGTAAGCCAACATTTCCATTAAAACTATCTATTATTTGTTGTAAAGATGACTGTAGCATAGGCTTTTACTCTAGTATTGTAATTTCTTTTTTATATGTGTTTATTCTTGTTCGTGCACCTAATGGTAATGTCATAGTTGGCATACAATGACCACAAGCAATGTTAGATAAAATAGGGATAGAAAGTGATTGTAAATGATCGTGAAAAACTTCTTGTAAAGTTAGACTTCTTTCTGGGTTTTCTGGTTCACAATTTGTAAAGCCACCTAGAATAATTCCTACTGATTCATCTAATTTACCAGCTTGTTTTAATTGAACAAGCATTCGATCTATACGATACGTATATTCATCAATATCTTCTAAAAAGAGTATTTTCCCTTTTGTATCTATTTCATATCTTGTTCCTAAGGAAGCTGTAACTAATGATAAGTTTCCTCCAATAAGAATTCCTTCCGCTTCCCCATCTACAAGTGTCTCTATTTCTATACCTTCGGGATTTTTAGCTTTACCTAAAGGTTCTATTTGAAAAAGATTACGGTAATAATAATCTTCTGTATAAGCATCTATTCCTTTATATAATTCTGTAGAAGGCATTGGAGCATGATAAGTAATAAAATCACAGATTTGGTTAAATACTTGATGAAGGGCTGTAACATCACTATATCCCACGAATACTTTTGGATTATTTTTAATTAACTCATAATCTAATAAATCTAATATTCTTGGTGCTCCATACCCTCCACGAATTGCAAATACACCTTTAATTTCTGGATTAGCAAACATTTTATTTACATCTTGTGCTCGTAATGTGTCACTCCCAGAAAGGTAGCCATAAGAAGCTTGACAACTTTCTCCCAAAACAACATGTAATCCTAATTTCTGTAAAGCTTGAACTGCAGGCTCTAATCGTTGTGACGGTGTTGGACTAGAGGTGCCAATTAATCCAATTGTATCTCCAATTTTCAATGGTGTTGGTTTTCTCATTTTATCAACACACCTTTTTCTTTTAATTTTTTTTTGTAAGCTGCTATTTCTTTTGAATTCCCTAATACAAAATGTTCGCTCTCTACTTCAACAAAACTTGGCGCTTCGATACTATAATCATGACAACTAGGATCATAAATTTCAATTTTCTTTTCTTGCTCTATACTTGGATCTGGTTCTGGAATAGCAGATAGCAATGCTCGTGTATATGGGTGAAGTGGGTTTTCAAATAGCTTCTCTGTTTCTGCCATTTCTACAATTTCCCCTTTATAAATCACTGCAATTCGCTCTGTAATGAATCGAACGACAGATAAGTCATGAGCGATAAATAAATAAGTTAAATTTCTCTTTTTCTGTAAATTTGATAATAGATTTAACACTTGCGCACGAATGGATACATCTAATGCTGAAATTGGTTCATCAGCAATAATAAATTCTGGTTCCATAACAAGAGCTCGCGCAATTCCAATCCGCTGACGCTGACCACCTGAAAATTCATGAGGAAAGCGACTTGCAAACTCTGGCAATAATCCAACATCTAATAAAGCTTTTTTTATTTTATCTTTTCGATTTCCTTCATTTTTAAATTGTTTTGTATTGTACAATCCCTCTGAAATAATATAGTCTACCTTTGCACGTTCATTTAAAGATGCCATTGGATCTTGAAAAATCATTTGAATTTTTTTCGTAATTTCACGGTCCAATTGTTTTGAAATTTTTCCGTTTATTTTTTTACCATTAAATAAAATTTCACCTTGAGAAACTTCATTAATGCGCATAATGGCTCGACCTATCGTTGTTTTTCCTGATCCAGATTCGCCAACTAACCCAAACGTTTCCCCTTTATATATATGAAAATTAACGTTTTGTACTGCTGTAAATTTATTTTTTCGTTTTCCAAATTCAATTTTTAAATCTTTTATCTCCACTAACACCTCTTTTTTCATGATCGACCCTCCCATTTTGCAAAGAATTTTCGTAATGAATCTGGTGGATTTACTTTCGGTGCTCGTGGGTCTAACAGCCAAGTTTTTGCTTTATGTGTATCCGTTACATGAAAATAAGGAGGTGTTATTTGAAAATCAATTTTTAATGCTCGTGGATTTCTAGGAGCAAAAGCATCTCCCTTTATTTCTTTAAACAAATTAGGAGGTGTTCCTTTAATGGCATATAACTCTTCACCTTTTACACCAAGCTGAGGCAAAGATGATAACAACGCCCATGTATATGGGTGTTTTCCATTGTAAAAAACTTCTTTTAATAAACCAATCTCAATAATATCTCCTGCATACATGACAGCTACTCGATCAGCTACATTGGCAACAACACCTAAATCGTGTGTAATATAAATTGTTGTTAATGCGTATTTTTTTTGTAATGTTTTTAACAACTGTAATATTTGAGCTTGAATGGTTACATCTAGTGCAGTTGTTGGTTCATCACAAATTAAAATTTTTGGATTACAGGCGAGTGCAATTGCAATAACAACGCGCTGTCTCATTCCTCCAGAAAACTCATGAGGGAATTGATTATATCTTTTTTCTGGATGACTAATTCCTACATCTTCAATGAGTTGAAGTGTTAGTTTTTTTGCTTTTGCTCCTTTTAATCCACGATGGATTTCTACGCATTCTTGAATCTGTTTTCCAATTACTTTTAATGGACTGAGTGATGTCATTGGATCTTGAGATACGATAGCAATTTCTTTTCCCCGTATTGTTAACCATTCTTTCTCTGACTTATATTTTGCTAAATTTTTCCCATTGTATAGAATATCTCCATTATCAATCCATCCATTTTTATCAAGTAATCCCATAAATGTTTTTACAAAAACAGATTTTCCAGACCCCGATTCTCCTACAATTGCCAAACTTTCTCCCTTATATAAATCTAAAGATATCCCTCGAATAGCCGTTAATACTTGACTACGTAAATTAAATTTTACAACTAAATCTTTTACCGAAAGAATTGGCTTTTTTTCTGACATCTTTAGTCACTCCTTACACATGATTTTTTGGGTCTGCAGCATCTGCAAACGCATTTCCAATTACATAAAATGAAACCGTAATAACAGATAAAACGATACTTGGAAAAATTAATTGATAACGTAAATCAGGCGACATCATTAATACTCGTCCTTCGTTTATAAGATTTCCAAGAGATGGTTGGCTAACTGGTAATCCTAAGCCAATGTATGTTAAAAATACTTCGGCACCAATAGCAATAGGAACAGCCAACGACATTCTCAACATGATAACCGATACTAAATATGGCAATAAATTTTTAGTGATAATTCTTTTCGTAGGCGTTCCTAAACATTTTGAAGCTAAATTATATTCTCTATCTCTTAAAATAAGAATCTGATTTCGAATAAAGCGAGCCATTTCTACCCATCCTGTAATACACATCGCAATAATAATCGTCGAAATACTCGGTCTTAAAATATAAGTCATTAAAATAAGAATAATTGTTGTAGGGATATTATCAATAATGTTGTACATTTGAGTAAATGCAGTTTCTAACTTTCGAACATATCCCCATAAAGCTCCAATTGTAATACCAACAATTGCTTCAAATATTGCAACTGCAAAGCCAATAAAAAGTGAAGTGCGTGTACCACTCCAAATACGTGACCACAAATCTTGTCCAATCGAATTCGTTCCAAACCAAAACTCACTATTCGGAGCTACATTTCGAGCTTGTGAACCAGTAGCATCATCTAAATAGATTTTTGTAGGCAACTTTTGATTTGGTAAATAGGGTTGAATAACTGTGAACAAAATTATGACAATAACCATCATTAACAGCGAAACTGCAACTTTATTTTTTTTAAAAGAATGCCATGTTGATTTCCAATAAGAATAATTAGAAAATGCTGTTTTTTCTGCGCTTGCTTCGTCAATAGTAGCAAATTCAAACAAGGAATCTTGAATATTATCACTCAATCTATCTGCTTTTCTAGTTAAAATTCCCATTAGCGTACATTCTCTCCTTTTCCTAATTTAATTCTTGGATCGACGATTGCCATTGCAATATCCCCAAGTATTAATCCAACAATTCCTAAACAGGCATATACAATTACTAATGCTTGCACAAGTGGGTTATCTTGTCGTTGAATTGCTTCCACTAACAATCCACCCATTCCAGGAATAGAATAAAGAGATTCAATATAAATAGAGCCAACAATTGTATATAACAATGTAGTTGGTAAATATTGAGCCATTGGAATAAAGGCATTTCTTAATACATGACGAAACATAATAGTTTGCTCTTTTAACCCTTTTGCTCTTGCCAATTTGATATAATCCTTATTCAGCTCATCTACCATATAGCGTCGCATCCACATTGCATAAGAAGCCGTTGGTGCAAGTGCCATCGATAATAAGGGTAAAACCCAACTAATAGAGTTGTATTCATCAAACAACATGGGGAGTTTAAAAACATCGGATATATATAGCTGAATAAATAAATAATAAACTGCTGCTGGAACAGCGATAATGAAAATAATATATGCTGAACCAAGACGATCTACCCAACCACTTTTCCATCTAGCCATTAAAATCCCTAATGGGACACCAACAAGTAAAGAAAGTAATACAGCCCCAAATCCAAAGCTAAGTGAATAAAAGATTTTTTCACCAATAATTTCTGTTACTTCAACTTTTGGTCTATATGTAATAGAAACACCTAAGTCACCTGAAATAAAATTTTTATAAAAATTACCTAATTGAACAGGCAATGGGTCACGTAAGCCTAAATTTGTTAAAATAGCTTCCTTTTGCTCTGGAGCCATTTTCTCTTCTCCTGAACCTAAATATCCTTCTTCTGGCATTAATCGTAATAGCGAAAAAACAATTGTTATAATAATAAATAATGTGAAAATAGAGTAAAGTATCCGTTTCCCCGCGTACAGCAACATATTGGCACCTCCATAGAGCTATATTGTAAGACTAAATATGAAGGCAAGGACCGTTTTAATGGACCTTGCCTCAAGAAATTACTGCTTGGCTTTACTTAAAGCTTCTGCACGTTCTTTTTCCCATTTTTCTTGTGCTGCTTTAAATTCATCATTGCTCATTGGCTTTTTCAATACTTTTTGCCCTTTAAACTTCTCTGCAGTAACACCAAATGGTGAGTATTGAGCTTCAAATGGATTTAGTTTAGAGGCAACATATCCATTTCCACCAACGGAATAAGGAATTACAAAAGCTTGATCAATTAAAAATGCTTCTGCTTTGGCAAATTCGTTGTATCTTTCAGCTATATCTCCTGTTTTTCCTTTTGCAGCTTGTACTAAGTTATTGTATTTTGTCTGGCCGTTTGCTTCTTTGTACCCCTCTGCTAATTCTGGTTTATTGTAAGTGCCACCATCTGTAAATGGATCAGTATACGTTGATGGATCAGCATAGTCTGGGCCCCAGTTTGCTTCTAATAATGCAAACTTACCTGCACGACGAACATCTTTTAAGAATCCAGTGGCTGGACCTGCTTCAATAATAATATCGATATAATCTTTTCCTAATAAGTTTTCTAATTGTTGTTCAATTACTTGAGAACGGTTTGCCCAATCTGGCATACCTGAGTTGTATGGCATTAATATTTTTACTGGGAATTTTACTTTTCCTTTTAATTCTGTCATTGCTTTTGTTTTAAATTCTTTTGCTAAATCTTCATTAAATGAATCTGTACTTGTGAATTTTGCTAAAGGTTCTAAATTTGTATAATCTGTTCCTTTTACATCAACGAAATTTTTTGGAGTAATTGTATTTGATAATTTTGATTCAGGGTTATTTGGTTCTAACGTCATCATAGCTGACTTGCGATTTAATGCATGGAAAAGAGATTTACGGAAGTTTAAGTTATTAACTGCCTTTTTCCAATTATCTGGCTCATATTTTTTATCAAATTGTGGATCGAAATTAAGTGCATAGAAGTATGAATAAAAACTATTTGTACTTTGACGAATATTTTCCTTCTTCTTGCTATCTTTAAACCACTCATCTACAACGGCTGACGGAATTGTTGCAGAATCTATTTCACCGCGAAGGAATAATTCCGGTTCAACAGAAGCGGCTTCTTTGTTAAATTTGTAGCGTAAACGATCAATATGAATATTCTTTTTATCCCAATATGTTTCATTTGCTACATAAACACGTTCATTTTGCGGTTCAAATTTATCAATAATGTAGGCACCGTTGTATAAAATATTATCTTTATTTGTTCCAAACTCGGTTCCTTTTTCAGCTAAAAACTTTCCATTAGCCGGGAAGAAACATACATAGTTAAGCATTGATAAAAAGTACGGTGCTGATTGTTCTAATGTATATTCAACTGTATACTCATCAAGTGCTTTTACACCTACTTGGCTAAAATCTTTAATTTCGCCATTATAATATTTCTCAGCATTTTTAACGACATATGCAATCCAAGAGGTTTGAGATTCATTTTTTGGGTCTAATACATACTTTAATGCATCAACGAAATCTTGTGCTTGTGTTTCTGCATATTCTTTTTTGTCACTTGTTAACCATTTAACCCCTTTACGAAGCTTAAATTTCCACACTTTGTTGTCTGGAGAAGCTGTCCATTCTGTTGCTAAACCTGGTTGTACGACTCCATACTTATCATATTCGATTAATCCATCTACCATGTTTGCTGCTGCTGCAAATTCATTTGTTTCTGCTGTTACTAGATAATTTAGCGTCTTAATTTCCCCAGAATATAGCATTTTATATTCTTGAGGCTTTTTAGATGTACCTGCATCATTACTACTACATCCTGCTAATAGCAATACAGATGCTATTCCAGCTGCTAAAAATTTTTTCATATTATCCCTCCTACTAAATTTTCGTGGAATCCTAATCCTTGTCTATCTATCATTTGAATTGAACCACCGTTAAATATTGGACCACCATAAATAGGGTCATACTGGCATAGAGCAGGGCCATCTAAATCTACCATTGTAATCATTCGTTTTGCTGCAGCTAGATGGGCAGCGGCACTAACACTAATCTTACTTTCTAACATACAACCAATCATACATTCTACATTATAAATTTCCGCAATATTACAAATTTTTAACGCTTGATAAATTCCACCTGTTTTCATCAATTTTATATTAATAAAATCCGCTGCTCTTTCTTGAATTACTTGAATCGCTTCTTTTGGTGAAAATACACTTTCATCAGCTAGAATTTTTGTATATGTATTTCTTGTTACTTCCTTTAATCCTTCAAAATCCGTATAATGAACAGGTTGTTCTACTAATTCTATATTTAAGTTTGAATCTTCTAATGCACGAATAATTCGTATCGCTTCTTTTGAAGACCACCCTTGATTTGCATCTACTCGTAAACGAATATTTTCTCCAACAGCACGACGAATAGCTTTTATTCGATCAATATCTTTTTGAGAGTCTTTTCCTACTTTAATTTTAAGAATAGAAAATCCTTTCTCAACCGCTAAAATACTATCTTTCACCATTTCGTCGATACTATTTACACTAATCGTTATATCTGTTTGTAATTCATTTCGATACGCACCTAATAATTGATAAAGAGGTGCTTGATAATATTGCGCATATAAATCATATATTGCTATATCAACCGCTGCTTTTGCGCTAGTATTTTTTAAAATGCAACCGTGAATCCGCTTCATGATTTCTTCTAATTCGATGATTTCCATTCCAATAATAGATGGCTTAATATATTGCTCAATTGCATTTGTAATAGAACCTAATGTTTCACCTGTGATAACTGCTGTCGGTGCTGCTTCACCGAATCCAACATGTCCACTATCAGTCTTTACTTTTACAACAATATCTTCCACTGCGTAAACAGTTCGTAACGCGGTTTTAAATGGAGTAATTAGTGGGACATTTATTGTCACTAGTTCAATATCGATTATTTTCATGGTAAATTCTCCTTACGTTAGAAAGTTTAACATCCGTAAAACCTCGTAGTAATTTGTCTCTTCGTACCTTACTGTTTTTGGTGATTGAAGAATAGCACCAGGGTAATATGCATTTCGATAAGCTTTTCCTTGATCTTTGTAAATAATTTCAACTTCAAATTTTTCAGGAATTTCTACTTTATTTTTAGTAAGATCGCCACTTAATGCCTTATAAACTAATTCTTTTGTTTGGCGAATAACTTGATTTGGACTTTTATTAATTGTCGCAGCTCCTATTCCTTCTTTCGTTGGAAGGGTGGTAATATATTCATTCACTTCTCTTACTTCATTCATTAGGCTGTTATCTCCACTTATAAATGCAACAGGTACATTAAATAATGCAGCTGCATACGTATGAATTAAAAATTCACTAGCGTATTCTCCATTTATTTTAATATCTCCGACAGTACTTAATGTGTGTGCTAAAGGATTTCCTTCTTTCCCTCCAGCACTATGGTAACCAATAAATAATACAGCATCGTAGCTTTCATCTAAGCCTGTAATCATGCATAATGGGTCCCCAGACCACCCACGAATTAATTTCACTTTTTCAGGTAATCGGGAAATATCAATATTTCTTCCACTATCATGAGCATCTTTGACAATAATTTCAGTAGCTCCGGCTTTTTTTGCTCCTTTTATAGCTGCAAGTAATTCATCTGTCATTTGTTTTGCAAAAGGAGACCAATCAGATAAATTTTTTTCTGTTTCATTCCAATGAGTTGTTCCTGCAATTCCTTCAATATCGACACTTATGTATATTTTCATGATAACCCCTACTTTCGAATTCTAAAATTTCTGTCAATTCTTTTTATATAATCATACTACATGTCTATTATGGATGAAATATACATTTGGATAATTTCCTTCGCCATCTTTCGACAAAATTATATTTTTTGTTTAGGGATATGGCTTTATTCGTACATATAAAAAAAGACCAACAAATTTTGTTAGTCTTTTTATTTTTAATTATTGCATTCGTAAAGCTCCATCTAAACGAATCACTTCTCCATTTAACATACCATTTGTAATGATACTTTCTGCTAATTGGGCATACTCAGCTGGATTTCCTAATCGAGATGGGAAAGGTACTTTTGCTGCTAATTCTTCTTGTGCTTTTTCTGGTAGTACATCGAACATTGGTGTATAAAAAACACCAGGCGCAATTGCCATTACTCGAATGCCATGTTGGGCAAATTCACGTGCTAATGGCAATGTCATTCCTACAATAGCCCCTTTAGATGCACTATAAGCAGCTTGACCAACTTGTCCATCGAAAGCTGCAATCGATGCAGTATTAATAATAACACCACGTTCTCCACCAGTATTTTGCTCATTTTTAGCCATCTGTTCAACAGCTAAACGGATTACATTAAAAGTACCGGCTACATTAACACGTAAAACTTTTTCAAAACTACTTAAATCATGGATGCCACGTTTTGATAATACTTTTTTAGCAATCACAATTCCAGCGCAATTTACAGCAACATTTATTTTACCGAATTTTTCGATTGCACCATTTATAGCCTTTGATACACTTGCCTCATCTGTTACATCTGTTTTAATAAAAAGACTATTTTCTTTTCCCAATTCTTCTACAAACGTAATTCCCTTCTCCTCTTGTAAATCAAGAATACATACTTTTCCACCTTTTGAAATAATATGTCGACATACTGCCTCTCCTAAGCCTGATGCTCCACCTGTTACAATTGCTACTACTTTATTTAGCTCCATATATATCCTCCTACTCTTCTATTCTTTCAATAATAGTGGCATTGGCCATTCCATGTCCTTCACATATGGCAATTAAACCATAACGAGCTTTTCTTCTTTCCATTTCATTCATTAACGTTACTGTAATTCTTGTTCCAGTTGCCCCAAGAGGATGCCCTAATGCAATTGCGCCTCCATTTACATTTAATTTTTCTTCTGGTACACCTGTTTCTTGTAACCAACATAAAGGAACAGAAGCAAAAGCCTCGTTGATTTCGAATAAATCAATTTCTTCAAGCGATAATCCTGCTTTTTCTAACACTTTAAAAGTTGCTGGAATTGGTCCTGTTAACATTAAAGTAGGATCAGAACCAATAATGCTACGAGCAACTATTTTAAATTTTGGTTTTAGCTGTAATTCTTTTGCCTTTTCCATTGACATAAGTAATACAGCTGATGCTCCATCACTAATTTGACTTGCGTTTCCAGCATGAATTTTTCCATCTTCTTTAAATACAGGCTTCAAAGATGCAAGTTTTTCTATTGTTGTATTTGATCTTGGTCCTTCATCATTTGAAAGAGTGCATTGCTCACCATCTTCTGTTAAATATGGAATTGGTAAAATTTCGTTTATAAATCGTCCTTCTTGTTGTGCTGCCAATGCTTTTTTATGACTATTTAATGAAAATGCATCCAATTGTTCGCGAGTGAAATTCCATTTTTCATTTATTAACTCTGCTGATAATCCTTGATTAATGGGACCATAACGTCTTACTAATTCTTCATTCCATTTAGCATCTTGTAAATTCGAGAACATAGGAACTCGCGTCATACTCTCTACTCCACCAGCAATAACAATATCCATATCTCCACTCATGATGGCTTGGGAAGCAAAACTAATTGCTTGTAGGCTTGAACCACATTGTCTATCAATTGTTACGCCTGGAACTGTTATTGGAAAATCTGCTAATAATGTAGAAATTCGAGCAATATCTCCTGCCTGTTCTTTACTTTGTGTTACACAGCCTAGAATAACATCATCAACTAATGCAGAACTTACCTTGCTTCTTACTATTAATTCTTTTAATACAATTGCCGCTAAATTTTCAGGTCTAATGTTTTTTAAACTTCCTTTATATTTCCCAATAGGAGTCCTAACACCTTCTACTATTACAACCTCCCTCAAACAAACGCCCCCTCTGATTTGAAGAAATAACATACACTTCCATTTTAATCTAATTGTTTTGATTTTTCGAACAATAAACCTACTAAAAAGAGATAGATAACCAGCTATCTCTTTTACCCTCATTTATTACTAATTAAACTATCATTATATGGCCAGGAAGGAAGGTTTTTACGTAAGAATTTATCTTTACGGTATCCAAGTGCATCTTCTGCTTGCATAATCGTATGTACTTCTCTTGTTCCTTCATAAATAACAGGCGCTTTGGCATTTCGTAAATATCGTTACACCGGAAAATCATTGCTATATCCATATGCCTCGTGAATTTGAACAGCATCACTTGCAGCTTTAAAAGCCATATCACAAGCTTGCCATTTTGCTAAAGATGCCATGGGTATTACTCTTACCATTATTTTCTAACTCATCTACACGATAAACTAATAATCTTGCAATTTCTAAGTTTGCTGTCATTTTTGCAATCATTTGTTGAACAAGCTTTGAATTTTTTCATTTAGAATAATTAGTACTATTTATTTATTTCTTCCTTTCTTCATTAAAATGATTAAATATTCAGAATTACACTTTTATAGGAAGGTATAAATCACCTTCCTTTTAACTATATTCTAATTTTACTTTACTACCTTCCCCACTTGAGGCCGCTGTAACAAGTAATTTTACTGGGATTCTTTCTTGAATTTCCTTCACATGACTAATAATTCCTACACTCATAACATTACTATGCAATTTTTCTAAAGAGCTCATTGCTGTATCTAAAATATGTTCATCTAGTGTACCAAATCCTTCATCTAAGAAGAAAAATTCTAATGGTGCTGAATTTTTTAATTGAATATGAGAAGATAGCGCTAAAGCAAGTGAAAGTGATGTCAAAAATAATTCGCCTCCAGATAATGAATCTGTTGAACGTGTATAGCCACCACTCGTATGATCCCGAATTAAAAATTTATGCGTTGCATCATCTAATAATAAAGAATATTTACCTTTTGTAATTTCCATCAGACGCTTAGATGCTTCTAGTGCTATATATTTTAACTGACCAGATGAAATATATTCAATAAAGCTATTTCCACGCATTACTTTATTTAATTCATCTAATCTATTTTGTTGTTGGCGTAATATAGTGATCTCATTTACTAATTCTCCAACACGATCTAAGTCTTGTTTCATTCTTATGATAATACTTTCTAGACTTGCAATTTGTTTTGTTAGCGTGTCTATTTCCTTATTAATCGTTTCTTTTTCATCTACTAACGCTACCCATGCTTCTTCTGTAATACTTCTATTATTTAATTTTTCATGTATTGTTCGAATAAGCGTATGTACTTTCAATAGTTCTGTTGTATAGACTTGGACTTGTTCCATCATTTTTTGCCGTGTTTGTTCATCACGATAATCAATTATCACTTGTTCTTCATTCTCAAACTCGTTTTGAACAAGTAATCTTTCTATACGCTTTCTTTCTTTCTCTAACTGAACTTGCTGCGCTTGTTTTGTACTTCTTAAAGAAACTACAGTATTATTACTTGCTTCCAGTAAGTCCTGTATTTTTTGCAGTTCCATTTGTTTTTCTTCTACGCGTTTTGTTAACTGCTCTAATTGTGCTACTATCTCATCATAGTAAGCATTTGGTTCTTTCGTCCCACAAATAGTTTCTATTTTTAATAACAGCTCATTTATTTTACCTTCTAAATCTTTTTGCTCATCTTCACAAGTTTTTAATGTTTCATTCATTTGAACAAGTATGTTTTTATCTTGGTCTAACTGAGAAAGAATATCTTTTAATTGTTGCTCCAATACTTGATACTCTTTATCCACTTTTTCACGCTGTTCATCTTTCGCTGTAATGTCTAAACTTAACTGGGAGAACATTTGATTTTTATACAATGATTGAAGCGGTGCAAATTCTTTTTGAAGATCTTCATATTGCGCTTCTAATGTAGCTGTTTTTTCCATCCGTTGTTTTAAATCTTTTTCTTCTACCTCTATACGCATCTTAATTTGGTTGATTTTACTTTCTAGTTCAAGTCTTTCACGTTCAAGTACTTGAGTTGTTTTTAAATAATACTTAATTTTATCTTCTACTTCTTTTTTATTTTGAAGTGCTTGGTTTGTTTGTACTTTTAATTTTTCGATATCCTTCTTTAGTTCTTCTACACTTAATACACAAATTTGGTTATGTAAAAGTGCATACTGTTCCTTAAGCTCTTTTTCTTTAGCTGTCTTTGTTGAAAGATAAATAGTAATTTCCGTACAGCGTTTCCTTATTTTTTCTAAAGATGTAGCCAGTTGTTGATGTTCTTTTTCATATGAAGTTAACAACGTTTGATCTTGCTGCTCTGCAAGCTTTATTTTATGGGTATTACCACAAACTGGACATGGATCATCTTCATGAAGATTTTGAGCTAAGGTAGCTGCTAAATTGTGAACCTTCCACTGCTCTATTTTTTCCACAATATCTTGAAGTTGTGCTGCTACACTTCCCTCTTCATCACGTAGCATCATCATTTCATTTTGAAATGTTTCAAGCTCTTTTTCTATTTTCATTAGTGCTACTTGTACTTGTTCATTTTCCTCTAGATTATCCTCTAGTTGTTTCATTTCATTTTCTTTTGCGAAAATACGTTGATTAAAATCCTGAAAATCTTCATCGCTCCATTGTGGCTGTTTTTCATAATGTAATAATTGTTGTTTTTCTGCTTCAAATGTAGTTATTTTTTCTTGTAAAATTGTAGTTAAAGCATCTACTTCTTGTGTATCTAAAAGAATAGCTACTCTTTTTTTCTCTATTGCATTCTTTTCTTCTACTAATTGGAGATTTGCTTTTTGTATTTCTTTTTCTAAACTATTACCTGTTTGTATTTGCTTTCTTGTTTCACTACTTACAATTAATGTCTGCAATAGTTGTTTCTTCTCTTCTAGTTGCGATGTAATTTTTTTTTGCTCACTCTCTTTTAGTTCTATTTCATGCTGTAGGTTGTTTCTCTCTTCTTGTTGTTGCTTCCATTGCATTTTCTTTCCTATTAATTGTTGATTCAACTGTTGAAGCTGTATCGTATCTTTTTTTACGATTGTTAATTCATTTTTCTTTACTAAAAGATCTGGCATTTTCTTTTCTTTTTCTGCGATTGCCTTTTTATATTCTTTTTCTTGATCATCTAAACAAGTACGATGTTTTTTTTGAATGTTTTCTTCTTCTATCAAGGAATTAGATAGTTCAGCCAATTGTTCTTCTACTTCATTTGCATTATCAATAAGAGGCATTATTTCAGCTGCTTTTGTTGCTCGCTTCATTTCTCCTTCTACAAGCCTTATCTTCTCTTCTTGTAAAAGTAATAATTCTTCTCTCTTCTTATTGTGTTCTAATTCTTCAATGAGTCCTCGAACTTCTTTTCCTTCTTCATATTGAGTTGCAACTTGTTTTTGTTTTTCCACGATTACTTGCTTTTGCTCTTGAAGAATCTTTTTTTCATCTATTAATTGTGTCAGTTTTTCTTGTGAAATATCTCCGTAAGTAGCAATAACTTCTTCCTTTTTTTCTAACTCTTTTCTATTATCTGCCGCTTTTTTCTTCATTTTATCTGTTAATTGTCGACCATATTTCTCTAATCCAAAAATACGTTCTAACATTTCATTTCGTTTGGAAGGATCAATCTTCAAAAATTCACTAAACTTCCCTTGAGGTAATACAACTGCTCTAGTGAAATCATCCATTTTTAAGCCAATTAAATTTTCAATGAGTTCATTTACTTCACGAACTTTTTCGCCGATAACTTCAATTGTTTCTTCCCCATCACGAACAACGACTTCACTTAATACAACATTAGGTGTCTGGTATTTATCACTCGCGTTTTTACGAACAGAGCGTTTTACAATAAAACGTCGACGACCTGTCCCGCTTTTTAATTCAAATGTATAGCGAACAAAAGCTTCTCTTTCATTGACATTAATAAATTCATTTTGCTGCTCACGGGATACTTTTCCATATAAAGCATACATAATCGCATCTAAGATCGTTGATTTCCCACTTCCTGTTGAACCAAAAATACCAAATAGACCTTTAGATGTTAATGTTTCAAAAGCAATTGTTTGGATATCTCGAAAGCTTTGAAATCCTTTTATTTCAAGCATAATGGGCTTCATACTGTTTCCTCCTCATGAGCTAGCTCCAAAAATAATTCTACTAATTCCTGGCTTGGAACAGTATTTGTTTTGGTTGTATAAAAGTTCGTAAAAATCTCTTCTAAATTAACATCGTTTAAATCTCTTATTTCTTCCTCTTCAATTTGAATATCATTTAAAATTGGTCGAATTTCAATAATATCTTTTTTTAATGTTTTCATTTTCTTGATTTCATCTGGTGTTAAAATACGATTTGTTTGTATTTCTAAATATACCCATGAATCATCCTCTTGATGTTCTTCACACTGTTTAATTGCTTCTTCTACGTTTGAGCACTTCCATACTTCAATATGCTTATATGTTTCTAGATAAATACGTTCCACTTTAATTGCTTCTCCAGCTTTTGCTTGTAATACATAAACTGAGTTTTTATTGTTCCGCTCTTTTTTACTATACTGTAGGGGAGAACCACTATACACAATAGGTGTATTGCTTTTCTGATAGGTTTGTGTTTTATGTAAATGTCCTAATGCAATATATTGGGCTTTTAATGGCAAATGCTTCAATTCAACTGCGTATGTACCACCTAATTGAATCATTCGCTCTGAATCTGTCATTTCTCCACCAACTACATATAAATGAGACATTGCTAAATTAATGGTATCATCTCGATAATGCTTTTCTAGGTCTGCAAATAAACTTCCTAATCGTTCTGTATAAGAAAGGTGTATGTCTTCTTCTTTTTCACCTTGAAATACTTCACCTAAGCGTTTTTCACTTGGATATGGTAATGTAATAATAACGGTACGTTCACCACGAATTTCAAGTTCGATAAAGCCTTTTCCACTATTTATCACTGTACATGCACCATATGTACCGGGCTGTACAACACTGTTTGGCGTACCAACAATAATAATTCCGTGCTCTTTTGCTAAAGGCAAAACAGCTTCTAATCGCTCTGGATTATCATGGTTCCCTGCAATAATTACAATTGCTCGCTCTTTTTGTTTCGATAATACTTTCATTGTTTCATAAAATAATTTTTCTGCAGCAGCAGGCGGATTAAATGTATCATATACATCCCCAGCGTGAAGAATTAAATCAATATCTTGTTCTTCTACAATTTCAAGAAAACGTTCTAAGAATTGTTTTTGTTCACCTAAACGGCTATAGCCTTCTAAACTTTTTCCTAAGTGCCAATCAGCTGTATGTAAAATTTTCAAAAAAACACCTCGTTTTATAAAAGTCATAAATTATTTACATCGTTAGTATACCAAAAGCCTTTATTTACTGATACTATTTATATAACAACATTGTTTTTAAAGATTTTTCCCATATTAAAATCTAAATTTCACTTAAAGGGAGTCTTTTCTATGAATATCTTTCAAAATGGACCATTAATGGCTGCAGTTATTGCATGGTTTTTAGCTCAATTATCAAAAGTAATTATTCATTTATTTAAAACTCGTGATTTGGATTTCTCATTATTTTTTGCTTCAGGAGGAATGCCTAGCTCTCATTCTTCGACTGTTAGTGCATTAGCTGTAGCAATTGGATTACAAGAAGGGTTTGATAGTTCATATTTTGCAATTGCCCTCATTTTTGCCATCGTTGTTATGTATGATGCAAAGGGAGTACGATACGCAGTAAGTAAACATGCAAAACTATTAAATGATTTTTTTCATGGGAAACTTCCTAAATATCAATCTTTAAATGAGTTAATTGGGCATACAACATTTGAAGTAATCATTGGCGCATTGTTAGGAATCGTCGTTGCTCTACTCGTTTAATTTCTTCCAAAAAAGGATAAGTGAATTTAACTATTTTCAAGCTAAATTCAACTTATCCTTTTTTTCGAGTACAATATTCCGATCATACACCCAATCACATTTAATAAAATATCATCCACATCAAAACTTCCAACCATTAGTTTTACTTGAATGTATTCCACCATAAAAAAAAGAAAAATAGAAATCAAAAACAAAAAAAATATATTCACTTTACTCCTTGTAATAAAAACAAGAATGACACCAATCGGAATAAATAAAATAATATTTCCAATTATATTCGTAAATACATATAAAAAATCTGCATTTCCTATTTTATATGCCCTATAATAAGAAGAAATCGTATGAAATGGTTGAAGATTTACAGTTCCTTCATTTGTTACATGTTCACGACCATAAAATAGTAAAAAAAACATAAAAATAGCGTACATAAAGAAAAGAGCATAAACGACAAAACGGCCTATATAAATTCCTTTTGTCTTAATAGAATAATAAATAGATTCTATAAAAAAATAAATGATAACTGCCAAAGCAATTCGAAAAAATAAAAATAGTTTTGCATCAGCAAAAGGTAATATTCGAACAACCAAATTATCCCAATTTTGAGTTGCTAATAAAAACGAAAAAAGTAGTGCCACCCCAATAAATCCCGCATGTAAAGCAAGAGGTTTTGTTTTCTTCATCTTGTACATCCTTTTCTTAACTTCCTTGATTCTTTCATGTAGGAATTATATCATGTCATCCGGTAGATATCGAGAGTATATTAAAGTAAGAAAGAAATTTATTCTTCTAGATAAAAACTCAAATTCTTCTATTCTTTTAGTTATAATAAAATAGATGCTATCTTTTTTAACAATGCCTTCCTCTCAAAATAGATCCAAGCAAATTTTTACAGATATTGCTAATAAAATGATCGCTAAAGAATAGAAAAGTACTTTGTGATTTCCAAGTAAAAATAGAAAAGAGTATTTATGACCTATTCTCATTTACTTTATATTGCATCTTATGTATAATATAACAAGTTTTTATATAGATGGGAGCATTATTAATGATTACAACTGGTAATAATAATTTTTTCTTTTCTCATAAATATGATAAAGAAACCATTCAAAATATTTGTTTAACACAAGCTTGCTTCTTTACTGTTTTTAAAAATTTTAATCAAATTAAAGAAGATGGAAAAAATGAATTCTTTAATTTTACTACTATTAAGATTAAAAATGAAAATATAGTTTGCCATAAAAAACAAATAAGTACCTATCACTTTGAAAATAATACTGGTATGATTCCATTTTTTGAACAAATTTTATTTTATACTGATGATTTAAATTTCTATTCTTTTTTAAAAACAAGCCGTATTGGCCGTTCAGATATATTACTAAATAAACATACGATTACATATGAATATGAATTTGAGTTTGGAGTAGTCGCTATCCATATTGAATTTGAGCAACATAGAGAAGAAAATGAAGAAATTATTATGGAAAACCCTAAGTGTATCACTATTGAAGCGATTCCAATATCATCAAACGGGATCATTATCTTTAATGAACCTGTTGGAAATCGTTTTTATCAAGACCTAACCGCTCTTAATTCACCAACATTGCCAATTAATGTGTTTGGTCAACAAATGATAAAAATTTAATCTGAATGTTTATTCAAAAAAAGAAGCCATCTTACCAGATAGATGGCTTCTTCTTTTAATGAATATTAACTACTATGTGGACGTTTGTTATTTCTTCAAAACTTAAATCTAATTCTTCCTCTACTATTTCCACATTATTCACATTTTCAATAAAATGATTTCGTGCCTCTTGTGCATCTGTTGCATAAACAGTATACGTCTTATTTTCGTATGTTGAAACAAATGGTTTCAATGATTTCATCCCAAAAATCCCCCTTTAAGCTATTTCTTATATACGAGTATAGCGCATTATGTTGCACATGAAAATGGTTAATTTGCACAGGAATCGTTCTCATTTTTGACAATTTATAGCGAAATTTCGACTATTTTTTATAAAATATTATATATTTTTTGCCTAATTAGGATAAATGAACTAAATAAGATGATTATATTAACGATTTATTCATATAAATAACTATATTATAGTAGTTTATAAAGTATTGTTTTATCCCGCTTTTATATCTTAGCTAAACCCTTATTTAACAACAATGAAAGCGTTTGCTCTCTCCCTTTTTTTCTTATCTTAACAGCGCTGAAATTATAGATGGAATTGTTATCATGTTTTTAGTCATTTTTCCTACTCATTCTCTTTCTTTTTTGTCATATTTTGTTCAATTTTATTCTGTTTAAAAGTTTAAAAAAGAGGGATATATCCCTCTTTTTTTATTTTTCATTGTCTTTTTGTATTTCATAAAGTTGTTTATATCTCCCGTTTAATCGCAATAATTGTTCATGGTTTCCTCGTTCTACTATTTTTCCATCATCGATAACTAAAATTAAATCGGCATTTGCTATTGTATTTAGTCGATGAGCAATTACAATACTCGTTCGTCCTTTCATTAGTATACTTAATGCTTGTTGAACATGCTGTTCCGTTCGTGTATCAATATTACTAGTTGCTTCATCTAGTATTAAGATCTTAGGATTAGCAAGTAATGCTCTCGTTATTGATAATAATTGACGCTGCCCATGACTAAGTGATTGGCCATTCTCTGTTATATATGTATCATAACCACGCTCTAATTGTTCGATGAATAAATGGGCATTTGCCATCCTAGCTGCTTCTATTATTTCTTCATCTGTTGCATCCAATCGACCATATCGCAGATTTTCTCGAATTGTACCTGTAAACAAATAAGTATCCTGTAACACAATACCAAATAATTTCCTCAAGCTAGTACGTGAAATATGTTTAATTGGTATTTGATCAATTTGAATTTCTCCTTCTGTAACATCATAAAACCTCGTTAGTAAGTTTATAATCGTAGATTTTCCCGCGCCAGTTGGCCCTACAATTGCCACTTTACTACCAGGAGAAACTTGAAAGTTTATGTCCTGTATAATCAAATGATTGAAATCATATCCAAATCCTACATGATGAAAAGCTACTTCTCCTTTTATATCTTCTAATTGGATTGCAGATTGAATATCTTCTACTTCTTCTTTTTCATCTAATACCTCAAAAATTCTTTCTAAACTAGCAACTGCAGATTGAAGCGTATTATAAATACTAGCAATCTCAACAACTGGTCTAGTAAACTGTTTCGAATAACTAATAAAACTAGCAATAACCCCTATTGTAATTGCATCATTTGAAACAAGTAGAGAACCAACAATGGCAATTGCAATAAAACCAATATTGTTAATTGTATTTGTTAATGGCATTAAAAAACCAGACCATATTTGTGCTTTTACACCAATTTGATTCAATTGTTTATTTAATGTATTAAATTCAGAGATAACCTTTTCTTCTCGATTAAATGATTTTACTAAAGAAATATTTGTAATTGTTTCTTCAGCAAAACCATTTAAGGATCCCAATGTTTCTTGTTGTTGTTTAAACAAGGGTTTTGTTTTACTTGTGATGATTTTTGTAAGCATGAAAATCATCGGAATTGTAATCATACTAGCCAATGTCAAAATTGGACTTAATATAATCATCATTATAAAGGAGGCAATAATCATAAGACTATTTGCCATCAGCCCTGTTATAGAAGAAGACAACGTTGTGCCTATATTATCCATATCATTTGAAAGGCGACTCATCGTATCTCCATCGCTAGTATTATCAAAAAAACGAAAAGGTAGCTTGTGAAATTTGTCAAATAATGTTTCTTTTATAAGCATCATCGTACGTTGCACAACACCAGTCATAATCCAACCTTGCATAAAGGTAATTACTGCATCAATAACGTATCCAATAAATAAAATAAGTAGAATTGTGTGCAATAAAGAAAGGTGGACATTACCTTTACCAGCTGACATGGTATCAATGCCTCGACCAATTAAAAATGGAACAAATATACCAAATGCCGTACTACAAAAAACAAAGAAAAAGACGATAAAAACTTGCTTTTTTTCTTTAGAGAAAAAAAGTGTCAATCGCATTAATGTTTCTTTTAAATTTTTTGCTTTTGCTCCTCCAACTAGATTCATTGGTCCCATTCGTGGTTGAATAGATCCTTTTTTATTCATGTGCTACCTCCTTCCCAACTTGCGATTCATATATCTCTCTGTATACATGAGAATGAGCTATTAAATATTCGTGTGTACCACAGCTTTCAACTTTTCCATAATCTAATACAAGTATTTGATCCATTTTTTTCACTGTTGAAAGTCGTTGGGATACAAGAATAACTGTAATATCTTTACAATAGTTATTTAATTCATTCAATATTTTTTGTTCTGTTGCAACATCAATAGCACTTGTGCAATCATCTAGCAATAAAACATCTGGTTTACGAAGCAATGCTCTAGCAATAGCCATTCGTTGCTTTTGTCCACCTGATAAATTGACTCCTTGTTGGTCTACGATAGAATGATAACCATGTGGTAACTTCATAATGAACTCATGTGCCTGGGCTACTTTAGCAGCAGCCACTACTTCTTCTAACGTTCCATTTTCATTTCCAAATAAAAGATTTTCTAAAATCGTACCTGAAAGTAAAATTGATTTTTGGGGAACGATTGCAATCTTTTCTCTTAAATCTTTTGGTGTATAATGAGCAATACTCTGTCCATTTATTTCAATTGTTCCACTTGTTGTTTCATAGAATCGTGGAATTAATTGCAAGATTGTACTTTTTCCAGAACCAATCGAACCAATAATGCCTAAAGTTGTTCCTTTTTTACAATGAAAAGAAATGTCTTTCAGTACAAGGTTATTTCCATCATGATAAGTAAAAGACACATTTGAAAAAGCAATATCATTAATTTGTTTTAACGGTAAAGACTGTGAATAAACTGTATTCTCTTCTTTTAAAATTTCGTTTATACGTATTGCAGATGCTTTTGCTCGTATTAAATTATTGAAAATAAGTTGAATCATCATTAACGCAAACAAAATTTGGGTCATATAGTTTACAAAGGCAATCATTTTTCCTACATAAACATCGCCATTATTTACTTGATAGCCACCAATCCAAAGGACAACAACTATCCCTATATTTAACATTAAATTCATACTAGGCGAAAAAAATGCCATAATACGATTTACTCGAATAGAGGTATTTACATAATTAGTATTTTCTTTTTTAAGACGCTTTGTTTCATAGTTGAAACGATTAAATGCTCGCACAACTCTTACACCAGATAAATATTCTCGTATTACACGATTCACATGATCTAGTTGATGTTGTACTTTTGTAAATAGTGGAAAAGAAAGATGAACATTTCCATATATTAATAATCCGACAATTGGAACAATGATACATAAAATAAGTGCTAATTTAAAATCAAGAATAAATGCCATCCCTATACTACCTATTCCAATTAAAGGTGCTCGCACAAAAATTCGCATTAACCCCGTAATAAAATTTTGAACAAGCATCACATCATTTGTTAATCGAGTTACTAAAGAAGCTCGGTCCCATTTATTAATTGTTTCAAAGCTTAAAAATTGTATCTTTTCATAAATATCACTTCGCATATTTTCGCCAATTCGCTGAGAAACAATGCTAGATAAAATATTTCTCATGAATGCAAATCCTGCTCCAATAGCTGCTATTGCAAGCATCATAAGTCCTGTTTTAAAAACATAATCCAAGTCTTGATTTGCAACACCAACATCAATCATTCTTGCCATTAATGTAGGAAGTAACAAATCACAACCTGCTTCAATCATTAATGCAAAAATAGACAAACTAAATCCCAGCTTATACTTTTTTACATATGACCAAATTAAATCCATTTTACCACCTCACATTTCTATATCTTAGCTTAGCATTATTTCTTTTTTTTGTTAAAAAATTAGTTTTATATTACGATAAATGAAATTTTATCCTTTGTTTACATAATAATGTTATATTAAATAAAATAGGAAACGGTTTCCCGTTCCCCTTGTCTTTTTTATCCAAATACTTTTTTTAAATCTTCTTGACTATGATTTAACCAATAACTCATCCATTTTTTTGCTCCTTCTAAATCATGTAGCTTGGCCTGACCACACTGTAATTCATTCGCAGCTGGAACCTCTGTTACCGTTAACCCTTCTTTCATTGTATTTTCTAATACTTCTAACAGCTCATCTATCGTTGGTTCACCACTTACAATTAAATAGTAACCTGTTTGACATCCCATTGGTGATACATCAATAATATCGAAATGAGCATATTTTTCACGATGTTTCCGAATGTATATCGCCAATAAATGCTCTAGTGTATGAATAGTTGCTGGCTGTAATGCTTGCTTGTTTGGTTGACAAAAACGAATATCATATTTGTTTACAACTCCATTTCCGACATGATGTACCCCACAATGACGTACATATGGTGCAACCACTTTTGTATGATCTAATTCAAAGCTTTCTACTGATGGCATAGCTATATCCCCTTTTCTACTAATTTTAAACAATTAATGCTAATTATTCGGCACTTATTGTTACAAATCCTGCTTTATTAGTATCATTTTATAAGTATTATTCTTTTACAGCTTCCATTAACCATACATATCGATTCATCTTTTTTATGAAAACAGAAAAACCATTTTTAGCAACTAATGAAACCATAGTCCCAATTAATGGATAATACTCTCTATTTAAATCATCCACTAACTCATTATAGCCTTTAATCTTCATTTCTTCTTTCAATTGTAAATAATAATCTACCGTTTCAAACATTGTATCTGCAAAAATAATTTTGCCTCTAGGTGGCAATAATTGTGTATACATTGATACTGCTTCTTCTTTTTCCATATCTGTTAAATGATGAAAGGCATAGGTACTTACAATACAATCTATTTGCTGATCTGTAGGAAAATGAAAAAAATCACCATCTTGTAATCTAATTTTCTCACCTATTTTTTCTGTTGCTATTTTTCTCATTTCCTTTGCTGGCTCAATTCCCGTAACAGATACCCCATGTTGAATTAATTTTTTTGTTAAATTTCCTGTCCCCACACCAAATTCTAACACATGCCCATAAGAACGGTTTGCTACTTCCTCTAAGATATTACCGTAATTTTCAAATACTTCTTTGTATTGTTCATCTTTTCCTAATACAAAGTCGTCATAAGCTGGTGCCCATTGGTTAAATAACTCATCAAATTCTCTACCCATTTCTTGTCCTCCTCATACCATATAATACTTATCGATATAATATGAATTCGGCGGATAAGATGTGAACAAAACAAGAAATTCCTTTTATTAAAATTACCTAAATTTATTTTAGCTAAAAGTACTAACCAATACGGCTAGTACTTTTAACTAAAGTTATTTCTTTACTGTTCCTTTTTTAATAATAAGCTCTTTAATCGTCATTCCTTGAATATCTACTACGTCACTATCATTTGGTAAATCGATAATAACTTTTAAGTTACTTAAACCTTCCCCACGTAATGTAGTAGGTGCTTTTACGATAACTGCATCTTTGAAAATAGCAGTTGGTTCAAATAGATAGACGCGATTTTCTTTTGAAATCGTAAAACGGTTAGCTGTTACATTTTTAATTGTAGTAATATTTTTTAACTCGTCATTCTTTGCAAAGTTCACTTGAACCATCACAGGATCATGGTCACTAACACGTCCATGATTCTCCATAAAGGCTGCATTTAAATGAACGATATCAACATTTGTTTTTGGAGCAATGTTATTGGATACAAGAATATGATCCAATACTTGTGAGTTCCCTTGATAGATATACGTAAAGCGATCATTATCAGGAAGATTCATAATCATATTTGTCAATTCTTGTCCAGCCAATGCTTTTAATGGCTTAGAAAATTCAAAGTCATTCATATCTCCAAGTACAACGATATTCGCCTCTGCATTCTTCTGCTTCACATCTTTAATAAAGCCATTAATCGTTGCTGCTGCCGCAATACGTTTGCTTTCGCTTCCTAATACAGGTGGTTGATTTACACCATATAATGGTTGGTCTCCACCTTTTGAATTTAGATGGTTAGCGATAACAATAACATCTTCACCTTGGAATGTGAATTGTGCTGCCAATGGTTTACGAGTTCCTGCGAAATCATTTGGACTAATACGTCCAGGATTTAACGTTAGACTCCCATTTTCATAGCCAACTGCTTCTGTAGATGTACCTTTTTTACCTGTTTTTAACGTAACTCTATTTTCATTATATAGATAACCGACTCGGATATTGCCACCTGGTGCGCCACCATCGCTATTATCTACTGGTGCGATATCTGTAAATTGATAAGTTGGTCCACCTGCTGCTTTTATAGCTTCAATTAAACGATTATATGTTTGAGAAGCATCTGTTACCCCATTATTTGTTTCCCCATTATTATCTTGGACTTCAACTAGTCCAATAATATCTGGTGCATTTAAGTTAGCAACAATTGAATGAGCTACTTCTGCAACTTTACTATTTGGAGTATTCGCTGTATTTGCTGAAAAATTTTCTAAGTTATACGACACAATTGATAAGGATTTATCATTTTTTACGAGTGTTGTTGTTTCTCGTTGTGTTTTTCCATCTACTAAAGTTGGCAGTTCTTGTCGTGAAGTTAAAACTTTAAAATTACTAAAGCCATAACTTACAACCCCTATAACAGAACCATTTAGCATGTCTCCTGCTTTCGCTACATAGGATGTATCATCAATATCTAACGTAATTCGTTCAGGATTATAGTTTGTTTCCGTAATTTTTAAACCGCCTGCAATAGTTTTTTCTTTCATACGTTCACCATTATTAACAACAACTATTAATTCACCATATTTTTGAGGTGCGATAATTTCTGGATTTTTTACTTCCACTCTCATTCCTTCTAATGATTCAAAAAAGTCAATTCCATCTTGCTCTGGATCGAAAATACCAAAATTATCATTGTCAATAATTTCAGTAGGAATGACTCTTCCGCCTTCTCCAAGTAAGATTGGAGCTGGAAGTGGATTATTGCCACTTAATTTTGTTATAGATGTAGCATTAATTTCTGTTACTGCCAAATCCGTTGTTAATTTTTCTGTATATCCATCTAAAATCCATTCTTTTACAGTTCCTGTTGCACTAACAAGATCCCCTGCAACAAAACCATGTGTTTTTTTATACACCAAAATTCCCTCTGCTGTTAAATCATTGTCATCTGGCTCTGAATCTTGCATATAAAAATTATTTGCGTCCACCACTTTTGTTATAATCCCTTGGACATTCTCCACGTTTTTATCTTTATATGGAGATACATGACCAACTCCTTGAATATCATGAATACGGACATTTGAGGATTGTAAAATCGTATAGTTAAAAGTTGAAGTAGCACTATCTTCTAACCCATCTTTTACTGCTTTTGTTTTTATGGTTATATCTTTTGTAATAACAATTGGTGTTGTATATGGCATACTAGTTGTGGATGGTTCTGTTCCATCTAATGTATAATAAATTTTTGCATCTACCGTACTTGTTGATAATGTTACAGATGTGTTCATAGGCACTGCACCAGCTGTTGGTGAAGCTATTACATTAGCTACTTGTGTTGCTGGCGTATCTGTTGCCCATGTGATTGCCGTTGGTGTTTTTAAACCTGCTACAGTAAAATAAGCTTCTAAACTAGCTGTTACACTCACTTTTTTCCCAACATTTGATGGGTTTGTTTTTAAACCATATGTGGAACGGAAAGATGTTGTTAACTGAACTGGAATCATCTTTGTTGTATCTGTTTCGTCTATCTTATCTGCAATTACGATATTAAAATCGTCTGTTGCCCCTGTTTTAACAACATTTGTTGCAGATTTCATATATCCAACAATATACCCTTCAACAATGGTTGTCCCTCTACCACCACTAGCATATTTGGCAATGGCTTCTCCTACCGATAATGCTGATGTGGCCGAAGCAACAACGATATATTGAGCCAGCATGCTAAGTGCTAATATAAATGCTACTATTACTTTCATTAGACGCTTATTAAATACGCTACTCATTTTCATTCACCCCATTTTTTTCTTTACTGAAAGAAAATATCCCCTTCTACAACTACATTTTCTAATAGAAGATCGCCTTCTTCTTTACCAGTAATATATAAGTTTCCTTTTACAATAATGTTTTGAATGTTCTCAAGCGTAGAAGCGTCTACAGTAATACTATTGTTATATGTTTTAACTTCTGAAGTTGTCCCATTTAGTACTGCTGGATTCACACGTGCCACAATACGCCCTTCTATTTGTGGAGAAATATTTGGATTAGCTGTCAAGTAATTAACAAACACTTCATAATCTACTACGTATTGCTCAATAATACGTCCCTCAGATTTTGCTTGTTTCATCATTGTATAGCCATCGCCACCATCAGCCATAAATCCATTTGTTGCAACCCAATAATACTTGTTTGCTTGTAGTGGAATATATTTGCCATTTTCTAACGTTTCCATTTTTTCTACACGACTTCCAATTGCTTTAGAAGGATCATATTCATATCGTAATCCTGATGTTTGAAGGAATCGTCCTTCTTTTTTATCTAAGCCACTCACACTTTGTTCCAATGCTGCTTTAATTTCATCTCCAGTAAGTTTTACTGTTACTAACATATTAGCAAATGGCATAACCGTTAATACTTCGCCTAATGTGATGTCTCCTTGATCAATTCCAGCTCGAATACCTCCACCATTTTGTAGTGCAATAGTTGTTTCCGGTACAGTTTTTCTTGCCTCGGTTACCATAGCATCTGTAATTAAGTTCCCTAAATTTGTTTCACGTGTACGAACATTGTCTCGGATACCATCTAATGCTACTACTGAAGAACCAACAACTTTTGCTTTAATTTCATTGATTGGTCCATCTTTTTCTGCAAGTTTAGCAGCAAAAACTGGATTATCTTGAATTACGTATTTACCTGTACTATCTCTTTCGTTTAAATCAATTAAATTCCCTGCTTGCTGATAAATATCTCCTTTACTATCAAAGGTAATATCTAATGTACCTAAAAATTTACTTTGATCTTGCGCTTGAACAACCAGTGTTTTATCATCACCATCTTTTACTAACGTTGGAATATCTACTTTTGTATGTGTATGACCACCTACAACTACATCAATTTCATCAACTGCTTTCGCAAGTTCAATATCATTTTCATAACCTAAATGGGTTAATGCAATAATTTTATTGACTCCTTGTGATTCTAATTGATCTACAGTTGCCTGGGCTTTTTTAGTGACATTTTCAAATTTAACACTCTCGCCAGCACTTGATAAAAATGCTGTATCTTCTGTTGTTAATCCAAAAACTCCGACTTTTTCACCATTTATTTCACGAATCATAGAAGAGTAGATTGCGCCACCTTCTTTTTTCGTATTCACCTTATCTTTCACATATCCTTTTAAATCATCATTACTAGAAAAATCGATGTTAGCTGATAACATTGGGAAATTGGTATTTTTTACGAAGTCTGCTAAAACTTTTGTCCCTTTGTCAAATTCATGATTTCCAAATGTCATTGCATCGTATCCAAGCATATTCATAAACTCTAAGTCAGCTTGTCCTTCATACACATTAAAATACAACGTTCCTGAGAAAACATCCCCTGCATCAAGTAGTAAACTATTTGGCTTTTGTTTACGAACAGTTTCAATGGCCGTTGCTCGACGCGCGATGTTATCTAACGTTGCATGTGTATCATTTGTATGCATAATTGTTAATGAAAATGTTTTATCTAATCCTTTTATTGCTTGTTGTAAAGCAGTTATTGCAGCATCCACTTCATTTTGTGTTGCTTTGCTATTTTTTTCAACAGCTTCTGCATTTCCTAGCGCTTTCTTAAAATCTTCCCAACCACTAATTGTATAATCGCTTTCTTGATAAGATGCTGACATTAAAATCAATTGTTTTAACGTACTTTTTATCGGTCCAGGAAAACGCTTTCCATTAGTCGCTTCAATTAAGCTTTTCATTTCTTCATAATTCGTAACTACCGTATTTACTTTAAGTTGTTTAGGTAGTTTGATATTTTTAATAATCGTTCCCTTTAAAAGTAATTGTGCTTTTTTATTTTTTACAATTACATTATTAGTAGTACTAAAACTATCTAATGTAGTTGTTCCACTTCCTGTTAAAATTAATTGTGCTGGCACTTTGCTACCCTTTAAATTTACATTATTATCTGTAAAAACCGTCAGTGTAGAAATAGGAGCATGTGATGTCACATTTTTAACATTGTCATATAAGTAAGTGTTGTTGATACCTATTTTATCTTTAGCATTACTCGTTAATGTAAAATCACGGAATGCTGACACTGTTTTTATCGTTGTATTTGATCCTAATTCAATCGTTGTATTTGTTTTTAAAATAAGCGTTGTGACCGAACCTGAAAGAGAAACATTTTTCGCTTGATTTAACAAAAAAAGTTGTGGAATAGAACCGGCTGTAATGGTGTTATTTCTTGTAACATAGAGACTTAGAAGCTTTGTATCCGCAGATAATTGAAGCTTACCATCTTGATGATTAGAAACGATTGTAGTAAATCTAGATGAGGAAATCATTGTACTAGCACTTGCATTACCATCAATATACGTAGTGCTTAAAACGGAGACGTTGGAAAGAGTATGTTGTCCATCTTTATTATGTTTTAGTAATAGCTCTCCATTGATTTTCATATTTTTAATTGCAATATGACTGCTTTCAACCGTTACATCACCGTTTATGGTTAAACCTTTTCCATCAAATTGCGTATTTTCAGTTGTTAATTTTAGAAAAAGAATTTTTGTAATGACATTTTTACTATTTGCTCGAAAATCAATTTTACTTCCAATTAATGCTTCTTTATTTTCTTCATTTACTAGGGCATTTAAATTAGATGCTACTTTGTATACCTTTTTATTTATCGTAATTGTTCCATTTTTAATGTCTTGAATCTCAAAACCTGTTTGTTCCTGATTCCAGCTAAGTGTTAAATTACTTTCTTTTATTGGTGATACTGAACTTGCATATGCAGGAATCGTTGATGAACTAACTAGCATTGCCCCAATTACTAGCCCTACACTCGCTTTTTTGAGCTTGTCCTTTTTCATACTTTCCCCTACCTTTTCTTAAAAATATGTAATATCTTCTTAAAAATAATATAAAATAGGCAAATAGTCTATGTTTTTATTTGAAATTTATGAAATATTAAATAATTATCATTAAAAAATATACAGTAAGTGAAATTTTAAAATAAAAAATGAATAAACAAATGCACACAAACACATTTGTTTATTCATTTTTTATTTTATTGTCGTATACATACTTCCGGTAACCATA
>JBJEFI010000094.1:7312-8415 GCA_051873875.1 Bacillaceae bacterium | reverse complement strand
TTTGACATATAGTAAGTCTGCGTACCTGAAGTAGGATATGTCTCTTTAAGTTTATTGGCAATTGTTTTTTCAATTATTTTCGCATCTCCATTATAATAAACATTTAAAAAAGAATTTATCGGCTTTAATCCTGTTACTAAAGAATCATCTACAACAAGGGTACACATATTACTTTTCATCATCTGATTGTATGTTACTACTTCTAATACGTCTGTTCTAGCAGGAATAAGATCCACACCATTTATGGTGATTTGCTTATGCATTTCTAGCGGTTGTTCAATGCATCTTTAATATCTCCAAAGTAGTCAAAAAACAATAAAATATACCAAATAAAATTCATATTCTTTCTCATAAAAATAAACAGAACTTTTGTTCTATGGTATAATAAAAAAATTGCAAGATGAAAAAGAAGGAGTTTTAAAATGAAAAAGATACTTTATAGCCTTTTATCTCTTTTGTTTGCTATTGCACTTGTCGGTTGTACGGCACAAGAAACGCCATCTAAGGAACAACAGCCTAACCAATCGCAAGAAACACCGTCTAAGGAACAACAAACGAACCAAACACAAGAGCAAAATAGTGGAGATAAAACGCAAACACCAACATCACAATCAAGTGATCATAAGCCTCAGGGCAAAACAATGGACGTATCAATCGTTCGTGTAATCGATGGAGATACAGTGAAAGTCAAACTTCCGAACGGAAATGAAGAAACAGTCCGTTTGTTATTAATCGATACACCAGAAACAGTTCATCCATCTAAGCCAGTCCAACCATTTGGAAAAGAAGCAAGTAATTTAGTAAAAGAATTGCTTCCTGCTAATTCAAAAGCCACATTAGAGATTGATGTATCAGAACGCGATAAATATGGACGCCTACTTGGCTACATTTGGGTAAATGGCAAAATGGTCAATGAGATTTTACTAGAAAAGGGCTATGCTCGTGTTGCTTATGTGTATGCCCCTAACACACGTTGGGTCGACTATTTCAGAGAAATTCAATCAAAAGCACAACAAAAAGAATTAGGAATTTGGTCCATTGAAAATTATGCAACAGACAAAGGCTTCAATGAAGATGTAAAAGCACCATCTACATCAAATAAC
>JBJEFI010000094.1:0-7212 GCA_051873875.1 Bacillaceae bacterium | reverse complement strand
TGTTGCAACAATGATTGGTGCTATTCTTACTCACATCAAAATAAAAGATACGTTAAAAAACATGAGTATGCCAATTATTTTACTAGTTTTAGGTGTAGTCGTTCTAATCATAAATTGGGGTTCTTTACTAGGTTAATGTAGCTTGACAAAAAAATCCACAGCTATTCCTGTGGATTTTTATCTATTTTAGCTTTTTAACTAATTGCTCCATATCTGTTGGTAATGGAACAGAAACGTTTATTTTTTCTTTTGAAATCGGATGTTTCATTACAATGTTGGCACCATGAAGTGCTTGGCGACGCAATAAAGTTGTTTTGCCACCATATAAGGTATCTCCAACAAGAGCATGACCAAGATAACTCATATGAACACGAATTTGATGAGTTCGTCCTGTTTCTAGCGTTAAAGCAACAAGACTAACATTATCCTTTGGAAATCGTTTCACTACTTCATAATGGGTAATGGCATCGTCCCCTTTGGGAGAAACACGACGACGAGTAGCATGATGACGATCTCGTCCAATTTTGGCATGAATAGTTCCTTTATCTTGTTTCACAATTCCATGAACAAGTGCCACATATTGACGATTAATTTCCTTCTCCGCTAGCATCTTGTCCATAATCGCTCCTGGTAAAGGATATTTGGCAAACACGACGCCACCTGTCGTATCTTTATCTAAACGATGAATATGACGAATCGGACAAATTTCGTTTTTGTTATTTACATAAGCAACGACGGCATTTAATAACGTCCCACTTTCTCCTTTTTGATTTGGATGCGTATCCACTCCATAAGGCTTATTGGCAATTAGAACGTAGTCATCTTCATAACAAATAGCCACATTTTCTTTCATTGGCACAACATCGCTCTTCTCTTCTTTTAAAACATGAAGCGATAACGTATCTCCTTCAGATACGACTTGTCGCCAAGGAATACTTTCTCCATTGACAGTAACACCTTTTTCCATGCGTAATGTATGTAACAATTTTTTCGGCACACCAATTTCTTCAACTAAAATAGGTTCAATACTTTTCTTATTCCATTGAGCTGGAACGGTAATCGTACACCATTCCCCACTTCGAGTTATATTCAAATCTTACACTTCCATTTCTACTTTAATCCTTATACGTTCTACTGTATAGGTATCTCTCCTATTTTTCAAGAGCCCCTTTTTTACCATAAAAAAAACCATCTAAACTAGATAGCTAAGGTTGACAGCACAGGTTTCCTTCTCCTTTTTCAAGAGCAGACTGTAAGCTAGTGAGAACACCTGACCAAGCCATTTGATGCCAGTTAATCGCTTCTAGCCAATTATCTTCATTGTTAAAGCCAGTATGCTCCACAATAACTTTTGTCGTATGTTCATCAATTATAACAAAAGTAACTTTTACAATTGTTAATTCATTTTCCTTATTCATTATGTCTGCAAATTGATCTGGTCCCTTCCAAGTGAACTGTAACTCTTTTTCACTTACAAGTTTCATTATTTTACAGCCTTTCGTGTTCATTTCCGTTTTATTTCCTGGAATAAAATAAAGCTCATATGCTCCTCCCTCTCTTCCTTCTATTACCACTTCAGGCGCAAACCACTTTGAAACACGTTCAGAGATTATCCAAGCATACCAAACCAAATCTATCGGTGCTTTAATCGTTACTTCTTTTATAAGCGTTTTTTCTTTAGAAAACGTATTCAAAAAAGTACCTCCTTAAAAATGCTTTATCTTCTATATCCTACCATTATCTAGGAATATTTAAAAGAATATTCAGAATTAAATAAACCGACACATTTTACTACCTTACTTTATGACAAGAGCACAACTATTATTTTATAATAAAAGATGGGAGGAGAGAAAAATGTTGAAAACACGTAGTATTCGAATTGTATTATGGATTTTTATTTTAGGAATGGTTGGATATTTAGCATACGCCTATTTCTCTTTTAGTGGAAATCCAATCACCAAATATACAGAAGGAAAGAAATTACAAGAAGAAATGGAATCATTTTACAAAAAAGATTTCCAAATTGAAAAACGAAATTATGACTTTAAAAATCGTACATATAGCATAACGCTAAAAGATGACGCTGGCGTTAAAACAAACGCATGGCATGAAGACAAAAAACTACATACAGATTACATGGTTATGATGTGGGCAAAGGAATTAAAAGGACAATATGATGCCACAGTAAAAGAACTTTTTCCAACATACACATTTGACATGATTCCAACCTTTGATGGGGCATTAGGAACAATGAAACCACAAAAATTAACATCTTATTATGAAAATCATCAAGGATATGGGTTATTATTTGATATAAAAACAAAAGACACAACATACGAAACAATGAAGGCAACACGCCAACAAGAAAATGAGCGTATCTTTAAATTAATTAAAAAAATAAAAGAAACAAAATCAACAGATGTTGGTCTATTTATCCGATATAAAGATAACAACAAGAAAAATGCAGTAGATGGCTATCTATATTTAGAATATACACAGTTAATAAAGATAAACGCACCAGCTGACTTAGAAAAACAATGGACAGAATTTTAATGTAAAAACAGACACAAGGAGATAATCTAGCATTATCTCCTTTATTCATTTCCCGAAATATTTTTGTGTGACATTTACTAACTCACTTTGGCAAAGATTTTACTAATAGAGCCAATCAATACAAGGGCAGCAAGAAACATTACTATTTTGATTGGGCTAGTAATAATCGTACTTAAATTCGTTCCTACAATACTTAAAATAAAGAAAAAGATAATCGTCCCCAGTGCAGAACAAACAGCAAATAGTTTAAAATTCGTTTTTCTAATCCCTGCAACTACCGCAACTAAAAACCTCGGAAAGACGGGTAGCGCACATAATACAATAATAAACGTAGCTTCATGTTTACCAATAAAACGATGACAAGCTATTATTTCTTTTCGTTGCATAAATTTTTGAAGAAAGGGTTTGCCACCAAAATATCGAAAGATGCCATATATACATAATATCCCTAAACAAGAACCGATCCAGGAAAAAAGTAAACCAGCAAACAAACCAAATGCTGCAGCGTTCGCCATTACAAAAGCTGAAAGAGGAAGGAATGGGAAGAACGCTTCTATAAATGTAATCCCAATTGCAGCAATTGGCCCTAGATTTTTATATGCTTCTACTAGCGACATAAAAAGGTCCGAAGATAACATTCCAAAATTATTCATATTCATTTTACCTCTATGTAGTAATTTTCTATGTCATTCATTTCATAAAAAAGGAATACGTTTAAAGACATCTTATAATTTACCCTAATAATTAATTACTATTAATTTGTCCTTTGTATGCCATGTATTATCAAAAAAAGAGACAATCTCAAAGTTACATGGATAACTTAAAGATCATCTCCACTTTATTCCTAATATTACTATCATAATGCACATACATTGTTTCAGTAAAATAATTAATTACTGAAAATTCAACCTTTATAACAAACATCTCCCTTTTAACAGAGCCTAAAAAAATAAACAGCTGAATAAACCCTGTCAGTTACATTCAGCTGTTTAAAGAATCTCTTCCTTTACATTTTCATTCGTAAAATACGCATCGCATTTAAAACAGCTAACAAGGTAACACCAACGTCGGCAAAAACTGCTTCCCACATTGTTGCAATACCAAATGCACCAAATGACAATACAATTAATTTAACAGCGAAGGCGAAGAAAATATTTTGCCATACGACACGACGAGTTCCTTTGGCAATTTTAATTGCTGTAACAATTTTTGAAGGTTCATCGTTCATAATGACCACATCCGCCGCTTCAATAGCAGCTTGAGAACCAAGGCCACCCATGGCAATCCCAATATCAGCTTGTGCTAATACAGGAGTATCATTTAAGCCATCCCCAACAAAGACGATGTTACCTTTTTGTTTTTGAATCCCTTCAAATTTCTCTACTTTTTCATGAGGAAGTAATTCACTATACACCTCATCAATTCCTAAGCTTTTTGCAACTCCATCAGCTACGGCTTCTCGGTCACCTGTTAGCATCACTATTTTCGCTACACCTAACGCTTTTAAGCCTTGGATTGCCTCTTTACTATCGTCTTTCACTTCATCGCCAATGACGATTGCACCTTTATAATCGCCATCTACTGCAATATAAACCACAGTTCCTAATGCTGTAATAGGTTCAAACGAAATGTTTTCTCGTTTCATCAATTTCGTATTCCCAGCGACAATCCGTTTCCCTTCAGCCATCACAATTAAACCATGACCTGCAATTTCTTCTTGATTTGTAATGACTTCTTCGTTTATCGATTCTTTGTAATGAGCGACAATTGATAAGGCAATTGGATGGTTACTATGTTTCTCAGCTAATGCACCATATCGAAGTAATTCTTCTTCTGTAATACCATTTGGAATCACTTCTTTTACAGTAAAGACACCTTTTGTTAATGTACCTGTTTTATCAAAGACAACCGTTTCCACATTGTTTAATGCTTCTAAGTAGTTGCCACCTTTCACTAGAATACCGTGACGAGAGGCACTACCAATTCCTCCAAAGAATCCTAATGGAATAGAAACAACTAAAGCACAAGGACAAGAAATAACTAAGAAAATAAGCGCACGATAGATCCAATCATTGAAAGGATCACCTGTTACCATTGGTGGAACGATGGCAATAAAAGCTGCGACAAATACGACAACTGGTGTATAGTAACGTGCAAATTTCGTAATAAAGTTTTCTGTTGGCGCTTTTTTATTACTTGCATTTTCAACAAGGTCTAAAATTTTCGCCACTGTTGATTCTCTATATTTTTTCGTTACTTTTACAGTTAATAGTCCATTCATGTTAATGAATCCACTTAAAATATCGCTATTTACGGTTACATCTCGCGGTACACTTTCCCCTGTTAATGCCGATGTATCGACAGCAGATGTACCTTGAATAACGATACCATCAAGTGGAACACGTTCACCTGGTTTAACAATGATAAACTCTCCAACTTCTACTTCCTCTGGTTTCATTACGACCATTTTGCCATCTCGTTTCACATTGGCATAGTCAGGACGAATATTCATCAATGCAGCAATTGATTTTCTTGAACGACCAACTGCATAATCTTGGAACAATTCACCAATTTGATAGAAGAGCATAACTGCTACAGCTTCTGGATATTCACCGATTGCAAAGGCCCCAATTGTTGCAATTGTCATTAAGAAGTTCTCATCGAAAAATTGTCCACGCATCATATTACGTAAAGCTTTTAGAACAACATCGCCACCGACAAGAACATAAGCGCCAATGAAGAATCCAATTTTCCATGCATCTGTTAAAAAGAACGCTATTGCAAATAATAATGCACCTGCAAATAACTTCATATTTTTAAAATTAAAAAATGATTCTTCCTTCTGTTTGCTTTCTTCGCCCTTTTCTACAACAACAACATCTGGCTCTAGGTTATAAACAATCTCTTTTGTACTTGTTTCAACCTTCGCTGCATTCGATTGTGCTGTTTCAATTGTTAAAGTTTTATTGACGAAGTTTAAAGCACAGCTCTCTACTTCTTCTAACTCTCCAACTCCACGTTCAATTTTGGCTGCACAGTTGGCACAATGTAATCCTTCTAATACATATTCTTTCTTGATTACTTTAGCGCTCATCTTGTTTCACCTCCTTACTATGATCGATTGCTAATGCTAATAATCCATTTACATGATCATCATCAAGAGAATATAACACTAATTTCCCTTCTTTACGTTTCTTTGCTAATCCACTGTTTTGTAAGAAACGTAAATGATGAGAGGATGTAGCTACACTACTTCCTATAATATTTGCAACATCGCAAACACAAAGTTCCCCTTCAAGAAATAGTGCATACATTATTTTTAAACGTGTTTCATCACCTAATGCTTTAAATAAAATTGCAACTTTATCCAATCCAAGAGTACCGATTTCATCTCGTAATCGCATGCCCTTTTCTTCGTTAAAACAATATACTTCGCATTGTTCACTCATGCTGTTCCCTCCTATTCATTCAAACGAGCATTTGATTATATATAGTATACACCTTTTACCAAAAACGTTCAAACAATTATTTGAATAAGGACAATTAAAATTGAAACTTCCATCAGTAGGAACACTGATGGTTAGTTGAACAAATCGGGTTGTTACTGGCACTTATCTTCTACCTAAACCTATTTAGTTTCGATACGTTATGAAGGACAAGTCTTAGTGCCAGTTAGAACAGGATAAAATAAAAAAACTTTCATAAATCAGCAAAGATATTTACAATAACTGTATATACTATTTTATAGAGGTGATCGGGAATGGATACAATTTCACATGGTTTAATCGGTCTAGCTATGTACGGTGCAGTAAATAAAACCAACTTAACAAAAAAAGAAAAAACCGCTTTTGTACTGACGGCTGTTATTGCCAACCAAATACCAGATATTGATGTTATCGCAAGCGTGACAGAAACAGGGGCAATTATGCAGCAAATGTGGCATCGTGGATTAACTCATTCTTTATTCCTTGTTCCAATTTGGACATTGTTTATTTACGTTATTATTCGTGCCATTTTTAAAATAAAAGATAAACGTCTTTTCTTTTTAGCACTTATTGGTGTCCTCACCCACGATATACTTGATGGCTTTAATACTTGGGGAACAGGGCTGTTCGAACCTTTTTCCAAAGCTCGTATTACCCTTGGAACGATTTCCATTGTGGATTTTGTTTTTTGGGCCATTTTTATCGGAGCATTTTTTATCGCTCGAAAACGACCAAACAACCACCGTATTTATCGCCAAGGCTTTATGCTGATGGCTGGCTATATTTTCTTACAAAGTGCCGTTGGTCTGTATTATTTAGACAATGTGGGGAAAAGCGCAGAACAAGCAACTTTATCTGCTTCCTTCATTCCATTTGACTATAAAGTCATTAGTAAAAAAGAAGACATTGTTACCGTTACGCAAGCTTCTTTATGGAGAAAAGAAAAAGTAGTACAAACAATCGTCAATGATTCCACAATTGACTTAGATGCTTTAAACAAAGTGAACCCAAAAATCAATGTACTTCGTCAATGGTCTCCATTCGTCGTTGCCTTTCAAGACAATGATAAAATGGGCATTTACGATCCACGCTTCTTCGTGAATGGAGAGTCGTTTTTGACAGAAACGGTGAAAAAGAATTAAGAAAATATATATTAAAAAACCTTCTCAAAAAT
>JBJEFI010000093.1:4927-8515 GCA_051873875.1 Bacillaceae bacterium | reverse complement strand
GTAATATTTAAAACAAGGACTTATTCTTATTTCATTGAATATAAATGAAGAGGTAATCAGCAAATAGTTATTTCTCAGATTATACTAAAATAAGGAGGATTTTTTTATATGGACGAAGGGACTCTGACACTAATATTTTGGTTAATACCAATTGTAGTATTAGCTGTGGTAATCTACTTTTCTTATAAGATTAGGTATACAATGCGTCTTATTCCTAGCCTTTCACTTTGTATAATTGCAGTATTACTTTATTTTTTAGCACCAGATCTTGCCCAAAGAAATGAAGAGGGAACGTTGACTTTGATTTATTTAGGTATCACTTTTTTCTTAGCCAGCATTATATCATTTTTTGTAGTTCTATTTAGAAAAAATAGAGGATAAAAACGTGAATGCAATTTGAGTTAAAAAATCTTTTTTCCTTTTAAGTAACCTACAAATGAAAAATATTAATTTTTGTAGAATACTTATAATATAAAGCATGATTTTAGGGGATTTTATGAAATTATGTACAGAAATGATCAGTACTAAATTTATTTTAGAAAGATAAAATTTCAAAAAAACTATTGCAATATCAAAATGAAAGCGTTATTATAAGAATGTGAAAAGGGTTACAAAGTTATCCCGATTTCTTTTTAGCGGAAATTGGAAACGTTTCTAAAATAGATTCGTTTAATAAATAACGTATAACATCTTTTTTATTTAATTAAAATTGGAAACGTTTCTATTTTGTAAAACAAGTAAAATAAGTCAAGGTATTAGTGGAAACTACATACAACCTCTAATGAAAAACAAGTGAATCAACTATCAAGGAAAGGAAGTTTTTGAAATGGGGAAAAAAATAAATAAACAATATTGGACATTAAGTGGATTTTTCTTCTGCTACTTTTTTACATGGTCCGCAGCAACATCGTTATTTTCAATTTGGTTAGGGCAAGAAATTGGTTTAACAGGTGGACAAACAGGGATTATCTTCTCTCTTAATGCAGTCTTTGCATTATGTTTACAGCCAGTATACGGAATTGTTTCCGATAAGCTAGGAATGAAGAAAAACTTATTATGGGGAATCGTGGCACTACTTGTATTCGTTGGACCGTTCTTCATTTATGTATATGGTCCATTGTTAAAATTCAACCTCCTACTAGGGGCAATTATTGGTGGGATGTACATTGGAACAGTATTTGCAGCTGGTGTTGGTGCTATTGAAACATACATTGAAAAAGCTGGACGAAAATGTAACTTTGAATATGGTCGTTCTCGCATGTGGGGTTCATTAGGTTGGGCTGCTGCAACGTTCTTTGCAGGTCGTTTATTTAACATTAACCCAAACATTAACTTCTGGATAGCATCTGGAACAGCCGTTTGTTTAATTTTTTTACTATCGTTTACAAAAATCGAAAACGATACAGATACAGAGGACATGGAAAAACAAAATCCAGTTACCTTTAAAGATATTGGTTTATTATTAAAATCAACAAAGTTTTGGTTCTTTATTCTTTATGTAGTTGGTGTAACATGCTTCTACTCTGTATACGATCAACAATTCCCATTGTATTATGCATCGTTATTTAGTACAGAAGCATTAGGAAACCAAGTATATGGATATTTAAATTCTCTTCAAGTATTTCTTGAGGCAGGAATGATGTTCGTTGCTCCATTTATTGTAAATAAAATTGGTGGCAAAAAAGGGTTAATATTAGCAGGATTTATTATGGCATTCCGTGTTGTTGGTTCAGGAATGGTAGATGGTGCAATAGGTATCTCCTTTATGAAACTATTACATGCGCTTGAATTACCGATTATGTTAATTGCCATCTTTAAATATTTAGCAGCAAACTTCGATAATCGTCTATCGTCTACATTATATTTAGTTGGATTCCAATTCGCAAGCCAAGTTGGTGCAGCTGTCATCGCTCCAATTGCGGGAAGAATGTACGATAGTATCGGATTTTCACAAGCATATATGATACTAGGCGGAATCGTTTTTGTATCAACATGTTTATCAATTTTCACATTATCTAATGAAACAAATGAACAAACAGAACCAAGTGAAGCATTACAAACAGCATAGAAAAGGACGTGAACAACTTGATTAAGACAGCATTTAATCATGAAGAAGCAATTGCAAAAGGAATGAAAGCGTTAGAAGAAGGTAAAAAGAAAATGGATACAACATTTCGTTTAGGCTACCATATTATGGCGCCGTGCGGATGGATTAATGACCCAAATGGGATGGTTTACTTTAACGGAGAATACCATGCATTTTATCAACATCACCCATACGATGAGAATTGGGGACCAATGCACTGGGGTCATGTGAAAAGTAAAGATTTAGTTCATTGGGAGCACTTACCGATTGCCTTAGCACCTGGTGATGACTGTGATAAGGATGGTTGTTTCTCTGGTAGTGCAGTGGATAATAACGGTGAATTAACGTTAATTTATACAGGTCATAATTGGATTGACCAAGCAAATGATATTGTTTTCCAAGTACAAAACGTTGCCACAAGTAAAGATGGCATTCATTTTGAAAAAGTAGGACAAAATCCAGTTATTAGCAAGCATCCAGAAGATGGAACAGGACATTTCCGTGATCCAAAAGTATGGAAGCACGAAGACCACTGGTACATGGTATTAGGAAATCGTACACCAGATGACTGGGGACGTGTTATCTTGTATAAATCACCTAACTTAATCGATTGGGAATATGTAGGTGTATTAGCAGAAGAGCACAGTATTGATAGTTATATGTGGGAATGCCCAGATTTCTTTGAATTAGATGGGCAGCATGTCCTGTTATTCTCACCACAAGGAATGAAACCAGTTGGAGACAAATACCATAATCTTCATCAAACAGGTTATTTAATGGGTAATTACAATTATGAAACAAATACGTTTAATTATGGTGAGTTTGCTGAGTTAGATCACGGCCATGATTTCTATGCAGTCCAAACGTTAAATGATGACAAAGGCCGTCGCATTGCCGTTGGTTGGATGGATATGTGGGAATCAAACATGCCAACGAAGGAACATGGCTGGGCTGGTGCATTAACACTGCCACGTGAATTAACAATTAAAAATAATAAAATTATTATGAAGCCAGTAGAAGAATTAACATCTTTACGTACATCAACAGAACAAAAAGATGTAACGACTATTAATAACGAAGAAGTAGTTATTTCTACAGATAAAGATTTAGTGGAAGTAGAAGTAACATTCGCTTTAGAAAATACAACAGCATCTCAATTTGGTGTCATGGTTCGTTGCAGTGAAGACGGAACTGAAAAAACAGTAATCGGTTTTGATAACTCTTCATCGAAGTTAGTGTTAGACCGCAATGCATCTGGGGTAGGTGTAGATGGTGTTCGTCGTCACAAAATGGAGCTTGAAAATAATCAATTAACATTACGTATTTTCGTTGACCGTTCTTCTGTTGAAGTATTTGCCAACGATGGCGATGCAGTGATGACAAGTCGCATTTATCCAAAGAAAGATAGCGTAGGCGTTCGTTTATTTGCGAAAGATGGCGCTGTAAATGTAGTAAGCTGTAACGTTCATTCGTTAGAAGATATTTGGAACGAAGGAAAATAA
>JBJEFI010000093.1:2482-4827 GCA_051873875.1 Bacillaceae bacterium | reverse complement strand
GGGATAAAAAGGAGCGAAATGCTCCTTTTCTTTTAGAAAGATAAGAGGAGAATGAGAAAATGGCAACAGTTTATAGTATTGGAGAAGCATTAATTGATATTTTAGCATCGGAAAAAGGAAAGGATTTAAAGGATGTCACGACTTTTGAACGAGTGCCAGGTGGGGCACCAGCCAATGTGGCGATTGCGGTGGCAAAATATGGTGGCAATGCTTCTCTTATTACACAATTAGGGGAAGACCCATTTGGTGATTTAATGGTAGATGTATTAGAAGGAAATGGTGTGGCAACAGATAAAATTTTTCGAACGAAAGCGGCGAATACAGGATTAGCTTTTGTTTCCATTAAGGAAGATGGGGAACGAGATTTTTCTTTTTATCGCAATCCATCCGCAGATTTATTGCTACAGCCAGAACAAATAGAAGAAAATTGGTTTTCGGAAGGGGACATTTTACATTTCTGTTCTGTTGATTTAGTCGAAAGTCCAATGAAGCATGCCCACGAAAAAGCAATTCAATTGGCAAAGAAAAAAGGGGCGTTAATTAGCTTTGACCCAAACATTCGCACATCGCTATGGAATGATTTAGAAGCGTGTAAACAAACGGTTAATGCCTTTTTGCCATATGCCAATGTGGTGAAAGTGTCTGATGAAGAGCTAGAATTTATCACTGGTTATTCCGAGTTAGAAAAAGGAATTAACGCTTTATTTGTTGGGGATGTAGAAGTAGTTGTCTATACAAAAGGGGCCAAGGGAGCAACGATTTATACGAAAGAAACAGCCTATGAATCAGCAGGTTTTAAGGTGACAGTAGCTGATACAACGGGTGCTGGCGATGCCTTTATTGGTGGCTTTTTATATAAATTAATGGAGCAAGGTGTAACAGTTGCTACATTAAAAGAGATTGTTGATCGTAAGTATGATGACATTTTAACCTTTTCTAATGCAAGTGGAGCGTTGACGGCATCTGTCAAAGGTGCAATTCATCAAGCACCTGGCAAAGCCCATGTGTTAACGTTTATTGAAGCAAGAAAATAACGAATATTCTTCTTGCAAATTTAATTTCAATATAGAAAAACAAGAGCCTTGCTAAGAGCAAGGCTTTCTAAATTTGTTTCGTTGTTACTTAATTAATGTTTCTGTTAGTTTACGTGCATTTGTTCACAATTTATGTATTGATATAGAACAAAACTCATTTTCTTTCATTACAGGAATTCTGTTCCTTTGAGGGAGGCAGAAAGAGTAAAAGAATTTTTCTAAACAATAATTCCCTATGTAAGACTGGGCAAATACATTAAGCATTACTTAGATGTTCATGAATTAATTTCCAATCTTCTTCATTTTCTTTAATAAAAACATTGGTTGCCCTGCCACTTCCAGATATAAAACTATCGTTATAAAGGCCCTCATAATGATATGTATAAATGCAAGTTGCCGTATTATGTTCGATAACTAGCCAACGTAAATCTGAGATTGAATATACTTCATCTTTAATAGTGTTCCAGGAACCTTCGAAATAATCTTGAATTTCATTTATTGAATTACAAGTTCTATCTGTAAACCAGTAAACAGCTTTAGGATGTAATAATTGCTTAACGTTCTCAAAGTTATGAGTGTTTGTAGCCTTAATATATTGTTTCAATGCATTTTTATAAGTCATTTATTTGCCTTCTCCTTTGTCATCTTGTTTGAGTTTATACATATTTCTCTATTAATTAGTTAAGTTCCTTCTTTCGCTAAACTGCCTTGTTAGCAAGTTCCCAACTATAAGTTCCTAATAATTTTACTATTCGCGGACATATTATCCATATCTTTCTAAAAGCGGAAGAGATGTGGTAGAATGGATAACAGAAAAAGTAGAAAGAAGGTGGAGAGAATGGCGACAATTAAAGATGTAGCAAAGTATGCCGGTGTTGGTATCGGGACCGTTTCTCGTGTTATTAACAACAAAGGCGCTGTCAAACCTTCTACAAAAGCAAAGGTGGAAGAAGCAATTCGTGCGTTAAACTTTCGACCAAATGAAATTGCTAGAAGTTTTAAGATGCAAAATTCAAAGATGATTGCTCTGTTAATCCCACGAATTAACCACCCATTTTTCTCTGAACTGGCCTTTCATGTCGGCGGTGAATTGTATAAAAGAGGATATAAATTAATGATTTGTAATGCAGAGTTTGAAGCGGATAATGAGTTAAGTTATATTGAAATGTTAAAACAAAACAAAGTAGAAGGTATGATTATCTTATCTTATAACGATATTGATGCGTATATTTCAAGTGAATTGCCAATCGTTACGATTGACCGACATTATTCAGCTGGGATTACATGTATTACATCAGATAACTATCGTGG
>JBJEFI010000093.1:0-2382 GCA_051873875.1 Bacillaceae bacterium | reverse complement strand
AAACAAGCTGCCAAAATAGGCAAATCCATTCCAGAGGATATTCAAGTTATTGGTTTTGACGGTGTACAAGGGTTTGAATTTTCTAGTAGAGAAATTTCAACGATTCAACAGCCACTTGACTTAATTGCATCTGCGGCGGTGGAAGAATTACTTGAACTAATGGATAGTAGAGAAAAACAAGGACGTCGAATTGTTTTACCGGTAGAATTTATTAAAGGAGATTCAACGAAATAATAAATCATAAATGTATATAAAAAGATATTCATTGACAAATGGATATCTTAGGTTGTCGATAAGGAGTAGAGTTACTCCTTGTTTTTTTATGTAACAAATGCTTATTTTATAATCGGAGTTTGTACGTTATTCACCCAATCTTCAATAAATGGGGCTTGATGAGTATTTAAATTTTTGGGAATTTCATTTTTATGTAAAAAACATAATTCATGGCTTTCCTCATTAGATTGTAAAGTTCCTATATAATCAGTTACATGAAAGATTATTTGTACACTAAATACTTTGTCACCATTTGCATATTGAGCAAATCCATTTTTACCAGAATAGATACCAAATAAATTCACATTGCTAATAGTTAAATTAGTTTCTTCAAACACTTCTCTTTTAACTGTATCTTCAAAGGTTTCTCCTAATTCTAATAGTCCACCAGGAATCCCCCAAACATCATGGTCAGTTCTACGCTGTAGAAGAATTCGGCCTAGATTATCTTCAATAATTGCGCCACAACCAACTGTTAATATCGTCTCATTTCCAATCATTTCTCTCATTGTTTTAATGTAATCGTTCATAAAAGGACCTCGTATATTTTTTGATACTTACTTCGACAAAATTAGTAAAATTCCTTTTTAAAAGCATGGAAAAATCCATGCTTTTTTGTCGTTTTTAGAGGATTTAGTCCATTATACAAGCTAATTAGGTGCAATAATGGAAGAAAATTGCTATTTTGAATATAGCTACTTCTAGTTTAGCGAAAGGCATTTGTAGACATACTGAATGATAATTGTAGAAATCTTATATCATTACAAAATAGGAAAATGTGAAGGCTAGGGGAATCCAATAGGGAAGGTGCTGGTGATGGAGAGAGATTTCTAGTAGCAAGAGAAAGAAATTTAATAATTTGGGAGTAAAGGGGATTTATAGTGATAAAAAAATTAGTAATTGGTTTAGGAATTAGTTTAATAAGTGTCATGAATATGCCTTTTCATTCTGTACAAGCGGAAACAGTGGCAGGAGTAACAGAAAAGGTATATGGAGAGTATGGCATTGCGGTGAGTGCAAAGGATGGAGAAGTATTATATTCGAAGCAGGGAATGGAGAAAGCCTATCCTGCTAGTATCACGAAGGTGATGACAGCGATTTTGCTAGTGGATTATGTTAGCTCAGGGTCTTGGTTAACAGCGAGTAACTATGCGGTTTCCCAAGAAGCAAGTAATAGTGAATTCTTGTTGAAAGCTGGCGAGCAAATGACTCGCGATGAAGCATTGGAAGCTTTAATGGTATTAAGTTCGAATGATGTAGCAGCAATGATTGGTGAGTACATTAGTGGAACAGAAGAAAGATTTGGCGAGTTAATGACGAGAAAAGCAAAAGAATTAGGTAGTAAGAATACGAATTTTGTAAATGCAAGTGGTTTACACGATCCAAATCATTATACAACTGCTTATGATATGGCATTGATTTTTAAGGAACTGATGAAATATCCAGAAATTACAAAGTATATGAAAACAAATGTTGCTACAATTGAAACAAATGAGCGAACGGTCGATGTAATGAGCCCTACTTTAACACATCAATATAAAGAATTAGCATATGGGAAAATCGGTTGGACACCTGAGGCGGGAAATACATTCATTGCTTTAGTGAAAGACAAAGGTCAAGAAGTAATTTCTGTTGTGATGCAGTCGAAAAAACCGCGCCATTATACAGATACAATTACAATGGGTGAATATGGGGCAAGTCAACTTTCGGCAGATTTAGTTAGAAGTAGTGAGTAACGTATCAATTTGTTCCAAACTCATGGATTAAAGCAATAGGCGTAGATATAGAAGTAAAAGTAGTTAACGGTGTAAAACGATTATATATTAGTAATCCATATAACTAAGTTGAAAGAAAGAATATGAAAAGCATGTTTTGAATTATTTTCAGGACATGCTTTTTTATTTAAATAACATTAATCCAATAGCAGTAGTCATTCATAAAAAAGGAAAAGAGCAAATTGTGTCGAACTTTATTAAGAATTGTAGAATGGGGGGATTTTTCTGAATCAGTTTATGATTGGACAGTATGGAGGATTTGATTATAAGAAATACAATAGAGATTTTAGAGATGGATTTTATGGAATAGAAGCATGTTTGTTTTCCACTTCAG
>JBJEFI010000092.1:24158-38577 GCA_051873875.1 Bacillaceae bacterium | reverse complement strand
ATAATTTACTCGTTTTTTTCCCCTCTAAAGCAGGAGTCTGATTATCAGAAAGAGGATACAAATTATTTTTTTTCTTCTTAAAAGCTCCCATTCCAAATAATTTACTCGTTTTTTTCCCCTCTAAAGCAGGAGTCTGATTATCAGAAAGAGGTGTGTCATTGTTTTTACTATTTAATTTATTCATCTCTTCTACTCCTTCTTAAACGCTTCTGTATTTCTAAATCCTATATATGCAAAGATAATAAGGACTAATGAAATAACGACTGTAATGGCCGCCCCTAAAGCTTGATATTGGTTTTCCATCGTTAACTTGTATATATACGAAATTAATAAGTCTGTTGATCCTGCTAAGTTTCCATATTCTGATGGGTTAAATGGTCCCCCCATATTGAATAAATAGATAATAGAAAAGTTATTAAAGTTAAACGTATACTGTCCTACTAATAGTGGTGCTGTTTGGAACAATACTAATGGCACAGTAATTTTAACCAGTTTTTTCCAGCTTGTTGCACCATCAATATCTGCTGCTTCGTATAATTCTTTACTAATCGATTGAAGTACACCAGTAGATAATAAGAATACATATGCGCTTCCTAGCCAAGCTTGGATACAAATTAACGTTAGTCGCGCTACAAATGGGTCATGCTTAATAGAGAAATCCTCTCCAAAAACACCTTGTAATGCTTGTGTAATTGTACCGTTTGGTGCTGATAAAATACTAAAAAATACAACTGTAATAAAGGCTGGTACTGCCCAAGGTAATAAATAAATAGATCTGAACAACACTTTTCCTTTAATTCGATCATTGTTAAGAACGATGGCTAAAATAAATCCTAACGCAACGGCTAAAGTAGTAGCCCCTATCGTCCAAACAATTGTCCACCCAAGAATTCTCCAGAATGCCGATCCGGCTATTCCTTCTCCTAAAGCGATAACTTTATAGTTTTCTAATGCATCCCATCCAAATTTCGCTTGTGTATCTGGTCCCATGTTTGTAAATGATAATAAAATTGTTGTTGCAATTGGAACAAAAACGATAAAAATAGTAATAAGTAGAGCTGGTGATAAAACCATGAATGGGAATCCATCCTCGGTAATTGTTTGTTTTGTTTCAACCCAAGATTTTTGTCGTGTTCCTCTTATTTTATCTTTTTCTACTTTATTGACATCCTTAAAGGATAGATACATTAATACAACAGCAATAATCATTAACGCAATTGCTAATATTCCTTCAATCATAAAGATTACGGAACGATCAAGTCTACCTGCCCCTTCAGCCAAACTAATAAGACCGGCAATTCCATCTCCTTTATAGTTACCAAATCCTAAAGCATAAGGAACTGCAATACCATATATGTATATTGTTACTAAGAACATAATAATCGATTTTATATATTGCTTGTTACATAATTGTCCAAGCCCTGGGATTAAAAAAGTAGCATAGGAAATCCAAGGTAGTGTTTTTTCGCTTTCTACCGGATGCACCCTACGAAGATCGGCTACATTGATATTTACTGTATTAATCTTTTGTTTTACTACTTTATTAAGCTCGTGTTTTTTATTTTTTATAATTTCCTTATTGTATGTCTTTTGACATTCAAATGATTTTACTAAAGTATCTTCTTTATATGTTCGTTTACATTCTTTAATAGCATTTTCTTTTGCTTGTTTTGATATTAGTCCTTCTTTTTGCTTTGCTTTAATATCATTTATTTTTGCTTTTAATTTCTTCTTTTCATCAATTTTAAATTGTTTAAATTCTTCATCGAACATTGCTTGTTCACTAGGAGTTATACTAGCTGCATCCTTAACTGCAGCATCTAATTCTTTTTTACACTCTTTCGCAAAATCGATAATTGGAGGTATTTGTTGAATTTCCATTGTATATTGCTTATATAATAATTCTGCATCGTAGGTTAAATTTACATATTGCTTATAAAAATTTACTAACTCTTTTGCTTTAAAAAGTCTTACACTTAGCTTCTGAACGCTTTTTGGTAACGACGTATCTATATTCTTTTTAAATGTGGTAACCTTCCCAGTTACTTGTTTAAGAAGAGCCTTTTCTTTTTGTTCATATGCTGCTAATCGTTTATTATACTCATGATTGTCTTTATTCTTTATTAACTCTCGTAATTGATTATTTAATTGCTCTTTTTCCTTGCCACTTGCATCCTTGATCTTTTCTTGTAAAGCTGAAACTTCATATAAATACAGATTTTTTCTATCATATTCATGATCTAAATTATCATATAAATACATATTGAACTTTTTCAACCTTTTTCCCTCCTTTGATACGTTTCTAAAATTAAAGACTTCTTACATCATATAAACGCTTCCCTAAGCTAATCATTACGAGTAATAAAATAAGATAACCTATCCCACTTATAATAAATAAGATAGAATAAAACGTTTCACCAATCGTTGTAAGTAAAAATATTCCTATTAATAAGAGAATCCATATTCCTACATATAATTTACTTACTCTTAATTTGGTTAACGTAACGTAACTGTGTAACGCTAATCCCATCGGTGTGATTACTCGAACAAAAAATGTAGATAAGCACATATTCAAATAAGTCCTATATAACTCATCATTAGTTTGACCTAACAAACTTATATCTCCATTTGAGTTAGATAACCACATTTCAAATAAGTGTGTGTCCTTCGCTCTAATTAGCATCTCAAGTGAAGTTAATAGGATGATAACCGCACATGTCCCCGCAATTATGTAAAATGTTCCTCTTGGCATCTCTATTTGTTCTCTCATGCAGTCCTCCTTGCTATAAGTCAGGGATCCTTTACTAATCCCTTTTAAACCTAAGGGAGAAGGGAAAAGAAAGTTTTTAACTCACAACCTTTCCCTTCTCCCTTAGAAGCTGACCCTTATATGGTCAGCTCCCAAACTTAAACTATTTTATTCTATTATTTAAAGTTAGCCATCATTGCATTGAAAGATGCTTGAACTTCTTTGTAAGCAGCTTCTGCGTTAGCTGGTTTTGTAGATGACCAAGATAATAATGCATTTTGCCAGCTATCCCATACTTGACCATATTCAGAGAATAATGGACGATTTACTGCTGCCTCGTATCCAGCATATGTTGCATCAATAACTTTCTTATCTAAAGCATCGATTCCTTCATAAGCAGAAGGTTCAACGTTTTCTAAAATTTTACCAGTAGCTTTGAATAAATCTTGTGCGTTAGCTGGGTTAACTAATTCTTCGATAAATGCAGTTGCTACTTCCATCTTAGCTGCATCTTCTTCAACACGAGCATTTACACCAAGACCCCATCCACCTTTCCAGTGTGATAAAGGTTTTCCGTTAAATGTAATGTTTGTTAAAGGAATGATTTCTAAGTTTTCTGCGCTACCAACTAATTCTTTTACAGTTGGAGTTGCCCATGGGCCATCAATTTTAATTGCATCTGTTCCACCTGTTTTGAATTGTTCATCAATATATCCACCAGCTGCATCTTTATCCCAAAGGTTTGTTTTTGCAGCGTTATGTTGTTTCCAGTAATTAAATAATCCTTCAAATAATTTCTTTTGATCATCATTTAATTCACTGTATGATTTAGTAGCATCTGAGAATAATTTACCATCTTTATCTTTTCCTAATAACTCAAAACCTGCAGAGTTTGCAAAGGCAACACCAAACCAAGCATCATGTGCAATAGTAAGTAATTGTTCTGCTTTTAATGAAGTGAATTCGATTGGCTTTGTATAATCAATGCCAGCTTTTTTAGCATTTTCAACGTTAACAAATCCAAGTAATGTTTCAATGTTATATGGGAACGCTAAGTAGTCACCATCAACATTAAAGTTCCCACCAAGTCCACCTTTGAAGTCTTTAAAACCACCAACTTCTTCAGCCATTTTCTCTGCATCAATTGCTGCTAATACGTTATTTTTTGCTAAACCATATAATCTGTCAGCTGGCAAAGCAAATACATCAGCAATATCTTTATTCGTTGGATCTGTTTTATCAAGTGCATCTAAATGATCAAAAGATCCTGTTTTAATAAATGTAATATCAGCATTCTCATGTTCTTTTTCAACTGTTTCTTTTACCTTTTCATAGTAAGGTAACCAAGATTCTTCTACTTGAACTGATAATGAAACTTTCTTATCAGATGATTTACCCCCATCATCCTTTGATCCACATCCTGCTAATAAACCCATCGCTAAAGCCGGCACTGTTAATAGCGCAACCGCTTTCTTTTTCATAACTTCTTGTCCCCTTCCTGATTATAAAAATCGTTTTTATAGCTATGTACCTTTATTTAAGTAATGCAAACGTATGCATCATAACCTTTCGGAAAGCGTTTGCATCCCTTACATTTATTACTTTATCACTCCCTTTTTTTAAACGCAATAGTTTTTTTATAAATTATTTAAATAATATATTTTATTCCTATAATTTATTCATCTTTTATTCATATTCCAAACGGCTATTAGCCTTTAAAAATATTATTTGACAGTAAACTGGGTTGTATTTTAAGCTAGTATCAGATGATGCAATCGATTGCAATATTGATTTCACGCCATCTATTTAATTAAGTACGAAATAACATTATCGCATATACTACTTACATATCAGGAGGATAATTATTATGTTAAAAGAAGCAATTTATCATCGTCCAAAAAATAATTTTGCATACGCTTACGACAATAAAACAATTCACATTCGTCTCCAAACAAAAAAAGATGATGTAAACGCAGTCAACCTAATCCACGGAGATCCGTATATGTGGGAGGATGGAAAATGGGTAAACCACAAAATGCCAATGATCAAATCTGGAAGCTCAGACTTATATGATTATTGGTTCGCCGCTGTTCAACCTCCCGCTCGTCGATTACGTTATGGATTTGAACTAATCAACGAAGAAGAAACACTTATTTTAGGAGAAGATGGCTACACGACTGAAAATTGTGCACATGGCACACAAAATGGCGTCGGCTTTTACTTTGCTTTTCCATTTTTAAATAATGCGGATGTATTCAAAGCCCCTGAATGGGTAAAAGAAACAATATGGTATCAAATTTTCCCCGAACGCTTTGCTAATGGAGATGCTTCTTTAAATCCAGAAGGTACGTTACCATGGGGAGAAAGCGAACCAACACCTACTAACTTCTTCGGTGGTGACTTCGAAGGAATTATCCAACATTTAGATCATTTAACAAACTTAGGTGTTAACGGTATTTATTTTACACCTATTTTCAAAGCGACATCAAATCATAAATACGATACGATTGATTATATGGAAATCGACCCTCAATTCGGTACAAAAGAAACCTTTAAGCGTCTAGTAAAAGAATGTCACCAACGCGGTATTAAAGTGATGTTAGATGCTGTGTTTAATCATAGTGGTTATTTCTTTGAACCATTCCAAGATGTCTTAAAAAACGGAGAAAAATCTAAATATAAAGATTGGTTCCATATTTATCAATTCCCTATTGAAACAGAACCAAAGCCAAACTACGATACATTCGCTTTTGGCGCATCAATGCCAAAACTAAATACTGAAAATGAAGAAGTGAAAAACTACTTATTAGAAGTAGGACGTTATTGGGTTCGTGAATTTGACATTGATGGTTGGCGTCTAGATGTAGCCAATGAGGTAGATCATGCATTTTGGCGAGATTTCCGTAAAGCTATCCATGAAATAAGAGATGACGTTTATATTTTAGGAGAAATTTGGCACGATTCCATGCCTTGGTTACAAGGTGATCAATTTGATGCAGTTATGAATTATCGTTTTACAAATGCTGCTTTAAATTTATTTGCTTTTGACAAAATAAAGCCAGTGGAATTTAAAAATCGTTTAACAAGTGTTTTACACTCTTACCCAAATAATGTGAACGAAGTTGCCTTTAACTTATTAGGAAGTCATGATACACCTAGAATTTTAACAGAGTGTGGGAATAATAAAGAAAAACTAAAACTTCTTTTCACATTATTATTAAGCTTCACTGGCTCTCCTTGCATTTATTATGGCGATGAAATTGGGATGAACGGTGGCGCAGACCCTGGATGTCGCAAATGCATGGAATGGGATGAAGAAAAACAAGATAAAGACTTATTCACGTATGTAAAACAATTAATTCATTTAAGAAAAACAAACGATGCGTTTGGAAATAAAGGTACCTTCTCTTTCATTGAGGCAAACGACGAAAAAGGCTATGTGACGTATAAAAAGGCAACAGAAAAAGAACAAATTATCATTACATTAAACAATTCAACAGAACCAATTGACATCGACCTGCCAATTGCTGCAAAAGGAAAACGAATTGTTGATTTATTGACAAAAAAAGAATATGCACTAGAAGCAGAAACAATTAAACTAGCAATAGAGCCGTTAAAAGCATCGATTCTGTCTATCGAAGAATAGAAGGAATTTTTGTGGAGGCTGTCCCCGTTGGACAGTCTCTTTTTTTGTACGTATACGTAGCAAAATTAGATGAAAAGGAGTCTCATTATGAAACCGATAACAAAAAAACTCTCTCTTATGCATTTAACATGGCCTATTTTTATTGAACTATTTTTATTTATGATTATGGGAAATATTGATACATTAATGCTTAGTCAATATTCCGATAACGCTGTTGCAGCCGTTGGTGTTTCGAACCAAGTATTAGGAATTATCGTTGTTATGTTTGGTTTTATTACGACTGGTGCTGCTATTTTAATCGCTCAATATTTAGGTGCCAGAGAACACAAAAAAACAAACGAAGTAATCGTTATTTCCCTTTTAACAAACCTAGTATTTGGATTCATTTTAGGAATCGTATTACTTCTATTAACAAAACCAGTCTTATCCGCAATGGGATTGCCTTCGGAGCTATTCGGAGAAGCAAGTACTTTCTTAAAAATAGTTGGTAGTTTTACTGCTGTTCAATCTGTATTAATGACAATCGGGGCTGTACTAAGAAGTCATGGCTATACAAAAGACATGTTATTTGTAACCGTAACTATGAACGTTTTAAACATTATCGGGAATTTCCTAGTTATTTTTGGACCATTCGGTTTACCAGTACTAGGCGTTGCTGGGGTTGCTTGGTCAACAACGATTAGTAGAATTGTTGCATTAGCAATCGGTTTTTATATTTTATTTAAAAGAATTGGAAACCCATTTAAAGGATTATCTCTTTCTCACCTTCCATTTTATCATTTAAAAAGTTTATTAAACCTAGGCGTTCCAGCCGCTGGAGAAAATTTATCATACAATGCATCTCAAATTGTTGTAACATCTTTCATTGCTCTTATTGGCACACAAGCATTAACAACTAGAGTATACGCGTTAAATATTATGATGTTTATCTATTTATTTAGTTTAGCGATTAGTCAAGGACAACAAATTATTATCGGTCATTTAGTTGGTGCAAAGAAAAGCGATGATGCTTATCATACATGTTTAAAAAATTTAAAAATCGCCATCGCTGTATCCTTTGTAACTGCAATTATTTTCGCGTTTATTAGTGAACCGTTATTCCGAATTTTTACCGATAACGAAGAAATTATAAAAACAGGGAAAATCCTTCTTTTCATGACAATTATCCTTGAACCTGGTAGAGCTTTTAACTTAGTTATTATCGGATCTTTACGTGCTGCTGGCGATGTCAAATTCCCTGTTATTGTTGGAATCATTTCTATGTGGGGTGTGTCTGTCTCCCTTTCTTATTTCTTTGGAATTATATTAGAATTGGGATTAGTTGGCGTTTGGATTGGTATGATAGCTGATGAATGGTTGAGAGGTCTTTTAATGCTACAACGCTGGAAATCAAAAGCATGGGTGAAAAAATCTTTAATTGTTGCTTAATCCCCCTATTGAATTGTAACAGCATTCCCCCCTCTTATTTTAAAAGCTACCCAAATAGGGTAGCTTTTTAATCTTTTTACTGAAAGCGCTTCAAAAGTTTTCTGAAAATTTTTTAAAATTTTTTATAAAAAAAGAAGGAATATGGAACCTCTTCTGCGAATATAAAATATCATGTTAGAAAATCTAACATTTAACGTAACAAAAACTAACATAATGTTAAGGGGGAAAAGGATATGCCTGCTATTAATAGCACTGATTCTGTATTTGTATTTATTTGTACTGCACTAGTCATGTTAATGACCCCAGCAGTAGCACTTTTTTATGGAGGTCTTGTAAAAAGTAAAAATGTATTAAGCACAACGATGCATAGTTACGCTGCCATTGCTGTTGTATCCATTCAATGGGTACTTATCGGCTATACCCTCTCTTTTGGTGGGGATATAAAAGGATTCATTGGTAACTTAGATTTTCTTGGATTAAAAAATGTCGGTTTTACACCAAATGAAGGATTTGAAATTCCGCATAACTTATTTATGATGTTTCAATTAATGTTTGCGGCACTAACAGTTGCACTTATCTCTGGGGCCTTTGCAGAACGAATGCGTTTTTCAGCTTTTATTTTATTCATTATTCTTTGGAGTACATTCGTTTATGACCCACTTGCCCACTGGGTTTGGGGCGGCGGTTGGATTATGGAAATGGGAGCACTAGATTTTGCTGGAGGGAACGTTGTTCATATTTCTTCCGGTGTATCTGGTTTAGTACTTGCTATTTATTTAGGAAAACGAAAAGATGCCCAGTCATCTACACCACACCACCTTCCATTTACAGTTTTAGGAGCTGGATTACTCTGGTTCGGTTGGTTTGGATTTAATGTCGGCTCTGCTCTTTCCATGAATGAAGTGGCCATGAATGCCTTCGTTACAACTAATACAGCTACAGCCGTTGCGGCTATCGCTTGGGTTGCCTGTGAATGGATTATCACAAAAAAACCAACTGTACTTGGAGCAGCCACTGGTGCCGTTGCTGGTTTAGTATCCATCACACCTGCATGCGGATTCGTCACTCCATTAAGTTCTGTTTTTATCGGATTAATTGGTGGAATTATTTGTTTCCTAGCTGTCTATTATTTAAAAGCAAAACTTCGTTACGATGATGCATTAGATGCCTTTGGGGTTCATGGTATTGGTGGTACATGGGGAGGAATTGCCACAGGATTATTTGCCACTGTATCTGTAAATGAAGGGGGAGCAAACGGATTATTTTACGGAGATATCTCACTTTTATGGAAACAACTTATCGCAATTGTTGCTACTTACGCCTTTGCGGCAATAGCTACTTTTATCATTATTAAATTAATAAGCCTTGTAACAAAAGTGCGAGTAGAGGAAGAAGAAGAAAGCGTAGGCTTAGACTTATCTTTACACGGTGAACAAGCGTATCACGATACAGTCGGCTAAGAAGGAGGAATTATTATGAGTCATACATTTTATAAGGTCGAAATTATTACTCGTCCTACAAAATTTGAAGAATTAAAGCAAGAACTAGCCAAAATTGGCGTACAAGGTCTCACTGTTTATAACGTACACGGGTGCGGATTATCAAAAGGAATTACACAAGTATATCGAAATGTAAAAAAAGATTCTGATCTTCATGAACGAATAAAAATAGAAACAGTTGTGTGCGACGTTCCTTATGAAAAAGTTGTTGAAACAGCTAAAAAAGTACTATATACAGGAAAACCTGGGGATGGGAAAATTTTTGTTTCCCAAATACACAACGTCTATAAAATTCGCACAAACGAGGAAGGGCGTGATGCATTGCAGAATAATTATTAACTAGAAAAACCGTAAGCAGTTCTATCTACCTTTCGTAACAACATGAATAAGATAGTTAAAAATCTCCGAAAAATTCTACACCAATCCTTTATTTTTTAGAGATCGGGGGATTCTCTAAAAGAATAAACTCCTATTATCTTATCAAAAAAGGTTCCAAAGCATGCTTTGGAACCCCTTCTTTTGCCTTTATTCCGTCCTAACTGCCACTAATACTTTTAAATTTTATAAAACCAAAACAGTACATAACAAATAAGTGTCAGTAAGGACCCGATTGGTTCCACTAGCCACCAGTAAAGATGAAAAAATTCTCCACTAGTGGCAGTTTCACTTTATCCCAATTCGATTATGTTCAAACCATACATCCATTTGCCCTAAATAAGCAAGAAGTTGTGGTCCTGTCATTAATTGTCCATACCAAGGAACGGTAAAGCTACTTCCTCTTGATTCAATTAACTCTAACAGTTGGTTACGATTAAAAAATTCATATAAGATGGAATCTTTATTTTCCAACCGCTTCTTTAACCAATTCGTTACCAGTTCCGTATAACGTGGATGATGCGTTTTTGGATATGGGCTTTTTTTACGATATAAAATTTCCTCTGGTAATGTTCCTTCTAATGCTTTTCGTAATAACCCTTTTTCACGGTTTCCGTACATTTTCATCTCCCAAGGAATGTTCCAGGCATATTCCACAATTCGATGATCTGCAAATGGAACACGTACTTCTAAACTAGCTCCCATACTCATTCTATCTTTTCTATCTAATAATTGAGCCATAAACCACTGCATATTTATATAAAATAAATCTCTCCTTCTCGCATCTATGATACTTTCTCCTTCAAGCTTCGGACATTCTTTTACCGTTTCTTCATATCGTTCTGCCATATATGTCTTTAATTGCAATTTTTCACGCCAATGTTCATTTAATAATTGCTCCCTTGCATCAATTGAACGCATCCACGGAAAACTTCGGTCTAAAATAACATCTTCTTTATGAAACCACGGATATCCCCCAAATATTTCATCTGCACATTCTCCAGATAAACCAACAACAAAGTCTTTTCTTATTTCCTTACAAAACCACAATAAAGATGAATCTACATCTGCCATTCCTGGTAAGTCCCGAAGAATGGTTGCTTCTTCTAAATAATCTGCTAACATTTCGTTCGTAATAACACATGTATGGTGATTCGTACCAAATGTTTCTGTCATTAATTGAATCCATGGTGCATCGCTATTTGGTTGAAAGAGGCTTTCTTTAAAATACTTACTATTATCCTCATAATCAATGGAATACGTATGAAGTGTCCCCTTCCCTTCTCGTTCAAATGCTTTAGCAGCAATTGCTGTAATTGTACTTGAATCTAATCCTCCAGATAAGAATGTACAAACAGGTACATCTGATACTAATTGCCGAGTAACTGCATCATTAACAAGAAAACGTAATTGCTCAATCGTCTCATCAATTGAGTCTGTATGCACCTTACTTTCTACATTCCAATACCGCCATATCTTTAATCCATTTCTTGAAAATGTTAACGCGTGTCCTGCTCGCAGTTCCTTAATTCCAGCAAAAATGCCATGTCCTGGTGTTCGGGAAGGTCCCAAACTAAAAAGCTCTGCTAATCCATCTGATGCAACCTCTGCTTTTATAGTCGGATGTTTTAAGATGGCCTTTACTTCCGAACCGAATAATAAACCGTTCTTTTCTGCATAAAACAACGGTTTTACCCCTAAGCGATCACGCGCTATATACACGTGATCACGCTGAGAATCATAGACAGAGAAAGCAAAAATTCCATTTAAATAATCAACACAATCCTCACGCCATTCAATATAAGCATTCAACAATACTTCTGTGTCAGAATGAGATTCAAATGTATACCCTCTTTTAACTAACTCATCTCGAATATCATCTGAATTATATAGTTCTCCATTATAGGCAATCGTAAAGAAATACTCCCCTTTTTTTCTCGTCATTGGTTGCTTTCCACCGATAGGATCTACAACCGCTAACCGCTTATGACCAAATAACACATGCTCATTTCCCCATATATTTGTATCGTCTGGACCTCTTTTTGCTAATGTTTCAGTCATTTGGGTAATTATATTTCTTTCCTTATTTATATGTTTATCAAATGCTACCCAACCTACAAATCCACACATTCAACACCACTCCTTAAAAGTTATTTTTATGTATATGCCCAACAGACAACATAGGTGCATAATTCCTTTTTTACTAACATGTATGAAAGTGAGAGTCTTTTGTACATACTACATAAGTATATAAAGCGAATATCTTCCAATAGTGGAAGATAACTGTCAATTAGGAAAGAAGAACGACTTTAATCTGCTAATTAACGAAAAAACGGAGGAAAATAGCATGCAAATCATAGATAGAGAATATTTAATTGAACAACAGCCACGCGCCTATACATATGGGACTATTGAATATATAAATGAAGAGTGGATTTTTTTCGATGAAGAAGATGATGAAGCTTTTTTATTCTTTGAAGAAATAAATAATAACCAGATTGAATTTTTTATAAATGGCAACTGGCAACACGGTTTCATTTTAATAGAAGAAAAGAGTTTTTTTCTTAACAATAATTTATTTATACCACATCAAACAATGGTTCGTTTCCGCAAACGACTTAACCATATGTACGAACAATTATTACAACAATTAGATGACCAAGCTTTCATTGATTTTATCCAGCTATTAAAGCAAGGAGATTACTCGATTTTTGATTGTTTCTTTTGCCACAATTCATTAGAATTTTGGCAAAAAGATTGGTGCGAAGGTGTTAATATTATGCTTTTTGATAATCAAGATTTCGTTTGTAGTGTTCATCATTATTACGTTCGAAATCCAGACATTTCAAGCAATCGCTTTGAATTAACACAAACAAATGGAATGAAATTATTTACCTAATATCTTATCAGTAACATTTTATTACTTGTTAGTTCAATAATTTCCCCTTCAATTTCATTAGATTTTCCAACGTTTTGAAGGAAGATAAATAAAGAATGACTATTTGCACCCTTCCTTTTTACAGTGAACCTTCTTTCCTTGTATAATGTAATTATAAGTATATCAAGGTAGGGGGTTTTTATGATGAAAACGAAGGAAGTAATTGAATTAACAGAGCATTTTGGGGCAAATAACTACAATCCGCTTCCAATTGTAATCTCTAAAGCGGAAGGCGTTTGGGTAGAAGACCCTGAAGGGAATCGTTATATGGATATGCTTAGTGCATATTCTGCTGTAAACCAAGGACATCGACACCCTAAGATTATTCAAGCATTAAAAAATCAAGCTGATAAAGTAACCTTGACATCACGTGCATTTCATAACGATCAATTAGGTCCTTGGTATGAAATGGTTGCAAAATTAACAAATAAAGACATGGTTTTACCAATGAATACGGGTGCTGAGGCAGTTGAAACAGCTATCAAAGCAGCACGCCGTTGGGCTTATTTTGTAAAAGGTGTTCCTAAAGATTGTGCGGAAATTATTGTATGCGAAGATAATTTCCATGGCCGGACAATGGGTGCTGTTTCTATGTCTTCTAATGAAGAATACACAGAAGGATTTGGTCCATTACTCCCTGGTATTAAGATTATTCCATACGGAGATATTCTTGCATTACAAGAAGCAATTACTCCAAATACAGCAGCCTTTATTATCGAACCAATTCAAGGGGAAGCTGGGATAAACATCCCTCCTATCGGTTTCTTAAAAGAAGCTGAAGTGCTATGTCGGCAAGAAAATGTCCTTTTTATTTGTGACGAAATCCAAACTGGATTAGGTCGTACAGGTAAAACATTTGCTGCAGATTGGGATGATGCGGTACCTGATATGTACATTTTAGGAAAAGCATTAGGGGGAGGCGTAATGCCAATTTCTTGTGTAGCCGCAAACAAAGACATATTAGGAGTCTTCAATCCAGGTTCACATGGATCGACTTTTGGTGGTAATCCACTAGCTTGCGCTGTCTCAATCGCTTCTTTACAAGTACTAAAAGAAGAAAAATTAGTCTCTCGTTCATTAGAATTAGGTGAATATTTACTTAACAAATTGCGCACATTAAAAAATCCTGAAATCATTGATATTAGAGGGAAAGGATTATTTATCGGTATTGAATTAGCTGTACCTGCGCGGCCTTATTGTGAGCAATTAAAAGAAGAAAAATTATTATGCAAAGAAACACATGACAATGTTATCCGTATTGCCCCACCATTAATCATTTCCTACGAAGAACTAGACTGGGCATTCGAACGCATTAAAAAAGTATTAGATAAATAAGAAAAACCGCAAGCGGCCCTTTCAACAGGTGTTGGAACCTCATCCCAAGAGAGACAACTGAAGAGTAGACAATTGTGTAAGGCTCAAAAGTTTATACTTTCTTGTCTTTTAAACAAAAAGCACTAATTCTCTTAAAAAAGGAATTAGTGCTTTTTCTATCACTATTTTACGATATTTACTAACTCACCAATTCCATCAATGGAAATAGATACAACATCTCCACTTTGTAAAAATTTAGGTGGCTTAAACCCTTTTCCTACCCCTGCTGGTGTTCCTGTTGCAATAATATCTCCAGGTTGTAACGTCATTCCTTTTGATAAAGTAGCAATCAAGGAAGGAACGGAAAAAATCATATCTTTCGTATGCCCTTTTTGACGTATTTCCCCATTTACTTTTGTAACAAGATGTAAATCATTTGGATTTTCAATCTCATTAGTAGTTACAATAAC
>JBJEFI010000092.1:0-24058 GCA_051873875.1 Bacillaceae bacterium | reverse complement strand
GTAAAAATCATTGGATGTGTAGGAATATCCTCTACACTTCCCATTTCAATTGCATGCTCTGCGTAATTTTTTCCAACACATATAATATTTTTAGTTGGATGTGGGATTGGTGCTAATAGTGTATATGCATCTTTTTCTAATTGATACACGTTACAGTCCCAACATTTACAAAGCATTCCTTCAATTTCTTGTACCACTTGAATAAAGGAATCCCCTTGTTTAATTCCTTCCACCAATGTATTTGGTAACGTTTTCTTTTTCAACAAAAATTGTTCTAACTCATTTAAGTAATACATTTTCCCTTCAAATTGAAGTCCGATTTGTTCTTTACCCTCTATTATAATTGCTCCTAATTGCATTTCTTTCTCACCCCTATTGAACTTCTCTCCATTAGTCTATTCGCAAAAAAAGTCGAAATTCCTGCAAAATTCGAAAAGTTATCATGTACTAGACACATTCCCTTCAAAATTCCATATGATATAAGAAAAAAGTAGGCGGTCTCATACAAGATTATCTGAAGGAAAAGCCCTTCTATAAATCAATCGTTCTTCACTAACAAAATTACTATAAAAACCTTTCACTACAAAAGAAAAAAGAGGTGACATATGCCTGGAAATGTAGGTTTTATTCGTATTTCATCAATTGGGGGGAGTAGTGTTTTAAATGTTGGAGATGTGAATTTCATTATGCCTGTCAGTACCGCCAAAACATTTGCAGGCGCAGGTTCCTTCAATACTGGTGATGGTTTATCTGTTTACAATCAACACAGTGTAACAAATGTTCAAAATAATAATCAATTAGATCAACCAATAATTGGAAATATATAAAAAGGAGACATTAACGATGAATTTTTACGTTAATCAATCTATCAATATCCACTATTTAAGAATTGGTGGGGTTTCAAACGCCTCTGTCTTTCAAATTGGTAGTGCTGGAATGATTCGCTCTACAACTGAATTAAAAAATAGTGGTGGCTATACAAAAACAGTAGAGCCACTTGTAGCACCAGGTCAAGTTATTACACATCAACAAACATAAAAGAAAGGAGGGTTTGCGTTGGACATATACGCATTTATTCAACAAACACAATTAAAAATGAATCAATTAGAAAATCGCGTGCAAACCCTAGAATCTACTGTTCAGTCGATGCAGCAAGAATTAACGGAACTCCAAAGTAAATCTTCCATTCACATTGATAGAATTGAATATAAATTTGACCAATTAAAAGTAGAAACATTAGAGGGTACATTAAATATTGGATTAAATCCTTTTAACGGCGAACAAATTGAAGACTTCGCTCTCGGCCAAAATGGTGTTAATGTAAATAAAGTTGATTCACCCCCTAGTGCTCCAGTGCCTAATTTATATGAAAACATTGCCAATCAAATGCACAATTATGTAGATACGTATGGATTTAAACGGCTTAAAGATATTGAAACAGAAACACGAACTAGTTTAGATGATGAACAAAGAGCAATGATGGTTGATGATATTCGCTCACAAATTGAACCAAGACTGCCTTATTATCTATCCATGATTAATCAATTTCCAGCTGCTTCAATAGGCGATTTAAATAACGTAAGAGACACAATTGTTCAGCGTATGAAACATGATATTGACATGGCCTTTATTTCATATATTCAGCAACAATATCCAGATGCAGTTATACCACCAACGCCTCAACCCGAGACCCAAACAGTTACTTCATTACGAGAAGGAAAGGAAATAAAAACAAATGAATTTTACAGTAGTTAATAAACACATTTGTGTAGAAGCAATTCGGATTACTGGGGTATCTCTCTCTTCTATTTTTTTAATCGGAGATACTCAAAGCATTGCACTTGGTTCAGTTGTTGACACACCACCCGAGTCTTTATTCTTAGGTCCATTCGTTCCAATTGCACCAGTTGCAACATAGGAGGTTACTATGATTCGCAATTCCAATGTCCAAAATATTTTTATAAACGGGATAAGTTCCGGTTCTGTTTTTCAAATCGGTGAAAGTAACATTATTTCAAAGCGAAATAATACACTTGTTCTTGAAAAACAAATTCAGCAGTTCAATGGAAAAGAAGGAAACTTTAATAATTATCCCATTTTTAGAAGGCCCATTAATATTCCAACTATTGTGGACGATGTAAATATGAATATTGTCAATGTCTGCAATGATATTAACGTAGGTACCATTAAATTAACGACTATTGCTGGAGATAGCGTTCTTCATATTGGTACAACTAATCGAGTACATGGTGTAGCGAAAGTTCATAAAATTGATCAATACGTTAGCCCTACTGCTGCTTTTGGAGATTAGAAAGGAGGTGTGGTGTACAAATGCCATCGTTCATAGGAGCAATCATCGTTGAATCTTCCTCAGGAACAATTACAACCGGTGATTTTAATAATATCTCCCCAAAAAGTGGAACGAAAACCTTCGCCGGTGGTGGTGGATTAAATACTGGTGATTTTAATGCTGTCATTAGCGGCGTTAGCTTAACAAATACAGTTGATGCAAATGCAATTGATCAATCTAACGGAGGCTCACTATAATGTGAAACTTTTACTACTATCAGTAGAAGTTCCCCCCAGCTGCTACTAATAGTTAGTTGAATAATTTAGGCTAATTTGCCTTTATCTCTCCTAAATAATGAAGCAAGAATGTCTATACCAATAAAAATAAGAATAAAAACGAATAACAAAAGAGGATATCATTTAACAGATATCCTCTTTCTTATTTCTTTTATAAATGAATTACTTGATTTCCATCAAAGAAATATAAAATACTAGCCTTTACGGGTTGCTTCCAAATAGATTGCAATGCTTCTTTATATAAGGAAAGTTGCGTCACATAACGTTCTCTTAATATTGCTTCTCGTTCCTCTTTTTCTTTTTCATTTAATAGCAACATTGTATCTGTTTTATAATCAATCAGAACAAGCCCATCCTCTTCTTCAAGTACACAGTCCATAATCCCCTGAACAAAAACTTCTTCCTCTTCTAATTCTCTATTTATCCTTGTTCCATCTATCATCATCGCAAATTGTAATTCCTTATGAATATGTTTCGCATTTCGAATACGCTCTCCTAATTCACTTTCACTAAAGGCAACAATTTCATCAATTAAAATACTTTTACTTTCTTCTTCTGTTAATAATTCTTTATTTACCATTGTTGCCAATGCTTCTACAACATCTTCTGCTGTTAATTGTTGTCGCAAATTAAGATGCTGCATAACCGCATGCATTGCAGTCCCTCGTTCAGGAGCTGTTATTTTTTTTGCCTCCATAAAACGTGGACGCGGTAAAGTTATACGTTGGCCATTCCTTGAAAAAACACGTTCATCTGCTTCTAGTTTTTGACTTAAACGTTTTAAATCCGAAACGGATTGCTTCGCACGACTAATAGTAGCTATGTGATGACCATAGGTCCAATTAAGACTTTTCTCAATTGTTTCTTGTAGAGACGTATGCTCATCTACTTCTTTTCCAGTTCGAATTGCTTCTAATCGTTCATTCCGCTCTTCTTCTTTCTCTAATTCTCCTTGTAACTCTGCCCCATAAACAAGCATCATTTTAAATTTTGCATCATGTGTTTGCACAAAGCTTGGTGAAGCAATTTCAGCATTCACAAAGGAAATACTATGCTGATGACGAATTAAAGCAGGTCCAATCCATTCTAAATAAGATTTAGCATTTGATCGAATATAGTCTGGTAATAACCAGGACGGGGTATCCCCAATTTGTTGCCATTTTCCAATTGCTTTCTCTCCATCGGAAACAGTCCCAACTAAAAATAACTTTTCTTTTGCTCGTGTTAATGCAACATATAATACACGCATCTCTTCGGCAATTAACTCGGCTTTTTTCACACTTTTAATGGCGTGATAAGCAATGGATGGATAGGTAATTCGTAAGTTAGGATCAATATACTTGGCACCAAAGCCATATTCCCGATGCAATAAGTACTTTTCATTTAAATCTTGTTTATTAAATTGGCGATTTAATCCAGCAACAAATACAACAGGAAACTCTAGTCCCTTACTTTTATGAATGGTCATCAATCGAACAACATTTTCTTGTTCATTAATTGTTTTAGCTGGCGCTAAATCTTCTCCACGTTCCTCTAATCGTTCAATAAATCGTAAGAAACGATATAATCCTCGAAAAGATGTATGCTCAAATTGACGGGCACGTTCATATAACATGCGTAAGTTTGCTTGTCTTTGTTTACCACCAGCTAATCCACCTACGAAGTCATAATAGCCTGTTTCTCGAAACAATCGCCATATAAATTCTCCTAATGATTCAGATTGTGCTTGTTGTCGCCATTTTTTCAGTTGATTTAAAAATAACTCTACTTGCCTTTTCGCTTTTCCTTCTTTACTAAAAGTAACGACAGCATCATAAAAGCTTCCTTTTCGATGTTCAATTCGAATTTGAGCTAAATCACTATCACTCAAGCGAACAATAGGTGAACGGAGTACAGAGGCAAGGGGAATATCTTGATGCGGATTATCAATAATACGCAATAAATTAAGCATAATAGCAATTTCCGTTGATTCTAAATACCCTCCTGTTACCTCAGCATAAAGAGGAATACCAATTTGTTTAAATTCCTCCATTATTTGCGTTGCCCATGGCATTGATCGCAATAAAATAACACAATCACGATAAAGAAGGGGACGATTTGCTTTAATTGTTTTATCGTATACTTGAAATTTTCCTTCTACTAATTCCTTAATTTTTGTTGCAATAAACCTTGCTTCCATTTGAACTGTTTCTAATTCTTCATAATCTAAAACTATTTCATCTTTTTCTTCATTGGTATCTTCTGCACACTGCTTTGTAATAACAACAAACTCTGTATCAACCAAATTTGATTCAGCATAATCTCGATTTCCTAATTTTAATTCCGCCGCATCATCGTAATAAATTTCACCAACACGTTCATCCATTACTTGCTTAAAAATAAAATTAGTTGCATCTAACACTTCTTGACGACTACGGAAATTTTGGTTTAAATCAATTCGTAACCCTTCTCCTCGTCCTTCTACATCATATCGTTTATACTTATCAAGAAATAATTGAGGTTCTGCCAAACGGAAACCATAAATGGACTGTTTTACGTCTCCAACCATAAACATATTTCCATGACCAAATTCATTTCTTGTTACGTGTTTTAAAATTGCCTCTTGAACGCCATTCGTATCTTGGTATTCATCCACAAGCACTTCTTCAAATTTTGCTTTGTACTCCTTTGCTACCTCTGGATTTTCCTCAAAAATACGTAAACAATAATGCTCTAAATCAGAGAAATCAACCATTGCTTTTTCCTTTTTAGCTAGTTCAAATCGCTCTGAAAACTGTTCTACTAATTGAACCAATATATCGACATGAGGTTTTATCTTTTCTAAATCTTTTATATATTGATTTGGCGTTCTGGTGAAATAAGCCTCTTTTATTTTTTTAAAGTCATCAATTGCACTTTTACGAAGCTCTTTTATTCGATTATCCAACGCTTCATCTAAAATATCTTTTTTACTAACAGAAGCTAACTTAGAAAAAGAAGCCACTTTCATCATTTCATAAACAGTTTTCCAAGAGGAAATGTTTTCACTAATAGGCATTACTACCGCTAAATCTTGCTCAATCGTCAACCTTCTTTTTTCAGCACCAAGGGGAGAAGATGCAAGGCGTATCGCCATTTGAAGTTTCTCCATAACGCCTTCTAATTGAAGTTTTACATCTTTTAATAACACATCAAAATAAACAATATCTTCAATCCCCTTATTTTCCACATCATATGACTTTGCTAAAGCATGTAACCATTTTGTTGGAGAAGGATGAGCACGTGAATCATTAAATAGTTTTAAAACCATCCCTTGAATAGCGCTATCATTTCGGTCACTCGTGTAACTATCTACAAGTGCAAAAAAGCGTGCTGGATCTTCACTTCCATATTGTTCTTCTAATAAATCTTCCATTATTTCCTCAATAATTAATTGCACTTCTGTCTCATTTCCAATACGAAAACTAGGATCCAATTGAACTAAATAATAATATTTTCGAATAACATCTAAACAAAAAGAATGCAATGTAGAGATGGATGCACGATTTAATAGTAGCAATTGTTTACGTAAATAAGTGGAAGTTGGATCTTTCTTTAATTCCTCTTCAATTGCTTCGCCTATTCTACTTTTCATTTCTTGTGCCGCTGCATTCGTAAATGTCACAATTAACAAGCGGTCAACGTCAATTGGGTTTTCTTCTGCTAACAGCTTTTTGATAATCCGTTCTACTAACACAGCTGTCTTTCCTGAACCAGCTGCCGCGGCAACAAGAATATCTTTTCCAGTTGCTACAATGGCCTTCCACTGGTCATCCGTCCATTTGACATCACTCGGTTTCGGTAATAATTCCATTGTCCGCTCCCTCCTCTTCTTCTAGTAGTTCAAGTACTTCTTTTCTACTATATGGTTTTAAAACACGATACTTATTCGCACCTAACGTATCATCAAATTGGCAAACAGATTTATAATTACAAAACGTACAAGGTACTTTATTTTTATATTTATATGGTTCTACGGAAATATTTCCTTCCGTAATCTTCGTTCCTACTTCTATATAATTGTTGCGAACATGATTTGTTAACTTATTAAACTCTTCTAAAGAAGCAACGGAGGAAGCAGAATAAAAGCCACCATCTCTTTTTAAGCCGACAGAGATAATATCGGAATACCCTGTTTGTAACGTTGTATCCATTAAGCGAACTGTTTCTTCATCTGCAAGGACAAGTCCTTTCATTTTAAATCGTTTTAATAGCTCACTTTCAATCATACTTTCAGAAGGCAACTCCTCCTTCATCATCTTTGCAATATCTAACATTGGATTATGAACATGGAAATATAACACACCCGCTGGCGTAACACGTTCTCCAATCCATGATCTAGAATGAGTAACTGCAATATCTAAATACGTTAACATTTGTAACGACAATCCATAATATACTTCTGCTAAATCTAAGTCTTTACTCGTTGATTTATAATCGACAATTCTTAAGTAAGAACCATTTTCCGTTTGAGCTTTATCTACTCGGTCTATTCGACCAACTAATCCCATTCTCCGTCCATTTGGTAGTTGAAAGCGGAGAGATGGAATTTTTTCATTTTCACCAAAAGGAACTTCTAAGCCAATTGGCGTAAAACCACTATTTTTTCCTTGTTCTGCTAATATAACTGTTGCACGATAGATAATTTGCTGAAGCTTATGTTTAATATATTGATAGCGATTTGAACTTAACAAAATTTCTCTTTGAATTTGTGGTGCAATTTCTTCGATTGCTTGTACAGCTAATTGCTGGCACATTTCTCGTGTTAAATCTGCCCACGTATAGTTATTTTCTAATAATGTATCTGTTACCTTTTTCAATGCATCATGGAAGAGTTGTCCAATGGCTGGTGCTTCTAAATTATAGACATCTCGTTCTCGCAATTTTAAACCATGATTAGCAAAATGAGCATATGGACAGCTATTAAATTGCTCTATTCGTGAAACACTTCCTACGATTTCTTCCCCATACAATTCTGTACTTATCACTTCTTCTAATGGCTTTGTCTTATTTTGATAAAAGAGACTTTGCAAAATAAAACGATAAAACTCATTATTTTCTTTTTTAATATAATAGTTATAAACATCCCACCAAAAGGACATCTCAATTTTCTTGTCTTTATATAACGTTAATTTTTCCATTAACAATGAAAAAGTTGGAATTTCTCTTGTAACAAGGGACACATCTGCTTCACTTGTTGCTAATAAATCATTAGATACATACACCTCTTCGATGATTGGAAACATCTCTTTCATTCGCTTGTAAAAAGCGGATGGAAATAATGCTTTTTCTTCACTATCACCTAATGAACAAGAAAGATAAAGTCCTTTAGATGGACGAACACAGGCCATATAAAAAATAAATTCTTCATCTAATAAGCGTTGCTTTGCTGTTGGATTTACTTCAACTCCTAATTGTTGTAGTCTTTCTCTATCTTCATCAGAAAACATTCCTTCCTCTTTTCGAACTGATGGAATAACACCTTCATTTATTCCTAGTAAAAATAAATACTTTGTTTCTTCTATTCGAGAATGATCCATATTGGCAATGATTACTTCATCTAATGAAGATGGCACTGTAGTAAATTCTAACCCTTCTAATCCTGTACGTAATACGTTCATAAATGTTTTGAAAGAAACTTGTTCTTCTCCAAGCATTTCTACTAACTGCTCTAGAAGCCCAATCGTTTTTTCCCATGCTTGTATATGTTCTTTCGAAATAAGTATTTCATCTTGTTCTTCTGCTTGTACTGCCAGTTGCTCTAATTTATTGGCAAACTTCATTTCTTCAAAATACGTATATAAAGCAAAACACATTTCTTTTACATTGGTTGCTTTTTTCATTTTCTTTTGAAGCGCAACAAGAGGTGTTGTAATACGATTTCGTAAGTCGTTAAGCACTTCTTCTTTCTGTCTTTCTTCCGTTGTTTTTGTTGCTGTTTTCAATCCATAACGATTGTATTCCCATGGTTCTTGCTTTGTCCATTTACTTCCTTTAATTCCATATGCCAAACAGTAATTCTCTAATAAATCAATGTCATCGATTGCTCCTTCAAGAAAAATACCTGTTTTTAACATTCGAAACACTGCATCTAAACGCCAATTGCTTTCTAACACTTCAAAAGTTGATAAGATACATTCAATAAATGGATGATGAATCATTTTTTTCTTTTCATCACTATAAAATGGAATGCGATAATCTTTAAAAATTGTTCTACATAAATCCATATAGTCGCCTATATTACGAGCCATAATGGAAATATCTCGATATCTTACCTTTTCCTCTTCTACTAATCGACATATTTCCCGCGCAATTTTTTCAATTTCCCCACGAAAATTTTGTGCCAATGTAAAATGAATCGCACCATCTTCATAGGCAGTAATAACTGGTCTTCGTTCAAAATGCTGTTCTAAATGGTTTAAATTCGTGGTCTCAAATCGTTTAACTGTTGAAAAAAGCAGCGGTTCTTCAATCGTTACTCCATTTTCTCTTGTTAATCGCTCAATTCTTTCATATGTTGTCCCAGTCAAATGGAATAAAGAATATTCCTTTATTGCATTTGGCTCTAATGTTAAGATGATTTTCATGTCGTTACATACTTTTTGCAAGGCCAAAATAACCTCTATTTCTTGCAAAGAAAAAGAATGAAAGCCATCAATATAAATCGTTGCTTCTTTTAAAAAAGTAGATTGGGGTATTTTTTCCATTAACAGCCTTAAATAATCTTTGGAATCAACATACTTTCCTGTCATTGCTTGTTCATACTCACGATAAATAAGCGACAGGTCATGTAGCTTTAACTTTAATAATTCATTGTTTGTTTGTTCCGAAAGCATACTAAGAGATTCAACACTAACACCATTTTGTTTAAACTCTTCAATCATTTGGGCTAACTGTGTGTAAAATCCACTTTGTTCAATTGCTCGCTCATATACTTTCAATTGTTCCTTTTGGCCTTCTACTACTTTTCGAAGCATCATTTCAATACCTTGATTATCTAAATGAATGCGTGTAATTCCGCCAACCTCTTGAAAGACTTTCCATGCTAAACGTGTAAAACTAAACACACCAGCTCGAATACTTCCGCTCGACTTAGCTAAAGATCGTTCTATCTGAAACGTCATCTGTTCTGGACAAATATATACAATATTATTTCCAATTGGTTCATTTAAAACGGCTTCCGTTATTTCATTTAAACAATAGGTTGTCTTACCCGTTCCGCTACGACCTAATATAAATTGTAACGCCATTCAATCGTCCTCCTCTTCACGCACATAAGTTCGTATACTTATTCTATCATACTTATTTTTATCATTCATCCTTCTCTTTTAAACAAAAAAGCATGAAGTTTCCTTCATGCTTCTAAACTAAAAGTTTGTTGTAAATTGATTAATTGGCCAATATCGTAGATTAACTTTTCCAACGACATGGTCAATTGGAATAAATCCAAAATGACGGCTATCCCAACTTTTGACTCGATTATCCCCTTCAACGAATAAATATCCTTCTGGAACCCGTTTTTCTCCAGTCAATTCTTCTAGGGTGAAATTCTTTGTATAGGGCTTCTCTTTTTGTTTCTCAATACTTTTATTCAAATATGGTTCCTTTACTGGCTTATTATTCACGTAAAGAACGTCCTCTTTATATGTAATTTCATCCCCTGGTAATCCAATAACTCGTTTTACATAATCTTCTTTCTCATTGGCATGAAAGACGATTACATCGAAGCGTTCAATATCTCCTATTACATATTTAATCTTGTTTACAACTAATAAATTGCCTTCACGTAACGTTGGCAACATGGATTCTCCGTTTACAATATACGTTGAAAAAAAGAACATTCGAAATAAAGTAGCTAAAAAAACACCCAATAAAATTGTTTTTAACCATTGTAATCTTTTTTTCCCCTTATTCTCACGCATCCCTATTATTCTCCATTCCTTCAGAAATGAACTATTTTTCTTATTTGTTGAGATTAAATTTACGTTCTAACCCTTTTCCGCCTAACCATAATAACCCCATACTCGCAATTACTATAATTGTTTTTAATGGACTATGGAAAAAAGATGTAATGTCCTGTCCAATAAAACTAATTGTAAAAATCATAACTGTTTTTCCAAGAACAAGCGCTAACAAAAATTGTATGATACTTACTCTAGATAGCCCTGCTACAATGATGATTAAAACAGAAGGTGTAAATGGGAAACAAAAAAGAAGAAAGATTGGTCCAAACCCATGTCGTTCAATCCAATTTATCGTTTTTCGCACTTTTACATGTGTGTTTAAAAAAGAAAAAAATCTTTTTTGCCCAAATCTTCTTATGATGTAAAAAAGAAGAACCGCCCCGAGACAAGATCCAGTTAAGGAGTAAATAAATCCGTTTAGCAATCCAAATGCAGAAGCATTTGCCACAACAAATACAACAAGAGGCAAAAATGGTAAAAAGGCTTCAATAAAAGGAAGACTAATTCCAATAATCGGTCCAAATGCATGATAGCTATCTAGTAGATGCTTTAAATACTCTGCTGTAAAATATTCTTTATACTGACCATCTAACATATTTGTTCCTTCTTTCATTCTTCCTTTTTTAAATACAACAGCAACCCGTTTAATACCTCTATTATATGATATAATATTCAAAAAAACCCATAAAAAGTTTATAATATACTATTTTTTTCAATTTAATCTATTTTTTTAATAAATTCTTTTATAATGAAATTGTCCATTAACTCTATGTTTTTATGAAGTGGTTGATTTTCAATAAGCATGCGTAAATGAATAGTTCGTAGAAATTGATTTTTTAATGAAGAAACAGAAACTGGCATACTAAACATTATCTCATTCTTGAAAACTATTACTGCCTTTGAATTAGAATCTTCTCGAAATTCTTTAATCCAAGCATGAGATACCCATATGCATTTTTTATTAGAAGCAGAGTGAGTAGGAAAGAAAAATAAGGAATTTGATAATTTTAAAGCAATAGGTGTTTTATATGTGTAGCCAGTTACTTCTTTGGCTCGCTCTATCCTACCTCGAAATGTAGAACCATAATGCCTACAACTATTCATAATTAGTTTTAAAGGGGACAACGTGACAATAAAATCTCTTTCTTTTTCATACACTCGTGATATAACTTTTCCCCCCTCCGTTGTAACAGCCGCAATCATCATCGTATCATCACCAATAATGTAATAATCCATTACTAACTCTTTCTTTGATTCAATCGTTGCTTCCATTTAACTACCTCCATTTTTAGAAATTTCTTCCTTTATGGTATAATGATAACATTTAAAACGCTTACATTTTATTTTTTAACATAATAGTTAAAATAAATAAAAAATCTTGTCACAATTCAATTAAATCGTGACAAGATTTTTATTTTTACTATTTATCTTATTTTAACACTATTTGTAAGGGTGAAAATACATTTCTACTAATCATAGTTTCCTTTTACTTTGTAAATTGTGCTTCTTCTGTAGAGCCTTTTAATGCTGTTGTAGAAGATGTACCACCTGTAATAACTTGTGATACTTCATCGAAATAACCTGTTCCTACTTCACGTTGATGACGAGTTGCTGTATAACCATATTGTTCGCTTGCAAACTCTTCTTGTTGTAACTCAGAATAAGCGCCCATTCCACGATCACGATATTTACGAGCTAATTCGAACATGCTGAAGTTTAATGCATGGAAACCAGCTAATGTAACGAATTGGAATTTATATCCTAATTTACCGATTTCTTTTTGGAACACTTCAATTTCTTCATCACTTAATTTTTTCTTCCAGTTGAAAGATGGAGAGCAGTTATATGCTAATAATTTTCCTGGGAATTTCTCATGAATTGCTGCTGCAAAACGACGAGCATCTTCTAAGTTTGGTTCAGATGTTTCACACCATACTAAGTCTGCATATGGCGCATAAGCTAAGCCACGAGCGATTGCTTGGTCAATACCAGCTCTTGTACGATAAAATCCTTCTGCTGTACGTTCACCAGTTAAGAATTCTTGGTCACGGTCATCAATATCACTTGTAATTAAATCTGCAGCATCTGCATCTGTACGAGCAACGATAATTGTTGGTGTACCCATTACGTCAGCAGCAAGACGTGCAGCAATTAAGTTACGAATCGCTGTTTGTGTTGGTAATAATACTTTACCACCTAAATGACCACATTTTTTCTCAGAAGATAATTGATCTTCAAAGTGAACACCTGCAGCACCTGACTCAATCATCCCTTTCATTAATTCAAATACGTTTAATTGTCCACCAAAACCAGCTTCAGCATCAGCAACGATTGGTAAGAAATAATCTACATCGCCTTCGCCTTCCATATGTTGAACTTGGTCAGCACGTTGTAATGCTTGATTAATTCGTTTCACTACTGCTGGAACTGAGTTTGCAGGATATAAACTTTGGTCTGGATACATATGACCTGAAAGGTTTGCATCGGCTGCTACTTGCCATCCACTTAAATAAATTGCTTTTAAACCAGCTTTTGCTTGTTGTACTGCTTGATTACCTGTCAATGCACCTAACGCATGTACATAATCTTCTGTATGCAATGAATTCCATAATTTTTCTGAACCACGGCGTGCTAATGTATGTTCAATGTCAATTGAACCTCTTAATTTAATAACTTCTTCTGCAGTATATGGTCTTTCAACGCCATTCCAGCGACTATCCATTTCCCAATTTTCTTTTAACGCATTTACACGAATATCTGTCATTTTTCTTCCCATCCTTTTTTATATTTAGCTTAAATACTCATAACCTGGTAAAGTTAAAAACTCTTTAAATTCTTCAGGAATAATTAAAGAATCAAAGATTGCTGTTGCATCTTTGTATCTATCATCAATAAAGCGTTGTTCACCAACTGTTGTTTTGATTTTTTGTAATTCTTCTTCTTTTAATTGTTGAACAAGCTCTAATGTTACTTTACGTCCATCCTTTAAAATGCCTTTTGGATGATGAATCCATTGCCATACTTGAGCACGAGAAATTTCAGCTGTTGCCACATCCTCCATTAAGTTATGAATTGGTGCAGCACCTCTTCCACTTAACCAAGAAGCAATGTATTGGATACCAACAGAAATATTCATTCGCAAACCTGTTTCTGTAATATCGCCTTCAGGTACTTCTAATAACTGTTCACTTGTTGGGTTAAAATCATCTAATTGTTTATCTACTTGATTTGTTTGTGGCATGATTTCATTAAAAACGTTTAATGCAACTGGTACTAATCCTGGATGTGCCACCCATGTACCATCATGACCATCTGTTGCTTCTCTTTCTTTATCTAAACGCACTTTTTCAAATGCAAGTTTATTTGCTTCTTCATCATTTTTAATTGGAATTTGGGCTGCCATTCCACCAATTGCATGAGCACCACGTTTGTGACATGTTTTAATTGCTAATTTAGAATAAGTTCTCATAAATGGTACAGTCATTGTTACAGTTGCTCTGTCTGGCAAAATTACTTCTGGATGTTGCTTTAGAATTTTAATGTAACTGAAAATGTAATCCCAACGTCCACAGTTTAAGCCAACGATATGATCTTTTAACTCATATAAAATTTCATCCATTTCAAAAGCAGCTAAAATTGTTTCAATTAAAACAGTTGATTTAATTGTCCCTTGTGGAATGCCTAGATAATCTTGTGCATAAACGAACACTTCATTCCATAATTTTGCTTCTAAATGGCTTTCCATTTTCGGTAAATAAAAATATGGGCCACTTCCTTTTTCAATAAGTGCTTTCGCATTGTGGAAGAAGTATAGTCCGAAATCAAATAGACTTCCTGACATTGGCTCTTCATCAACTAAGAAGTGCTTTTCTTCTAAATGCCAACCACGAGGTCGAACGATTAATGTTGCAACTTGTTCGTTTAAGCGGTATTCTTTTCCTTTTTCGTTTGTAAAGGAAATCGTTCCTCTAACCGCATCGTATAAATTATATTGACCTTTTATGACATTGTCCCAAGTAGGTGCATTCGCATCTTCAAAGTCAGCCATAAATACTTTTGCTCCTGAATTAAGAGCATTAATAATCATCTTGCGCTCAACCGGACCAGTGATTTCAACGCGACGGTCTTGTAAATCAGCCGGTACGTTTTTAATTTTCCAATCCCCTTCACGAATATAGGCTGTTTCCTTTAAGAAGTCTGGCTTTTCTGATCCATCAAAACGTTGGTGTCTTTCTTTTCTTTTCTGTAACAGTGCTTTTCTTTTTTCTCCAAATTGCTCATGAAGCTTTGTTAAAAATAAAATTGCTTCTTCTGTTAATACTTTGTTTGTTATTTCTTCATTCGTTAATTCAGCACCAAGTACATTAATTGCCATGTCCCCACCCCTTTGTTATAAAACAGTTATCTTATTTCACTTTTATATTATATAACAGATTACGCAAAAAAAAAGAGGAAATGACACTCTTTCTTTCGACAAATTTCGCACTATTCTTTCTTTTTCCATTTTTCAATGTAAGATAACCGCTCCATCATCGTTGGATGTGAATAACGGAAAAATTTTACTACTGCTGGTGGATTCACTTCACTTAAACTATTTCGAACAAGGGCTTGAAAAGCATCTGTAGCTGCCTCCTTGTCTTTTGTTAATTGTAACGCATAGGAATCAGAAACCCTCTCCTCATAACGAGAAATGTAATTTGTAAAGGGAGTAGCACCAAAGGAAAGAATAGAAGAAATAAGCAAAATAAGCGGCAATGTGGCAAACTCTCCTTGTTTTTGTAATGAAAAAGATCCTTTCTTTACAACTTGTTGTACCACTTTACTAACAATCGCAAAGCCAAAAAAAGAAAGAATAAGTGATAAGCCAAGACCGTAATAAATATGTTTTTTTACGTAATGTGCCATTTCATGTGCCATAATAAATAAAATTTCCCGGTTGCCTAACTGTTGTAACGTTGTATCCCATAAGACTATTCTTGCATTTGAACCAATTCCTGTTACATAAGCATTCATCGTATTTGTTTTCTTCGACATATCAACCTGATAGACATGGTCGGCAGGAATGTCCGCCTTTTTTGCTAGATTAAGAATGTTTTCTTCTAACTGCTCATCATAAATTGGTGTAAAGTCATTATATAAAGGATCGATAATAACAGGTTGAATAAACATAACAAATAAAGTAAAAGGGACAGACAAAAGCCATGTGTAAAACCACCAGCTTTTTTTCTTTTTCTGCATTAGCCAATAAATAACACCAAATACGATAAACAAAAGTGCAAATGTTACCCAAAAATCAATAACAGACTCTCTAATCCAGCTATGTAAGGATTGTGTTGATAACCCATAAGACTGTGATAACTTATAGCCTATATATTCAATTGGCATTCCTAAAAGTGTTGCCACAAATAAAAAGAAAAATAAAAACAAGGGAAATTGGATAAGTTTATTTTTAATTCCCTTCTCTATTCCTTTTTGTAGTCCCTTTGAAAAACCGATTACCAACAATAGAAAATACAAAATCCAATCAAATGGTAGCGATAAAAAGTAGAGCAAGTTCTTTAACGTAGCAAAGGTATGTGCTTGGTCAATTTGAGCTTGTGACATAAACGTTGTTGGATCTGCATTTGTGCCCTGTAGTTCCTTTGGTATGGATGTATCTGCTAACACATACAAATAAACGATAACAAGTAAACTATAAATGATATATATCCCTAATGTATTCATAATTATTTTACGCATTGCTCGCCCCCCTCCTTATCATATATAGCAGAGGTTGTCTTTTTTAGAACAAAAAGAGATTGGCATCCATGTTTTGATTAACATGAATACCAATCTCTAAAAATGAAGATTATAATTCTACTTCTTCTTGCATTTGGTCTCGTAGTGCTCTTCTCAAAATTTTACCTGTTGTATTTTTCGGTAATTCTTCAATAAAGACAAATTTAGCAGGTATTTTATATTTCGCTAAATGTTCTTTGCAATAAGCTATTAATTCCGCTTCTGTTAATGTATCTGTTTTTGGAACAACGAAGGCAACGACAGCTTCTCCAAAGTTTTCATCAGGAACGCCTAATACAATCGTTTCTAATACATCCGGATGATGATACAATGCTTCCTCTACTTCTCTTGGATACACATTATATCCCCCAACAATAATCATATCTTTTTTACGATCAACGATGTAGAAATAACCATCTTCATCCATTCGTGCTAAATCACCTGTATATAGCCAATCATCCTTAATTGCAGACATTGTATCTTCAGGCATTTTATAATAGCCTTTCATTACGTTTGGACCACGAACAATTAATTCGCCAACTTCTCCTACAGGAACTTCTTCGCCTAATTCATTAACGACTTTATTTTCCACGTTAATAATGCTTGGACCAATTGAACCTGGTTTTCTTGGACGATCAAGTGGGTTAAAACATGTTACAGGAGATGCTTCTGACAATCCATATCCTTCAGAAACAGCAACGCCAAACTGTTCTTCGAACGCTTTCAATAATGCCACTGGTAAAGACGCACCACCTGAAATACATAAGCGTAACGTTGATAATGTTAATCCAGCTTGTTTTCCAACTTGTAAAGCAAAGTTATACATCGTTGGCACGCCAGCAAAAATACTTGCCTCATACGTATTAGCAAGTCTAAACAATTCCTGTGGACTAAATTTTGGCATAATTAACATTGTTGCCCCATTTACAATAGAGGCATTTACAACAACTGTTAAACAGAAAACATGGAACATTGGAAGTGCTGCAATGACTCGATCTTCATTGGTAAATTGTAAATATTCAGCAACATCACTTGCATTGCTATATAAATTTTTATGCGTTAACATCGCACCTTTTGGTTTTCCAGTTGTTCCAGATGTATACAAAATAACCGCAACATCATCTGGTTCTGCTTCATATACTGGAGGTACTGTTGTTCCTAATTTTATCAACTCAGTAAACGTTTTCATTTTTATGTTTGGAATTTGTGGCAGTTCTTGATGACTATCTGTTGAGGTCTCACAAGCAATTATATTTTTAACATTTGGAATGCTAGCTGCCATTTTTTGAACAAGAGGTACTAATACATCAAATGTAACAATTGTATTTACATCTCCATTGTTTAAAATATAGGCAATTTCTTCTGGCGTATACAAAGGATTAATCGGAATAACTGTTGCCCCTAATCGCCAAGCACCGTATAAACCGATAATAAAATGTGGTGAATTTCCAAGAATTAATGCAATATGGTCTCCCTTTTTTACTCCCAAATTTGCTAACCCACCTGCAAACATGGATACGTATGTCCCTAACTCCCCATACGTTGTTGGTTTGTCTTGAAATACATATGCGATTTTGTCTTGATGACTTTGAGAAGTAACTTGTAAACTTTGTAATAAATTCATTCTTATCCCCCTTCTCCCGACAATTCTGAACATTTAGACTACAAAACAATTATAAGTAAGTCTTTAGGACATTGCAATTATTATGAATGGCAATTCATTCACAAGTGGTTGTCACTTGTTTTCGTATAGAACGAAGGGGAAGAATATTATTCAACGTGTAACATCAAAAAAGAAGATAGCTTATAAGCTATCTTCTTTTGAATTCATTAAAAATGAATCTCTAGTCCTGTTTTTGCTAGTAACACTTTCCCATCAAACTCTTTCATTGCTTCTACTACTAAATCTTCTGTCATTCTAAAATGAGGTAAATGAGAAAGGATTAATGTTTTTACATGCGACTTTGCAGCCAATTTTCCACATTCTGTACTATTCATATGACCAGCTTTTTTCATATCTTGATCTGCGTAACCATTACAGTCGACAATTAATGCATCACTATCTTTTGCAAATGCTGGTAGCTCCTCTAAATAACTAGAGTCAGCTGTATATGTAACAGTATGTTCTCCTGCAGTAATTCGCATTCCATAACATTCAACAGGATGGACTGTTTTTAAGAACGTAATTGTAAATGGCCCTATTTTTAATGCTTCTTCTGGATCATAAGCAATTCCTTTTGTATAAGGCGCCACTGTTAAATGATTAAAATTCAATTTATCATTTCCATGTCCATAAATAGGAAGTTCGCTCATCTCTACTCCATTTAATGAACGAATTTGTCTTGCATATTGAAGAACACCAACATCAGCAATATGGTCATGATGATAATGAGAAAGAATGACTGCATCAATTTGTTCAATCGAGATATATGTTTGTAATTGGGCCAACACACCACTACCACAATCAACAAGTAAGCGATAGTTATCATGTTCAAATAAATAACCAGATGTAGCTTCTGCTTTTTCTGGATACCCTCCCCAAAAACCAAGTACAGTTACTTTCATTTCTTTTTCTCCTTTCATCTTTCTTCTTTAACTATAGCTTATCCTGTTTTTATTTTCATTATTTTTTTAATTTTGTTATAAAACAGAGTTGACAAATCTACTCTGTGTTAATACAATATGTAATATAAACCGATATGGGAGATGGGAATATGTTAATGAAGATGTCTGAATTTTTAAAAACATTACCTCCAAAAAAATGCACAACATGTGGAAAATCAATGCATGAACAACATGAGTGCTATACAAACAAATGCGAAACTTGCAACAAAATTTAAGTGAACTCCTGTTTTATTTTAATTGCCCGAAAATAAAACAGTTCAATATGATGTAAGCAATTCTACCCCCGCTTGCATGATAAAAGTTTCTTTTGAAGACCGATTATATCGGTCTTTTTCTTTTATTATGTTCTGTTTCAAATTCATGATTGAAATAAAAAGGACCACAATTAAGTGGTCCTTTCTTCATTGAATTACGCATAAATTTTATTCAATTTGTATCTATCCTTGCCTTTACATCTCTAAATCTGTAAAAGCGTAAGGTAATAATTCTCTTAAAGTCAATTCTAATATATCTTTTTTCTCATTCGTTAAATAAACCGGCATATTAGGTGAACAAAATTCTGCCATAACTTGTCTGCAAATACTGCAAGGTGGAAGAAAATCTTCTGTATCACCTGCGATAGCTATAGCCTGAAAATCGCCTTTCTTATACCCGTTTGCTATTGCTGCGAAAATAGCTGTTCTTTCTGCACAATTTGTTGCACCGAATGAAACATTTTCCACATTTACGCCATTAATTACAGTACCATCTTTTAGTAATAATGCTGCTCCAACTGAGAATTTAGAATAAGGTGCGTATGCATTTTCTTTCACCTTACGTGCACTTTCCATTAATAGCTCTTTATTCATACTATTCATCCTTTCTACGAACGAACTTATCACTATTTCCTAGCCCAAACATAATTGTTGGGGAGGACTTTTAATAATATATATTAGTAAGATATTTGTCAATCTTACAAATGTAATAATATGGATTGTGCTACAAAATAATTTTTCTATTTAAGAAATTCATATCATTTTTTAATAAACGCTTTCATAAAAAAGAGACCCTTATCAGATCTCTTCCATTTGTACCATTTCCTTTGTGGATTCCCGTTCAATTAGTTCTAAATCAAACTCATAAATTTCTTTTTCATGGTAATTTTTCGATTTAATCTTTTCAATCATAATCTCAATTACTTTATTTGCTAACAAATGAACTGGTTGATCAATTGTTGTAATTGCCGGTTGAGAAATAATTGAAATTGCCTGATTATCAAAGCCGACAACAGCTAATTCCTCTGGAATCGAAACCCCATTTCGCTTTGCTTCCATAATAATTCCTGCTGCAATCTCATCTCCACCTGCAAAAATTGCAGTTGGTTTTGGGGATAATTTACTCCATTGATGAAAAATATTATAGCCATCCTCTAACTCATAGGCATTTGAAATAAACGTTTGGTCAGATAATAATAAGCCACCCTCGTGAAGTGCTTTTAAAATACCTACCTCACGTTGTTTTGCAATATTCGTATTCACATGTCCACTACAAAATACCATTCTAGAATGACCTTGCTTAATTAAATGTTGAACAGCTATATACGCTCCTTGAACTTGATTGAAGCGTACTCCTGGTGCTTCAATACTTTCATCAAATTCATTACAAAAGATAATTGGTCCATAATCCAATGCTGGTTCAAGCGCTTCCCATTTATTTAACATCGAACAAATTATCATACCGTCTACTTGCTTTGTTCTCAGTAAATCAATGTAATCTAACTCTTTTTGGGGATTATAATGGGTTTGGCAAATGATTAAACAATAATTTCTTTCCGACGCTTTCATCTCTAGTGATTCTATTAATTTACTAAAAAATGGATTCGTTACTCTTGGAACTAATACTGCAATAATTTCCGTCTTTTGATTTCGTAATCGTCTTGCAGCTGAATTTGGTACAAATCCTAATTCTTCCATAGCTTGTTTGACACGTTTCTTCTTTTCTTCCGATACGTACGGATGATTATTCATAACTCTTGAAACAGTTGTACGTGACAAACCAGCTAATTTTGCAACATCCTCAATTGTTGCCACCTCTTCCACCCCCCATGGATAAAACACGCACATATGTAAACGTTTTCTGATTATAATACATATTATATCAGTTTATGGAAACATTTTGCAAAATATTATTTATTTATAGCTTTAACTTTTTTTAATCCCAGTTATAAAGTACAGTTCAAATAAATTAGCCATATCTTCTTTTGTTAACGGTTCTCTTGTTTGTTCCCATTCATAAATAAGAGCAATATATAATTTCAATAAGACAAAAGCTGTAATTTCTGGATTGCATTCTTTTAATTCACCACGTTCAATTGCCAATTCAATTTTTTCTTTTATAAAAGATACAATGGCATCATCAATTGTTTTCATTGCCTCGTTTACCGCTCTTGTTCCAAATTCACGCTGCTCTTCTAATAATTTTAATGCAAATTTTTGTTGCATACGAAAATCTAAAACAGCATATAGTGCACTATTTGCATTTTCAAAAAATGATTTCCCTGGTGAAATAACACTTTTTGCAAGGCTAATCATTTCTTTGACATGTTCTTCAATAATCGCTGAAAATAACTCTTCTTTACTTTTGAAATATAAATAAATCGTTCCTTTGCCCACTTTAGCAATTTTAGCAACATTATCCATTGTTGTTGCCTTATATCCATAACTAGAAAAAGCTTCTTTTGCTCCTTCTAAAATCCATTGTTTTCGATCAATACTCACTACCGAAACCTCCATCATACTATTCTCCTAGTAGATTACCATAATAAAATAGGACAATACAAATACTCTAAAAAAAGAAACAGAAAAAAAGGACACAATTTCTTTTTCTTTCATCAAAAAAGGCTATATTAGCACTTCTAATATAACCCTCTGTTTTTATGATTGAGAAACAAGTTGTTGTTCCTCTATATATTTAATAATATTTGCAGCAGCTTTTTCTCCTTGACTAATACAATCAGGAAGACCTGTACCTTCATATGAACTTCCAGCTATAAAAATACCTGGTAGATTTTTATTTACATATTCATGCATTGCCGCTAAACGTTCCTTATGCCCTACTGTATATTGTGGCATTGCTTCCTTCCAACGAGTAACAACGGAAAAGAGCGGCTCTACATTAATATCCATTACTTGTCTTAAATCATTTAAAGCAATGTTTACTAATTCCTCATCCGATGAATCTAAAATTAATTCATCTCCTGGTTTTCCTAAATAGCAACGTAACAAGGCATACCCTTCTGGTGTTGTATGGGGCCATTTTTTATTTGTCCACGTACAAGCAGTAAAGGTATATTCACTTTTTCTAGAAACTACAAATCCTGTACCATTTGCTATTTTTTGTATATCACTTTCTTTAAAAGCTAGACCAACGTTGGCAACAGAAGTAGACGGAATCGATTCAAACATGTTAAAGAAATCATGATCCGAAAAATAAACTGGCAATGTTTTATGCGACGTTGCAACAACGACAATATCCGCATAAATTTTATCTCCTGAAGCTAAATATAAATCGTAGCCATTGTTTACTTTTTCGATTTTACAAATTTTCGTACCTCGTAAAATCATATTTTCATCAAGTTCATCCCGCAAGGCCCCTACTAATGTAGTTAGACCACCTTTCAATGTCATAAATATCCCTTTTTTAGGGCCCTTTTTCTGTGTCTTTCCATCTGACATTGTTCGTAATCCACGGATAATACTTCCATATTTTTGTTCCACCGCATAAAAGTTTGGGAAGGTAGCCATTAAGCTCATTTCATCAATATTTCCAGCATAAATACCAGATAATAGTGGTTCAATTAAATGTTCAACTACCTCATCACCAAAGCGTCTTCTAAAAAATGTGCCAAGCGATTGATCGGCTTGATTACCTTTGTCTTTTGGTAAAATGAAGTCAAAACCTGCTCTGATTTTTCCTGCTGGTGAAAATAAACCAGAAAAAATGAAGGGGGCTATCTTTGTTGGTATTCCCATATTAGAACCTTCTGGAATTGGATACATCTTATTGTGTAATAAAACAAAGGATTTACCTGTTGCATTATTCACTAATTGATCCCCTAGCCCTAATTCTTTCACTAATTTCACTGCACTTTGCTTTCGTTCAAGAAAAGAATCCGGTCCACGTTCAATAACAAATCCATCTCGTCTCACCGTTTGAATCTTTCCACCTAATTTTGTAGATGCTTCGACTAGCAAAACTTCCCCTTGAATTCCTTTCTCTTTCATTTCCTTTTGCAAACGATATGCAGTCGTTAATCCAGTTATTCCCCCACCGATTACGACAACTCGTTTATTATTCATATTCCTCCCCCCTCATTCGTATACACTATGTTGTTTGCATATTTTCTTTATGTGTTAATTCATATTTTGCAAGTACTTCTTCTCCTAATGCACGAATAAACAATGGATTGCTATTTGGCATCGCTGGTCGATAATAAGTAGCTTGTAGCTCCTCTGTAATTACTTTACACTCCACATCATTGTCATATAATACTTCTAAATGATCCGATACGAAACCAACTGGACAATATACAAACGTACGGTAGCCCTGTTTATATAAATCTCTTGTTAAATCTTGAACATCCGGTCCAATCCAAGGTTCACCTGTATTCCCTGCACTTTGCCATCCAATTGTGTAATGCTTAATGCCGCTGTTTTTTGCAATAGCATCAGCTGTTGCTTGTAATTGGTTTGGATAAGGGTCACCAGTTAATAATATTTTTTCTGGTAAACTATGAGCAGAGAAAATAACAATTGCCTTCTCTTTTTCCTCTTCACTCATTTTAAAGAAGGTGCTTGCTACCTCTTCTGTCCAATATTGAATGAACGTTTTGTTTTCATACCAGCTTTCAATTGGACAAATTGTTAATCCTCCAAGTTTTTCTGCTGCTGCTATTGCCCTTCCGTTATAAGACTTTACACTAAATGTGGAATAATGAGGTGCTAATACAATACTAACAGCTTCCTCTATTCCATCTCTTTTCATTTGTTCAACGGCATCTTCTACAAATGGTTCAATATGTTTTAATCCTAAATACATTTGAAAGTGAA
>JBJEFI010000091.1:9703-38682 GCA_051873875.1 Bacillaceae bacterium | reverse complement strand
GCCTTCATTACTTCAAAATTGCCTTTTCGTATCGATGGAATGACATCAAAGGTTGTTTCTAGCCCCGTACGTAGGTCAAATTTTAAATCAAATTTGCCATTTGTCATGCACCATCCAGATAAAACACCGAACAATTGCATTTTGGCTGTCCATAATAGTGCCATTGGATCATTTGGATTACGGATTTCACCTGCTTCTTGTGCTTTTTTAATAAGATGCATTTCTACTTTCATTAAATCATGTTCCATTTCTGGTTTGCTAAAGGTACCAATTTCTCTCCCAATGTTAGCAATAAGAATCCGCTTTGTAACTTCTAACCCACTCTCAACACAGAAATCTAACATAGGTTCTAATAACTGCCAGTATTGATCAAAATAATGTTCCGTTTCCAATAAAGAACTTAATTTGCTAGTCGTGATATCTCGAGGAATTGTAAAAAAATCTAATAATAATGCCTCTTTTGATGGGAAATAGTAATAAAAGGTATGCTTCGAGATAGCTGCAGCTTTGCAAATGTCATTTAGTGTTACGTGATCATAACCGCGCTCTTTAATTAATTGAAGGGCAACAGTAATAATATTTTTTTTCGTGTTATTACTTTTTTGAGCCAAAATGCTTGTCTCCTTCCAATATTCTTCTCTATTAATAGGGTAACATAGTTTTTGGCTATTTTTCAAATAATACTATAGATAGATTTACATATTTATATTACCGTGGTAATATAAATGCAGTATTTCAGTAGATGTAAGAAAATGAAATAAACGAGAAGAAAGGACAAAAAAGATGTTGAAAATAATGAAATATACACGTCCATATATTGGTTCTGTTATTGCAATTATCATGCTGCTATTGGTTCAAGCAGTGAGTGACTTATCACTGCCTGATTATATGTCTAATATCGTCAATGTCGGTATTCAACAAAGCGGGGTAGAGAATGCAGTTCCAAAAGCAATACGTGAAACAGAATTAGAAAAGATTACGTATTTTATGGATGACAAAGATAAAAAAGAAGTATTAGATCATTACGATTTAATTAAAAAAGGGGAAGTATCAAATAAAGAGTATGAAAAGTTGGTCGATAAGTATCCACTTCTTCGTGATGAACCTCTTTATGTCTTACAAACAAAAAATAAAAAAGAAATAGAAAAGTTAAATCTTATTTTTGCTGAGCCAGTTTTATTATTAGAAGGGCTAAAGAAAGAAGGCCCAGCTAATTTAAATCCGACTCAAATTCCGCCAGAGCAAGTTGCCAAAATAAAAGAACAAGCGGATAAACAATTTAAAGAATTACCTGAGTCGTTAACAACTCAAGCGGCAGTATCATATGTCCAACGAGAGTACAAAACGTTAGGGGTAGATTTAGATAATCTACAAACGAAATACGTTTTAACAGAAGGCGCTAAGATGCTGTTAATTGCTTTCGTTAGTATGGGAGCTACTATTGTTGTTGCATTGTTAGGGGCAAAAGTTGCAGCAGGAATGGGACGAAAAATTCGTGGAGATGTATTTAAGCGAGTAGAAAGTTTTTCGAATACAGAATTTGATAAATTCTCAACAGCATCCCTAATTACACGAACAACAAATGACATTCAACAAATTCAAATGTTAATGATTATGTTATTACGTATCGTATTTTATGCACCAATCTTAGGTATTGGTGGGGTAATTAAAGTATTAAATACAGAAACATCAATGGGGTGGACAATTGCCGTTGCTGTTGTGGCTGTATTAAGTGTTGTTGTAATTATGTTTGGGATGGCAATTCCGAAATTTAAACTTGTTCAGAAATTAGTTGATAAGTTGAACTTAGTAACGCGTGAAAGCTTAACAGGGATGTTAGTTATTCGTGCATTTAATACACAACGTTATGAAGAACAAAAGTTTGAAGATGTAAACCGTGATTTTACAAAAACAAACTTATTTATCAACCGAATAATGACAATGATGATGCCAATTATGATGCTTATTATGAATGCTGTTACGGTTTTAATCGTATGGGTAGGGGCACATCAAATTGATGATGGCTTCATTCAAGTAGGGGATATGATGGCATTTATGCAATATGCAATGCAAATTGTAATGTCCTTCTTAATGATTTCATTTGTATCCATTATGCTTCCACGTGCATCTGTATCAGCACAACGTATTAGCGAAGTATTAGATACAACTCCATCGATTAATGATCCAGAAAAACCGGTACAGTTCGATGACAAAATCCATGGTGTAGTAGAATTTAAAGATGTATCTTTCCGCTATCCAGGTGCAGAAGATGATGTTTTACATGATATTACCTTTACAGCTAAACCTGGTGAGACAACAGCCTTTATCGGTAGTACAGGTAGTGGGAAATCTACATTAATTAACTTAATTCCACGTTTTTATGATGTGACAGAAGGGGCCATTACGATTAATGGTGTCGATATTCGCCAAGTAAGTCAAAAAGATTTACGTGATAAGATTGGATATGTTCCACAAAAAGGTGTGTTATTTACAGGAACAATTGAAAGCAATTTAAAATATGGCGATGAAAATGCGTCTGATAAAGTGCTTGAAAAATCAGCAGAAATTGCGCAGGCAATGGAATTTATTAATGGTAAGCCAGATCGTTTTCAAACAGAAATTGCTCAAGGTGGTACAAACGTATCTGGTGGACAAAAACAACGTTTATCAATTGCTCGTGCTTTAGTAAAACAACCAGATGTTTATATTTTTGATGACAGTTTCTCAGCCCTTGATTATAAAACAGATGCTGTATTACGTGCCGCATTAAAAGCGGAAACAGAAAATGCGACTGTATTAATTGTTGCACAGCGTATTAGTACGATTATGAATGCAGATCAAATTATCGTTTTAGATGAAGGTAAAATCGTTGGCAAAGGAACACATAAAGAATTACTACAACATTGTGAAGTATATAGAGAAATTGCAATGTCACAATTATCAGGAGAGGAGCTAAGTTCATGAGTGAGAAAAATCGAAACAAAATGAGAAAAGGTCCTGGTCCTGGTGGCGGTCATGGTGGTCCAATGGGTGGCATGGGAAGTATGGAAAAAGCAAAAGACTTTAAAGGTACAATGAAGCAATTAATTGCTCATTTAAAAGTGTATCGTGTTGCGATCTTTTTCGTTTTACTCTTTGCCATTGGTAGTGCTATCTTTTCAATCGTTGGGCCGAAAGTATTAGGGAAAGCAACGACAAAAATATTTGAAGGATTAGTAAGTAAAGTGTCTGGTGGAAGTGGGATTGATTTTACTTTCATTGGAAATATGTTACTTCTGTTATTAGGACTATACATTATTAGTTCCATCTTTTCTTTCATTCAAGGATATGTGATGGCAGGCGTTGCTCAAAAGGTGTCTTATAATTTAAGAAAAGAAATCTCAGAAAAAATTAACCGTCTTCCATTAAAATATTATGATAAACAATCCCATGGTGATGTGTTATCGAGGGTTACAAATGACGTTGATACAATTAGTAATACGTTAAGCCAGAGCTTATCGCAAATTATTACATCTGTTGTAACGATGATTGGTATTTTAATTATGATGTTTTCGATCAGCTGGGTAATGACGTTAGCATCGTTAGTAATTTTACCACTGTCCCTTATTTTCATCATTCTTGTTGTAAAAGCATCACAAAAATACTTTGCACAACAACAAGAATATTTAGGGAAAATCAATGGCCATATTGAAGAAATGTATGGTGGCCATACAGTAATGAAAGCATTTAATAGGGAAGAACAATCGATTCGTGAATTTGAAGAATTAAATGATACGTTGCATAAATCTGCTTGGAAATCACAATTTTTATCAGGTTTAATGATGCCAATTATGATGTTTATTGGGAATCTAGGCTATGTAGCTGTAGCAATTTTAGGTGGGTATTTAGCAATTCGAAAAACAATTGAAGTAGGGGATATTTTATCTTTCGTTCAGTACATTCGTAACTTTACTCAACCAATTGCCCAAACGGCTCAAATTGCCAATGTTCTTCAATCAACAGCAGCAGCGGCAGAGCGTGTTTTTGAATTCTTAAATGAAGAAGAGGAAGTAGCAGATCCAGCAAATCCAGTCAAATTAGACCATGTAGATGGAAATGTTTCATTTAATCATGTTCAATTTGGTTATGATGAAGGCAAAATCATTATTAATGATTTCTCAGTTGATGTAATGTCTGGCCAACGAGTTGCAATCGTTGGACCTACTGGGGCAGGAAAAAGTACATTAATCAAGTTATTAATGCGTTTTTATGATGTGAATAATGGTAGCATCAAAGTAGATGGACACGATATTCGCGAGTATACACGTGATGATTTAAGATCTATGTTCGGAATGGTGCTTCAAGATACGTGGTTATTTAATGGAACGATTATGGAAAATATTCGTTACGGTAACTTAGAAGCAACGGATGAAGAAGTAATTAAAGCTGCAAAAGCAGCCCATGTTGACCACTTTATTCGTACCTTACCAGATGGATATAAGATGGAATTAAATGAAGAAGCAAGTAACGTTTCTCAAGGGCAAAAGCAATTATTAACGATTGCTCGTGCCATTTTGGCAGATCCTAAAATCTTAATTTTAGATGAAGCGACAAGTTCTGTTGATACACGTACAGAAATTTTAATTCAACGTGCAATGGATAACCTAATGAAAGGTAGAACAAGCTTTATCATTGCCCATCGTTTATCAACAATTCGTGATGCAGATGTTATTCTTGTTATGAAAGAAGGCGATATTGTCGAGCAAGGAAAACATGAAGAACTACTTGCTAAAGGTGGCTTCTACGCTTCCTTATATAATAGCCAATTTGAAGGAGATCAACCTGCATAAACATATCAAGGACCTTTCAGTTTATACTGGAAGGCCTTTTTTATTGTTGATATACAAATGTCTAATCTCCAGCTGTTCTCCTTGAGATGTTATCCCCTAACTCAAACAGTCCAAAAAAGGGGACTTTTTGAAGTTAGGTCATCAATATTTTTCGGAGGACTACTCCCAATGGCTAATGCTTTTGGTAGTACTGTCTGCGGTTTTTCTTAAATAAAGAAGCAATTTGTTCTAAAAAAAATCCATGGTAGGATAAAGAGGAGAAAAGTCTTTAAGGAGTGGTTTTTATTATATATATTATCCTTTTATTTATAGCGGCAGGTATTGCTGAAATTGGTGGAGGTTATTTAATTTGGCAATGGCTACGAGAAGGTAAGCCATTTTACTTAGGAATTATTGGTGGGATAGCTTTAGCCTTATATGGTGTGATTGCTACGTTTCAAGCCTTTCCTTCCTTTGGTAGAGTCTATGCTGCCTATGGAGGTGTATTTATTGTTTTATCCATATTATGGGGCTGGGGCATTGATAAGAAAACACCGGATATGTATGACTGGATTGGAGCTGGAATTTGTTTAATTGGTGTTTCTGTTATTTTATTTGCACCAAGGCATTAAAGGGAGTAAACAAACTGTATATAAAAAGATGTTAGCAACCATGTTTATGTTCTATGTTATTTCCAGAGAAAGTATGGTTTTTTCCTAAATTAAGAAGATAAAAAGAAACGTTCCCTCTAATAAAAGTTATAAATATATCACATTTATAGGAGGGAGAAAAATGAGTAAGAAAAAATTAGTTTATCACTTAAGCTTAGTTTAAATGTAGTATTTCTACTTGCAATCGTTACTTTATATATTGTAAGTAGAGAAAATTTTGTAAGTAAAGAATACGTAAGCTCTATTTCTACAGTAGGGTATCTTATTTTTGTGGTATATAGCTTAACAGGTTTTATAAAATAGATGGGTTAGCAACGGCTATTTTAGGAAAAGTAAATAGTATATGTATGATGGCTACAAGTATTAGTCTTGTATTGTTAGCAGCATGATTAGGAACGCCTAGTTTACAACATATTTCTTTGCCAAGAGATGATATATGGTTAATAGTGTTGGTGGTTACGAATCTCAAAGTTATTTTGTTTTATATGTACAATAGGGAGGGGGATGCAAAGTGCCTATCTTAAAAACAAACGTAAAAGAGTATAGAGAGAAAGCATTTATGAAGCAAAGTGAGCTAGCAGAATTAGTTGGAGTACGACGAGAGACGATTGGTCATTTGGAAAATGGAAAATATAACCCTTCTTTAAAATTAGCAATGGGTATAGCTAAAATATTTAATACAACAATTGAAGAATTATTTGAATTTGAAGATTAGTTTCTGTGGCTTGTTTTATTAACGGAAATAAGTTGAGAATCAAGACTGTCATTGGACAGTCTTTTTTTATCCCACTCTAACTGACACTAAGACGCCCACTGATAGAAGTTTCATTTTCTGGGACATTGAATTAAGTAGTTAAAGGAGGGATTAACTGACAGAAGTCGAACTACTGTTATAACGTAGGTGGAAAAATTGGAGGTGTCAACATGCTAGAAAGAAGAGCACGGTTGTTGTATGAATACTTGAACGTTGAGCAAAAAAAGGAAGTTCTATTAGTACTACTGAGAGACCGAGAAAAATTACAAATGGAATATGATAAAAATAAAGAGTCCTATCCTAAAATTATTGAAGATGTAATAATCGATACGTTAGATAGATGGGATTTTGAGATAAAAGAATTAGAGGATGATATTAAAAATAATGTTGGTTCCATTCGAACAGTGTAAATGTTATGAAAGGAGCAAGTCCTTTTTGAATAAGAAAACGAAGACAGCATTTTTCTATAGAAGGCTTTGTTTTAGCGGTTATCATTATTGCTAAAAAGAACATATTTTTGTCTTTTCTTTTCTTATATTGAAAAGGATACAATTCCATACTACAATAAACATAATCATTTAAAATTGGAAACGGTAGGAAAGTGGTGTATTACTTGTTTAAAAATAAGATGTTGTTATGGACGTTTGAAATATTAATGATTTTTGGCATTTTATACTTAGGAACAAAAGTATCTTTTTTGTTTGAACCAATTGTTATTTTTGCTTCAACATTGTTTTTTCCCGTATTAATTGCTGGTTTCTTTTATTTTTTACTTGAACCAGTTGTGGCCTTTTTGGAACGCCAAGGGATAAAGCGTGGATTAGGGATCGCCATTTTATTTCTCGGAGTTATTATTTTAATCACGATAGGTATTGCGTTTATTTTTCCAATTATTGTAGGACAAATTAAAGATTTAGTCATGCAGGCACCTGCTATTGCTGAAAAAACAATGGAGGCTATTGATAAGTTTTCGAAATCATCGTATTTCCAATGGATGATGAATCAAGATTATGTATCCTTTGACCAAGTGAAGGATTATTTAATTGGCTTTTTAGGAGAGATTCCGCAAAATATCTCTAATAGCTTGTCAACCATTTTTAGCTTAGTAACAAATGTGGCATTAGTCATTGTAACTGTGCCAGTATTATTGTTTTATATGTTTAAAGATGGACATAAATTCCCTACGGCTGTTTCTCGCTTTTTTCCAAAGAAATATCAAGAGGATAGCTTAAAAATTATTAAAGAAATGGGAGATACAGTTTCTTCTTTTATTCAAGGACAAATGACAGTTGCGTCTTTTGTTGGAACATTATCATTTATCGGCTTTTTAATTATTAAATTGCCATATGCCCTTGTATTAGCGTTAGCGGTTGCGATTACGAATATTATTCCATATGTGGGACCAATTATCGGTGCAATTCCTGCCGTTATCGTCGGACTGTTTATTTCACCATTTAAAATGATATTAGTAATTGTCGTTATTTTAATTGCCCAACAGTTAGAAGGAAATGTTATTTCACCATTAATTTTAGGAAAAACATTAAATACCCATCCCGTTACCATTGTTATTTTATTACTAGTAGCGGGTAACATTGCTGGTATTTTAGGAATGGTATTAGCAGTTCCGGTATATGCTGTAACGAAAGTAGTTGTTATTCATATTACAAAATTAATACAGTTGTATCGGGCAACGAGGCAATAAAAGGTAGATGATGTTATAACAAAAAGGGGCTAAGACATAACTAAAATACCCAACCTTATAGACGAACAATTTCACATTAAGGAATCCATAAATCGAAAAAATCCGGACTAATTCGAAACTCTTTTTAAAATTTCGTATCATAGTCCGGATTTTTCTTTGGCTGAAATACTTTTGTCACAGCCTCTTTTCGATTTACTAAATTATAATTCGATTGCCCAGTTTCCGTTACGGAAGATAGGTTCGCGTTTGCCATCTTTTGTAACGCCATCGATGTTCATTTCAGCACAACCAATCATGAAATCTTCATGAATTAAGCTGCTGTTTACACCATGAGCTGCTAATTCTTCTTTTGTCATGTCAACGCCACCTTTAATTGTTGTTGGATAAGCGGCACCTAATGCTAAATGACAAGATGCATTTTCATCGAATAATGTGTTATAGAAGATTAAGTTTGAGTTTGAAATTGGAGAATCGTGTGGTACTAATGCTACCTCTCCAAGACGAACAGAACCTTCATCAGATGCTAATAAATTTTTTAATGTTTCGTAGCCTTTTTCAGCAGTGAAATCGACTACTTTTCCATCTTTAAATGTTAAAGAGAAGTTATCAATAACATTTCCACCATAGTTTAATGGTTTTGTACTTTGAACAGTCCCGTTTACACCATCTTTATGAGGCATTGTAAATGCTTCTTCTGTTGGCATATTTGGATTAAATCGTAAACCATCTGGAGAGGTTGCTGCTCCACCGTGCCAGCGATGTCCTTCTGGTAAGTCGATTGTTAAGTCTGTCCCTGGTGCTGAATATACTAACGATGCATATGCCTTTTCATTTAAGTAATTTACTGCTTTTAATAAGTGTGTATTATGTTCAGACCATGCTTGAATTGGGTCTTCTTTATCCACACGTGTGATATAGAAAATTGTTTCCCACATTTTTTCAATTGCGTCTTCTGTAGATAGACCTGGGAATACTTTTTGTGCCCATTTTTCTGTTGGTGCAGCAATAATTGACCAACGGTTTTTATCAGACATCATACGCTCTCTGTATTTTTCTAATGCAATTGATTGTGCTTTGGCATTAGCAGCAATACGCTTTGGATCGATATCTTTTAAAAGATCAGGATTTGGGGCATAAATACTTAAGAACGCTGCTCCTTCTTCTGCAAGGGCAATCGTTGCGTCTGCACGCCATTTTGGGAACTCTTCAAAAGATGAGTCACTGGCATTTTTGAAACGAATATGAGTGATAGCATCATCGCTCCAGTCAACTGTTACAAATTTTGCCCCACGTAAGTATGCTTTTTCTGCAATTTTACGTACAAGTGGTGCTGCTTCAAAAGAAGCACTAATTTGTAATGTTTGTCCTTCTTGAATATTGACGCCTGTTGTAATTGCAAGCTCTGCATATTTTTCTAATTGTTGTTCAAAATTAGACAATGTATTTTCCCCCTCGTATTAAAGCAAATTAAATTCGCTTCTTAATTTTTATGTTCTTATTAAGTATAGGATAGAAATGGTATTTCTACAAATGAAAATTTAGAATAATTAGTCCTCTTTGAATGGTAAAGTTAAATTTTGAGAGATACGATTTCATGATTAAATTTAAAAAGAATTTTATTATAAAAAATGAAATCGTTCACAAATATGCTTTTAAAAAAAAGTGATAAAAAGTACTTGATATTATAAACGTTATCGTGCAAAATTATTTCTATGTAAAAGAATTCGGTTCAATACAAATTTTATGCAAGAGGTGTTTAATTATGTTAAAAAAATTATTTGGATTCTTTAAAGGTTCTAAAGAAAATACGGTTGCACAACAACCTGTAGGTGCACAAGTAAATGCAAACGAAGAAATCTTAGTAGCACCAATCACTGGTGAAATTAAAGATATCACAGAAGTACCAGATCCAGTATTCGCTGAAAAAATGATGGGTGATGGTTTCGCTATCTTACCAGTAGAAGGAAAAGTAGTTTCTCCAGTTGATGGTGAAATCGTACAAGTATTCCCAACAAAACATGCAGTTGGTCTTCGTTCTGATAAAGGTTTAGAAGTATTAATTCACTTCGGTTTAGAAACAGTTGCATTAAAAGGTGAAGGTTTCACAGCTCATGTAGAAGAAGGACAAAAAGTAAAAGCTGGTGACTTAATGTTATCAGTAGACTTAGACTTCTTAAAAGCACAAGGTAAACAATTAATTACACCAGTTGTAATGACAAACTTTGCTGATAAAGTAGAAGTATTCAACTTAGAAGCTACTGGCTCTGTTGAAAAAGGTTCAAAAGCTGCAGTTATTACTTTAAAATAAGCGATTAACAGGCATTTGTTAACGAATACCATCGAGAATCATCGAATGGAATTTGTTGACAAATGCCTTTTTTCTTCCATAAAATCAAAGTGAGTAATCACTCATCTTTGTGAAGGATGATTAACTTAAAAAGGGGGATTAGGCAATGATTCATATTCAGAATGTAACGAAATGTTACGGAAAACAAGAAGTGCTTTCAAATGTTTCGATTGATGTGAACAAAGGTGAAATTTTTGGATTATTAGGGCCTTCAGGGGCAGGAAAAACAACACTTATTCGTTTAATAATTGGAATGGAAGCACCGAATGAAGGAACGATTGCAGTGATGAATGAAACAGTACCGAATGTATCTGTTATTGAACAAATTGGTTATACGGCACAAGCGGATGCTTTGTATATTGATTTATCTGCGGAAGAAAATATGAAATTTTATTGTGAGTTATATGGTATTCCAAAGAAACAATGGGAAGAGCGCATAAATGATAGTTTAGGTGTTGTGAATTTAACAGCTTTTCGAAAAAAGATTGTTAGTACATACTCTGGTGGGATGAAGCGACGTTTATCTCTTGCTATTTCCCTTTTACATCGTCCTAAGTTACTTGTACTAGATGAGCCAACTGTTGGGATGGACCCAATTTTACGCCAACAAGTATGGAATGAATTATATCGATTAAAGGAAAATGGCGTTACTATTTTGATGACTACACATGTAATGGATGAGGCAGAAAAGTGTGACCGTATTGCTATGATTCGTGATGGTCATTGCATTGCTGTTGGAGGACCAGAACAATTAGTTGCTGATTTTGATTGTCGAAATATTGAAGAGGTCTTTTTGAAGTTAGGGGGTGTAATGAATGCGAATTAAAGCAATTGTAGGTCGGGTTATTCGCCAATTTTTTCGAGATAAACGTACGTTAGCATTGTTAATTATTGCGCCCATGTTTATTTTTACCCTTTTAAACTATGTATTAGATCAGCATGATGTAGAATTACAAATTGGGGTAGAAAATAAACAAGTAGAAACGATCTTGCATTCATTAGAGAAAAATCATGAGCTCACTATTATGACGAAAGCAGAGGCAGAGAAACAGTTTAAGGATAAAGGGTTGGATGCCTATGTTTCGATAAAACAAAAAGGCATAGAGGTAATCGTAAATGGTTCAGATTCTGCAATTACACAGCAAGTAATGACAGAAATCCAAGCTTCGTTAAAAGAAAAAATGGCGTCGCAATCAGTAGCGACCCCATCCATCGAAATGAAAACCTTCTATGGTGATGATGACATGGAGTTATTTGATTATACAGGACCAGTCTTTATTGGTTTCTTTATTTTCTTTTTCGTGTTTTTAATTTCTGGGGTAAGTTTTTTGCGAGAACGAACAACAGGAACGCTGGAGCGATTATTAGCAACACCAATTCGTCGCTATGAAATTGTGATTGGCTATTTAATTGGCTTTGGAATTTTTACGATTTTTCAATCGACGATTGTTTCTATTTTTAGCGTTTATGTCTTAAAGGTTTATAATGCCGGTGCTTTTGGATTAATTGTACTAATTAGTGTTATTATTTCTTTATGTGCGTTAAGCTTAGGAACGTTATTATCATTTCTTGCCAATAATGAATTGCAAATGGTTCAGTTTATCCCATTAGTTATTGTGCCGCAAGCATTTTTCTCAGGCTTATTTTCGATTGAAGGGATGGCGCAACCGTTACAATGGCTATCAAAAGTAATGCCATTAACGTATGCAACCGATGCTCTTCAGGAAGTAATGATACGTGGCGGGGCATTTATGGATATTTTACCGGACTTAGGTGTGTTACTATTATTTACAACTGTTTTTGCAATATTAACCATTGTTGCGTTGAAAAAACATCGAACATGGTAGTAATAGAGGTGTTTTGACATGGAAGATTGGATTGAGCACTTGCTTAATGAAGAAAAAGTAACTGAAAAAAAAGCAGCTATTTTAGTTGCTGCTGTTGAATTAATAAGTGAAAAAGGGTATGAAAAAGTGTCAACAGCTGAAATTGCCAAACGTGCCGGTGTAGCAGAGGGGACTATTTTTCGCCATTTTAAAACAAAACGACACTTATTAGAATCAATCATTATTCCTACGTATATGCATGTTGTTGCACCAATGATGATGAAAGCGTTAAAAGAGCAAGTATTAGTAAAAGAATATACTTCCTTTGAGAAATTTATTGAAGTACTGGTATTAGATCGATTTGAATTAGTGCAAAAGGCAACACCACTAATACGGATATTATTTCAAGAGATGATGATGCATGAAGATATACGAAAACAAATGGAAGCATTATTTTTACAATATGCGTTTCCATCTCTAGAGAAAATCATTCTTCATTTTCAACAAAAAGGAGAAATAGAACCATTAGCACCAATGGTTGTGTTTCGAATCATTAGTACGAATGTACTTGGCTATTTTGTTCCTCGATTTATGTTATTTGCAGACAAGGAATGGAAGGATGAAGAGGAATTGCAAGTTGTAATAAGAACAATTGTAAAAGCTTTAAAGAGATAGATGTTGGTTACTTTGTGCCAGCATCTTTTTGTGTTAAAATAAGGATAACAAAAATATACGAACGGAGGTTTGGGTCTTGGAGCGACAATTTGAATTAGTATCCCCTTATTCACCACAGGGAGACCAGCCGGAAGCAATAGCCAAATTAGTAAAAGGGATTGAAGAAGGGAAGAAAGAGCAGGTTTTGTTAGGGGCAACAGGAACGGGAAAAACCTTTACCATTTCAAATGTAATTAAAGAAGTGAACAAACCTACGATTATTATCGCTCATAATAAAACGTTAGCTGGGCAGTTATATAGCGAGTTAAAGGAATTCTTTCCAAACAATGCAGTTGAGTATTTCGTTAGTTATTATGATTATTATCAACCAGAAGCATATGTTCCACAAACTGATACATTCATTGAAAAAGATGCTCAAATCAATGATGAGATTGATAAATTACGTCACTCTGCTACGTCAGCTTTATTTGAACGTAACGATGTTATTATTGTAGCCAGTGTATCTTGTATTTATGGATTAGGGTCGCCAGAAGAATATAAAGAATTAGTTGTCTCTTTACGTGTTGGAATGGAAAAGGATCGAAATCAATTGTTGCGAGACCTTGTCGACATTCAATATGCTCGTAACGACATTGATTTTCAGCGCGGAACATTTCGGGTACGTGGTGATGTAGTAGAAATTTTACCTGCTTCTAAAGATGAGCAATGTATTCGTGTTGAGTTTTTTGGTGATGAGATTGACCGAATTCGAGAAGTGAATCCATTGACTGGAGAAGTAATGGCTGAACGAGAACATATTGCCATTTTCCCAGCATCTCACTTCGTTACACGAGAAGATAAACTAAAGATAGCTATTGATAATATTGAAAAAGAATTAGAAGAACGATTAGCTATTTTACGTGAAAATGGCAAACTATTAGAAGCGCAGCGATTAGAACAACGCACTCGCTATGACTTAGAAATGATGCGGGAGATGGGTTTTTGTTCGGGGATTGAAAATTACTCTCGTCATTTAACATTGCGACCAGCTGGTTCAACGCCATATACATTGTTAGACTTTTTTCCAGAGGATTACTTACTTGTTATTGATGAGTCTCACGTTACCTTGCCTCAAATTCGTGGGATGTTTAATGGCGACCAAGCGCGAAAAAATGTCTTAGTTGAGCACGGATTTCGCCTTCCATCGGCAATGGATAATCGTCCATTACGATTTGAAGAGTTTGAGGAGAAGGTTCATCAAGCTATTTATGTATCAGCTACCCCAGGACCTTATGAATTAGAACATTGCCCAGAAATGGTCGAACAAATTATTCGTCCAACAGGCTTGTTAGATCCTGTTGTAGAAGTAAGACCAATCAAAGGGCAAATTGATGATTTATTAAATGAAATTCATGAGCGAGTTCAAAAAAATGAACGTGTTCTTGTTACCACATTAACGAAGCGAATGTCAGAGGATTTAACAGATTACTTAAAAGATGTTGGTGTAAAAGTGAATTATCTTCACTCCGAAATAAAAACATTAGAGCGAATTGAAACGATTCGTGATTTACGCTTAGGAAAATATGATGTTCTTGTTGGAATTAACTTATTACGAGAAGGATTAGATATTCCAGAAGTATCATTAGTAGCAATTTTAGATGCAGATAAAGAAGGATTTTTACGTTCAGAGCGTTCGCTTATTCAAACAATCGGACGTGCGGCACGAAATGCTCATGGGAAAGTAATTATGTACGGAGATAAAATAACTCATTCGATGGAAGTTGCCCTTACAGAAACGAAACGGCGTCGTGAAATTCAAGAGGCGTATAATGAACAACATGGCATTGTTCCACAAACGATAAAAAAAGCAGTTCGTGACACAATTCGTGCAACGACGGCAGCGGAGGAAGAGGCAACTTACGAAACAAAAGGAACAAAAAAATTAACGAAAAAAGAACGAGAAAAAATGCTGGTTTCTATTGAGAAGGAAATGAAAGAAGCGGCAAAAGCGCTAGATTTCGAACGTGCAGCCGAGCTTCGTGATTTATTATTAGAAATGAAAGCAGAGAGTTGAGGGCATATAAATGGTAATGGATAAAATTATCGTCAAGGGTGCTAGAGCCCATAATTTAAAAAATATTGATGTTGTTATCCCACGAGATAAGCTTGTTGTTGTAACAGGCTTATCTGGTTCTGGGAAATCATCATTGGCTTTTGATACGATTTATGCAGAAGGGCAAAGACGTTATGTAGAATCTCTTTCTGCTTATGCACGACAGTTTTTAGGGCAAATGGATAAACCAGATGTAGATGCTATTGAAGGTTTATCTCCAGCAATTTCAATTGACCAAAAGACAACAAGTCGAAATCCACGTTCTACTGTTGGTACAGTAACAGAGATTTATGATTATTTACGCTTACTTTATGCGCGAATTGGAACACCAATCTGTCCAAAGCATGGCGTTGAAATTGTGTCACAAACAATTGAACAAATGGTGGATCGTATTTTAGAATATCCAGAACGAACAAAAATGCAAATTCTTGCGCCACTTGTACAAGGGCGTAAAGGTACACATGTAAAAGTATTAGAGGAGATTAAAAAACAAGGATATGTTCGCGTTCGTGTTGATGGAGAAATGCGAGAAGTAGACGAAGAAATAGTACTTGATAAGAACAAAAAACATAGCATTGAAGTAATTATCGATCGAGTTATTGTGAAGGAAGGAATTGCTTCTCGTCTAGCTGATTCATTAGAAGCAGCATTAAAACTTGGGGAAGGAAGAGTTTTAGTTGATGTTATTGGCGAAGAAGAACTTCTTTTTAGTGAACATCATGCATGTCCAATTTGCGGATTTTCCATTGGTGAATTAGAGCCACGCATGTTTTCTTTTAATAGTCCATTTGGGGCATGTCCTACTTGTGATGGGATTGGCGTTAAGCTAGAAGTAGACAAAGAGCTTGTTATTCCAAATTGGGAATTAAGCTTAAATGAGAATGCGATTGCACCATGGGAACCCTCTTCTTCACAATACTATCCATCTTTATTAAAAGCTGTATGTACCCATTATGGAATTGATATGGATACACCCGTAAAAGATATTCCAAAAGAACAAATGGAAAAAATATTGTATGGTAGTGGAAAAGAGTTAATTTATTTTCGTTATGAAAATGAGTTTGGACAAGTTCGAGAAATGAATACACCATTTGAAGGGGTTATTCCAAACTTAGAGCGTCGTTACCGTGAAACGTCTTCTGATTATGTTCGGGAAATGATTGAAAAATATATGGCACAGCAACATTGCCCAAGCTGTAAGGGAAATCGCTTGAAGCCAGAAAGCTTAGCGGTTTTTATCGGAGATAAACATATTGGGGAAGTAACGGATTATTCTATCTCTGAAGCAAATGAATTCTTTGCCAATTTGCAATTAACAGAGAAGAAGCAAAAGATTGCCCACATGATTTTACGTGAAATTGAAGAAAGATTAGGTTTTTTAGTGAATGTTGGCTTAGATTATTTAACATTAAGTCGAGCGGCAGGAACCCTTTCAGGTGGAGAAGCGCAACGTATTCGCTTAGCAACTCAAATTGGGTCAAGGTTAACAGGTGTTTTATATATTTTAGATGAACCATCCATTGGTTTACATCAGCGTGATAATGACCGTCTAATCGGTACATTAAAAAGCATGCGTGATTTAGGAAATACATTAATTGTCGTTGAGCATGATGAAGATACAATGCTTGAGGCTGATTATTTAATTGACATTGGACCAGGCGCAGGGGTTCATGGTGGACAAGTCATTGCGGCTGGTACACCAGCAGAAGTAATGAAAAATAAGCAGTCATTAACAGGACAATACTTATCAGGAGAAAAATTTATTCCAATTCCGTTAGAAAGACGAGAAGGAGATGGCCGTTCTCTTTCTGTTATTGGAGCAAAAGAAAATAATTTAAAAAATGTTAAAGTCTCTATTCCCTTAGGAACATTTACAGCTGTAACAGGTGTATCAGGTTCAGGAAAAAGTACATTAATTAATGAGATTTTATATAAATCATTGGCACAAAAATTACATCGAGCGAAAGATAAACCTGGTGCGCATAAAGAAATAAAAGGAATCGAACATTTAGAGAAAGTGATTGATATTGACCAATCACCAATTGGTCGAACACCACGTTCGAACCCAGCTACATATACAGGTGTATTTGATGATATTCGTGATGTGTTTGCTTCCACAAATGAGTCCAAAATACGAGGCTATAAAAAAGGTCGTTTTAGTTTTAATGTAAAAGGTGGACGTTGTGAGGCATGCCGTGGAGATGGTATTATCAAAATTGAAATGCACTTTTTACCAGATGTGTATGTACCTTGTGAAGTATGTCATGGAAAACGTTATAATCGAGAAACATTAGAAGTAAAATATAAAGATAAGAACATTGCGGATGTTTTAGATATGACGATAGAAGATGGACTAACATTTTTTGAGAACATTCCAAAGATTAAGCGTAAGCTTCAAACGATTGCGGATGTTGGATTAGGCTATATTAAGTTAGGGCAACCAGCAACAACTTTATCAGGTGGGGAAGCCCAACGTGTGAAGTTAGCTTCTGAATTACATCGTCGTTCTAATGGTCGCACCCTTTATATTTTAGATGAACCAACAACAGGATTACATGTAGATGATATTTCAAGATTACTTGTTGTTTTACAACGTTTGGTTGATAATGGAGATACAGTACTTGTTATTGAACATAATTTAGATGTGATTAAGACAGCAGATTATATTATTGATTTAGGTCCAGAGGGTGGCGATAAAGGTGGAACTATCGTTGCAACCGGTAAACCTGAAGAGGTGATGTTCGAAGAAAAGTCACATACAGCAAGATATCTTCGTGCTATCATAGAACGAGATACTTTACGTACGAAGGAGCAGTTAGCAAGTATGACTACAATCTAGTTATAGCAATGATAAAATTGAATAAAGGGTTAATGGGTAGTAGATTTATTTGAAAGCCATTCGTTAGAATGTTTTAAAGTGTATAAAGTATGTATACATAATAAAAGAGGGAAGAGGTGAGAAAAATGAATAAAAAACTATATCGTTCGAGAGAAAAAAGAATGATTGCTGGTGTTATTGGTGGTGTATCTGAATATACAGGAATTGATGTTACGATTTTACGTATTATTGCTGTAGCTGCCTTCTTTTTAGGAGTAGGTATTTTAGGTATTATTTATATTGCCTGCATATTCATTATGCCTGAAGGAGAGGATTTTTAAAGTGCGATGGTTTTGGTCTTTAATTTTAAATTGCTTTGTCCTATTAGCCGTAGCTGGTTTATTAGATAGCGTTCATATTGAAAAATCAATTTCAGCTGTCTTATTAACAAGTATTGTTATTTCTGTATTAAATGTAATTGTAAAGCCAATTTTAGTATTAATTACATTACCAGTTACATTTTTAACATTAGGATTATTTTTATTTGTTGTGAATGGAATTACGTTATTAATAGCTGATGCTGTAATGGGGGCAGCTTTTAACGTAAACGGCTTTGGAGCAGCAATTTGGGCATCCATTATTATTTCATTCTTTAATATGGTGCTACAAAAAGGCATTTTAGATCGATTTTATAAATAGGAAACGAAGGGGGCGATTATTAGTATTGCTAGGTGTTTTTCGCTAGCAATCGTGTAGTTCGTCCCTACGTTTTTTCATTGGGGTTAATTTGAAATAGAGCGTATACAAAAGGTGTAAATGTCATAAAAAAGTTTTACTTTATTAATGGAGGTAATAGTGTGCCAAAGGTTCGTGTAAAAGATTTAGTAGCTCATTTTGATTTAAAAATAGCAAGTGGAGAAAATGGATTAAATCGTGTGATTGAAACAGCAGATTTGTCTCGTCCGGGTATTGAGTTAGCTGGCTATTTTGATTATTATCCAAACGATCGTGTTCAGATTTTTGGAAGAACAGAGCTAACATTCATTGAAAAATTAGAAGAAGAACAACGTCAAAAACGATTAGCTTCGTTATTTACAGATGAAACGCCTTGTATGGTTATTACACGTGATATTGATGTTCCACAAGATATGATTCGCTTATCGAATGAATCAGGTGTACCTATTTTGAAATCAGCAATGGTAACAACTCGTTTTAGTAGTCATTTAACGAATTATTTAGAGAGAATGTTAGCGCCAACAACAGCAATGCATGGTGTACTTGTTGATATTTACGGTGTTGGTGTGTTAATTACAGGTAATAGTGGCGTTGGGAAAAGTGAAACAGCACTAGAAATTGTCAAAAGAGGACATCGCCTTGTTGCAGATGATAGTGTTGAAATTCGCCAAGAAGATGAGGATACATTAGTTGGTTCATCTCCGGAGCTAATTGAACACTTACTTGAAATTCGTGGTCTAGGCATTATTAATGTCATGACATTATTTGGTGCTGGTTCAGTTTTAAATAGCAAAAAGATTTCCTTAAACATTCATTTAGAAAGTTGGGATTCGAAGAAGAATTATGATCGTTTAGGATTAGATGAAGATAAAATTCGAATTATTGATACGAATATTACAAAAATAACACTTCCTGTTCGCCCTGGTCGTAACTTAGCTGTTATTATTGAAGTAGCAGCGATGAATTTCCGTTTAAAACGAATGGGAATGAATGCAGCTCAGCAATTTGCTCAAAAACTATCTCAAGCTACAATGGTAGGAAGAAATGAGGATTTATTTTAATAGAGAGGGAGAGGAAGAAAAAATATGCTAGCATCTATTCAGCCTTTGGATCGAGTGGCACTTTCTTTTGGTCCATTTACAATTTACTGGTACGGTTTAATTATCGGTATAGGGCTACTGTTAGGATTGTATTTGGCAATTCGTGAAGGAAATCGTCGCGGATTACCGAAGGATACATTTGTGGATTTAATTTTATTTGCAGCTCCAATCGCGATTATTTGTGCACGTATTTATTACGTTTTATTTAACTTTAATCACTATAAAGATAACCCAGCAGATATGTTTAAAATATGGGAAGGTGGCATTGCCATTCATGGTGCGTTAATTGGTGCTTTCGTAACAGGAATTGTATATGCGAAAGTTCGTAATTTATCTTTTTGGAAATTAGCAGATATTGCAGCACCAAGCTTATTATTAGGACAAGCAATTGGACGTTGGGGTAATTTCATGAACCAAGAAGCTCATGGTGATGAGGTAACGAGATCTTTCTTAGAGAACACACTTCATTTGCCAGATTTTATTGTGAACCAAATGTATATAAATGGCACTTACTATCATCCGACCTTCTTATATGAATCTATATGGAATTTAATTGGGGTTATTATCTTATTATCATTACGTCGTGTAAATGTACGTCGTGGTGAAATTTTCTTAACATATTTAGCTTGGTATTCATTCGGTCGTTTCTTTATTGAAGGATTGCGTACAGATAGTTTAATGATTGCAGGTACAGATTTACGTATGGCACAAGTAATGTCAATTATCTTATTTGTAGGAGCAATTGGAGCAATCATCTTTAGAAGAACGAAGGGATATGCAACAGAGCGTTATTTAGAAATGTAAGGAGTACATCATGAAAGTAAACACAATTTTATTTGATTTAGATGGAACATTAATTGATACGAATGAATTAATCATTCAAACGTTTTTACATACATTAGGCAACTATTATCCAGAGAAGTATAAACGAGAAGATGTAGTACATTTTATTGGACCTAGTTTACGTGAAACATTTACAAGTATTGATGAAAGTCGTGCTGATGAAATGATTCAAGCATATCGTGCTTATAATATTGAAAAACACGACGAGTACGTAACAATCTTTGAAACAGTATACGATGCAATTGCACAGTTAAAAGAAAAAGGATATAAATTAGGAATTGTAACGACAAAGATGCAACCGGTCGTAAACATGGGATTAGATTTAACGAAATTGACGTCATTTTTTGATGTAGTTGTGACATTGGATGACGTAGAAAATGCAAAACCTCATCCAGAGCCAATTTACCATGCATTATCATTATTAGATTCACAGCCACATCAAGCAATGATGGTTGGTGATAATCACCATGATATTTTAGCGGGAAAAAATGCAGGAGTAAAAACGGCAGGTGTTGCATGGGCATTAAAAGGAATCGACTACTTACAATCATTTGAACCGGATTACATCCTTCATTCCATGCATGATTTGATTACGATTTTAGAGGAGATATAAGCTTGCGTAAAACAAAGAGGTATAAGGTGGAGGGAAGCAATTCTCTATATCAAATTTATCGAACCGTTTCCTTTTGGAAAGTAATGAAATGCTTTATTTTTATTCAAATTGGTCGTTATACGCCATGGATACCAGTAAAGAATTGGATATATCGTACTTTTTTAAAGATGAAAATTGGAAAAGAGACGGCGTTAGCTTTAATGGTAATGCCAGATACGATGTTTCCAGAGTATATTACGATTGGAAATAATACAATCATTGGCTATAATACGACTATTTTGGCTCATGAGTATTTGATTAATGAGTATCGATTAGGGGAAGTAACCATTGGTAACAACGTATTAATTGGTGCCAATACGACAATCTTGCCAGGTGTAACAATTGGAGATGGCGCTGTCGTTTCTGCTTGTACACTTGTACATAAAGATGTTCCAGCAGGTGCTTTTGTTGGAGGAAATCCAATGGTTCTTATTCGAGAAAAAGCAGATACTTCTTTAGAAAAGGACATTAACTCAGCTAATTAGAGTTAGGTCCTTTTCTTTATGATTGAATTAAAAATGTGCTATACTCGTAAAAGGAATGAATATGATGGAGGACAGTATGTCAAATCATGAAATAGAACAAATAGGAAACATTGTTGAGTATAGTAACGATGCATCTTTTTTTTACGAACGAGGGATACAAGCGTGTAATCGCCATGACTATAATCGAGCGTTGCTTTACTTAGAGCATGCGATTTCATTAGACGCAATGAATGACAAAGCATACTTAAAATTGGCGCAAGTATTGTTTCAGCTAGGAGACAATCAACGTTCTTTTGAAGTATTATATACAATGCTTTATGAACAAAATATGAATCATGAAGACTGCTATTATTTATTGGCACATAATTGCTTTGAAATTGGGAAACATTTTGAAGCGAGAAAATATGCGGAAAAATATATAAAGGTAGCAAAAACAGGACGATATTTACGCGAAGCAAAGGCAATTTGCGAATGTATTGTATATGATGAACTAACGGATGAACAAGAAGATGATGAATTACCATTGTTACTAGATCAAGCTTCTTTCTTTATGCAGGGAAGAAAAATTGAAAAAGGAATTCAAGTATATAAAAAAATTATTCGTCAATTTCCTACTTGTTGGGTGGCGTATAATAATTTAGCAATTGCTTATTTTCATAAGCATGATATGAAAGCAGCTTTTGATACGGTTGAAACAGTACTAGAAAAGAATCCAGGTAATTTACATGCAATGTGTAATTATCTTATTTTTCTTCATGCTGCTGGTCAAAAAGAGGCATTGAATGAACAAATCCAAATGTTAAGTGGTATTCATCCTTTTTCGCCATATCAAAGTTTCAAGTTAGGAAGCACATTGGCAACTGTTGGGGAGTATGATTTAGCCTTTAAATGGTTATATTCTCTTTATCAAAAAGGATATGAAGGTGAATTTACTTTCTACTATTGGCTAGCTTATTGTGCATTTATGAACGATGAGATGCAACTGGCGAAATCCGTTTGGAAACATGTTGTGATGGCTAGTGAAAGTCACGAAGGAAAAGAGCCTTGGTCTGATTTAAGCGAATGGGCTTTTCAAAAACCAAAAAGTGAGAGCCTTACTCAAGCAGAAAAAGAAGAACTATTATTGAATGTTTTTCAACGAAACATTGTTGAATCAGAAAAATTAACGATGTTCTTTTATTACACACGATTAACGGATGATACATCTATTTGCGAGAGATTACTTCCTTATGTAGAATCAGAAGCAATTGCTACGATTTTATCAGGTGGGGGTAATCAACAAAAAAGAGTAGAAGATGCTTTTTTAGTGGCCAACAAAGTATTTGAACAAACGAAGACAGAGCAAATGCTAGCAAAAAATTGCATTTTCTTATGGTTTCATTTACTTGTTCAATTATGGCCACAAGGTGTTTGGTTCGAGAATCAAAATGCTTGGGCAAGCGCCTTAGAATATATATTACGAAAACAATTAGGGCTTCCTGGTACACAAGCAGTAATTGGAGAAAAATACGGTATAAAACCAACGATACTGCGTAAGTATGTCAAAATTGTGAAAGAATTTGTGGAATGAGCAAATAGGTAGACCGGTATTTTTTTCGTAAGCTAAAATGAAAAAGAGAATAATAAAAAGAGACTTTTTTAAAGAAAAGGACGTGTAAAAGAATGACAGAAACAATTTATGATGTTGTAATTATTGGGGCAGGTCCTGCAGGGATGACTGCTGCTGTATATACTTCTCGTGCAAACTTATCTACATTAATGATTGAGCGCGGGGCACCAGGTGGACAAATGATGAACACAGAAGATGTGGAAAACTATCCTGGTTACGAAAGTATTTTAGGACCAGAATTATCGAATAAAATGTTTACCCATGCGAAGAAATTCGGTGCAACATATGCTTATGGTGATATTAAAGAAATAATTGATGGAAAAGAATATAAAGTAATTAAAGCAGGAAATAAAGAATATAAGGCACGTACAATTATTATTGCAACAGGTGCTGAATACCGTAAACTAGGTGTAACTGGCGAAAAAGAATTAAGTGGCCGTGGTGTTTCTTATTGTGCCGTTTGTGATGGAGCTTTCTTTAAAGGAAAAGAATTAGTTGTTGTTGGTGGCGGAGACTCTGCTGTTGAAGAAGGGGTATATTTAACTCGTTTTGCTTCAAAAGTAACAATTATCCATCGTCGTGATAAACTTCGTGCACAAAAAATTCTTCAAGATCGTGCATTTGCCAATGAAAAAGTTGAATTTATTTGGGACACTGTTGTAAAAGAAATTAAAGGTGAAACAAATAAAGTTAGCAGTATCATGATTGAAAATGTAAAAACAGGTGAAACAAGTGAGTTTGCTTGTGATGGTGTTTTCATCTATGTTGGAATGGACCCATTAACAAAACCATTTACTAATTTAGGCATTACAAATGAAGCTGGGTATATTGAAACAAATGATAAGATGGAGACGCGAGTTCCAGGTATTTTTGCTGCTGGGGACGTTCGTGAGAAAACATTACGTCAAATCGTAACTGCTACAGGAGACGGTAGTATCGCTGCTCAAAATGCACAACATTATGTAGAAGAATTAGTAGAAGAACTAAAAAACTAATTTTATTAGTTGTAAGAAAAAGGGAGTATGCCCATTAAGGTTTCGTTGCCTTTTGGACAACTCCCTTTTATACTAGGAATTTAGTGCTTATAATAAACTCTTTCTATCAACTCCATTCATGTCATCGTCCATTCTTCTTTTTAGATAACTCTATTCTTGTTACTTTTTAATGACGCAAAAGGCTGTCGTTTTTCCCACGTTGAGGGAAAGGCTATTTGATAGTATAATAAAATTGGTTATTTGTATGCAAATGACCAATAAGGATAAAAATAGCAATTATTATTTAAAATAGAGAAAAAGAGAAAAATGAGGTGGACCTATGCAACGTGTAACAAACTGTGTCGTTGTAAAAGATGGAAAAATTTTATTGCTACAAAAGCCACGACGTAATTGGTACGTAGCACCAGGTGGAAAGATGGAGCCAAGTGAAACGGTCCGTGAAGCGGTTGTTCGTGAATACCGAGAAGAAACAGGGTTATATTTAAAAAATCCAACGTTAAAAGGCGTCTTTAATTTCTTAATTAAAGAAGGAGATAAAATTATCGATGAATGGATGATGTTTACCTTCTTTGCAAAAGATTATGATGGAGTTAATTATGAAGAATGTCATGAAGGAAAGTTAGAGTGGCATGCTGTTGAAGAATTTCGTGAATTAGAAATGGCGCCAGGGGATTATCATATTATTGATTATGCGTTAAATGGTACAGGCATTTTATATGGTACATTTACGTATACACCAGATTATGAATTATTGTACTATCGACTAGACCCACACGCGTGAGAGGAGAGGGTTAGGATGCAACAACAAACAAAACACGATGAAACAAGAATGATTATTATTACAGGGATGTCAGGAGCTGGAAAAACAGTTGTTATTCAAAGTTTAGAAGATGTAGGTTATTTTTGTGTAGATAATTTACCACCAGCTTTATTGCCAAAGTTTATGGAATTGATGAAGCAAACGATAAACCCAATGAATAAAGTTGCAATTGTAATGGACTTACGAGGCCGTGAATTCTTTGATCAATTGATGGTAACTCTTGATGAAATGGGACAAGATGAATGGATTCATCCACAAATTGTTTTTTTAGATGCGAAGGATAACACATTGGTAACTCGTTATAAAGAAACACGACGTTCTCATCCGTTAGCACCAATGGATCCGCCGTTAAAAGGAATTCAATTAGAGCGTGAATTGTTGCAGGATTTAAAAGCACGAGCACATATTGTAATTGATACGACAGAGTTGAAACCAAAGCAATTACGTGAAAAAATTATGCAGCAATTTTCGATGAACAATACAGCTTCTTTTAGTGTAAATATTTTTTCTTTTGGATTTAAATATGGGATTCCGTTAGATGCGGATTTAGTATTCGATGTACGTTTTTTACCAAATCCATTTTACATTGAGCATATGCGTCCAATGACAGGATTAGATGAAGAAGTATCATCTTATGTTCTGAAATTTAATGAGACACATAAATTTTTAGAGAAACTAATTGATTTAATTGCATTTATGCTTCCGCAATATCGTCATGAAGGAAAAAGTCAGCTAATTATCGCGATTGGTTGTACAGGTGGTCAGCATCGCTCTGTTACGTTAACGGAATATTTAGGAAAGTATTTTTCGAAAGAGTATCAAGTACATGTTAGTCACCGAGATATTGATAAGCGAAAGGGTCATGGGAAATGAGTGGACAAAAACAAAAAAAAGCAGTCATCATAGGGGGAGGAACAGGTTTATCTGTTCTTTTACGCGGATTGAAGAAATATCCAATTGATATTACTGCAATTGTAACAGTTGCAGACGATGGGGGAAGTTCGGGTCGTATTCGTCAGGAACTTAATATTCCAGCGCCTGGAGATATTCGAAACGTACTTGCTGCATTATCGGAAGTAGAGCCTTTATTAGAAGAACTTTTTCAACATCGCTTTTCAACAGGAAAAGAATTAACAGGACATTCAATGGGGAATTTATTGCTTGCTGCAATGACATCGATAACAGGAGACTTTTCTCATGCTGTTCAAGAGTTAAGTCAAATTTTAAATGTTCGTGGTCGAGTTATCCCATCGGTAAATGGGAATGTAGTTTTACATGCCCAATTAGATAATGGGGAAATCATTTCAGGGGAATCAAAAATTCCATACTCTGGTCGTAAAATTGATCGCGTCTTTATTACACCAGAAAAGGCAGAGCCGCTTGATGAGGCATTAAAGCAAATTGCTGAAGCAGATATGATTATATTAGGACCAGGAAGCTTATATACAAGTATTATTCCAAACTTACTTGTTGAGAAACTTGGGGAGGCGATTAAGGTAGCTTCTGCCCATAAAGTATATATTTGTAACGTCATGACGCAGGCTGGAGAAACATTGGATTATACAGCGATGGATCATCTTCAAGCGATTCATAAGCACTTAGGAATGGAAATTATCGATACAATTGTTGTAAACGATGAAGGTGTTCCAAAAGAGATTTTAGTTCGATATGAAGAAGAAATTGCAAAACCAGTTACGTATAACAAAGAAGAGTTAGAAGCAAAAGGACTTCGTGTTATTCATGATGACATTATTATTTATGATGATGGTGTTATCCGTCATGATACAAATAGATTAGCAGCTATTTTATATGGGTTAATACAAGAACAATAAGATAAACGATTTGTCAGGAAACAATCTTTTGCTGATAATTAGTTGAATGAATAAAATACAGGATTTTTTGGAAGTAGAAGTGTTGGTGGTAACTAGAATAAGATAGAAGAAAGGAGTGTAGAAGGTGTCTTTTGCATCAGAAACGAAAAAAGAATTAACAAACCTAGAAATTAAGGATTGTTGTGTGAAAGCTGAGCTTTCTGCACTAATCCGAATGAACGGTTCTTTATCGTTTTCCAATCGTCACTTAATGATTGATGTGCAAACAGAAAATGCGGCAATCGCAAGACGTATTTATACATTGTTAAAGAAATTGTACGATGTAAATGTGGAACTGTTTGTGCGAAAGAAAATGAGATTAAAGAAAAATAATGTTTATATTGTTCGTTTAGTTGAACGTACAAAAGAAATATTAGAAGATTTATCAATTGTAGATATAGATGAGTCTTTTAGTTTTATTAATGACATTGACAAAAAACTTGTCAAAAAAATATGCTGTAAGAGATCGTATTTACGAGGCGCTTTTTTAGCGGGTGGTTCAGTCAACAACCCTGAAACATCTTCCTATCACTTAGAAGTTTTTTCATTATATGCGGAGCATAATGCATCTATTTGTGACTTAATGAACGAATTTGGATTAAATGCTAAAACATTAGAACGTCGAAAAGGGCATATTACGTATTTAAAAGAAGCGGAGAAAATTACCGAGTTTCTAAATATTATTGGAGCGCACCATGCTTTATTAAAATTCGAAGATGTGCGTATTGTCCGAGATATGCGTAATTCTGTTAATCGCCTAGTCAATTGTGAAACGGCTAACTTAAATAAAACGATAGGTGCTGCATTACGACAAATTGAAAATATTCGTTACATTCAACAAACAGTTGGATTAGAAGTGTTACCATTGAAATTACGTGAAATTGCAGAGCTTCGTATTCAACATGAAGATGTTACGTTAAAAGAGTTAGGGGAAATGCTTTCTACTGGCAGTATTAGTAAGTCTGGTATTAACCATCGCCTACGAAAAATAGATGAAATTGCTGAAAAGATAAGAAAAGGTGAAGTGTCGTAGTAGAGAAGTTTTCTTCTCTACTACATTAATTAATAATAAAGGGGGAGAAAGGGAAATGATTGAAAAGAAATTAAATGTAAAATTAAAAGAAGGACTTCAAGCGCGTCCAGCTGCGAAGTTTGTTCAAGAGGCAAATCGTTTTGATGCAGAAGTTTACATTGAAAAAAATGGGAAAAGGGCAAATGCAAAAAGTATTATGGGGATTATGAGTCTAGCAATCGGTGCTGGAACGGATATTGTTATGATCACAGATGGTCCAGATGAAGAAGAAGCGTTGGCTTATTTAACATCTTTTATTTTGGAACCGTAACCAATTGGCATAATAGTATATTTAATAAGGATAATTTTACCCAAGTGTATTTTGGTATACATATAAATTACTATTCAAATTAATATGCTTTAGCATGTCCCCAAAAGTGAGCAATGCTTTTGGGGGTTGTTATTTATATATAGATATATAAATAGCATTTCCTTGCTATAGGTATATGCTGCAATAACATTTAGAAAATAAAATAGTTCGGATAATGGAGAACGGATAGGGTTAAAGTATATAAAGAATGACCGAGGGTTTGAACTTGTTGAACTACTGGTTGTGATTGTCATCCTCGGAATAGTCGTTGCAATTGCAACCCCGTCAATTGGCTCCATTATTTTTCGCGCAAATAAGAGAACATTAAATTTCAATTCTTACTGATTTTTAAAATTCTTGTAACGCTGGTTAAATTCTTCTTCAGTTACAGCATGAAACGACAGCTTTTGGTCGGTCATCCAAAACGATAGGTCGAATTCAGTGGCCCCCTCATAAAAATTGCCTTCCAACTTGATTGTTTTTCCGTCCACAGTGGTGAAGAACTCTACCTTATGCCCACCTGTTACTCCGTTTAATACATATCTGGTTTCTTTCCCCTTGTCATCCATCATGAGCATAGAACCTGTCAATTCGCCCTCAAGTAAGGCTTCGTCGATTTTGATGAATAATTGAAACGAGTCATCTTTAGCGGAGTAAAGATACCCATAAACACTGCGAAGTTCGGAAAAAAATTCTCTTAGTCGTTTCTTTTCCTTTTCTTCTGAATGATAGTCTTGTATCGCTTGTACATATTCATCAAGTTCTTTCTGATTAACAGGATTGTATAATTTTTT
>JBJEFI010000091.1:0-9603 GCA_051873875.1 Bacillaceae bacterium | reverse complement strand
CCTGCCCTGTAAGTTGAACAACATCCCTCTAGATTTTAATATAAATATTCAGCAAGCAACCCGTTATATTATTAAAATAAAACAGCCCAAATCATATGCGAAATGGGCTGCTAATTCATGTTTTAATTTAGTTTTTAATAGTGATTATATTACTTATTTCGCTTTTTCAATGATTTCATCAATTAAACCATATTCTTTTGCTTTTTCAGCAGTCATGAAGTTATCACGATCTGTATCGCGTTCAATTACTTCTAATGGTTGCCCTGTATTTTCTGCTAAAATGCCGTTTAATTTTTCACGTAAGAATAGAATGCGTTTTGCAGCGATTTCAATTTCTGTTGCTTGCCCTTGTGCGCCACCTAATGGTTGGTGAATCATTACTTCACTGTTTGGTAATGCATAACGTTTACCTTTTGCACCAGCAGATAATAAGAAGGCACCCATTGATGCTGCCATACCGATACAAATTGTTGATACGTCTGGCTTAATAAAGCGCATTGTATCATAAATAGCCATACCAGCAGTAATAGAGCCACCCGGGCTGTTTATGTATAAAGAGATATCCTTTTCTGGGTCTTCAGCTGCTAAGAATAATAATTGAGAAACGATTGAGTTTGCAACTTGATCGTTAATTTCGCTTCCTAACATGATGATACGATCTTTTAATAAGCGAGAATAAATATCATAAGCACGCTCGCCACGGCTTGTTTGTTCAATAACTGTAGGAATTAAGTTCATTTTTCTTCCTCCTCTAAAAAGATTAAATAATCCTTACTACAATAATACCTTCATGGTCAATGAAGGTCAAATGAAAGTGTTCGATGTTTTTAACACTTTTTTTGACATAAGTTGACTTTTTTACACTATTCATCCTAACCGAAAACGAAATTTTTAAACGTAAATAGGTTGATATATCCAATATTCTTTTATATAATCAATAATGCAAATGCACCCGTAGCTCAGTGGATAGAGCGATGGTTTCCGGTACCACAGGTCGGGGGTTCGAATCCTCTCGGGTGCATCAATGAAAGGTCGTCTCAACGCTATTGTTGAGGCGATTTTTTTGTATATGACTACTAGTTAGGGAGGCAGAAAGTGATATGTTTATAATGAATTTTCGCTTTTTTCTTGCCTACTTACCAATAAAGAAAAGAATAGCTTATTTTTTTCTTATAGCACTAGCATATTTTGCTCACTTTCTTCATCTATTTAAAAAACAACGCATTTCATTGAACAAAAGAGAACTCATAGAGTACAATTGAGTAGATGGGGTGAATGGGATGGAACTAGGACTTTTTCAGAAGCAAACATTGAAAACAGTCATGACAACAGAATTGCGCCAAGGAATTGCATTGTTGCAGTACAATACGCAAGAATTGACTAGTTTTCTTTATGAAAAATCATTGGAAAATCCATTAATTGAATTGAAAGAAAGAACAAAGTCGGGCAAAAAGGGAAAAGCATTTTCATTTGAACAATATCGAGAACAAAAGCAATCCTTATCGGAACATTTGATTAATCAGCTTTGGGAATTAAACATTTCAAAAGAGGAAGAAAAAATTTTACAATTTCTTATTTATAATTTAACGAAAGAAGGATACTTAAGAGAATCCATTGACGAGTTAGTACTATTGACAAATAGACAGAAGATAGAAATTGAAAACGCAATTTCTCTGCTACAAACACTAGAACCGGCAGGAGTTGGAGCTAGAGACGTGAAAGAATGTTTATTACTACAAATAAAGCGCCAAAAGACGATGAGTGAGCTTGCTGTAACGGTTATTGAACAACATTTTGAATTCTTTTTAAGAAAAAATTATCGAAAGCTTTCCCAACTTCTCAAAGTGGAGGAAGGCGAGATAAGAAAAGCTTGTGAAGGTATTTTAAGTTTAGATCCAAGACCAGGTATGCATTTTAACATAGACTCTTCTATTTACATTGTTCCAGATTTATTGCTGACAAAGGAAGAAGGAATTTACTACGTTTCTGTTGTTGGTAGTGAGCAACCAAAAATCCAACTGTGTCATCAATATACACAATGGAATGAGGAAGCTGAAAAAGAAGAAAAAAAGTATTTGAATGAAAAGTATTATGAATATCAGTGGATTATAAAAAGCTTAAATTATCGTCACCAAATGTTAGTCGCAGTTGCGAATGTCATTATCGAGGAGCAACGTGCATTTTTAGAACGAGGTCCACTTTTTTTGAAACCGTTAACACTAAAAGAGCTAGCAAATCGATTACATGTTCATGAATCAACGATTAGTCGAACTGTCCGGAATAAGTATATGCAAACACCATTTGGTATTTTCGAATTAAAATACTTCTTTAGCACGACAGTATCGAGTGACACAGAAAGCGTAAGCAATAAATCAGTCCAGCTGTTAATTAAAAAATTAATTAGTGAGGAAGACAAGAGTCGCCCTTTATCTGATCAGCAGTTAATGACAATATTAGGAGATATGTTCGGAATTAAGGTAGCTCGTCGAACAGTAACAAAGTATCGAGAAGCATGCTTGATTCCATCATCAAAGCAAAGAAAAAAGGGGTAAGAGATGAAACCAATCCAAGTAATGTTATATGGCAAAAAAGATTGTTGTTTATGTGAAGATGCTAAATTTATTTTAAATGAAATTTCTCGTATATATCCTTTGGTAATCACTGAAATCGATATATACACAGATGAAGTACTAATTGAAAAGTATGGAATTATGATCCCCGTTATCGTAATAGAAGGAGAAGAAGTAGCGTCAGGGCTTATTCACAAAGATGTCATAATAAATTTTGTTAAAAACGCTTACACATATTGAATGAAATTCCTTTCCTTGTTACAATGAGTGATGTGGAAAAAGTCATAATTTCTTTAGGAATCGTACATGATATGAGAAGATTCCTTTCTTTTTAATTCTCTTGGGACAAAAATTGTCACTTAGGGACAAAAAAAGTCCAACAAAGATTTTTTAATTTCAATGAAGGAGATATATCATGCGCTCTTTACTGTATTATCAAACGAGATTGTTGCCAGACTTTATTCCAATGATGCAAAGACGTTATATGATTCTTCATCATATTCGCCTAATGCAACCAATTGGAAGAAGAAACTTAGCAGTAAATCTTGATATGACCGAAAGAGTTTTAAGAGGAGAAGTAACATTCCTAAAAGAACAAGACTTGATACATATTGCACCGTCAGGAATGACTTTAACAAATGAAGGTGAAGAGTTATTAAATGCTCTTGCAGGATTTATGAAAGAAATTTCTGGATTAAAGGTGTTAGAAGAACGATTAAAGGAAATATTAAATCTTGAAGAAGTTGTTGTCGTTTCTGGAGACAGTGATGAGACAGTTTGGGTAAAGCAAGAAATGGGTCGTGCCTGTGTTGAGTGCATAAATCGACGAATTTCTGCACAAGATATTGTTGCTGTGACTGGTGGCACTACATTGGCTGCTGTTGCGAGCAATATGAAACCTGATTTCAAGTCACTAGATTTGTTATTTGTACCTGCTCGTGGAGGATTAAACGAGAGTGTAGAAAAACAAGCCAATACGATCTGTGCCAATATGGCGAAACAAGCTGGGGCGGAATATCGCCTATTGCATGTGCCAGATGGTCTACGTCATGAAGCGTATGCTTCTATTATCGAAGAACCAGCCGTAAAGAAAGTATTACAATTGATTAACAATGCAAATATAGTTGTTCATGGTATTGGTGATGCAAATAGAATGCTAAAGCGACGTAAAACATCCTTTGAAGATGTAGAGAAAGTACAACTACAGCATGGTGTAGCAGAAGCGTTTGGTTATTATTTTGATGAAGATGGAAACATTGTGCATCATACTCAGACAATCGGCATTCAACTAGAAGATTTAAAAAGCATTCCTCATGTAATCGCCGTTGCAGGTGGCTCATCGAAAGCGAAAGCCATCGCGTCTTACTTTAAAAGAAAAGACAGACAATCGGTATTAATTACAGACGAGGGTGCAGCAACCGCGTTATTAAGGGCTCTCCCTTAACATATAAAAAAATATACTTACCTATTATAAGGAGGACTATTCAATGTCAGTTAAAGTTGGTATTAATGGTTTTGGTCGTATCGGTCGTTTAGCGTTCCGTCGTATTTTAGAAACAGAAGGTCTTGAAGTTGTTGCAATCAATGACTTAACAGATACTAAAATGCTTGCACACTTATTAAAATATGATACAATGCAAGGTCGTTTCAACGGTGAAGTTGAAGTTCACGATGGTCATTTCTTAGTTAACGGTAAAGAAGTTAAAACTTTAGCAAACCGTAACCCTGAAGAATTACCATGGGGCGAATTAGGAGTAGATATCGTATTAGAATGTACTGGTTTCTTCACTTCTAAAGAAGCTGCTGAAAAACACTTAAAAGCTGGTGCTAAAAAAGTTGTTATCTCTGCTCCAGCAACTGGTGACATGAAAACTGTAGTTTACAACGTTAACCATGATATCTTAGATGGTACTGAAACAGTTATCTCTGGTGCTTCTTGTACTACTAACTGCTTAGCTCCAATGGCTAAAGTATTAAATGACAAATTTGGTATCGTTGAAGGTTTAATGACTACAATCCACGCTTACACAGGTGACCAAAATACATTAGACGCTCCACATCCAAAAGGTGACTTCCGTCGTGCTCGTGCAGCTGCTGCGAACATCGTACCTAACACAACTGGTGCTGCTAAAGCAATCGGCTTAGTTATCCCTGAATTACAAGGTAAATTAGACGGTGCTGCTCAACGTGTTCCTGTAGCAACTGGTTCATTAACTGAGTTAGTAACTGTATTAGACAAAAATGTAACTGCTGAAGAAATCAATGCTGCAATGAAAGAAGCTGCAAACGAATCTTTCGGTTACACTGAAGATGAATTAGTATCTTCTGACATCGTTGGTATTTCTAACGGTTCATTATTCGATGCTACTCAAACAAAAGTTATGACTGTTGGCGACAAGCAATTAGTTAAAACTGTTTCTTGGTATGACAACGAAATGTCTTACACTTGCCAATTAATCCGTACTTTAGCTTACTTCGCAAAATTAGCTAAGTAATTCGAATTAAATAGTAATTAAATAGAGCGGAAACAATAGTGTCTCCGCTCTTTTAACTGAAAATATGGTTTAATAAAGAAGGGAGAAAATATACTAGTCATTTTTCTCTTATCTTTATAAACCCTTTTAGTGTGTTTAAATGAAACGGAGGTAGCTTCTCATGAACAAAAAGTCAATTCGTGATATCGACTTAAAAGGCAAAACGGTATTTTGTCGCGTAGACTTCAACGTACCTTTAAAAGATGGCGTAATCCAAGACGAAACTCGTATTCGTGCGGCATTACCAACAATCAACTTCTTAATCGAAGCTGGTGCGAAAGTTCTTTTAGCTTCTCACTTAGGTCGTCCAAAAGGTGAAGTAGTAGAAGAATTACGCTTAACTCCAGTAGCGAAACGCTTAGGTGAATTATTAGGCAAAGAAGTGAAAAAAGCAGACGAAGCTTATGGCGAATCTGTAAAAGCAATCGTTGCTGAAATGAAAGAAGGCGACGTTTTAGTACTTGAAAACGTACGTTTCTACCCAGGCGAAACGAAAAACGATACTGAATTAGCAAAAGCATTCGCTGATTTAGCTGACGTATTCGTAAACGATGCATTCGGTGCGGCTCACCGTGCCCATGCTTCAACTGCAGGTATTGCAGAATTCTTACCAGCTGTATCTGGTTTATTAATGGAAAAAGAGTTAGATGTACTTGGTAAAGCATTATCTAACCCAGATCGTCCATTCACTGCTATCGTTGGTGGTGCAAAGGTTAAAGATAAAATCGGCGTTATCGAAAACCTTTTAGAAATGGTTGATACATTAATTATCGGTGGTGGCTTAGCTTATACATTCGTAAAAGCACAAGGTCATGAAATCGGTCAATCTTTATGTGAAGATGACAAATTAGACTTAGCTCGTGAATTCATGGCGAAAGCAAAAGAAAAAGGTGTTAACTTCTTAATGCCTGTTGATGCTGTTATCGCTCCTGAATTCAACGAAAATGCTGAAGCTCGTGTGGTTGATGTTGATTCAATCCCAGCTGACTGGCAAGGTCTTGACATTGGTCCAAAAACTCGCGAAATCTATGCAGATGCAATCAAAGCTTCTAAATTAGTAGTATGGAATGGACCAATGGGTGTATTCGAATGGGATAGCTTCGCTGGTGGTACAAAAGCTGTAGCACAAGCATTAGCTGACTCTGAAAGCACATACTCAGTAGTAGGTGGCGGAGATTCTGCTGCGGCTGCTGAAAAATTCGGCTTAGCTGAAAAAATGAGCCACATCTCTACTGGTGGCGGAGCTTCTTTAGAATTCATGGAAGGTAAAAAACTTCCAGGTGTAGAGTGCTTAGAAGATAAATAAGCAATACATTTTACATGTTTAATAAAAAGGGATAAAAGGTGAATATTCACCTTCCCTGATTTTTAATAAAGGCGGATAAAAATGGAAAGAATAAGGTGCAGATTATTCTTTTCATTTCCATTATAATGAAATAGGTTATTCTTTCTTTTTTTCCTTCATTTAAATCGCGCGCGTAAGGAAAAAGAAGAGAATTTGTTTCAATTATAAATACATATTAAATTGATTATGGAAAGTTTAATCCATAGTTGATGACGTTGCTATGATTTTAAACTTTTACATAATAGTGCAGACAATCTTAATATGAAAATTCGACCTAAATAAAGGGAGGCATATTCAATGCGTAAACCAATTATTGCTGGTAACTGGAAAATGTTTAAAACAATCGGTGAAGCAGTAAGCTTTGTTGAAGCTGTTAAAACACAAGTTCCTTCAAGTGAAAAAGTTGATTCTGTAGTATGTGCGCAAGCAATCTTACTACCAAGTATCGTAGAAGCTACAAAAGGCACAGATTTAAAAATCGGTGCTCAAAACATGCATTTCGAAAAATCAGGTGCATTCACTGGCGAAACTAGTCCAGTTGCATTACAAGATTTAGGTGTTCAATATGTGATTTTAGGTCACTCTGAGCGTCGTGAAATGTTTGCTGAAACTGACGAAACAGTAAACAAAAAAGCTAAGGCTGCTTTCGAGCACAACTTAGTACCAATCGTATGCTGTGGTGAAACATTAGAAGAGCGTGAAGCTGGTAACTACTTATCATTAATCGCTGATCAAATCACTAAAGCTTTAAATGGCTTAACAGTAGAACAAGTAAAACAAACAGTTATCGCATATGAGCCAATCTGGGCTATCGGTACTGGTAAATCTTCAACTGCTGCTGATGCAAACGAAGTTTGTGGTCACATCCGTAGCGTAGTAGCTGACGTATTCGGCGCTGAAGCTGCTGCTGCAATCCGTATTCAATATGGTGGAAGTGTTAAACCTGAAACTATCGCTGAGTACATGGCAGAAGAAAACGTTGATGGTGCATTAGTTGGAGGCGCAAGCTTAGAGCCTGCTTCTTACTTAGCATTATTGGGGGCTATTAAGTAATGAGTAAAAAACCAGTTGCACTAATTATTTTAGATGGTTTTGCATTACGTAATACAACTGAAGGTAATGCAGTAGCACAAGCAAAAAAACCAAACTTTGATCGTTATTGGAACCAATATCCTCATACACAATTAGTTGCTTGTGGGGAAGCAGTTGGATTACCAGAAGGTCAAATGGGTAACTCAGAAGTAGGTCACTTAAACATTGGTGCTGGTCGTATCGTATACCAAAGCTTAACACGCGTAAACGTGTCAATTCGTGAAGGTGAGTTTGAACAAAACCCAACTTTCGTAGAAGCAATGGATTATGCGAAAAAGAACGATAAAGCTCTTCACTTATTTGGTTTATTATCTGATGGCGGTATTCACAGCCACATTAATCATATGTTTGCATTATTAAAATTAGCTGCAGACCAAGGACTTAAAAAAGTTTACTTACATGTATTCTTAGATGGTCGTGATGTTGGTCCACAAACGGCTAAACAATACTTAGAGCAAACAGAAGAAAAAATCAAGGAGTATGGCGTTGGTGAAATTGCGACAGTTTCTGGACGTTACTACTCTATGGACCGCGATAAACGTTGGGATCGTGTAGAGAAATCTTACCGTGCAATGGTTTACGGTGAAGGTCCTAAATATAAAGATGCATTTGCATGTGTAGAAGATTCTTATGCAAATGGTGTGTACGATGAGTTCGTATTACCATCTGTTATGACAAAAGAAGATGGAGAAACGCCAGTTGGTACTGTTCAAGATGGCGATGCAATCATCTTCTACAACTTCCGTCCTGACCGTGCAATCCAAGTTGGACAAGTGTTCACAAACGAAGATTTCCGTGGGTTCGATCGTGGCGAAAAAGCACCGAAAAACACACATTTTGTATGTATGACACACTTCCATGAGACTGTTAAAGGTTATGTAGCATTCAAGCCAATTAACCTTGACAACACATTAGGCGAAGTTGTATCTCAAGCAGGTTTAAAACAATTACGTATCGCTGAAACAGAAAAGTATCCACACGTTACATTCTTCTTCAGTGGTGGCCGTGATGTTGAATTACCAGGTGAAACTCGTATCTTAATCAACTCACCAAAGGTAGCAACATATGATTTAAAACCTGAAATGAGTGCATATGAAGTAACAGATGCATTATTAGCTGAAATTGAAGGCGACAAACAAGATGTTATTATCTTAAACTTCGCAAACCCTGACATGGTAGGTCATTCAGGTATGCTTGAGCCAACAATTAAAGCAATTGAAGCTGTTGATGAGTGCTTAGGTAAAGTAGTAGATGCAATCGTTGCTAAAGGTGGCGTTGCGTTAATCACTGCTGACCATGGTAATGCTGATGAGGTAATTACATTAGAAGGTAACCCTATGACAGCTCATACAACAAACCCAGTTCCATTTATCATTACAAAAGAAGGCGTTGATCTTCGTGAAGATGGAATTTTAGGTGACATCGCACCAACAATGGTAGATGTTTTAGGATTAACAAAACCAGTTGAAATGACTGGTAACACATTAATTAAAAAATAATATAATTCATTACATGTATAAAAATGGTATAAATGTCCATTTTATATAAAGTAGTCAACTATAAAGGAGAGAATCATTATGTCAATCATTACTGATATTTATGCACGCGAAGTCCTTGACTCTCGTGGTAACCCAACTGTAGAAGTAGAAGTTTATACTGAATCAGGTGCGTTTGGTCGCGCATTAGTACCATCAGGTGCTTCAACTGGTGAATACGAAGCTGTTGAATTACGTGACGGCGATAAATCACGTTACTTAGGTAAAGGTGTATTAAAAGCTGTTAACAACGTTAACGAAATCATCGCTCCAGAAATCATTGGTTTCGACGTAACTGAGCAAGTTGCTATCGACCGTGCAATGATCGAATTAGATGGTACTCCAAACAAAGGTAAATTAGGTGCTAACGCTATCCTTGGTGTTTCTATGGCAGTAGCTCACGCAGCAGCTGACTTCTTACAAGTACCTCTTTACAAATACTTAGGTGGATTCAACGCTAAAGAATTACCAGTTCCAATGATGAACATCATCAACGGTGGTTCTCACGCTGATAACAACGTTGACTT
>JBJEFI010000090.1:0-8707 GCA_051873875.1 Bacillaceae bacterium | reverse complement strand
GATCGAGTGAAGTTTCTTCCAAAGGTACCTGTGAGAGATTTACATAAATATACAAAGAACGCCTATTTAGGATTTCAAGTATTAAATAATGTTTGTTTCAATCATTATTCAGCTTCTTCAAACAAGTTATTTGAATATATGATGAGCGGCATCCCTGTTGTTGCGTGTAGTTTTCCAGAAATTCAAAGGGTTGTTGAAGAGGAACAAGTCGGTGTTTGTGTGGATTCCCATGATGCAATGAGTATTGCTGCAGGGGTGAATCGTTTGCTGGATGATGTGGCATTACGAAATGAAATGGCAACAAATGCGTATAAGGCAAGACATACGTACAACTGGAGTAATGAGAAGGAATTCTTACTAGATATATACAAAGAAGTTGTTTAAGATTCCGTCCATTTAAGATGAACATCTTTGCTTTGCAAGCACATACGTCTAAATCAAGAGATGTTTGTGCTTTTGTGCTTAGTTAAAGATAAAGAGAAAGAACAATGGAAAGTATAGGTGAACCTGGATGAAATGGAATGTAACTGTTATTATTCCAGTCTATAATGCAGAGAAATATATTGAAGAAGGAATATATTCTATTTTAAATCAACCTCTAAAAGGGATTGAAATCATTATTATTAACGATGGATCAACTGATCGAACTGTTGAGATTATTGAAAAAATCCAACTGAATGAAAAGAATATTGTTCTTCTTCATCAAGAAAATGCAGGGCCAAGTGCAGCTCGTAATAAAGGATTAGAGGTTGCCCGTGGAAAGTATGTAACATTTTTAGATGCAGATGATTACTATCCAGCAGAAATATTTAAGAAAATATATGATTTCCTAGAGAAGAATAATGCGGATATGTTTGTGGGGAATATTTTATGCTTCAATGATGTTCGTCAATGGAATTTACCATATATGAAAAAGGTTTTTAATCAAAAATCTGTATACTGCACATCCTTAACAATAAGTCCAGAAATTCAGGAATCCCCATCTGTGTGTAATAAATGGTTTAAAAATGAACTGATTAAAGATATTCGATTTGAAGAAGATATCCGTATTGGTGAAGATTTATTATTTACGCAGCAAAGTTATTTACAGGCAAAGAAAATAGCCTTAGCTAACTGGAATGTATATTGTTATAGAGTTATGAATGTATCAACGTTAAGTAAGAACAAAGAAATTCATTTTTTTAAACAATTAGTAGATGTACAAGAACGATTAATTTATTTGTTTATAGTTGAAAATCGTCAGGAAGAATTAACGACTATTATACATCGTCAGGCATTGTTTTTCGTTAATTCTATTTATCATCGAATGGCAGATTTAGAGAAAGAACAATTGGAACAGTTAATTGAGTGGGGAATTGCCTTTTTCACTCTATCTAAGCCATACCTTAATGGTAAATTATTCGACGATATAGAGCGTCATTTTTTTGTGTCTTTATTATGTAAATCAGATAGAGAAAGTGCACATCTCTTTTTAAATCTATTAAAAGAACCAAAAAGTAAAGAGCATGTATATGAAGAGAATCATGTGTATAGCTATTTAGCTAATTCTTTTCCTGCTTATAAGGAATTATTAATAATAAAACCAACTTCCATCGTGAAGGTTGAAGATATTTGTTTAGAAGGATGGAATCTTACGTTAAGTGGATATGCCTTCTTAAAAGGATTTCCAAGTGATCAGCAGAAAAAAACGCTAGTTTTTACAAATAGACAAACGTCTGAGGAAAGGTACGTTCCGTTAGAAAATGAGTTACGAACAGATTTAACTTATTTATATAAGGATGATGGTGTTTCCTATGATTGGAGTGGCTTTCAAACAACTACGCTTAGATTAGATGATGTTCTAGGTGAGCGTATGGATGGACATTGGGATGTAGAAGTACTATTTGAAGTAAATCATACATATACGTCTAAGGAAAAATTGTCTATTCCGCTTGCTGAGATTAAAAATAAAGCAAAGGTTCAATATGAACGAATGCCACAAGGGAAGAGGGAAATCCGCTGTTTCTTTGAAAACGGCAAGGATTTATCTATCGCTATTATCCCTTCATCAACGGTTTCATATGTTAAGTCCCGATTAAGAAGTTATAAAAACATGGTTAATTATGATTTAGGCTTACTAAAAAGGAAAAAGTATAAAACCTTTACGACATTGATGATATATAAAACGATTGGCTGGTATATCCGTAAACAGAAGCTTTGGTTAATGGGAGAAAGACCTGATACAGCTCAAGACAATACGTATCATTTGTATAACTATATTCGTAAAAATCATCCTGCTATTGGTGCCTATTACGTTATAAAAAAAGATTCACCTGATTATGAGAGAATGAAATCTTATGGCAATATCATCGAATTTGGCAGCATTAAGCATACGTTGTATTTATTATGTTCGGCATGTACAATTAATAGCTATTTAGACCGTCCGAATATGTATACAGCTGAATATATCGACATTATTAAGTATTATCCACACTTTATGAAGAATAAGAAGATTTTTCTACAACATGGTGTAATTGGCGTTAGTAGAGTAAATCATTCTCTTCATAAAAACAGAGCGAATTACGATATGTTTGTTACAAGTTCGCAATTTGAAAAGGACCATATCGTAAAGGAATTTGGTTATCGTGAAGACCAAGTAGTTATAACGGGACTAGCTCGTTGGGATAATCTTGATGCCAATGCAGCAAAGAAAAAAATACTGTTAATGCCGACGTGGCGTTCTTGGATCAAGAGTGGAGAAGAACTGCTGCAATCAGAATATTTTAATCGCTATATACGATTACTTTTTAACGATAAGCTTATTAATTTGTTAGAAACGCATAAGTATGAATTAACGTTTTACCCACATTATCAAACCCAAAAAATTTTAGCAGATAACAATTACGAGTTTCATGAACGTATTCATATTGTGAAACAAGGAGAACAGAAGGTGCAAGATTTGCTCAATTCTCATCAATTGCTTATTACGGACTATTCGACAGTATCTTTTGATTTTGGGTATATGAAAAAGCCGGTTATTTTTTATCAATTTGATTATGATGATTTTTATTCGAAACATTATAATGAAGGACCTATTAATCATAAGAAAGAATTGTTTGGTGCTGTTTGTGAAGAAGAGGAGGACGTTATTTCTTCTATAGAAAAATTATTAAGTACTTCTGTTGAAATGAGCCCAAGTGAGGAAGACTTAACGAATCGATACATGTCTCGAACAAATAAGCAACATTGTGAAATGATATACGAGCAAATTGAGCGGGTGAATCAATATGTCTAAGATTGTACTGACGGTATTTGTTAAAGTGACAGAGTTTAATTGGAAATTATCTCTTTTATCATTTAAAACGCAAGCTTTTGACAGAGATAAGTTGGAATTAATTATCTTATTTAATGGAAAGCAGACAAATGAAATTGTAGATTACTTAGCTGGTTTTACATATAAACTAATCGAAGTCAAAGGCAAATTAGACGTACTAGATGGATGGAATAAGCAATTAACTGAATGTAAAGGGAAGTATCTTACTTTTTTGGAGGAACAAGAAGTAATTGATTCAGATGGCTATCAGCAGTTAATAGCCGTAGCAGAACAATATGAATCAGATGTTGTTGTCGGTTATCGTACAATCGTTAATAACGCTACGAACAAAAAGCAGAAGCAGTCTATTTTTGAACAGGAGCGATTAAAGAAATTTTATTATAATGCGACCTTAGAGAAAACACCGGAATTATTGTATACGGTAGCCGCAAGTGGAAATAGCATTATACGAAAAGCGTACATTGTAGACAATAAGCTAGCCTTGGATGTCGACGATCGATTAATAAATCGAAAAAAATTCTATTTAGCTGCTTGGATACAAACACATAAATTATCCTATGTTCCAAAAGAAACTAGTTGTTTAGTTGAAGAGGTCAGTAGCAAGGAATTGCATTTAGATATCATAAATGAAATGAAGAATCAGTTGTTAGCAGATCAATTACGAAAATATTATGAAATGGTCATTCTTCAAGAAATCCATTCATTGCTATGTTCTAGCTACTTTATAAATCAAGCATATTCAGACCAGTTAAAGCTGTTAGTGTATATAAGCTTTTGTATAAGAGACTACAATTACTTGTTTGCTAAAAAACTTGCTCCAGAAATAGGCGGAATATTCGATTTACTTAAGGGCGGCTATTATGACGATGTTATTCAATATGTTACGATTCTACATCAAAGTGAGAATATGCAAATACAAGTAAAAGAATATAGCCAGCAATATAACCAATTAAAGCGAGAGAGTAGTCCGTTATTAATAAAAGTATATAGAATGGTAAGGAAAGTTGGAGAGTTAATACATGTCATCTAATATTGATGAAATTGAGTCTGTAAGTGAAGAAGTTGTTCGAGATATTCGAATGTATTTTAAAAAGATGGGGTTAACTGGAAGTATAGAAGAGATTTGCAAACAGATAAAACAGGTTCCTACATTAATGGAAGAGTATAAGCTGTTTGTCTCTTTAATAAATAAGCAATACTATCATGAAGCGTTAGAAGTTTTAAGGGCGCAAGCACAGCTGAAAGAACATGAAAATAAGATTAAGAATTATGAAGAATATATAAATAAATATAATCACTTCTCAAGTAAGAAATTATACCAAGTATGCATAGCGCTACGAAAAAGAATTGAAATTTGGAATAGAAACCTAAAAGAAAATACTTATAAAGCCACGGTTCTTTTACTAGCATACGTGATTCGGTTTTTATATGGACGTGAAATTTGGTTGATTGGGGAAAGACCATCACAAGCAGAGGATAATGGCTATGAATTTTTTAAATATTGTAGAGAGAATGATCCAAAGAAGAAGATATTTTATGTTATTACGAAAGATTCTATTCATGTAGATAAGGTAAAGAAATATAAGACGATTATTTATCATTCATCTCTCAAACATAAAGCCTTTTTGCTTGCAGCAACAAAATATATAAGTGCCTGGACAACGAATGAAAGTTTAATGCCAAATGATAAAAAAGAGTTTAAAAAGCTGTTCGGTCCGTATTTAAAAGATAAAAAGAATGTATGTTTACAGCATGGAATGATTGTTCATAACATTTCTCCGTATATGCATAGCGATATTTATGAGATTGATTATGTTTTTTGTAGTTCAGCTAAGGAAAAGGAAATTATAAAAAACACATTAGGGTACAAAGACAACCAAGTGATTGTTACAGGACTAGCTCGATTTGATAATTTGCATACTTTTTCAGTAGAGAAGCAGATTTTAATGATGCCTACATGGAGAAGACCTCTAGCTCGCAACGACAAAGGACTGTTTAAGAAAAGTGAATTTTTTAACCGATATAATCGTTTGTTAAATAATCAACAACTAATTGCTTTACTTGAAAAACATGATATGACTTTGATTTTTTATTTGCATTATAATTTTCAAGTTTTCGAAGAGTTATTCCAAATAAACACAAATAGAATTAAGGTAATAAATAAGGAAAAAGCGAATGTTGCCGATTTACTAAAATCTAGTCAAATATTAGTAACGGATTATTCTTCTGTAGCAACAGATTTTGTTTATATGAAAAAACCAGTTCTTCTTTATCAATTTGATCCTCATCATAATCATCATACAGAAGTAGATGAAATAAAGTATGAGGAATTGGGACAAGTAATCCAAGAAGAAGATATGTTAGTTCAGCAATTAGAAGATATCATGGACGGAAATTTACCCCAGGAACAACTAGAAGCAAAATGTTACCAGCTTTTTGGTACAATCGATAATCAAAATAGAAAACGAATTTATGAACATATAAATAGGATGTAAAGTGAAACTTCCATCAGTGAGGGTTTTCTACTGATGGTTAGTTGAACCAATCGGGCTATTACTGACACTTATCTCCCGCTTAAACTTCATTGCTTTCGCTAAGTTTTGAAGAGGGAATCTTAGTGTCAGTTAGAGCGGGATAAAGTGAAACTTCCATAGTAGGAGTCTACATGCATCTTCTGCTCAATATCGGTTAGGATAAAAAGAAGCAAAGGAATGAGTTGGTTTTGGAAATAATAGAGTTGATAAGCTATAAACTTAGACGTGATTTAGTAGAGATTAAAATAGCTAGAAATAGTGTTTTTGAAAAAGATGTATCTTTTTATTTAGTAAATCGAGATTCAAAAGTTAGTATGAAGTGTGCTGCAACTATTTCATTGGGAGAAAGAGAGATAACCTTATCTTTTTCTTTATCAAAGGTGCAATTTGATGATAGTGATGTTGGTATTCTCGATGTTTATTTAATGGATAAGAAGGAAAATACATATCGACTTGCATTAGAGAAATTGCCATTAGGGGATGCTGCAGGACGATATGCTACAAATAGCTATATTATCGATTATAAAAGAAGTGCGATTCCATATGTAACAACGAGAAAAGAACTAGGGATTGTATTTGGACATAGCCTCATTATCATGAAGAACTTTGCTACAATTATTGATTCAAATAAGACAATACTAGATTTGAAATTTACACAAATAGGAATGAAAATGATTCTTCCGAAAAGAGACATACAACAGAACATGTATGTCACAACAGTGAATAGAAAGAATCAAAGAGTAACGATTTTGAAGTATGAGGTATTAGATAGAAATGAGGATACAGTTGAAATACTTGTATTCTTCCATAATAAGTGGCTATTAAATGAACGGCATGACCTTTATCTTCAATGTAAAGATGGAAAGAGAATAAATAGATTTCGATTAGGGATAAATGATGATTCTGTCGGTATTGGGGAAAATAAATATTATGATCCTATCAAGTTAGAAGATAATTGTTATCTATTACCTTACGTTACGGTTAAGGGCGAAATTTCATTTTATATAGGAAATGCGCTTACGATAGATAAAGCAGCAGGAAAAAATCAAATACAAAGTAAGTTGTATTTTAATCGTATGATTACCACATCCCATGAAGTTCAATTATTAATGGATGAAGGCCAAGTTGAGCGGATAAAACAATTCAAAAAGCAGCAATTTATTCTGCATAACAATGATAAAGGCATTGTGAAGGAATTAAATGCCCAATCAGTTGGAATAGATGACAATGGGATTATTACTTTTCGTATGAATGAAATCTTTCAAAAGAGCAATTGGGAGATGGAAGATAACTGGAAGTTGATTCTTAAGTTAGAAGAACTCGAAATGAAGCAATCATATGACATAGAGCCTATTGATTATTCGGGAGGTGTTCGTACATTAGTCGAGCCTACGGAAAAGATAGAGCAAGAAGCAGTAGTTGAAATCAATTGGTTCGTCAAAAAAACTAATTGGGTACAAGAAGCCTCTGAACGTTATACGAAACCAATGAACCCTTGTAAAGATGTAAGTGTGATCACGTATCTTTCTGACAGAAACGAATTGGCATTTTTAATTGGGGATGAAGAAGTTTATACAAAGAGAGTCTATGAGAAAATAGCAACATGGATAGAAATCGAGAACTTAATAATAAATGATACCTCCATCCATTTTGACTTTGTAGATCCAGCACTCATTCTGAATAAAGAAGTAAGAATTTTCTTTGAAAATCGGAAGTTAAAAGAAATTTATCCGATTGATTTTGTAGTAGAAAATGGTGTATCTGTTCATTTTGATCTGACAAAATTTGTGAATCAATATATAGAGACAGAATCACGCTGGGATGTATATGTGCAATTACGAAGTGTAAATATAATTGAAGAAGGCAAGATTGGATTATTTAGCGAGCAGGTCAAGTCTACTTATGAACGATATTTCACATCTATCAAAAGAGTAACAGTAGACGGAAGTAAAGCAATCAATGTTGTTACCCCATATTTATCCGTCAAAAATGAATTAGCAATTGTTATAAGACCAGAGATTAATTTATTTAATGAACGATTTAAAGCAAAAATAGACATCACAACGTTTAAAATGAATAAAAATATTGTTCATATAGAAGCCAATTTAAGTATAAATGAATGTAGTAATTATTCAATTCATACAGCAAAGCTACGTTTTCGAAACAAGGCAACGTTTATTGAACATCAGATAGGTGTAACTGAAAAGAAGGTAACAGAAAATAATTCTCTTGTATCATTTACATTGAACTTAGATGAATATAAGCTTCAACCATTTTATTGGGATATTTTCATCGTTGTAACGATTGGCAATGATGAAGTATATGTGAAACTAAAAAACCCTACAAAAGCAATTAGAAAACAAATAGATAATAAGATTTTAAAATATGAGTACCTTGTTGATGAAAAAACGATGATTTATCCATATGTTACGCAAGATAATGCAGTAGCATTTTGTTATCGAGAACGAGCAAATTATGAAACATGGAGCTATAAAGTAAAGGAAAAGGCAGCATTTGTTTTATATAGCTTATTTAAAGGCTACTTTGATAAAAAAGATATTTGGTTAGGATATGAGAAATCAGCAAGTACAGCACAAGACAACGGCTATCATTTCTTTAATCATTGCTACGAAAACAATAAGCATAAAAACTTTTATTACATCATTAAAGCAGATTCGCCAGATTATAAAGATTTACAAAAACAAAAAGACAAAGTGCTCAAATTTATGAGCTTTAAATATATGTTATACCTCTATGCTTCTAAGCTATTAATCTCGTCAGAATCAAAAGGGCATAGCTACGATATCCGTATTCAAAAAGGAGAATTAAAGAAGGCTTTAGATAAGAAAAAATTCGTCTT
>JBJEFI010000089.1:0-8708 GCA_051873875.1 Bacillaceae bacterium | reverse complement strand
GACGGAGACAGTGAAATAATGTAACCTATAAAAAATCGCCATATGCCATCTTTTTTGCTGAGATGGAAGGCGATTTTTTTCATATTTTGACATGTTGGCGTTTTTTTATTCGCACGTGCAATATGCTTGTAATTCTCCCAAATATGGTGTGTAATCACACACTGTTTTTATTTTTCTGAAAAACACTCACTACGACGAAGGGGATTGCCTTGCGGACAATTGTTCAATCAACGAAAAAGTAGCTTAATATACTAAAATTAAGCTACTTTTTCATTTTTATTATAATTATTAGAAAAATAGTCCTGGGACACATTCTCTTTGTATCAGGAATAAGGCTAAAATCACTTTGATTAATTTATAATCCAACATCTTTAACCCCTTTTTCAAATTTCATAGGTAACTAAAAGAGAAAGAAAACAAATCAAGATTAAAATTGACATTATCTGAAAGCTGCAATGGCTTAGGTAAACAATCCGAGACAATACATGTAATGGAGGGATATCCAGACGAGGAACCTCATTGGGATGTTGAAACCAGTGCCGTGCTCTCTATTCGATATATATAGATCTCACTAATGTGCGGATTGATTCATTACCGTCAGGATACTCAGTCTTAATGTCGACAGTCATATTATAAACACCTGGCTTAGGCACCTTCGGCAGTTTGGTAACAAAATCCGTTCCGTTAGTTGTCTGTGGAACGTTAGTTTGCTTCAATTTGGTACCGTCTTTGCCAATAAATTTGACCGAAAGATTGCTGGTTCCTGCCCGTTTAGGTGTACCAATCCTGAAAGATGTTTGCTCTGCTTTTCCTTTTCCAGCCATCTTTAGACTGTATTTTTCTTTTTCGTTAAAAGTAGATATCAACAGGTAGGCATCATTAGTATTTGTTGCCTTCATCCGTACATTCCATTTACCTGGCTGAAAATCTGTTAAATCAAATGTATGTAAGCTGGCACCGGAAAACATGATTTGGTCGACAGTCGGCTTGGAAGCAGGGATGATGGTTCCATTAGGAGAAACTAAATCTACAACGGTGGATGGACTAGCTGTATAGACAGAGATAGTGCCTGTTGTTTTTTCGGGAATATAGATATCCTTTTTTACAATTTGGTTTTGGATAAGGGCATCGCCATGAATATAGTGGGAAGATGTGGTTTGAATGGCTGCTTCATTTTGCTCGATAAAATCGGCTGTTGCCCCAATTTGTGCGGTGACAATAGAAGAACGTAAATAAGGTTCGATTCTTGAAAACACTTTGGAACCCATACGTATATTATCATGATCAATCGAACTATCCGTGAACAGATGTGTGCCATAGGATAGTTTAGAGCTGGTTACAGTGACCAGTCCATCGTTAGCCCCGTAGGAACCTAAATAGGCACCTCCCAAGGATAGAGCAGAGAAGGCTGGTCCGCGGTTGCTTCCTGCCACGGTATAGTACTTGTTTTTATTTCTATTCGTATGGCTATCAGTTACAGAACGGAATTTGGCCATTTCCCCGACCTGTAATGAATAAGTTCCTGCGTCGTTTTGACCTAACAATTTTCCTAGCCATCCTGCATACCAGCTATATGACAGGTCTGCCAATTCTGAGCCATGATGCGGTGACCCCAATGTAATAACCCTACCTACATATTTGTGGGCTCCATAATGGATTAGAGCTGCCTGGGTATCAGGACCTCCTTTGCTATGTGCGATGATATTTACTTTCTTTCCGTTGAAGTGCTGAGAGATATCAGCAAGCATCGAGGCAAGCAATCTACCATTCGTATACTGATTTTCCGACCCATTTCCTGCTGCATCATAAAGCTGAACAAAGACAGTTTGGTATCCGGCTTCATACGCCTTGGTATACATATCATTTATGCCATGGTATTCCGTTTCTCCATACCAACTGGTTGAGCTCCCGTTTTTCCCCTGGACAAAAACAATGGGAGGATTAGAGGCGTTCAGATTCGGCGGCGTGTCACCTAGGAACCATTTCCCCGGAGTAAATGTTTCACCAGGAGGCTTCAACTTGCCTGCTGAGGCTATTGAAGGTAGGCTGAATGGCAAGAAAAGAAGTACAGCTAATAAAATTATTCCAATTTTTTTCATTAAAATATTTTTCATTATTTCCCTCCGCTTAATAAAAAATTTAAATACAAATAATAGTATGATTATTTTAGATTTAATATTCCGAAACAATGGACTCAAAAAATATCATAAATATTCAATGTAAGAATAATTCAACGGAGATGGTAGCAATGAGAGTTTTTACATTTCAATCTAATGAAGCATTTAAAGCATTAAAGAAAGAAGAGGATTTATTGAATCATGAACTTTTTGAATCAAAATTTGAAGGAATATTCAAAATAGATTATAGACCGCACATGATAAAACAGTAGAATCTGGGCGTCCGTGGTATCCACCAGAGGAGGAATAAAATTGGCTGCATACGTTTTATTATTAAAGGAATATGAAGATGATGAAACTGTGATTTACAAATTCGGACCTAACGAAGATATTATGGGTAAAATTGAGTTAAATAAAATAACTAGGAAGTTTTCAGAGTTAGAAAGTTTACCAGACCAAAATATTCCCTCTAAGTTTTATTTTGATCGCGCTGCTCAAAGATTGGCAGTTTGCTTAGTAAGAGAAGGGGCTGTATTTCCAGAAAAAACAGCTTTTGAGTCTTAGTAGCTACGAAAAAATTTTTGAATGAGGATAGAGAGAAAAATCAATTTTTATATTATAGCCACGATAAGAGCTATGTTTCTAACAAAAGAAGCATTAGCTCTTTTTCTATTTAAAGAAGTTAAAAAGATTAATGTTTCAGTAGATGGAGCATTAATCTTTTTTTCATGTATTCTTCCATATAATTAAGCAGAAAAAGCTGCCCATAATAACTATGAGCAGCAAATTATTAAACATAACCCCAGATCATCGTAAGTAGGGTACCGAAAACGGTAGCTAATGCGATAAATGCGGCATAGAATAGGTTCGTATAAATTGATCCTTTATCTCCTGTTTCACCAGCATGCATAAAAACAACCAATTGAAGAGCTGCTTGGATAAATGCTGTTACTAGAAGAACGGTCATGGCTACTTGAAATGACATGTCTAAATAATAAACTAGTAAAGCCACTGCCGTAAGGATAAGAGAGAATACAAACCCCATTACTTGTTTGCGTGGAAATAATTCACTCATGTTTATAACATTCCTTTCAAATAGATAAAGCTAAAGATGAAAATCCAAACTACGTCTAAGAAATGCCAGTATAGAGAGAAAATAAATGATTTATTTGCTGTTTCGGGAGTCAAACCACGTTTTTTAATTTGGAGGACGATAAATAATCCCCAGAATAAACCAAATGTAACGTGGGCTCCATGTGTTCCTAATGTTGTTAAGAGGATCGCTGTGAATGCACTTACTTGTAATCCTGCTCCAACACTATAATAGTGAGCAAACTCATAAATTTCTATCCCTAGGAAGGCTAGCCCAAGAAAAAGAGTAATCCAAAAGAAAGTCATCATCGCTTTCGCTTTACCTAAGCGCATAGCATGAATGGCTAACCCAATCGTAAAACTACTAGATAATAAGATTATTGTTTCTAATATAACAGGTGTTATTTTAAAAATTTCTGCACCTGTTGGACCGTTACCAGTACGGTCTACCAAGGTGAAATAGCCTGCGAATAAGGTACCGAAAAGCATAATTTCAGCACCTAGGAAAATCCAGAAGCCTAATATATTTGCTTGATTTTGTTGTGTGCTATATTCAAGCGGTAGCGAGCTATCTATTTTCATTTGTTAAGCACCTCGCACTTTTTCAGTATTTTTAATTTCATTAAGAGAGATGTAACGACCATGATCTTGCTCTAATGAACGGAAAGCTAAGCAAGCGAATATTCCCAATGTCGTTATTATTACAGGAATCCACATGCTAAATACGAATGAGAAGCCCCATGCAAAGAAGATACATCCCAAAATAAATGGAATCCCACTGTTGTTAGGCATATGAATTTTTTCATATTCACCAGGAAATAGTTCGTGTCCATGTTTCTTTGCATCCCAAAATGCTTCTGTTGAGTTTACATGTGGTGTAATAGCAAAGTTGTATTCTGGAACTGGACTATGGGTTGCCCATTCAAGGGAGCGTGCATCCCAAGGATCTGAGCCTATATCTCTTGATGCGTATCTTGTACTGTAATAGATGTTGTAGACGATAAGCGCAAAACCAATGGCAAGTCCAATTGCTCCAATAAAGGAAATCATATTATAGATACTAAATCCAGTTGATTCAGAGTATGTGTACATCCGGCGAGCTTGACCGTCTAATCCAGAGAAGAACATTGGCATGAAAGCTACTAGGGTACTCATTGAGATAATCCATGCTTCAACTTTACCAATCTTGTCATTCAACATATAGCCAAACATTTTTGGCCAGTAGTAATGTAAACCAGCAAGCATTGCGAAAACGACTCCTGGTATAATAACCATATGGAAATGAGCGACTAAAAACATCGTATTGTGATATTGGTAGTCAGCTGCAGACATTCCAAGCATTACCCCAGTCACTCCACCAATTGTAAAAATCGGTATGAACAACATGGCATAAAGCATAGGTGTTTTGATGACGATTTTCCCTTTCCAAAGAGTAAACAGCCAATTGAATATTTTCACACCTGTTGGAACAGCAATCGCCATAGTTGTAATCGAGAAGATACTGTTTGTTAGTGCTCCTTGACCCATTGTAAAGAAATGGTGTGTCCATACTAAGAATGATAATAGCGAGATAATTACCATTGAGCCTACCATCGATTTATAACCATATAGATTACGGCGTGAAAAGGTTGAAATAATCTCACTATAAATACCGAATGCCGGCAGAATTAAAATGTATACTTCAGGATGTCCCCAAACCCAAAAGAAGTTTGCCCAAAGCATATCCATACCACCATTTGTTGTTGTAAAGAAGTTAGTCATAAATAAGCGATCCATTGTTCCCATGAGAAGTGCAATCGTTAATACTGGAAAAGCAAAAACGATAATCGCATTCGTAACTAAAGACGCCCATGTAAACATTGGCATTTTCATTAAAGTCATACCAGGTGCTCTGAATTTTAAAATAGTAGTAATGAAATTAATACCCGTTATTAAAGTACCTAATCCAGAAATTTGTAGAGCAAACATATAATAGTTTGTACCTACAGATTCACTAAATTCATTACCTGCAAGTGGGAAATAAGAAGTCCAGCCTGCATCAGGAGAGCCACCAATAACGAAAGAAATATTTAATAACATTGCTCCAGCAAAGAATAGCCAAAAGCTAATGGCATTCAGCCTAGGAAATGCTACATCACGAGCTCCTATTTGTAAGGGCACGACAAAGTTCATAAATGCCATAATGAATGGCATAGCCATGAAGATAATCATAACTAGTCCATGTGTTGTAAAAACCTCATTATAATGTTGAGCATCAAGTAACGTGTTTTCTGGAACAGATAATTGAGCACGCAACATAAGAGCATCAACACCACCACGGAATAACATTAACAAGGCTGATAATAAATACATAATCCCTATTTTTTTGTGATCTACTGTTGTTAGCCATTCACGCCAGAGGTAACCCCATTTTTTAAAATATGTTAAGGCAAAGATGATGCCGATAACCGCAAGTCCAATGGCAACCATCGATGCATAAATTGCTGGACTTGGATGCGGTATAGCAAAACGTTCAAAGTATTCCATAGTTTCGTAACTCCTTCCGAACTTGTTTGTAATTTGAATTAAGAAAGTGTAGCAAGTGCAGCGACTGTCTTTTTTTATTAATGGTCAGAATGCTCGTGTTCCTCTTGTGAATGATTATTAGGTTTTTCTGTGCCGTGATTATGTTCCGCATTTTCACCTTCAGGAGGTGGTAGGAATGGTAAATGAGTACCAGTGAATGTAGATTGACCTACGTGACCTGGTTCTAATAATTCATTAAATTTTTCTTCGGTAAGAGGTTTAGCCGTTTTTTGTACTTCTTCAACCCATTCATCAAATTCAGCTTCCGGTACGGCTTTAACATTGAACGTGTTTTCAGCGAAACCTTTTCCGCTAAAGTTGGCATTACGCCCCATATATTCACCTGGAACGTCAGCAGCTAAATGTAGCGTATTAACCATGTCCGCCATTGCATATTTTTGACCACCAAGCTGTGGAATCCAGAAACTAGTGATTGGACCGTACGAATATAGTTTAAATTCAAGTGCACGGTCTGTCGGAATGTACAAATAGTTCACTGTTTCTATATTTTCCTCAGGGTAACTGAAGTGCCATTTCCAATTTGAAGTAGAAGCGTAAATAACGAGTGGCTCTTTATCTTCATATCCGACTGGAGTGGATTCGACCTTATAGTTACTTTGAACAGAAACAACGGATAGGAATGCGATGATTAATACAGGAATTCCTACACAAATCGCTTCAATGATTACGTTCCCCTCAATATGAGGAGGTTCATAATCTTTTGGTTGTTTCGATGCACGATATTTTAACAGCATGAAAGCCAGCATTACGAATACGACAAGCACTACTACGGACATAACGCCTATTGAAAGCATAATATCCTTTGCTTGTGTTTGGGCTTGTGGTCCTTTTGGATCTAAAACTAGCAATGGTTCACACCCTGTTAACACTGTGAATATAGTAAAAACAAATGGTAATAAAGCATATTTTTTTAGCATATATAAACTCCTTTTCAATATTTGGCGGAAAATAACGCAAAAAATACCGAGTTAATTGAGAAAGATTCGCAATTGATTTTTATATTAGTTAACTAAATCTACAAAGGCAAGGAAAAACATGATATGTCAACGAATATTCAAAAAATAAAAATAATTGCTGATTTATAGTACTTAAAATTTTGAATATGATTATATTTGAGTTAGTATGTACAGTTAAACTTTTCTAATGGGGTTATATTAGATAATTCAAGCAGCTGTGAGATGTAGTGGGTGGTAACGTAGTGTAAATAGTATTCGGAAATAATACTATTTAAAGAAAATAAGGATGTTAAAACATAGCAGAACAGTCTGTGTTTTATTTTCAGAAAAAACAGAATATAAAGAAAGTTAATGGTATAGTAGTGGTATTCAATCATTTTTAAGGGAGATGGGGGAAGAACAATGACAGATCAAACAGTTGAAAAGAAGGAACTAACGATTTTTAACCATATTGGAAACACAATTGTAACAGAAGATAGAGAAATCCAAATTATTTCAAGAATAGAAGAGCCTCTTGTTGTCGTGTTAGCAAATGTATTAAGTGATGAAGAGTGTGAAGCGTTAATTGAAATGTCCAGAAATACAATGAAACGTTCTAAAATTGGTGTTTCACGCCAAACAAATAACATTCGGACGAGTTGTGGGACGTTTTTAGAAGCCTGTGAAACGGTTACTACAATCGAAAAACGAATTGCTTCAATCATGAATGTTCCTGTTGAACATGGGGAAGGGTTACATATTTTAAAGTACACAGTTGGCCAAGAGTATAAAGCGCATTATGATTTTTTTGCAGAAAACAGTGCAGCAGCAACTAATAATCGTATTAGTACCCTTGTCATGTACTTAAATCATGTAGAAGAAGGAGGAGAGACTTTCTTTCCAAAACTCAACTTTTCCATATCTCCGAAAAGAGGAATGGCGGTATATTTCGAATACTTTTATCAGGATTCATCATTAAATAATCTCACTTTACACGGCGGTAGTCCTGTTACCAAAGGTGAAAAATGGGTTGCGACGCAATGGATAAGAAGACGTTCGTATTGATATGACACGTTATTAGGAGTTTTTAATTATTTTTGGACTTCTTCCTTATCTAAATTTTATTATGGGGATTTACTGACACTTATCTCTTACTTAAACTTTTCTACTTTCGCTAAGTTTTGAAGTGGGAGTCTTAGTGTCAGTTAGAGCGGGATAACTATTGTTTATGATAGGACTAAATTTTATCCCTAAATACATGACTTTTATGTTAAAATTTAACTGATGGAATTTTCTGAAAACGCTAGAACTAGTTTAGGAATGTTGGTGTTAGTTAGTTCTTATATCGTATATGAGATTTTAATCAAATGGGGGCTTAAAATGAAAAAACTATTGTTAAGTATGTGTATGTTATTGCTTTTAGTAGGTTGTCAAAATGAAAAAACACTTGATACATCTAAGTTAAAGAAGGTTCAAGATGAAGAGAAAATAAAAGAATATCCTTCATTACCAATTGATTATGAAGCGGATTCCGTTAAAGACGTATTAAAGGCATTGCCATTTAAAGTAGTTCTGCCTAAAGATCTTCCTTTTGGAGCGAAACCTTTTCAAACCACGTTACTTCAAGATGTGAAGCATGATGGGAAAATAATTAGAGTGGAATTTACTGCTTTCTCAAAAGAGGTAGATGAGGATAATTTACAGGTGATTATGGTATTTGCAACGAATCAAGAAAAAGTAGAACTTGGAGGCCCAACAGAAAAAGTAGCACTTAACAATGATATTGAGGCGTATATTAGTGGAGATACATTAGCTTTTAAAAAGGACACTATTACTTATCATATTAGTTTAACGCTTAAAGATGGGGCGAATTTGAAAGAAGAACTTATTAAATTGGCAAATCAGATGTAAAAAATGAATAGAATTATCTAGCCAGATTCTTTAAAAGATGCATTTAAGATTGCCACTATTCATTATC
>JBJEFI010000088.1:0-8885 GCA_051873875.1 Bacillaceae bacterium | reverse complement strand
TTTTAATACAACGCTATAAGCTTTTTGGAACCCTAGGCCTAGCCTAGGGTTTTCGGTTTTATAATAAAAGTTTTTTTCATTTTTAGTCTTGATAGTGTAAATTAAACAACTTTATTATCTCCTTAAAAAAGGAAAGAATGTATTTTAATAACACCCCTTCCTTTCGACATCTATGATTTTTTCTTGTAAAAGGCTTACAAGGCGACTCTTACATCTGATAGCATCCTTCATTAATCATCCAACAAATTCGCGTGAGAATCAAAATTAATTTAACCCTAACAATATAATATGAGTAACTTAATTTATTCTCCAAATACATTTAAAAATTACTCAACCACTCAAAAAATTCATCTCTTAATACCCTTTTACATCTACCAATTTTCTTTAATGGAAAATCACTCCTATTCATTAATTCATACGCTGTAGGTTTAGAAATCTTTAATATTTCACTAATTTCTTTTGCTGTCAAAACTATTGGATAGTCCTCAACATTAATCATCTTTACTAACTTTCCCTCGTCTAAAATTACTTTGAGGATGTTGTTTTTCTAATTCCTCCATCCATTCTTTCAATAATTTTAATGCTGCTTTTCTCTTCATCGCATCTTGTTCAATTTTTTTATCTTTATTCAAATTAAAACCTCCTATTACGAAATGTAATAAGAGGTTTATCAAAAAAATATTATAAGTTACTCATAACCTATAAATAGGTTATTTGGATTGCATTGTGAACTTGTTTATAATAGTCAATAAAATCATAATACTCTTCATTTTTTATCGACTTATTATTGTACACTCCTATGAAAGTGAGAACTTTTGACCTGCGTAAAAATGCATCGCCAAGAAGAATATGTTTTATTTGATTACCCCATTTATCGGCAAGATCAAGAATTAAAGAATAAACTAAATCAGAAGAAGACAAATGGAATTGCAAGCAGAAAAAATCTAAACGTCTATCCAATCTAACGTAAACTTCTTGTTTCGATTGAAATATCCCTAAATCATTTATAATGCAAAACCCTTGAATCATCCTTTTATCTGGATACATGTGAGTTAGTTCAATTAAGTCTTTAACTTCTATATTTTCTGCTAAATACTTGTACTCTAAGAATGCATTTTGATGTGGAATTAAATAGTTATTTCGTTCCTTATCATATAGCAAAAATTCAAGTGGTGTATCCGTTAGAATTGCTAATTCTATCCTTGATTTATTAATACCTCTATCTTCTTTTTTTTTCGTAGAAAATAATGCCTCTATCCCCCCTCCCTTATTGAAATTAGCCATCTCTCTAAGCTTTGGTCTTGTTAAATCGTGTACTACAATTAAAGCCCTTAATCTATTAGGAATCTTTAATTTTAAAAGAAACAGGTACCAAATATCACCATATTTAGCTACTTCTTTTGCTTCTTTCCACTGCTTTGAATGTTTATATATCTTTCTATTTTGTATATATTCCTCTTCAGTATAATCCCCTCGAATAAATGATTTAACCAAATTAACTTGAAAATCAACTTTATGATCCGGCATTTTTATCACCGATATCAATGTAAGATAATTAATTGACTATAGTCCTCAAAAACCTAAAAATAGGTTTTTGAGGACAGATAGCTGATTAATTATCCACGATGAACCTTTTCAAATTAAATTGTAAGTATGCCAGATGAATTTTAAGGTGCATGGCATCAGCCCCCTTCAAAATAATGGTACAGGGATTTATAACTAAACATTTTTCTGATTATTTATCACCATATACCTATATCCCGTATTACTCAAATAATACGTCATATAGGTATTATTCCTTATCACTTTACTCTCTAATTTACCGCATATTATTTATTGAAAAAATTTTATGAATATTTATTTTAAAAAAGTGTTAAATCTAAGTTTGTACCCTAAAATATTTGTTTGTTTTCACCCTTATTTAATCTTCAAAACATACCATCCTAATAATTTTTAACAACAAAAAGACCTTAAGAAGAAATTTGGCATATAGACAGACTTACACTGTATAAGTCTATCTTCCAAGTAACCTCAAAGGTCAGATTTGTTTAGCTTAACTTCGCTCACGCGAAACAAATAAAATAAAATAAAATAAAATAAAATAAAGTAAAGTAGGTAAGTAAACAAAGTACTTACAAACATATATTAACATATATACTAAAAAACAACAATGTATTTTACATTTTTTAACATAAATATTTCGTTATTACTAAAATAAAACGTAATATAGGTATTTATTATTTACAAATGGGATATTATGATAACTATTCAATCAAATATAGAACAAATTAAATTTAGCAGGAACGTTGTTTTTAGCAAAAAACATTTCACACTATAATTCATTGCTAAAATAGAAAGGAAAAAGAATGGAACTTAGATTAAATAAAAAATTAATGTCTGACCAAAATTTAAATCTAACCACGTTTTCAAACAATAAAAATTGGACTAGTGAATATGAAGCTTTTTTATTAAAACAAAAATCTTATTCTCCAAAGACAATATCAATTTTAATAAACCACGCTACATCTTTTCTTATTCATGCTACTGAAAACATTGAAGTACATAGTTTTAAACTAGATGACCTACACTTCATTAGTTTTCACCATCTCAAGACATTTGAAAATTACCTATTGAAAAGAAAAGAAAAGAACGAAATACGTCCATGTACTGCCAAAACTTATATATATAAGGTTAAACAATTTATTGATTTTTTATTTAGAAATAAAATTATCTCGTTTCAATATAACGTTCCAGAGCAACTAAAAACTTCTAACTCTTTTAATAAAAGAGAACTCAACTTCTTAGAAGATTTCGAACAATACCTTCTAGTTAGAAATTATGCTAATACCACTGTCAAAAATCACATTAAAAAAGTAACAATGATATGCAATGATTTAGCAAATTCCAGTAATGTTGAGATAAATACTTTAAAAGATTGTCATTCTATAAACAAGGAAATTACTGGTCAGTATGAGCAACTTCTAGTTCAACGAATTATGACGGAAGAAATTAAAAGAACAACCGCTTATTCATATATTAAGTCATTTAGATTATTTCTTCTGTTTTTGTATCACTATAAAATCATTGATTTCAAATATCAAATTCCAAATTCTTTTGTAGTACAACCTACTTTAGCCAATACCTACGTCAATGAAGATTGCATATTAAGATTAGCAGAAAACATCATGCAAAATCCATCAAATATTAAATACAGGAATCTTGCTCTCCTTTTATTAATAGTAGATACAGGTTGTCGACCAATTGAAGCTAGCAATGTCAGGCTAAGCGATGTTAGCTTTTCCAGAAAAACTATTGTACTTCATTGCATAAAATCTGGTCCAAGAACAATGAAACTAAACAATATTGTAATTCAAACTTTGAAAGAATATTTAGTTTTCAGAAACAGTCTTAATCCCCAAAATGATTATTTATTTCTAAAAACCAACGGTCTACCAGCGTCCAATACTTGTTTATCTTCCATAATCAATCGCGAGAGCAAAAAGATTTTTAAAAATAAAACTAGTATTGTATTAGCTAGGTCTCTACGACACACCTATGCAACTAAAGCCGTCGAAAATAAAAATGATATAAACGACATCGCAAGAGCGATGGGTCATAAATATGTACAATCAACATACGGTTATGTACATCGTAGTAAAGAACGATTATTAAAGAATACTTTATCTTATAATCCTTGCAATCAAATATTCAATGAGGGAATGATGAACAGTGGCGATCAAAATACAGAGCAACTTTAATTATAAAAAAATGTGTGAAGAAGCAGGTGTGGATTTTAAAGCTTTTGAACTTTTAATGCAAACAAAAGATCCCGCTATCTCACTTAATAAAGTAGATAAACAACATACCGTTATTAATGTAATTGATAAATTTATCGAGAGTCTCGATAAAGAAAAGAAAATGAATACAAAATCAATGAATACTATCAAATATTATAAAAGCTTCCTAAACAGATTTAAATCATTTTTACAAGAGCAACACAAAAGCCTCTTGTTTACCAATTTAAATCATGCCATTTTCAGTGATTTTTTAATTTCTACATTTGACTCTGAACTTGAGGCAAAACAGAGTTCAATCAACACTTATGTTGCCATTATAAAAGCTCTCTGTAGTTTTGCGGTAAAGCACGACTATATACATAAAAATATGGGAAACCGCTTCAAAAAGTCAAAAATTCAGTATTTACCAAGATATTTCAATAACAATCAAATTACCGATATTTTAACCTCAATTAACCAAAGAAGACTTCCCCTCCTTTGGAAAACTATAGTAATCACTCTACTTGGGACAGGTTTACGCGTAAGTGAACTGGTCAAAATGCGTATAGAAGACATTGATTTCACTAATCAGCTAATTTATACAATAGGAAAAGGAAACAAGGAAAGATATATCCCCCTCTATCCACATGTTAAAGATTCTTTATTACACTATTTAAAGAAAACAGGTGTTACAGATTTCACAATAAAAGAAAGTCTAGTATTTAGCCGCGATGCTGGCAATGCAAGACAAAGACGAATAAGCGAACGTAGCATTCAATATAACATAAAAGAAATATGCAACAAATTAGGATATGAAATGAGATTCACCGTACATTCTTTTCGCCATACATTTGCTGTAAATTGTCTAAAAGCAGGAATGGACATAATGTATCTGTGTCAGATTTTAGGGCATGAAAGTCCATCTACTTCCGCAATATATACAAAATTATTGCCAAAAGATTTACAACAAGAAGTCCAAGAAAAGTTCCCTTTCCCACTCGAGCAACTTGTCTACCATATTATTGAAGGAGAGCAACAATGAAGGTACTGATTGAAGAAACCGAGCTATTTTTTCACTATATGAAATATGCTGAAGGGACAGAAAAAATCCACAGAAATACTTTACAACTTTTCACTGAATTTTTATCTAACTATACAGAAACAAATATTAAAGAATTACACTTACAAAAAATAACCGAAGTTTGGTACGAAGGTTCTCTCCAGACATATCTTCCCATCACTGCAGCTCTAGTTGATGAATTTTTTTATAGCTGTCTTCAAAACACCAGAAGCTATCATACGTTAAAGCAACGAAAAAAAGCATTATCATCTTTTTTTAATTACTTAAATAAAAACTATGATTTCCATAATATTATGAATGACATAACATTCGATATAAGCAAATACAGGCCCAAGGATACATATAAAAAGGTATTAAACCAACATGAAATATTGAAGTTTTTCCAATTTGTAAAAATCAGCGAAAACTTAGAACGCGACATCCTATTATTCACTATAATCATTCAAACTGGTTGCAGAGCTGCTTCTGAAGTATTAAAAATAAAAGTGCATGATATTAATTGGAACGATGATTCTATCTTGATAGTAAAAAGTAAAATGAACAAGAGCAGAACCGTGCCTCTCCGAAAAGGCTTAACAAAAAGTTTAAAAACTTTTTGCACTAAAAATAATCTTAACGGAAATGATTATTTATTCGATTTATCAGTTCAACAATTCAAGGACCTTTTCCACTCATATTTAGCACACGCTAATCTACCAAAGGTCGGGATTCATACCTTCAGACATTCATTCGCAACCTTTATGTCAGAAGCAGGAGCTGATATCACCGTAATACAGCAACTGTTAGACCATGAGGAACTAACTACAACAGAAGGATATATTGAACCAAATATAATTAGAAACCAAAACATTCGAATGGTTGAAAACGAGCATTTATTCGCAAAAATTCATCAAATAAAAAAAGACTACATTAAATAAAAATCATTTGATTTATAACTAACACTTAAACTATTCTAAAAATGAGATTTATAGCCAAACTAGTTTTTTATACCAATCTCAATTAATCCAATAGGCTGCTCTCTCTTAGTTTACTCCTACTATAAAAAATACTAGCACAAGCTATAGTTTTGACCTGTGCTAGTATTTTTTATAACGTTTTAATTCAACTGTTATCATGCATTATTCAATAAATTTTTCTTTTAAAATAACTCATTAAAGTTTATGAAGAAGATTTCTTACTTTTTTGTATCTCACACCGAACATGGTATCCATATTCATTCAACATATAAACTAATCTGCTCCCATCTATTAATGTAATGTTATTTTCATCCCCAAATTTATTGGCATCAGGTCCAAAATAACCCGTTGTAATCAGAATTCCTCTAGTTGCTTTTTCATGATGCATAGATCCGCAAAGCTCTCGAACAGCAGAAGGGGGAACAATATCATTATACCTCTTTGCTTGAATTAAATATTTCCCGCCACGTATTGGATCCGAATCAAAGATTACTCCATCAATTCCTCCTTCTCTAGATTTCCTTGTAATTTTCACATCACCTATTTCTTTAAAATAAAGACTAAATAAATTACTTACTAAATGTTCAAAGTCATCCCATTCCATTTCTGCTAAGTTTGGAATTGAATTAATTTCAGCCAAAACATCCCTAGATTCAATAAATCTTTCGTCAACTTTATTTAATTCCAAAATTGGTTTGATGGGAGATAATTTATGAAGTGAACTTGATGATTTTCCATTTAACCTCCGAAAACAATCTTTCACAATAACTTTATTTAGATTCAAAGACATAAACTCTTCTTTATTAACAAGGATACTTATTATTCGTGAGTCAAACTCAGCTCCAGTAGATACATCAACACCATGAATCCAACCATTAAAAACAATTGTCTGAAGGTTATCAGGATAATCTGAGTTGAAACATTCATAAATAGTACGAAGTGTGATTTGATAAAGAATATCATCATACAATTCTTGAACTTCATTTTTTTCATGGTTTTTTCAACAATTTCTTTTTTTGTTTGAATAAACTTATGCTCGATAATAATTGGAATACTCTCCATAGAAGGTAGGGAATATTCAATAATCAAACTTTTATTATCCGAATTATAACCTAACTCAAATCTTTTTATAAAACCCTTAGGATATTGTGAATTATTTAAGACCGTAGTAACATACCTTTCAACAGCTTCCTTTTCATTCTTTTCAAATCCTTCTTTAAAAAGATTTATTTCATTATTAAGTTCTTTTTGTTCATTATAAAAGCGATTTTTATCATATAAATATTCATTCAAAGCTTCATAATATAATTTTTTAGCTTCTCTTTGCTTTTCTTCTCTCTTTTTTTGGGACGATGAGAAAAAACTCAATAAACTTATTTTCTTTAGGTACATTAACCTTTTTAATAAAAGTTTCTAATTTTGGTTCTTCCTCTTTAAATTCACTTTTTTGATATTGGGTATGCCAATCAATTTTGTAACTTGTATTTAAGGATTGTAACAATAAAGTTCGGTATTGTTGAATTAGAGCCAAGGCATTATCTGTTTTATCTTTCGCTTCATCTTTTAAACGTAACAACTTTTCTTTTTCTTTCCATTGTTTTTTTTGCTGTTTTATTTTTAGTTCTAACTCTTGATAAGTTTTCGCTTTAATAATTTTGGATTCATTTAAATATTGATTAGATATTTGTTTCTGGATCATCTGATGGCACCCCGCAACTAATTTGTTTTAATTAATTTTTTCCATAAAGTAACGATTTTATAAAACTTCAAATCAAAGATTTCATCTAATAAAAAATTTAATTCCCCCTTTTGTTTTTTGTAATATACGAAAACACATTTGGCAAAAATATTATATGTATTAAAAACATTTAATCAGTTTTAAGATAGGAGGTTATTAAACTGAGAGGTTCTATAAAAAAAAGAGGTAATAATTATTCATATGTTGTAGATATCGGAAGAGATCCAATTACTAACAAAAGAAAACAAAAAATGAAAGGAGGTTTTTTACGAAAAAAGGACGCACAAGAGGCTCTTAGGAAAATTCTAACCGAACTAGACGAGAATCGATATATTGAACCAAGTTCTGAAGTCTTTTCAGACTATATAAAAAAATGGTTTACATCACATTATCAAAAGCGCGTTAAAGAAACGACGATATCTAATCGAAAATATGCAATGGATAAACATCTCATACGAGAAAATCCGTTTGCTCACAAAGAGCTTTCAAAAATTACAACAGAAATGATTGATGCTTTATACAACGATAAGTTAGATCAAGGATATAGTACCAATACCATTCGGAAAATCCATCAATTGTTAAACCAAGCTTTCAAACAAGCTGTTAAGTGGAAGAAAATTGTTCATAATCCAGTTATTGATGCAGATCCACCATCAGTGAGAATAAAAGAAACAAAAATATGGTCGTTTAATGAAATACATAGCTTTCTTGACCAATGCAAAGAGGAGCGACATTACATCACCTTCTTACTTGCTATCTATACTGGAATGCGTAGAGGAGAAATACTAGGTCTCAAGTGGAGTGACATCGATTTTAAAAATAAAATCATTCGTGTCGAGCGAGCACTGGTCCACATTCCTGGAAAAGGCTATGAACTTTCTTCACCAAAAACGTTCAAGTCGAAACGTCAAATTCATATTCCTGATCACATTCTCGATGATTTAATTACTCATAAAAAACAACAAAAAGAATGGAAACAACGACTAGGTGAACAGTACCAAGAAAATCACTTAGTCATATGTACAGAGTTCGGCACCTTTCAAGATCCTCGTAACTTGTTGCGTGTAATGGAGCGATTATGTAAAAAAGCTAAAGTCGCAAAAATCCGCTTTCACGATATCCGTCATACACATGCTTCCATTTTGATTGCAGAAAGCGTGGATATCGTAAAGGTCGCTAATCGTTTAGGTCATACTAAACCAAAGACAACTTTAGATTATTATGCTCACTTAATACCGAGTGACCATGATGAAGTTGCGGATATTTTTCACAATGCTTTAATGCAGAAAAAAGAGCCGATGTGAGCATTTTGTGAGCATTTTACAAAAACGAGC
>JBJEFI010000087.1:5707-8885 GCA_051873875.1 Bacillaceae bacterium | reverse complement strand
TATTAATAATCAATAGCTTTTTTCTATAAATTTATTCATACGTAATGCTTATGTAAGGGTGTGAATAATCTCTAAATTTTCCTTTACATGTTCAATATTTTTCATGCCAAGCATGGCTGCATGAATGGTTTCTGTTTCTAGTATATATTTTAAACAATCTTCTGCTGAATAATTTTCATGTAATAATTTTCCTAAATGAAATGGAGCACTCGTCGTTACGATAATATCTAATTTTTTTGCTGCATCAAGAAATGGTACTAATTCATTGTTTACAAGTTGATTTCTCTTTGTATTTGCTTTTGTATTATGCAGATTATATGGGAGTTGAACAAATTTAAAATGATGGTTTTTTCCACCGACTTCTTCTGCTATGTCTACTACTCTTTTTAAAGAAAAATAATTGTCTTCGCTTTGTTCATACAAAAAAGCATCCCATGTGGCCATTCCAAAAAATTGAATATGTCCTAAATGAACTTCTTGCTCAAGATGTTCAAATAAAGTGGAGAGTTTTTGATAAAATAATGATTGCCCAAGGCTATGCATTGAAATTTCTGGATTATGAATATAATAAATATCGATAGTGTCTAAGTTTAGGTGTTTTCTGCTTTGTTCAATAGCAAAAGCGTAATAGTTAGGGGATAAAACATGTTTTTGATGTCCTAATGTACTAATGTCACTTTCTTTAATAATGTCATTTTTAAGTAAGATTTCTTTTAAATAATCTGAGGGTACGAGTTTTGCATCAATGTCGCCAGGCAACATACCTGCTTTTGTGGAGATAATAATTTCATTTCGTTTTAAAATACCTTCTTTGTTTATTAATTTATCTAGGACAATTCCTATATCTCGTTCGGATCTCATTCCTCGATAATTAAGGGCCGTATCAATGAAATTAATCCCATTTCGAAGGCAATATTCAATTGAGTCTTGATAAAGAATGGAATCTGTTTCTGTCATATTTCCGAGATGTGTTCCTATAGCAATTGGTGAAGATTGAAACCAAGGTGTTTTTCGAGGTGAAATATACTTATATTTTCGTAAATAAAGTTCCGTTTCTTTATTATCTGCAAAACCTTTTATGTTCATTTTATCCCTCCAACATATAATCGTTTTTAAAGTACTTAACAATATAGTAAGACTCTTATCACGATGTAATCAATTGTTTTTTAGTCAGTCTCTAAATTGTAGCTAAGGATTTTTCTGTTCCTCCAATTCACCTACTTATCTAGGCGGAATATACTAACTTACAGAAGAGGAGGGAGATATGAATGAATCCGAAATATGAGTACTATGGGTCAGAAATACAGTGTAAGGAAGTTCCATTAACATTTCCACCACAGCAACAATATCGGCAACCAGGATTGGAGTATTTAATGGAACCACGGCCAATTTATGATAATCCAAACTATATTGGTACAGGGAAGATGAAGGATAGAGTGGCGATTATTAGCGGAGGGGACAGTGGAATTGGTAGAGCGGTTGCTGTTGCTTTTGCCAAAGAAGGAGCCGACGTAGTAATTGCTTATTATGATGAACATCAAGATGCCATTGAAACCAAACAAGTCGTTGAGAATTTAGGACGGCGGTGTTTGTTAATACCAGGTGATTTGAGAAAAAAGGAAAATTGTCAACATGTTGTAAAAGCAACGTTAGATTCGTTTGGTAAAGTGGATGTGCTGGTGAATAATATTGCAGTTCAATTTGTTCAAACGAATTTTTTAGACATTAGTGAGGAGCAATTAACAAATACATTCGATACGAATATTATATCTTTTTTCCATATGACAAAGGCTGCTCTTCCATTTATGCCTAGTGGTAGTAGTATTGTAAATACAGCATCTGTAACAGCCTATGTTGGAGAGAAAGATATGATTGATTATTCTGCGACGAAAGGGGCAATTGTTAGCTATACACGAGCGTTAGCTAATAATTTGGTTGATCAAGGAATTCGAGTAAATGCAGTCGCACCAGGTCCTTTTTGGACACCGTTACAACCAGCATCTCAACCAGTAGAAGTAATTAAAACATTTGGTGCAGAAACACCAATGAAACGAGCAGGACAGCCTTATGAACTTGCCCCGGTTTATGTATTGCTAGCCTCTGATGATGGTTCTTATATAACTGGACAAACCATCCATGTAAATGGGGGTCAAATGGTTACCACATAAGATAGTAACATTATTTGGGAGAGGGGCTTTTTATTGCTGAATTTATTGTTATTTTCCTTTAATAATTGAGATTAGCTACCTCTTTGATAATGAATAAGATATTGTGGGAGAATTGTTGTTTTTTATAATACAAGTTATTTGTTTACATAATGCAATTATGGTATAGTTATAGTATTTTAATGATAGAAATGTGAAGAATTATGACATTTAAATAAAGTTATAAAGTTTTACGATGTTTATTGATTTATTTGCTAGCTTTTAACGTAATAAACGATAGCGAGCAGATTTGTTCTGGAGGATAAGAGTAATTTTTTATAATTAGACCTAGGAATTAAAGGAGGGGGAAAGTTGATTAAGGGGCTATTTGAAGCGCACTTACCAGTGAGTGATTTGGAGCGTTCTATTCGTTTTTATGAAGGTTTGGGATTGGAACTTGATCATTGTGTTGATAATAAAATAGCATTTTTATGGATAAAAGTTGGTTGAGATTATGGGTTACAGATAATGTAAATTTAGAGTATCATCCATCAATCAAACACATCGCATTTGAAATTGGGATAGAAGACCTTAAGAAATCAGTAAATTGGCTAAAAGAAAATGGATATGAACCTAGAGAAGCATTTGGTTTTAAACCCACAGAACCATTCGTTTCACCTCATAAAAACTATGCAATTGGCAAAATACATTTTAATGACCCTGATGGTAATAGTCTTGAACTTTTGTGTAAAATGGACAATCCTCTACAAATTAAAGAACGAATGTATTTAAGTAAGTGGGAAGATATACATAAATAATAAATACACTAGTTGGATAGAGGAGGGAATTTTTGCCGAAATTTCTTCAGAATATCTTGATATAGTTAGGCATCGTCATAACTAGTTTGTGGAACCTACAAAATGGTATGTAGATTTAATTCTAAATGTTTCTAATATTTTATCAAATTCTATAGATGTTGTTTGTAAATGGATAATAAACGAACATATCTATTTAAGTAACGAGGTATTCAATAA
>JBJEFI010000087.1:0-5607 GCA_051873875.1 Bacillaceae bacterium | reverse complement strand
TTTGTAAATGGATAATAAACGAACATATCTATTTAAGTAACGAGGTATTCAATAATAATAAAAGGAAACTATTAGATATCGGGTTTCCCATAGATTTATCGGATGATCAACTTTTGAATTTAATAGGGTTTTTATCAAAACAGAACTTTACATAGCGGTTATTATACTAGAGGTGATTCTACATAAATGATGTAAAAAATACCTTTGTTTACTAATTTTAAACAAGTATCCTTACCCATTGTGTTTTACATAGTATTTGGTTTGAAAATAATTAGCTTTTTAGGGAATGTACATAAAATAAATTATCTTAAGAAAATCTTAAGAAATATGGTTGCAGCTTCTTAATATTTATTATTTATGATAAAGATAGATAAAACAACAGAACGAGTATTTATATAAAAGTGAGGGGATTACAATGGGATTAGGAAACTTAGTGACGATAAATATACATGACATGCTTCAATTATATAGAGAGGTAGGAACTCCTGCTGCAATGTTTATTACATTTATTGAATCATTTTTACCTTTCCTGCCATTAACAGGGTTTGTTGTACTAAATACGGCAGCGTATGGGTTGATAAAAGGATTTCTTTTTTCTTGGATGGGTTCGATATTAGGGTGTTGGTGTTTATATTGGATTATTCGTTATTGTGGAAAAATAAAAGCCGTTCAACGTGTGACAGCTCGTCCAGTCTTTCAATCTATTTCCGAAAAATTTAATAAAAATGGCATGATTTATACGTCGACGTTCTTCTTTCTACCTGTGTTTCCTAATTTCATAGTGACGATTGTAGCGGCATTAAATAAAATGGACTTTAAGAAATTTGCGATTAGTTCGTCAGTAGGGATTGCTGGTCTTATTTTTATGACGAGCTACGGTGTTTCGAGTGTAATGACAATTTTTACGCACCCAGTTAAGTTATTTGTATTTATTGCAATGCTCATTGCTTATTATCTTTTTTCAAAAAGAATTCAAGCGAAATAAGAAAAAGGGTTTAGATAATTGGATAAATATGGAGTGAATTCATGGTATAATAAAGTGAAACTTCTATGATGAAGTTTCACTTTGCTGTGTAAATAAGTCGGGGGTGATTTGATGCAAGCACAATTGGATTTACTTGTTCGTAATTATCATGTAGTAAAGAAAGCATTTAAGTGGGAAAATAATTTAATTCGTCATCTATGCGCCTTTTTGGCGACGATGGAAAGGCAAGAAGTAAATATCGAGTACATAATGGAGAAGAAGGAAGCAATTACGACACGCGTTTCCGTTTTCTCATCATTTAGGGGAAATAATTTATTGCCTTTGGCGACAATGCTTGCACTTGATGAACAAAAAGGTACGCCTATTTCCGTTGATAAATTGTTATCTATTTATGAGCAGTTAAAGAAACAAAAGTTTAAAAACTCTGTTTATTTGCCAATTGTTGCGTATCAATTAGCAAAGACAGTAGAGGAAACAAGGATTGCCGAAGCAATTGAAAGAGCCTCTCTTTTTTATAATGGAATGAAACAAAATCATCCTTGGTTAACGTCGAAAGATGATTATGTACTAGCAATGATGTTAGGGACAACAGACTTACCTGTTGAATCAACGTTAGAAGAAATAGAAGGTTGCTATAAAATGTTGAACAGTCAAGGGTTTTGGAAAGGGAATGGTCTCCAAAACTTAAGTAATATATTGGCTTTAAGTAGTCAATCCGTAGAAGAAAAATGCACAAATGTACATGATCTATGCGTAGGATTAAAAGAATCTAGTTATAAACCAGATGAGTACACACTACCATTATTAGGAGTGTTATCTTTTGTTGATAAAGGAGAAAAAGCGGTTCAACAAATTGTAGAAGGAGCCGATTATTTAAAAACGCAACCTGGATATGGCATGTTTAGTACATCAAAGCAAATGCGTCTAATGTTTGTAATAGGGCTATATGTACAAGAGCAATTAGATAATGCAACAGATACGTTGTTAAAAGCAACGATTGGCAATAGCATTCAAGCAATTTTAATTGCCCAACAAGCAGCCACAATTGCTGCTGTCTCAGCAGCTACCGCATCTTCTAATAGTAGTGGAGATAGTGGTGGAGGAGATTAATAAAAAGGACTTCCAAATACAGGAAGTCCTTTTGCTATACTACTTTAATTTATTTTTTGAAATGATTCCATATTGAGCAATGAAGAATAGGATAATAAATACATAACAACCGAATTTCACAAAGTTATCATTAATAATTATTGGGGTTGTAGGATTGTAATATACGAAAGAATAAATGAAAAAATCTGCTACGAAACAAATTAAAAAACCTATCATTCCAATTAAACTGAGAGAATGGCCGACTAATAATTTCTTAAGCTTTTTATTTCCTTGTGCCACTTGATTTTTTAATGTAGTAGTTATTTGGATTTTCGTCATTATTCCATAAGCGATTCCGATGACTAATAACAAAGGTAGTATAAGTTCAGCGATTTGCATATGTTCCATCCTAATAAAAGGATAATATATATTATAGTATTTTTTGTAACTTTTTATAGTCGGAATATTATATCAATTATAAAAATATATAATTGTTATCGAAAAATAGTTTGATTTTTCAGAAATCTATTGCTATAATTGTGAAAAATCACGAATATTAAAAGCGATGATGAGAAAAAGTAAGGTGGTATATTTAGTACAGAGAGCTTCGTTAGCTGAGAAGAAGCATAAAGACCCGTCTGAAAAATGGCCTCGGAGCTGCGTGCTGAACATGTAATAATTAGTAGGACACGACAAGATTTGACTCTTGTTACCAACGTCAGAGTATACGAACCAATTCGGTTCCGTACTTATAAAGGCAATAAGTATGAGCTTATTGTAAATGAAGGTGGTACCACGTTGTTAATAGAACCTCGTCCTTCTCTATACGTAGAGAAGGACGAGGTTTTTTTATTTTATTTTTTACTTAGGAGGGAAAGAAAATGAGTATTTTTATTGGTGGAGCTTGGCCGTATGCAAATGGATCGTTACATTTAGGACACGTTGCGTCCTTATTATCTGGAGATATTTTAGCAAGGTATTATCGATTGAAGGGAGAAGAGGTGTTATATGTCTCAGGAAGTGATTGCAATGGGACACCAATTGCCTTACGAGCAAAACAGGAAGGGGTATCAACAAGAGAGATTGCCAATCGTTATCATCACGAATTTGTAGATTGTTTTCGGCAACTTGGTTTTAGTTACGATTATTATACGCGAACAGATACATTGGCTCATCATGACATTGTTCAACAAATTTTCTTACAATTGTTGAATAACGGTTTTATTTATAAAAAAGAAGTAGAACAAACGTATTGTGAGGAATGTGAGCAATTTCTTCCAGATCGTTACGTGGAAGGGAAATGCCCAAATTGTGGAGAGCACGCTCGTGGAGATCAATGTGATGCTTGTTCAGCTATTTTAGATCCAATTGATTTAGTAGATAAAAAATGTAAAATATGCGGGCATACACCAACGATTAAGAAAACAGAGCATTTTTATTTTGCATTAAGTACATTACAGCAAGTATTAGAAGAATATGTATCTAAAGCGAAAGAAACAGGGAATTGGCGAAGCAATGCGATTCAATTAACAGAACGTTATTTGCAAGAAGGGTTACGAGATAAGGCAATTTCAAGGGATTTACCAAATGGTGTTAGTGTCCCTGTAAAAGGATATGAAAAGAAAAAAATTTATGTTTGGATTGAAGCGGTAGCGGGTTATTATTCAGCTAGTAAACAATGGGCGGCAGAAACAGGGAAGGATGATAGACCTTTTTGGCAAGAACATACAACTGCTTATTATGTACATGGAAAAGATAATATTCCATTTCATACGATTATTTGGCCAGCGATTTTAATTGGTTTGAATAATAAGGCACTTCCAACCCATATTGTTTCCAATGAATATTTGACGATTGAGAAAAAGAAATTATCAACAAGCAAAAATTGGGCTGTTTGGATTCCAGATGTCTTACAAAGGTATCATCCAGATTCGATTCGCTATTTCTTAACAATCAACGCCCCAGAAAATCGAGATACAGATTTTTCATGGCGAGAATTTATTTATAGTCATAATGGTGAGTTACTTGGTGCATATGGGAATTTTGTCAATCGAACGCTAAAGTTTATTGAGAAATTTTACGATAGCATTATTCCAATTGGTACTATTGATGAAACCATTCAACAAAGGATAAGAACATTGTATGGGGAAATCAGTAGTTTAATTGAAAACAGTCAATTTAAAAAGGCGTTAGAAGAAATTTTTCAATTTATTCGTGATGCAAATAAATATTTCGATAGAAGGGAACCGTGGAAGCAAATTAAAGAAGGGAAGCAAGCATGCGATGATACAATTGCAACATGTGTTTATCTTATTGCCAATATTGCTCAGCTGCTTGCGCCATTTCTGCCATTTTCAACAAATGAAATAAAGGATGTACTAGGAATTGAAACGTTGAAGTGGGAAGAACAACTTGTATTATCGAAAACGATTGGTAAAATCACTCCTTTATTTGAACGAATTGAGAAGGAGAGAATTGAGGAAGAGTTAGGACAACTTGGTAATTAACATGGAAAAATAAAGGTTGAATTTGTGAAAGAAGGAATTTTTGTTTACTCTGAAGAATCTTATAGAGTCAATTTATTTTGGAAAGATAAGGCGAAGGAGTTCGTATATGGAATTAATCACGACTAAAGTTCTTTTAATTTCACTCTTTTTATTAACCATTACGACAATTGAGACGTTGGCGTATTCTACTAGAATTGCAGGGACAAGAGTAAAATTAATTGCCACGGCTATTTCTTTATTTAGCACCTTAGTAATGGTTTCTAGATTTTCTACCATGTTACAACAACCGTTAACAGCCAAATTAATAGCCGAGGCACCTAGTAAGGTTAATAAGCTAACATTTATCGAAGAGCAATATCGAATTTTAATTGGCGTCACTTCTATTGGAGTGGTAGTAGGAATAATCCTCTTTCCAACTTTCATCAATATTTTTTCGAAGGCAATTATTCTTTTATCTAAAGAAGGAGGATCAATTATTTCGTTATTTAGTAAACAGTTCAATATGAATACGCTAAAAAAAGTAATAAGGTGTTTTCGATTACCAAGGCTTCGCTATCTAAACGGTATCACATTAAAAACCATCCCGAAACGTCTTTTTGTAATGAATGTAATGATTTCAGCTATATTCACTATAGGGGTACTTTCATCAATATATGCATCCATGTTAGTACCGTCAGGTTCTGTTCAAGCGGCTATAATGTCGTCTGGAATTATTAACGGGATAGCAACCATTTTATTAACTGTATTTATTGATCCAAAAGCATCAGTATTAGCTGATAGAGTAATGACGCAGCAAAATAAATATATCTATTTGAAAAGTTATTCACTAACAATGATTGGTTCAAAGTTTGTAGGGACAGTTGTAGCCCAATTTTTATTCATTCCAGCCGCATATTATGTTGCTTGGTTCGCTGAGTTGATTTAAGAAAATTGATGTAGTCAGAGAGGAAGGACCTTTTTAATTAAAGTTTATTTCTTTTTTTGAAGGAAAGAGCAGGAAATTTAAGGTGGTAGTAAGGAGCAGAT
>JBJEFI010000086.1:38002-40609 GCA_051873875.1 Bacillaceae bacterium | reverse complement strand
CCACGTTCACGCTCTAAATCCATTGAGTCTAAAAGCTGACTTTTCATTTCACGCGCTGTTAACGCTTCTGTTTTTTCTAAAATACGATCCGCTAACGTCGATTTCCCATGGTCGATATGGGCGATAATGGAAAAGTTACGGATACGTGACTGACGTTCTAATCTATCTTCTCGATTCATTTATTTTCTCACTCCTACTTAACATACGACAATGCACTAGCTTTGATTATATCAATACAATAAGTAAAACTCAATTAAAATTAGAAAAACCAAACGTCCTCTTTTCAAAATAAATAATGTGTTAATCGATTTATTAACAAGCTTTTTATCATTTCCTTTTCCCATTATCTCGAAAAAAACCGATAACCTGCTAGGCTATCGGCTCATTTCTTTTACTTTTTCAACTACTACTCCACTCCATTTTGTTGCAGTACCAACTGCTTTTTCCGTCATACTTGTTACATATTCGCCTGTCTTTGATAAAAAATTCTTCTCTTGTAAAATTTCTTCTCCGAATACAACTGTTTTATTTTCTTCAGCACTCTTCTTTTGAACAACAGGAGCTAACGTTTCATCTTCATAGCCACGAACAGATTGCATACCATTATTAGCTAACTGCATCCCTAATAGGACACATAAAAAACATAAGCATCCTACTAAAAATGATTTAATAAAAAAAAGTTTCATTTATTTTCATCCTCCTCTATATAGAGCCTGTCCCTTATATCTTTTTACACGTAACATATGCATAACTTATCCTTTTTAGAACTCCTTTAATGGGTATACGCCCCTGTATCATCTTGATCGATGGCTTGATGTAAGGCAGCATTTAATCCTTCAGCAATGACATTTGCCATTTCTTCAATAAATGTGTCTACTTCTTTTGGGGTCACCATCAAATTATGACCAAGTGGGGCCAACACTTCATAAATTAACTTTCGTTTTTCATTTTCTTCTAATGTACCGACCGCTCCCATTAACGTCTGACGTGTCTTTTCATCAGGCATATCTTCATCCGTTAATTTCTTTTTCTCTCCAAATGTAAAGCCAGCAGGTACTAACGCACGAGATGGTTTGTTCCCTTCTTTCATTTCACGACCAAAATGTTTTAATAAATAATCGATTGTATCGCTTGTAATCGCGACTGCATCAACAACAGTCGGAACACCGATAGCAATAACAGGAATTCCCAATGTTTCTTTGCTTAACTCTTTTCGTTTATTCCCTACACCAGAGCCAGGGTGAATTCCTGTATCCGATATTTGAATCGTTGTATTTACTCGTTCGATGTTACGAGCAGCTAATGCATCAATGGCAATGACGAAATCAGGCTTTACTTTTTCAATAATTCCCAAAATAATATCGCTCGTTTCAATTCCTGTCATCCCCATTACCCCAGGTGCAACAGCACTGACCGAACGATACCCTTCTTCAATATTTTCTGGTTGTAATTTAAAAATATGACGAGTGATTAATAAATTTTCACATACAATTGGACCCAATGCGTCTGGTGTCACATTTATATTACCAAGTCCTACGACTAAACAACTTGCATCTTCTTTTATATTTGCCATTTTCAAAAAGGAATGAAATTCTTTTGCAAAAAGTTGTTCTACCTTTTTTTGTAGTTCCGTATCTTGATTACGAATGCCTTGTACTTCTATCGTTAAATAATTCCCCGCTTTCTTACCAATTTGTTCGCTCCCACTCTCATCAATTGTTACAAGTGAAATTTTCATTCCCTCTTCTTCTCGTTCCTTTACAACAATCCCTTGAATAGTCGACTGTGTCGTTTGCTCTTTTTCCATTTCATGTGCCTCGACTGCTAGGTCTGTTCGGACACGATATGCACTTAAATCAATTTCACCCATTTCACTCATCCTCCAACGTAAGAATAACTACTATTTTTTCCAAATATAAAAACTACTATTCAAAAATCAGCCAATATCTTACTACTTCTTGTAAAAATCCTATAATATTTTCTTGCAAAAAGTGTTCGTCTTTGATAGAATAACTCATGTTCTATTGATTGATTGGGATGATTATGCCCAAAACCTCAGGGAGGTGAAAAGAATGCCAAATATTAAATCAGCTATTAAACGCGTAAAAACAAACGAAGCTCGTCGTGCACAAAACGCTGCTGCTAAATCTGACATGCGTACTGCTGTTAAGAAAGTAGAAGCTTTAGTAGCATCTAACGAATTAGAGCAAGCAAAAGTTGAATTAAACACAGCTGCTAAGAAATTAGACAAAGCTGCATCTAAAGGTTTAATCCACAAAAACGCAGCTGCTCGTACAAAGTCTCGTTTAGCTAAAAAAGTTAACGCATAATAAAAAAAATTCCCGGGAATTTTTTTTCGCGCATAAAAGCCATGAATTCGATTCATGGCTTTTTTTCTGTTTTCATCATCATTTTGGCTTTTTCTTGTGAAAATATTCAAAATATTCAAACTTTAGTATATAATAAAGTGAAACTTCCACCAGCGGGAGTCTTAGTGGCAGTCAGAACGGGATAAATATATCCAGTTTTCTTAAAAAAGATGGGATGCATAAATATGACATGGCTAGGTATCATCTTTTGGGGTACATGTGCATTAGCTATATTAAT
>JBJEFI010000086.1:0-37902 GCA_051873875.1 Bacillaceae bacterium | reverse complement strand
AAAAAAGCTATTGCAATAACGTTTTTCCTTCGTTACTGCAATAGCTTTTTTCTTATCGTTTCCCTAAATTAACAATAAATAATTCCAAAATTAATTTTTTATCTAACTTCCCTGTTTTCATTTCATAATCAGCTTGAGCTAATTTTTTTACGACATTTCGCAAATAATCCTTTGAATAATGTCGAACTTGTCCTAATGCTAGCTTTACTCGGTAAGGATGGACACCTAGATGAGAAGCAATTTGATTTTGCCCATAGCCAATATCGGCCAATTCCTTTGTTCCATATAACAATCGAAATTGAGAAGCAAATAAGGCAAGAATTTTAATCGGCTCTTCTTGACGATTCAATAAATCCTTTAAAATATTTAATCCCTCTTTGACGTTTCCTTGTAGCACTTTTTCTACAAGCATAAACACATTTTGTTCAACAGATTTGGAAACAAGTAGTGTGACAACATCTTCTGTTACAGTGCCATTTTCGCCAACATATAATTGAAGCTTTTCAAACTCTTGTTCCATCATCAGCATATTGTTTCCAACTAATGCAAGTAACATCTCAATTGCGCTTTCCTCAATTGAAATGCCATATGTATGACAACGCATTTTTATCCACTCTTTTATCCCCTGCTGGTCTAATTGATTACATTGAACAACGGCGCTATGTTGCTTCATTGCTTTTGTTATTTTTTTTCGCTCATCTAATTTTTCATATGGCACAAGAAAAATAACAATTGTAAATGGGGCTGGATTTTCTAAATAGTTAGCTAATGTTGTCACATTTTGAGCAAGCTTCTCTTTTTGCCCTGTCAAAAACAAAGCATTCTTCACAATCACTACTTTCCGTTCACCAAAAAACGGCGGTGTACTTGCGTCTTCAATGGCTTCTTCTAGATACTGTTCATCTAAATCATATTGAAGCAAGTTGAATTCTTTCTCATCCTCTTCTAACCCATTATTAATTAATAAGTGCAGTGTTTCTTCTAAAAAATAAGATTCTGTCCCATAAAGTACATAAACAGAATCAAACTGCCCTTTTTCTATTTTCTTATGTATATCATTCCTCATTTTATCTAACTTCCTTTTTTTATGTTCATTCTTATATTGACATGAACAGCCAAAATATACAAGAGCCCAACGTGAATAGGGGAGCTACAAATGTAGCTCCCATTTATATAAAACGTTGAATCGCAAGCCCATGGATTCAAGCGATCAACGGCTTATAAGTAAAAAACCGGAAATTCGCTTTTAAACTTGTAAGTATGAAAAAGATAAAATTCATATGCTCTTATTCATAATTTAGAATAATAGAATTCTTCTAAAAATTAATGTATACTAGACTCGAAACGGAGGGGTTTTCAATGAATGAATTTGAACAAAATGTACAATGTAAACGTAATGACGCTATTGATTCTGGGGTAGGATTTGGCGTATCCTTTGGATTTTTCGCTACCCTTTTTATCATCGCAACTGTAATTAAATTAATTAGCTAATGAAAAAAGGCTGAGACTTTCTCGGTCTTTTTTCTATTTGCTATAGAGTATGCAACATCTTTTGAAAGGTTCCTTTTTTCCTAAAAATATATTGCACACTTCCATCTTCATCTGTTCGAAAAATAAATACATTTTGTTCCTCTAAACGTTTTAGCACATCTACATTGGGATGATTATATCGATTGTTTTGTCCAACGGAAATAATTCCAATCTGAGGATTGTATTGTTCTAGTAATTGTTGTGTAGTAGAACTTTTACTGCCATGATGTCCAATCTTTAATACATCCACATCTAGGTTAGGATAGGCATCTACTAGCCACTTTTCCCCATCTTCCTCTAGGTCCCCTGTAAATAAAAAGGAAGCTCCACCTAACTTCGTATGAAGAACAATAGATTGATTATTTTCTTCACCAATCGCTTCATAAGGCCCAAGCACAGAAAATTGGAAATTCCCTTCTGTCCAACTCATTCCACTCTTAACTTCTACTACATCTATTCCCTTTTGCAACGCCTTCGTAATAACTTCTTTTTCTAAATCAGGTCTTTTTTCTTTTTTTCCTACAATAATTTCTTTAATTTGTAATTCATCCATCAAGGTCACTGCTTCTCCCATATGATCATAATCACCATGACTTAAAATTAACTTATCAATTGTATGAATTCCTCTCGATTTTAAATAAGGAGCAATAACTTTTTCAGCAACATGATAAGCTTCTCTTTTTTCTTGCCATTCTTCTTTTTGAAAAGGGAGCGAACCACCTGTATCGATAACATAAACACCTTTTCTAAAAGGTAGTTCAATAACAATACAATCTCCCTGACCAACATCTAAAAATGTAACAACCCCTTCTATTCGTAAAAATGGACTAATATAAAGTAATACTAATACTACAACTATGGGCCATCCCCCTCTTTTCACATCCCCCCTTTCCCAACAAAGAAAGAGGTAATAAACACTTGCTACTAAACAAGTCCCTAACAAAATGGAAAACGTTCCAAAAACAATCGTTCCAAAAGGCAACAATTCACAAAAAGATAGCAATTGATGAGCAAGCTGTAAGATATATTCAAGGATAAGATTTAGCAGTGAAGAAATAGACGTCCAATAAAAAAGGGTAGCAATAATACAAAGAGGAAGAATACTAAATGAAAGAAAAGGAATAAAAAATAAATTTAACAACAGGCTATAAGGAGAAATTTCATAGAAATGATATAACACAATCGGAAGAGAGGAAAGTTGAGAGATAATGGTTACATAAAAAGTTAGTTGAAGATAGGAATATTCCCCTTTCAACAGTCGTTCAGAGGAAATAATTAAGGAAGCACTAACAGCAAAAGATAACTGAAATCCAACATCAACTAAATAAGAAGGATGAATCATTAACAAAACAATAAAGACCACACTTAATACGTCTAATGCGGTATCTTTTCGTTGAAATAATAATGAAAAAACAACAATCGTTCCAGAAAAAGCAGCACGAATAACAGACGGCGCAGCTCCTGCTAAAACTGCGTAAAGTGGAATGAGGATACAAAGGATATAAATCGTTTTTTCACGTGTAACACCTAAACGCCATAGTCCTAAGCTAACGGCTCCAATTAACAGTGTGAAATGAGAACCTGAAATAGCTAATAAATGACTTAAACCATATGTTTCGTATTGGTCTTGAATCTGATTATCGATTTCATTCACATGCCCAAATACTAAAGCTTGAATAAAAGAAGCTGGCAAAGGTCGATACGTTTCTTCTACATGATTAATCATCTTTTGACGAAAATTCTTTAACATCAGCAATGGATTAGTATGTACCTGTTCAAACAATACTAATTCTTTCGCCGACATCATCCAATGAATTCCATTTCGTTTTAAGTATGCTTCATAATCAAATCCATTCGGTATTCGTTGACCATTTGGACGGGATAACTCCCCTTTTAGACGTATATAACGACCATATTGAAGTTCCTTTGCTTTTTCTTTTTCTAGCTCTGTTTTTAACCGATAAAAGACGATTATCTGTTCTTGTTCTTCACTCTCAAGAACAAAAGAAAGACTATCACCATTTATTTTCAAATCATCTTTAATGTACCCGAAAAAAGTTGTCATCTTTTCATTTAAAATCGTTTGATTACTGTTATGTATAAAGAAGCTACAGCAAAAACTAAAGATACACATACAAACGGAGAGAGTGGCTATTTTTATACCTTGATAACGAAAAAGGTACGCAGTATATATGGGGATTAATACGAAGAAGAAATAACTAGAAAGGATCGTTGCAACTCCAAGTAAACATGAAATTGCAACGAAAATAAGCTTCCCTTTACTTTGATTCAACAGCATCAATCGGCTTGACCACATATTGCAATGGCACCTTTTTCATCTTCACGCCAGCTTGTTGAAACAATTCAATGGCATAAGGGTGATTTTTGTAATCCTCTGCGTAAAATACTCCTTTTATCCCCGCTTGAATAATTGACTTACAGCAATGAAGACACGGAAAATGGGTCACGTAAATGACTGCACCTTCTGTTTTCACCCCAAATTTGGCACATTGTAGGATGGCATTCATCTCCGCATGGATTGTTCGAACACAGTGATGATCAATAACATAACATCCCTCATCAATACAATGAACACTCCCTGCCGTTGAGCCATTATAGCCCCCAGCGATTATACGATTATCTCGAACAATCGTAGCCCCCACCATCAATCGAGCACACGTGCTACGAAGAGATAACAAATGACTTTGCGTCATAAAATATTGATCCCAAGAAATACGTTCCCCACTCATTTTTTCACCTCATTTTTTATTCACCCATTAAGTGTAAAGTTCAAAATCAGTATGGTCAATATCTATTATTTTACAATTACATATTGCTTTAACTTTTCAACTGTTTTTTCACCAATTCCACTTACATTTTGTAAGTCTTCCACCGTTTTAAATGGCCCATTTTGTTCTCGATATGCAATGATTTCTCCCGCTTTTGACGGTCCAATGCCTGGAATTGTCTGAAGCTCATTAGAATCCGCTTTGTTCACATTTATTTTTCCGTCTTTACTTGTACTTCCTACACCTTCAATTGCTATCTCTTCATCTGTTTCTTCTCCATTCTTTGGAATATACAATACCATTTCATCTTCTAATAATTGTGCCAAGTTTACACTTTTTAAATTAGCATCATCTCGAAAGCCACCTGCTTTTTCAACGGCATCTTTTACCCGTTCTCCTTGTTCAAAGGCATAGACACCCACCTTGTTCACAGCACCTTTAATATCTACATAAATTTCATTACTCTGCTCTTCTTCTTCCTGTTGAACCGTTTCGTTCATTCCACTTATTTTTACCTCATCTGCTATTTGTCGATTTTCTCTTTTTATATACAAAAATCCAGCACATAAACAAATTAAAATAACACCTATCCCTATTAATTTATATTTATCTTGTTGAAAGAATTGTTTCAATCCAACTCACTCCTTATGTATTATTCATAATCTACTATGACCAATCATAATTTTTAGAGAAATGGGTATATCGTTGTTGTATCTTTTATCTTTATACAAACATGAGATTTCATTAAAGATAAACACTTCTTTTCTAATTAGAAAATCGAAGGGGGAGGAATAGATAATGAAAATTGGAATTATCGGGACTGGAAATATGGGGAAAATATTAATTGATGCTTTTATTGAGGGAAAGACTATATCGCCATCACAGTTATATATTACTAATCGAACAATCCAAAAAGCGTATGCTTTTCAAGAACAATATCCAACAGTTCACGTTATCAAAAAAGCTTCTCAACTTATTCGAACATGCGATTTGATCTTTTTATGTATAAAGCCACATGATATGACTCCATTGTTAAAGCAACATGCCACAGCTTTTTCCGAAGATAAATGTTTAATCTCTATTACAAGTCCCATTAATGTTCACCAGCTTTACTCATTAATTCCTTGTCACATTGCTAGAGCCATTCCAAGTATTACAAATCGGGCACTAAGTGGCGTTACATTGTTAACTTTTCATGAAAAATGTGGAGAGGAATGGCGAAAAATTTTGTCTCACTTACTTGGCTCCATTTCGAAACCAATTATCATTGAAAATGATGTTACTCGAATTTCTTCTGATATTGTAAGCTGTGGACCTGCCTTTTTTAGCTTTTTATTACAAAAATACATCGATGCTGCTGTTCACGAAACAAATATCACCAAAGAACAAGCAACGCAATTAGCAACAGAAATGTTTATTGGGATGGGAAAATTATTAGAAAAAGGGATTTTCACACTACCTACTTTACAAGAAAAAGTATGCGTAAAGGGTGGAATTACAGGTGAAGGAATTGCTGTACTTGAAAGTGAAATGGATGGGGTATTTGAGCGGGTAATTCAACGAACACATCGAAAATATAACGACGAAGTAAATAAAGTAATTGCGCAAATCTACACCGATTAATTTCGCAAAAATAAATCCTTCTCCTTCACAAATAATAAAAAGACAAAAATTGTTCAAAAAAAGAATATACAAAAGCGGACATCTCACTTGTCCGCTTTTTTCATTATTCCACTATAAATTACATATTTTCCAAACAGATGGTTTATTTTTGAGCAACAAAAAAGACACGTTCTGTCGTTTCATTGATTGATTGATCAAAGTCACCCGTTACTTCTTTCACAGTAAAACCTGCTTCTGTTAACCAATTTTTGATCATTTCTGGTGAATATGTACGCTGATAATGACATTCTTCAAATCGGCTATACGTTTCCTCATCTTCATTTAAGACAAAGAACGTTAATTCATGCTCAACACTATTTTCCTCTTCTCCTGCAAATGTATACCAAATTAACGCTACATCTTCTTCATTTACTGTAAAGGTTGCATCGCTAAAAATCGTATTCATTTTATAAAGAGAATGAACATCGAATAGAAACAAGCCGCCTTCTGTTAAATGTTCATAAACACGCAAGAATGTTGCTTTCACTGCCTCTTCGTTCTTTAAATAGCACAAAGAATCACAAAAGATTGTTACGATATCAAATGTATCTAGCACATCTAATTCAGTCATATCTTGGGCATATAGGGGAATGTTTTTGCCTATCTCACCTATTTTCATTCCTGCAACGGCAAGCATATCTTCTGATAAGTCAACGCCTGTTACATCATACCCTTCCTCAATGACATGAGCTGTAAACGTACCTGTTCCACAAGCTAAATCAAGTAGTTTCTTCCCATCTACTTGATAAGTTGCTTTCTTCTCATTTACATATTGAAGCCATTTTTCGTATGGGACGTCACTCATTAATGTGTCGTATACATAGGCCATTTGTCCATAACTCATTATACTAACACTTCATCTACAGAAATTTGTGGTGCATCTCCCCACAGCTTTTCTAAGTTATAATACACACGCTCATCTTTATAGAATACATGAGCAACTACATCGCCCATATCAATTAAAATCCAACGCGCTGCATCATATCCTTCTAAACGACGAACCGAATATCCTTCTTCATTTGCCATATCGCGAATTTCCTTCGCAATTGCTTGTACTTGCTTATCAGAATTACCATGACAAATAAGAAAATAATCGGAAATCGGAGAAACACCTCTCATATCCATAATAATAATGTTTTCTGCTCGTTTATCATCAGCTGCTGTCGCTACAATCTTTAATAATTTCTCTTCTGACATTCTCATTTACACCTACACTTCTTTTATAAATTTATTATATGTTTCAAATGTGAGTGGATAAATCGTTTGATTCTTCTCCATTAAAAACATAATTGTATTTTTTAATCCAAATACCAATACATCATCCAAGCTTTTTTCCGCTAATGCTCGCGCTGTTTCCACACCAGGGAAAGAACGATTTGGTTCAATATAATCTGCCACCCAAATTACTTTATCTAATGTTGTCATATTAGGATGCCCTGTTGTGTGATACAAAATCGCTTGAAAAATATCTTTGTCATCTATCCCAATCTTATCACGTACTAAAATAGCTCCCGCCACCGCATGCCAAAGCTCTTTATTATACGCTAATACATTTGGTAATAACCCTTCTTCTTTTTCAATGATCACTTTCATCTCATCAATAGGCATACATTTTGCATAGTCATGAAAAATAGCTGCTAATTCTGCTTTTTTTACATCAACACCAAAACGCTCTGCTAACGCAATCGCTGTTTGTACAACTCCAAGTGTGTGAATATATCGTTTTTTATTTACATTGCTCTCTACTAGTGCCAACGCTTCATTTCGATTCATACAATGCCTTCTCCCTTATATATGTATATACACCATCTGGCACAAAATATTTAATATTTCTTCCCTCTTTAATCCGTTCACGAATTAAGGAAGAAGAAATATCAATTTGTAACACATCTACCATTTGGACTGGATATGGGGATATACGTTCATACCCAGGTCGTCCCACACCAATAAATGTTACTAGCTTTATTAGCTCATCAATTCGATACCACTTTGGCAAATATTCTACCATATCCCCACCAATGATAAAATAAAACGCATCATCTGGATAGCGCTTTACAAGTTCCTTCATCGTATCGTACGTATACGTTATCCCTTCTCGTTCTAACTCAATTGTACATATAGAAAAAGAAGGTTCCCCCTCAATTGCAGCTTCTACCATCTTCTTTCGATCGATATTACTTGCAATCTCTGTGCTTTCTTTATGAGGAGGAACACCACTTACAACGAACCAAATTTCATCTAGACCACAAGCTTCTTGTACTTCCTTTGCAACAATACAATGACCAATATGTGGTGGATTAAATGTACCACCCATTAATCCAATTTTACGCAAGGGAACACTTCCTTACTTAGGTAATTTAATTTCTTTATGTTCACGAGATTCTTTATATAACACAATTGTATTTCCAATTATTTGAACTAACTCAGCGTCCGCACCTTCGCTTAACTCTGCTGCTACAACACGGCGGTCTTCTTCGCAATTTTGTAGGATACTTACTTTGATTAACTCACGTAATTCAAGTACCTCGTCAATTTGCTTAATCATATTTTCATTTACGCCACCTTTTCCTACTTGAAAAATTGGTGATAAATGATGTGCCTTCGCACGTAAAAAACGTTTTTGTTTACCTGTTAACATTTATTATTCTCCTAACTTGTCCGTCACAATTTTTTTCATTACTTCAACAGGTGGAAATATACCTGTCCATTTTTCAAATGCAAGTGCCCCCTGATAAACAAACATACCAAGTCCATTATGGATTCGGGCCCCTACTGTTTCTGCTTCCTTTAAAAAACGTGTTTTTAATGGGTTATAAATAATATCCGATACAATTGCTCCTTCTTTAACACGTGAAATGGAAATAGGCGTATTGTCTATATGCGGATACATGCCTACTATTGTCGTATTAATAATAATATCATACATACAAAAGTCTGAAATAGCGTCGATTTGATAAACAGAAGAGCGACTCTCTTTCCCTACTATTTCACGTGCTTTTGATAATGTACGATTGGCAATATCAATTTGACAAACACCTTTTTCTAAAAAAGAATAGTAAAGGGCACGACAGGCACCACCTGCACCGATAAGAAGCACATTCTTCCCTTTTACAGTTATACCCATCTCTTCTTCTAAAGAACGAATATAACCATAACCATCTGTATTATACCCAATTAATTTCCCATTTTCATGAACAACTGTATTAACTGCTCCAATTTTTTCGGCTACCTCATCAATCGTATCCAAATAGGCCATAACAGCTACTTTATGAGGTGTCGTTACGTTGAAGCCTTTTATTTGTAATAGCTTCATCGCTTCCATTGTAGCCCCTAGATTTTCTTCTTTCACGTGAAAAGCTTGATAATATCCGTCCATCTTTAGAGCTTGAAATGCGCTATTATGCATCGCTGGTGACATGGAATGACCAATCGGATTACCAATTACACCGTAAATTTCTCCCATTTCCCATTTCCCCTTTGTTAAATTAATGAACGGCGTAACAAGACGCCAACACCTTTTGGTGCATAGGCAACCACTTTTGCACCCGGTTCATTTACTGTTACCCAACCTAATCCTGAAAAAACGATATCTGTTTTTCGTTCACGAATCATAAACTCATGTTTGACTAACTCTGGTAAATTCTCTAATTCTTCTTTTGTTGGTGGATTTAATAATTCCCCTGCATGATTTTCATACAAAGCATCTGCTTTTTCTAATTTTGTACGATGAATTTTTAAATTATTTGAGAAGTGACAAGTAAGAGAACGACGTCCTCCGCTTACATAATCTAGCCTTGCTAATCCACCAAAGAATAATGTTTGTCCTTCATTTAATTGAAATACCATTGGCTTAATTTCTTTTGTTGGTGTGATAACTTTTAGGCTTTGTTTCCCAACATAATGTGCCATTTGGTGATGATTAATGATACCAGGTGTATCATACATAGAAGATGTTTCATCTAATGGAATATCAATTAAATCAAGGGTTGTTCCCGGAAAATGGGACGTTGTAATTACATTTTCTGTTACATCACTAAATCGCTTAATCATTCGATTGATAAATGTAGACTTCCCAACATTTGTACAACCTACAATATAAACGTCACGTCCATTACGCATACGTTCGATTGCTTCCGCAACTTCTTCAATACCATGTCCTTTTGCTGCACTAATTAAATGAACTTCAGACACTTTTAAGCCATTATCACGAGCTTGTCCTTTCATCCAGTTAATTAATTTAAAATGCTTAACTGATTTTGGAATTAAATCAATTTTATTCCCGATTAACATCACATCATTGTTGCCAACAAATCGTTGTATTCCTGGTAACCAGCTACCTGTGAAGTCGAAAATATCAACTATTTTCACAATAAGTGCATTGCTTTCGCCAATTCCATTTAAAATTCGTAAAAAATCTGCATCTGTTAAGGCTACATCTTGAATTTCATTGTAGTTTTTTAAACGGAAACAACGTTGGCATACAACTGTTTCTTTCTCTAATGAAGAAGGAGGGGCGTATCCTAAACCTGCTTTATCTTCTGTTTGGATGGTTACACCACAACCTATACATTTCACTTGGTTCTCTTCCAATTTTATTCCTCCCAATGTAATAATCCTTTTTTTCGTAATATACGTAAGATACTTTTTTCCATTTTTCGATTAAATTTTGTAAAAAAGCCATCTGTTTGGGCAACAGGAACTACTAAGATTGTTCGTAATCCCATTCGATTTCCACCTAATACATCTGTCATTAGCTGGTCACCTACCATGACACACTCTTGTTTTTTCACGTTCATTAACGCAACAGCACGTTTAAAGGCACGTGTCATTGGTTTTTTTGCACGGTGAATGAAAGGAATTCCTAATGGTTCACAAAAATCACGAACACGTTGCTCATTGTTATTAGAAACAACCGTTACCTTTATCCCAGCTTCTTTCATTTGTAAAAACCAATTTTCAAGCTCTGGTGTTGCATTTGGACGATCCCACTCAATAAGTGTATTATCTAAATCCGTAATAATCCCTTTTATTTCATGCTCCTTCAGCATCCCCGGTGTTATTTCATATACATTTTGTACATGATGATTTGGCAAAAAAAGCTTCAACATACCTATTCCCTCGTTTCAACAATATTAGACAAATACCAAAAACTTTCCGACAACTCTCAACATTTTTGCGCTCATGTGGATAACGTTATCCACACAAACCACCCTAATTTAACCACCGCATTTCTGCATTATCCACACTTTTCACAGGCATTATTCCGCCAAAAATGTGGATATTTCTCTTACTAGCATTCCCGTTTTTTTTCTGTTAAATTAGATTTAACAAATCGGATAAAGGTGGGATGGACAATGTATTTACTGACAGATGAGTTGCTAATTAATTCTTATTTTAAAGCCATTCAATTGAATTTAAGTCGTGAATTCATCTCTTTAATGGAAAACGAATTAAAACGACGCTCTTTACAACATTTTGTGGAGAAATAAATATTTCTCCCATCAGTGGGATTTTCATTTATCTTTCGCTAAGAATTCATTAAATACATTACTTTCTATATCGAGCAAAAGCACCCTATTTTCTCCTACATGATGAATAGGGTGCTTAAAAACAAATCACTTGCTTTTAGTCACCCTCTTTGTTTATTTAAATAAATGTACCTAACTTCATTCCTACTACTACATCTTGCTTACAAGTAAGTGCTGGATCAAAGGCAAACGTATCCTTTTCAAATAATAATACAATTGTTGATCCAAATGAAAAATAAGCAATTTCTTCGCCACGATGTACTTGTTCACGTTCATGAAGTAATTCAATACTATTTACCCACATTGCACCAACTTTTACAATTGCTACGTGCTTATCATTCGATGTTACTTCCGTTACAGCACGATAATTTTTGGATAAAGGCTCTTTGCCATATGTTAATCCCATTTGGTTAACTGGATATGATTTTCTTCCTAATGTAAATCGTTCTGTTACCATTCCATCCATTGGACTATGAATACGATGATAATGACTAGGGCTTAAATATAATACCATATACTTGCCACCAATATAACGCTCTGCACGAGATTTTTTCTCTAGCATATCTAAAATGGAGTAGCCTTGTCCTTTCACAATAAACGTACTTTCTTCTGTTATATCTCCAAAACTCTCCAATACACTATCTACTGGACTAACAACGACATTTTCTTCGTTGCAAATCATCCTTGCATCTTCTTTTATTTGTCTCGTAAATAAATCATGAAGGGATTCAAATTCAGATAAATCCTTCTTTATTTCATCTGTACGAATATGAAAGATACGTATGTATGAAGGAATTAATACTTTACTAAAACGAGAGCGGGAAAAACGACGTAATCCTGCCGATATATATCGATTATTCGATAGTTCAATTAATGCTCGATACAATGCTTTCATCATTGTAAACACCTCCTTCATTATTCCTATAACCTCTTAAGCACAGTTGTTTTCTATTGTAAAGAAAAAATACTTTAAGGTAAAGTGTTTATTAGAAAAAGGATTATCTATATCATCTACTATATTTAACAAGCCATTCAATTTTACAGCTTTCTTTTCTGTCTTCTCCCTTTTGGACATAAAAAAAAGACCGGTGCTCGCCAGTCTTTTTTCTATAAACAAATCCCCATATAAGTGATACAACTATAACACCTAACTCCCCTACACGTATTATATCGTTGTATCCGCTTTCCTTAAATAATACTTTATATGGAATTTTTATTCTTTTCCTCATCCTTTAGGATGATATAAGCACACTTTCTCCTTCTTCAACATACACATAGTAGTAAATTACTTTTTGGAGGTGGGGATTTGCCTGGTTTGTTCACATCACTTGGACTTCTTTTACGTGAATTGTGGTTGTTTGTTTCTTATATTAAGAACAACGCTTTCCCTCAGCCACTACCGCCAAATTTGGAAGAACAATACTTAAAAGAGATGGCAGAAGGAAGTATGACTGCCCGTAATTTATTAATTGAACATAACCTTCGACTTGTTGCTCATATTGTTAAAAAATTTGAAAACACAGGAGAAGACTTAGAGGATTTAATTTCGATTGGAACCATTGGCTTAATTAAAGCAATTGAAAGCTACTCAACAGGAAAAGGAACAAAATTAGCAACCTATGCAGCTCGTTGTATTGAAAATGAAATTTTAATGCACCTTCGTGCGTTAAAGAAAACAAAAAAAGACGTATCCCTTCATGATCCAATTGGTCAAGATAAAGAGGGGAATGAAATTTCTTTGATTGATATTTTAAAAACAGATACAGAAGATGTAGCAGATTCCATTCAATTAAATATGGAATTAGAGCGAATAAAAATATATGTAAATATTCTTGATGATCGAGAAAAAGAAGTGATTATTGCTCGATTTGGCCTTGGAGAAGAGGAAGAAAAAACACAACGAGAAATTGCTCGTAAGCTTGGCATCTCAAGAAGTTATGTATCGAGAATTGAAAAACGAGCCTTAATGAAAATGTTTCACGAAATGATTCGTTACGAAAAGGATAAGAAGAAAAATAAATAAAAGGTTGGTCCTTGTTATTAGGACCAACCTTCTTTAATTTTCATGGTATTTATTTTGCATTTTAATAGAATATCTTAAAAACAATGCTGCTCCACCAGTGGAGAAAAGAGTAGCAACAGCAATCACATTTAATTGTGCATTCGTTTTCCCCTCACTAGCTACAACAAGACCTAAAAAAAGCATGGTTGATACAGCCAATAAAATTTTACCAAATGTATTATAATCTTTCATTTTCTCTTTTGCTTGTTTACGCGCCTTCATCTCATCCCCACTCCCTTTTTTTGTTTAGAAAAAAACTATACCATAAACAAAAAAACTCGTAATTATGAAATGACATCCAATAAAAGAAAAAATTGATGGTTACTCTTTATTCCATTTTTTCAAGCATTGCTAACACATGTTCTGTTGAATGCTTCGCTGCTGTTTCTAAAAATTGATCAAAAGAAATGTTTGATTCTTTTCCAGCAATATCAGAAAGAGCACGAATCACAACAAATGGTACACCAAATTGATAACATACTTGTGCAACAGCTGCCGCTTCCATTTCAACTGCAAAAATGTCACCCATACTATTACGAACTGCTTCAACACGAGCTGGGTCATTCATGAAGGAATCCCCAGTTGCAATTAACCCTTCTGCTACTTGTACACCTTCAATGTTCATTGCCGTATCTTTTGCTAGTTGAACAAGCTTTTCATCTGCCTTAAATGCTGCTGGCAATCCTGGCACTTGCCCATATTCATAGTTAAAAATTGTTACATCCACATCATGATGACGAACTTCTGATGAAATAACTACATCCCCTACGTTTAGTTCATGATGAAATCCACCTGCTGATCCTGTATTAATAACAACATCTGGTTGGTAGCGATCTAATAAAACAGTTGTACTCATCGCCGCATTTACTTTTCCTATCCCAGATTTTAATAGAACAACATCATGCTTTCCAATTTTTCCAGCAGTATATTCACAATTTGCGATTACCTCTACTTGTGGTTCTTCAATACGACTTCTTAAAATTTCTACTTCTTGTTCCATTGCACCAATAATTGCGATTTTCATATGTATTCCTCTTTTCTTTCCTAGTTTCCTTATACATTCATCTATGTACTACTTACCTGATGATACATCAAATTCTTCCTTCTATACAACGTCTTTTTCCAATTGAACACTTTTTTGTTCCCTGTTAAAATAAAGTGGAACTTCTGTTAGTGCATTTTCTTCATGTTTCACTAATAGTTAGTTAAGCAAATTAGGTTATAACTAAAACTGGATAAAGCATAAACGTTGGGAGGGTTATTTATGAAATTTACACTCGACATCATTGAAGATAAAATCGAATTTTTTGAAGCATCTAATCTTGCTACACTTGAGAAAAAAATTAACGATCAAATTGAAGCAAATAAAGCAATTTTACTAACGGTTCATTCTGTTAGTCACCAGCTTTATGTACACCCAGAAACAAATAAAAAATTTTACAGCGCTGTCGTTCATTTTAAATCAAAAAAATAACGATTGTAGCAAAATGTTTATAAAAGGTCATGACTACAAAATGTTGTCATGACCTTTTTCTATTTACCATTTCGGCTCTTTTAATTGCTGTACTAACTTTGGTTTCCAACCTTTGTTTGTCATCCATTCCATATAAACACGATAATGATATGCTCCATCTTTTGTGGAAATAATGCCGATTGTTTCATTTTGCTTTTCTCCACGTCCTATATACCACGTTGAAAAGTCTTTAAATGTTAAATTTGTTGCGTAGGCAATACAATTCTTCATCTCTAACCAATCAACAGAACCTATCTCGTATGAAATCTTGTGGGGTTCCTTTTGCTTTGTTTCAATAACCGTCCAATCAGGTTGTTGATACGTTTCCACCACATTTGGGTCTTCCATTTTTTCTCGAATCCACATTAATTCCTGTTCTAATTCCTTGTTCTTCTCAGGCTCCTCTGGCTTTTCAATTGCTGAGTGAACAACAGGCTTTGAAACCTTTTTCTTTTCCTTCACAGGCTCTTTAAAAAACATATAATAACAAACGATTCCAATAGCAGCTAAAACAATTACAATAAGTATATTTAAAAGGCGATTTATCCATTTTCTTCTCTTTTTCTGTTTTACTCTTTTTTTCATGACAATCCCCCAGTAAGCTTCTACCATTTATTGTATCATAAAGTAAACGTTTCATGAGCGGGAGTTTTTGTTCATTTTTCATCATTAATAGGGATAAAAATGACATGTTTATTAATAATTCTTTTTTTCATTTAGATACTTTTCCGTGTAAGCCACTTTGAATCTTATCCCTTAACAGAAATTAAGACAGAAACTTCTTTTTAGTGGATTTCTTTATCTAGTTCTCGTACAAATTGTCCATATAAATCATGAGCCGCACTATAATTGCCTGTTCCTTCAAAATCAACAACTACAAGGGCATACTTTGGCTTTTCATAAGGAAAATAGCCAGCAAACCATTTATTATTTATATCTTTTGTAATATCCTTTTGTGCCGTCCCTGACTTTCCTGCTACATCATAAGGCAAACCATCTAATAAATGCCCAGTTCCTTTTTCAGAGGTCACAACACTTCTTAAAAGAGCTTGCATTCGCTTTGCTGTCTCAGGTGTAATTGGCTCCCCAGGTAATTTTAAAGATGGAAATTCATAATAAAGAGAACCATCTTGATGAAGTAATTGTTTTACCACTTTTACTTCGTATTTTTCGCCACCTCTTGCAATCGTTGCAATCATATTGGCAACTGCCATTGGCGTTAGCTTTACATTTTGTTGGCCAATAGATGTTTTTTCAACTGCTCGAAGTATCTTTTTATCTTGTTCATTTAACCAAATTGTCCCCCTCTCTTCATCTGGAAACTGAGAAAAGCCTGTAAATTCATACACATCTCCCTGCCATCCAATTTGTCCTAACGCCCCTAGTTTTGTTGCATATGTTTCGAAGGCATTTGAGTCCTTTTGAACAACTCTTTGTCCTAAGACGGCAAAGGTACGATTACAACTAGCAGCAAAACTATCTTCCAAATTTAATAACCCTTTTTGTTTTGCTACAATTGGCTGTATTTCCCCGTGCACAGTTTGATTACAATCAAAGGTTTCTGTATCGGTTACTTGTCCCATTTCCAAAGCAGCGGTTGCTATAATCGTTTTAAAGATAGAACCAGGAAACTGCCCTGTCGTTGCTTGATTTCTGCTTCCATCTTTCTCTTCATATGGATTTTCAATACTTGTTAAAGGACGACTTACCATACTTAACAATTCATTTTTTTCAATATCCACTAAAACGAGTGCTCCCTTTTTTATTTTTACTTTATCCATCAATCGTTCAGATAATTGCTGAAGCTTCGTATCTATAGTTGTTACAACGGTTAAAGGGAAATCACTTTTATTTTTTACAACAACTTGTGTATGAAGGGGCTTCCCACGATTATCAATATCATAGACAAGCTGTTCTTCTCCATTGCTCTTTAAAAAGGGATTGAAGGCTTTTTGAACACCCGAAAGATACGCATAGCCTTTCTTATCATCTTTTTTTAACTTCACCATTCCAATGACATGTTGGGCAAATTGCTCATCTTTGTTTTCCTTTATCGTAACGGGGATAATACCAGGAAATCGCAATGCTTGCAGTTGTGCAACTTGATTGTCATTTAATTCGTATGTCTTTGGTTTTCCATAAACGGTTGCTTGTTTCAATTCCTTTACCTGTTGTTCTAATAGTTGTGAACGTACATTTAAAATCTTCGCCACTTCTTCAATCGGCCATTTCACATCTTTTAAATAGGGTAGTAACACAAGAGCTTTTTTCGCTCCATTTACAAGAGGAACACCATTGCGATCCACAATACTGCCTCTCCCGTCACTTAAAGGGATTCCATTTCGACGCTGATTCATGCTTTCTTTTATTAGATTTACATTAGCTGAGCCAAAATGAGTCGATTCAATTAGTTGAATTTGCGCCAATCTTCCAATAATTACACTTACGCCTATGCATAAGAAAATGCTAAAAATAACTATTCGTTTTTGAATTTTCACAAAAAAACACCTCATCAATCATTGTTGACGAGGTGTTCTTCTCTTATACAAAAATTAATAAGGCTTATTTAACTGCAACAATACGAACTTGGATGTCTCCACCTGGTGTTACAACTGTTGCTTCATCACCAATTGTTTTTCCAATTAGGCTTTTTGCCATTGGAGAATCATTGGAAATTTTCCCTTCAAATGGATCAGCTTCTGCTGAACCAACAATTGTATATGACTCTTCTTCGCCATCTGGTAATTCAACAAATGTAACTGTTTTTCCTAATGAAACGATTGTTGAATCATTTTCACCTTCAACGATAATAACCGCGTTGCGAATCATATTTTCAAGTTGGGAGATACGACTTTCTACAAATGCTTGCTCATCCTTTGCAGCATCGTACTCTGAGTTCTCTGATAAATCTCCGAAGCTACGCGCGACTTTAATACGCTCTACTACTTCTTTACGTTTTACTGTTTTTAAATTTTCTAATTCTGCTTCTAATTTTTCTTTTCCTGCAGCAGTCATTGGAAATTGTTTTTCTGCCATCATGTTACACTCCTCCTACAATCCACCATTTCTCATATAGTTAGTTTGTTTTCATTGATATGTTACTAAAAAAATTATCCTTGTTGGAAAATTATATGTATATTTTATTGTTTGTATCCCTTTTTTTGAAAACGTTAACAAACAAAAATGACTGTAATGCCAGCAACCTCATTGGTCCGCTGGCATTAACAGACATCATCATGAACAATGAAAACTTCTATTTACACTATCCTATTACAAAATTGCTTTTTGTTCAAGGACTGTTTGAATTTTTGTTACCATTAAATCAACAGCAACGTGATTTTGTCCACCTTCTGGAATAATAATATCCGCATAACGCTTCGTTGGTTCGATAAATTGATTATGCATCGGACGCACCTGATTAATGTATTGTTCTATTACAGAATCCATTGTACGACCACGTTCTTCAATATCACGCTTCATGCGACGTAAAATACGTAAATCTGCATCTGTATCTACATATAATTTAATATCCATCAAATCGCGTAAACGCTCATCTTCAAGTACTAAAATACCTTCTAAAATGATTACATCCTGAGGCTCTACATGAATCGTTTTATCTGAACGAGTATGAATAACATAATCATAAATTGGCTTTTCAACTGGCTTATACTCTAAAAGTTGTTTAATATGCTCAATTAATAAATCGTTATCAAAGGCCATTGGATGGTCATAGTTTGTTTGTAGTCGCTTTTCCATTGGTAAATGTGTTTGATCTTTGTAATAAGAATCTTGTTCAATCATTAAAATAGAACGATCCTTAAAATGTTCAAAAATAGATGTTGTCACCGTCGTTTTTCCTGAACCTGATCCACCTGTAATTCCAATGACAATTGGTTTCTTCCCCGTCATCTCTTCATTCCTTCTTTCTTGTACATTCTCAGTTGCTTAAAGCGTTATTGTATTAATTGTTTTCCCCTGTGGCAATCGATACTAAAGACCTAATCCAATCAACTAACCACTAGTAAAAAAGTCACTAGCAGAAGTTTCACTTTAGCGTAATTTTTTACGCATCATATCGTAAGGTTGAACAGGGTGATCTACCTTTATTTTGATAATTTGAAGTGGGTGACGTGCAGCATCTAACTCCATACCGTCTTCATCCCAAATCGTTCCAACTGTTTGACTAAAGTTTTCAATACCTGGTCCAAAAAATTCAATTGAATCGCCTGGTTTAAAGTGATTACGCTGTTGTAATGTAACGATACTTGTATTCTCATCAAAGTCTAACACAAGTCCAGCAAAATCCCAAGTCGTACTTTTACCATGAACACCATACATTTGTTCTTGATAACCTGGAACACCTTCAAAGAATGCAGGTGCTGCTTCACGGTTCGCACACTTGTCCAATTCTTCTATCCATTCCTTTTTAAGCTTGAAGTTATCTGGATCTTCGCAATAAGCATCAATTACTTTGCGATAAACACTCACAACCGTTGCTACATAGTGAATAGATTTCATTCGCCCTTCAATTTTTAAACTATCAATGCCTAATTCAATCATATTTGGAATTGACATTAATAAGTTTAAATCTTTTGGACTCATGGCGAATGGTGCATCGCCTTCTTCAAACAAGTTCATTTCCGCTGCATCGCGATCTTGTGACATTGTTTGAATTAAATCATAATCCCAACGACAAGATTGGCAACAACCACCACGGTTTGAATCACGTGCAGTCATATGGTTACTTAATGTACAACGACCTGAATAAGCAATACACATTGCACCGTGAATAAATGTTTCAATTTCTACATCTACATTTTGTTTAATTTCACGAATCTCTTCATAGCTTGTTTCACGAGCTAATACAACACGGTGTAAGCCTTGTTCTTTCCAGAATTCCGCTGCTTTATAGTTCGTTAATGATTGTTGTGTACTTAAGTGAACTTCTAATTTTGGAGCCACTCGTTTACATGTCTCAATAATTAATGGGTCTGCAACAATAATACCTGTTGCTCCTGTTCCTTCAAGTCCACGAAGGTATTCTTCTAATCCAGGAATATTTTCATTGTGGGCAAAAATATTTGTTGTAATATAAATTTTTGCGCCATATTCATTTGCAAAACGAACGCCTTCTGCAATTTCTTCCATTGAAAAATTATCTGCATTTGAGCGTAATCCATATTCACGGCCACCGATAAATACCGCATCCGCACCATAACGAACAGCAATTTTTAGTTTTTCTAAATTACCTGCTGGTGCTAACAATTCTGGCTTCTTCACAATGACACGTTTTCCATCTACAATGCGAGAAATTTCTTTTACAGTTGTCACATCCGTACCTCCTTGTATATTAATATACGGTTTCTTTGAAGAAGAATCCTGTATCTAATGGACGGTTAATTGGTTGCATTTTTTCAATTTCTTTATACCATTCGTCCTTCATTTCTTCATACTTTTCTCTATTTTCTACATATAAATCAATTGCTTGGCGATATTTTTTCGTTACTTCTACGATATAATCTGTTGATTTTAAAATTCCATCAATTTTAAAACAATCTACACCAGCATCAATCATTTCCCCTAATTCATCAATGATACAAATGTCATTAGGACTCATGATATGTGTCCCATTCATATCCTCAAAAATCGGGTATTTTGTCCCACGTTCTTTATCATATAAGAACATATTTGACTCATGTTTTTTGTTCTCAATATCCATCACACGCCCTTGGTATTGAAAGTAATTTCCTACTAACGAACGTTTTGATTGGAACATACATGACATCCCATGAACTTGTACTTCAATTTCCACTTCTGCATTTTCTTTTATTTCTACGATTGCATCCATGTTGATTTCACGGGCAAGTACGGCACGTTTTGCTCCACGTGCTCCCCAATAATTACATGTAAAATAGTTTGTCCCTGTTGTTTCTGTACTCCAATGAAGCTTCATTTCTGGAGCTATTTCACGTACATACATTAATACAGCAGGATCTCCAAAGACAATTGCATCTGCCTGACATGCTGCTACAAAAGAAATATATTCTTTCAACGCTGGTAAAACATCATTATGAAATAGGGCATTAATTGCAACGTACGCTTTTACACCATGTTCATGAGCAAGTTCGATTGCTTTTTTTAAATCTTCCCCTTTAAATTCACCAGCTAAACGTAATCCAAAGCGTTGTTCCCCAATAATAATAGCATTTGCTCCCGCTTGCGCTACTTTCTCGATATCACTTAAACACGTTGGTGTCACTAATAATTCTGGTTTTTTCATTCCTTCGTCACCTCTTTTTCTTACTTACAGCTACGCCATCACCAATTGGGAAAATAGTTGTATCATAATTAGGATTATTCACTAACCATTCATTATAATTTCGTAATTTTCGCATCATCTGGCGAACGTTTCGTGATTCAATTTTCTCAGCTGCAATTAATCCTTTAAACAGTACATTATCCGAAATAATAACGCCTGTTTCTGTTAATAATGGTTCATATAACTCAAAAAAACGGCGATATTGGCTTTTCGCCGCGTCAATAAAAATAACATCAAAAGTGCCAAATGCTTCTACTTCAGAGAATGTTTCCAATGCATCCCCATAAATTAAATGAATAGAATCACATTGTGCTCTTTCAATGTATTGTATTGCTTTCTCATAACGATCTTCATCGCGTTCAATACTAACGACTTCTAATCCTTCAATTTCCTCAATCATTCGTAATCCTGAATACCCAATTGCTGTCCCAATTTCAAGAACACGCTTTGGTTGAATTAATCGTAATAATTGAAGCATATATTCCATTCCAAGCAAATCCATAATTGGTACACCATTTTCTTTGGCGTATTCTTCCATTTCTGTTAATAATGGATTGCGGGGTTTAATTAAATCAAGTAAGTATGTTTCTACATGTTGTTGGTCCATAACCAACCTCCTAAATCTACTGCAAAACTTTTTTTATTCTATCATAAACGGCTCTTATCGTCTACATAACGGTTTATTCCGTTCTAACTGGCACAATGACTTTCTCTTCAAATCTTTAAAGTGTCTAAATGTTTACATAGAAGTTTCACTTTAATGACAAGTGTACCCAAATCAATCAATTACTAAAAGTAAAAGCTTCTTTACTCTTTACATAATAAAAAAGGAGAATTGCTCTCCTTTTTCACATGTTTATTTTCACAAGCTATTTATTCTTTTGTAATGTGTTTTGCTTTCAACGCGTTATGTTCTTCTAACGTTTTTGCATAATACACTTTACCAGATGAATCTGCTAAGAAATATAAATAATCTTCTTTCGCAGGATTTAATGCTGCTTTTAAAGAAGCTTCTCCTGCATTGGCAATTGGGCCTGGTGTTAATCCTTTTACTTTATACGTATTATACGGTGAGTCTACTTCTAAATCTTTGTATAATACACGGTCTTTATGCTTTCCTAATGCATATAAAACCGTTGGGTCTGTTTGAAGTGGCATTCCTTTTTCAAAACGATTATAAAATACACTTGCAATTCGTTGACGATCTGTAAAGCCTGTTGCCTCTTCTTCAATTAAAGATGCTAGCGTTAATGCTTGATGCACTGTAAATTTCTTTTCTTTTATCTCTTCTAAATATTCCCCAACAACATCTTGAGCTTTTTTAAGCATTGGTTCGACTACTTCTTCAATCGTTAAGTCTTTCTCAAAATATTCATATGTAGCTGGAAATAAGTACCCCTCTAAGGGATGTTTAATATCCTTTTTAAACACATCATTTGTAATAAGCGTTGGGTACTTCTCTTGCATCTTTTTAATAAATGCCTCATCATCTACTGTCTTTAAAAATGTCGTTTCATTTACTTTGGCACGTTCTGCAAGAATTTTTGCAATTTGATCTAATGTTTTCCCTTCAGGAATTGTTACTTTGTAAACAGCTTCTTTACCAACAGTTCCACTTTTCAAAGTTTTAATGATTTCTTTTAAATCCATTGATTTTGATAATTGATAGTCCCCTGCTTGGAAGCCCGATTCATTTTTAAATTTAATATAATAGCGGAATACTTTATCGTTTTTAATTAATCCCTTTTCTTCAAGAATTGCTCCCATTGAAGAAGCGGTAGAGCCTAATGGAATTGTTACTTTTATTTTTGTTTTATCTGTTTTATCAATTGGTTTTAAGCTTGATGAAATATAAAAATAAACAGCAATACCAACTGCAAGAATGGCAGCCACAACAATAAGCGTAACCGTCACAACTACTTTTCGCACTGTTTTTGCCTCTTTCGTTCGCTCTTCAAGCGACGGAAAATAATCTTTCTCTTTCTTGTTCATCTTCGCGCTCCTCTCTAAACACTGCTTTTTATTATACAACATTCTTTATTTTTGTGGGGAAATTTTGTCTAATTATGCAAGATTCCTTCTTATTTTGTCCTAGTACAGTGTCAGAAAAAAGGGAGTTTAATGGAAAAAAAGTAAAAGAATAGACAAAAAAAGCGACACATTTTCATGTGTCGCTTCTTCATTATTTTATTCTTCGTCTAATTCGTCTGCTTCTAACTCATCTAGTAGCGTGTTGATAATTTCTTCAACTACATCCCACTCTTCTTCTGTTTCGATTGGGTGTAAGCTACCTTCTTCTGTTTCATCATCTGGATCGAATGTTAATGCATCGATTACACGTGCACCTTCTTCATCTTCTTCATACGGAGAAATAACAACATAGTGTTTGTTAAATTGATCTAAGTAAAAATAGTGTAATACTTCGCAAAGTATTTCGTTACCTTCTTCATCGATAACTGTAATTTGTTTTTCTTCCATGCTAATGCACCTCTTTATTTTGATATACTATCTAAGTAACTTTGTAAAATTACAACTGCTGCCATTTTATCAATGACCTTTTTACGCTTTTTCCGACTTACATCAGCGGAAATTAATAAGCGCTCCGCTGCCATCGTTGATAAGCGCTCGTCCCACATGACAACCTTCAAATTTAACTTTTCTTGTAAAAGTTGTGCAAAGTGTTGACATGCTTCTCCACGTTCACCAATCGTCCCATTCATATTTTTAGGAAGACCAACAACAATTGTACTTACTTCGTTCATTGTAACCAATTCTTGGATTCTGTCAAAGCCTAATTCATTTTTTTCTTCATCAATTTTGATTGTTTCTATTCCTTGGGCTGTCCATCCCATCGCATCACTTAACGCAACGCCAACAGTCTTTGTTCCCACATCTAAACCTAGTATTCGCATTTTACTCTCCACGATGATGTTTTAAATAGGATTTCACAAGCTCTTCAATGATTTCATCCCGCTCTAGCTTGCGAATTTGATTTCGCGCATCAAGATGACGAGGTATGTAAGCTGGATCTCCTGATAGTAAATAACCCACGATTTGATTAATTGGATTATACCCTTTGTCTTTCAATGCATTATACACTGAAAACAATACATCCTCGGCTTGAACATGCTGTGTTTCTTCTTGAATGTTAAACTTCATTGTTTTATCAAAAGTATCCATACGTCTCCGCACCTCGCATATCCCAATAAAGGGAGATAATAATAGTATCTCCCTTTATTTTACACTAAAAACCTTTTATTTTGAAATAGATTTCACGTATTCTTCAACAAAACTTAACGCTTCATTTACTGCAGCAGGATTTTTACCACCAGCTTGTGCCATATCAGGACGGCCACCACCGCCACCGCCACAGCGTTTCGCTACTTCTTTAATTAAGTTTCCTGCGTGGTATGTTGGGATTAAGTCTTTTGTAACACCAGCAAGTAAGTTTACTTTATCACCATTAATAGATGCTAACATAATCACAGCTGAACCTAATTTATTTTTTAAGTCATCCATCATTGTACGTAAACCGTTCATATCTGCATCGTTCACTTTTGCTGCCAGTACGTTTACACCATTAATTTCAACGATTTTATCAGTTAAGCTACTAGCTTCAATATTGCTTAATTTCGCAGCTAATGATTCATTTTCTTTTTGTAATGTTTTCATTTCTGCAAATAAACCATCTACACGTGTTAAGATGTCTTTTGGGTTTGTTTTTAATTTAGTAGCTGTTTCTTTTAATAAGTTGACTTGGCCATTCATTAATTCGTATGCTGCTTTTCCAGTTACAGCTTCGATACGACGAGTACCTGCTCCAATTCCAGATTCAGAAGCAATTTTGAAAATGCCGATTGCTGCAGTGTTATCTACATGGCAACCACCACAAAGTTCTACGCTATAATCACCAGCACGAACAACGCGAACTACATCGCCATATTTTTCACCGAATAAAGCCATTGCCCCTAATGCTTTCGCTTCAGCAATTGGCATTTCACGAATATCCATTGCAATACTTGACCAAATTGCTTCATTTACTTCACGTTCTACACGATCTAATTCTTCAGCTGTTACTGCTCCGAAGTGAGAGAAGTCAAAACGTAAACGCTCAGCTGTTACTAAAGAACCAGCTTGGTTAACATGCTCACCTAATACATCTTTTAGTGCACGGTGTAAAAGGTGGGTTGCAGTATGGTTTTTGATGATTGCTTGACGGTTATTTTCATCAATTGTAGCCGTTACATTCACACCTGTTTGTAATGTTCCCTCTTCCACTACAACACGGTGTAATGGTTGACCATTTGGTGCTTTTTGAACATCTTTTACAGATAACACAACACCTTCACCAACAATCACACCTGTATCGGCGATTTGTCCACCACTTTCTGCATAGAAAGGTGTTACATCTAACATAACTTGTGCTTCTTCACCAGTAGATAACATTTCTACAAGCTCACCGTCTTTGATAATGTTAATAACGATTGATTGGGTATTCGTTGTATTATAACCAACGAACTTACTTTCATCCGTAATGTTACGTAATACACCATCTTGTACTTGCATCGACTCTACATCTTGACGAGCTGCACGAGCACGTTCACGTTGTTGTTCCATCTCTGCATTAAAGCCATCGCGGTCGATTTTCATTCCTTCTTCTTCTGCATACTCTTCTGTTAACTCAACTGGGAAGCCGTATGTGTCATATAAGCGGAATACATCTGAACCAGCTACTGTATCTTCGTTATTTCCTTTTGCTTTTTCAATGATTTCAGAAAGAATTGCTAATCCATCATTTAATGTTTCATGGAAACGCTCTTCTTCATTTTTTACTACTTTTTGAATAAATTCTGTTTTATTCTCGATTTCTGGATAATAATCATTCATTACCTCTGCTACAACTGGTACTAATTCAAACATAAATGGACGATTTACATTTAAGTTTTTACCATAACGAACAGCACGACGTAATAGACGACGTAATACATAGCCACGGCCTTCATTTGAAGGTAATGCACCATCACATACAGCAAATGTTACTGTACGAATATGGTCAGCAATTACTTTAAAAGCAATATCTTTATTTGCATCTTCGCTATATTTTTGACCAGAAATTTCTTCTGTTGCACGAATAATTGGCATAAATAAGTCGCTGTCAAAGTTTGTTTCTACGCCTTGAAGTACACATGCCATACGTTCAAGACCCATCCCTGTATCGATGTTTTTATTTGGTAACTCAGGATACTCTTCACGAGCTAACCCTTCTTTTGAGTTAAATTGTGAGAATACAATATTCCAAATTTCAATGTAACGATCATTTTCAATATCTTCTTCTAATAAACGAATTCCGATATTTTCAGGGTCGTATTTTGTACCACGATCAAAGAAAATCTCTGTACATGGCCCACATGGACCTTCTCCAATTTCCCAGAAGTTTTCTTCTGTACGAATAATATGACTTGGGTCTACACCTAGTTTTACCCACAAGTCATATGTATCTTGGTCACTTGGATAAACTGTTACGAATAATTTTTCTTTATCAAAGCCAAACCATTGTGGTGATGTTAATAATTCCCATCCCCATGTAACAGCTTCTTCACGGAAATAATCACCGATAGAAAAGTTCCCTAACATTTCAAAAAACGTATGGTGGCGAGCTGTTTTCCCTACGTTTTCAATATCGTTTGTACGAATTGATTTTTGAGCATTTGTAATACGTGGATTTTCTGGTACAACACGACCATCAAAATATTTTTTTAATGCTGCTACACCAGCGTTAATCCATAATAATGTTGGATCGTTTACTGGTACTAATGATGCACTTGGCTCTACTGCATGGCCTTTTTCTTTAAAGAAATCCAACCACATTTGGCGAACTTGTGCGCCTGTTAAATTTTTCATATTTATTTCCTCCTCTATTTTTAGGCATAAAAAAACTCCCGCCCCTAAACGCAGGGACGAGAGATTATCTCGCGTTACCACCCTGATTATGACCAAATGGTCATCACCTCAAGTTGCCGTAACGTGGCAAGACGGCAGGGATTAACTGCTCTTTTGGATTAGCTTTCTGCTACTCTTCATTTAGAATTTCTTTCAGCCTCGGAAATTCCTCTCTAAAAATGGGCTTTAGCATACTCATTCCATCATCGATTTAACATATATGCCATTCATTATATGCAACTGTAAAATGCGTGTCAAGATTTGCGGTAATGCTTTTTTAAATTTATTAAAAAAACCCTGCCAATTGCAATCATAGGGACAGCAAGTAGCAATCCTGCCATTCCTCCTATTTCTCCACCAGCTAAAATAGCCAATATAATGACAATCGGATGAATATGTAGAGATTTTCCAACGATATATGGACTTAATACGTTACTTTCTACAAATTGTAAAATAACAATTGCAACCAACGTTTTCACGACCATAGAGGTAGACATGGTCATTGCAATAACTAGGGCTGGAATTGCACCAATTATTGGACCAAAGTAAGGAATAATATCTGTAGCACCGATAAGGATGCCAAGTACTAACGAATACTTTAAGTCAATAAAAAAGAAAACAATACTTGCTGCAATCATCAGTACCAACATAACGATTAATTGCCCGCGAATATATCTTCCTAGCGATTCATCAATAGCTAAAACAAATGTCCGCAACGTATCTCGATATTTTTTCGGAAACAATTCATATATAAACTGATTAATTTGTTTAAAGTCTTTTGAAATATAAAAAACCAAAAATGGAATGATGATAAACAATAGCAGCGAGCTAACAATTGTAGTCATAATATCTACTAATCGTTCAATCAATCGCTGAAGCCAGTTTTCCATTTCCATAAAGAAATTATCCATTCCTTCAATGATAAAGGACGGCATTCCTGCTGTTCCATTTTGGACTTTAGCAATTGTCCCTTCATATAAAGAAACGAATCGAGGCAAATTATCACTTAATTCCTTTAATTGCTCAATTAATATAGGCATTCCTTTATAAAGACCGTAGCCAATTCCTCCAAAGAAAAATAGATATAAAAGAAGAATAGCAATCGGGCGATAAACACCCCAACGGTGAAGCCTTTCTACAACTGGGTGTAGCAAATAGGCAATAAAATAAGAAAAAAGAAAGGGTCCCAATACAATAAGAATTACTTTATAAATTGGATACCAAAATGGTTTAACTAACAAAAAGGCATATAAGACGATTAAAATTAATAATGCGACTAAAAGGCGATACAACCAACGTTTACGCTGTGCTTCTTCCATGAACATACCTTCCTTTTTAGGCGAGTAAGAGGTACCCACACAGAATTAAAAAAGCCCTTTAATAAAGTGAAACTTCCATCATTAGATTTTTCTACTAATGGTTAGTTAAACCAATCGGGTTCTTACTGTCACTTACTCTTCACTTAGTGAGGGTTTAATAACAGTTTGAATGAGATAAACGTTGGCATACCATCTTTTTTCGGACTTTTTAAGATAGACAAAACATCTTTTTTACATAAGCATTTTCATCATACGTTTTGCTCGTTTAAAATTCTTTTCAGTCAATAAATCATTTTTCTTTGCTACTTGATAAGCTGCTACTCCAGCGCCAATTACGATTAAAGATGAAACTACTTTGTTCATGTTTATCTCTCCTTTTAATGTAACTTACATGATGACAGAGCGATCGCTCTCTTCAAATAAATCATCTAATGAGCTTAAAGAACCATCTTCTTCTACTTGATGAACATTAATAATCCCTTTTCCAATGGACAATTCAATATAGCAATTCCAGCAATAATATTGATTGACACCAATTTTACCTAAATTCTTTCCCCTACAATTTGGGCATTTCATTTCCAATTCCGTTCACTCCTTCATTCTTAAGGTTATCTATTACGGTATTGTTGCCAAATGTGGGAAAAATATACTAACGTAATCTTTCTTCTTAGCTATAAAATAAAACCTTTATCAATGCGGCTTTTCCCTGCATCTTTAGCCGTAGTTAGTTAAATAAGTTCTTACTAACATACATCGCTTAACATTTTAAAATAGGAATCTTCGTTTGAAGAAAGAAACAAAAAAGAAGGGAGTCTCTCACCCTTCTTTCTTCTTTCTTCTTTCTTCTTTATTCATCCATAAAATCATATGGAGATAAATGTGCCAATGGATCGTCGTCATCAAACACTGGTAAAAATTCATCTTCTTCAGATGGCTTTTCCTTCGTTTCTCCCCTTAAAAGCTGGCACAAAGATGTATGGCGTGTACCGTCTTCCGTTTGGGAAATACCCATGCGAAAAGCATCTTCTTCTCCAACTAAAATCAGGAAATTCTTACTTCGTGTAATTCCTGTATACAGTAAATTTTTTCGAAGCATGCGACTATAGCTTCTAACAACTGGCATGATGACAATTGGAAACTCACTTCCTTGGGATTTATGAATCGAACAACAATATGCATGAGTAATTTGATTGAAATCTGACTTTGGATAGGTCACTTCTGTTCCATCAAAGTCAATGACAAGCATATCTTGTCCTTCTGTATTTTCCTTGGCATAAAATACACTAACAATCTCACCCATATCGCCATTAAATACATTTTGATCTGGCTGATTGACAAGCTGAAGTACTTTATCGCCAACTCGATACACAACATCGCCATATTGTAACTCTCGTACTTTTTCTCGCTTTGGATTAAACACCTCTTGAAGTGCCACGTTTAAGGCATTAATCCCTGCATTTCCTCGATACATCGGTGCTAACACTTGCACATCTCGCATATGAAAGCCTTTTGTCTTGGCATTTTTACAAACTTGCTTCACTGATTCTACTACTTGCTGACTCGTACATGAAATAAAGGAGCGGTCTGCCTTTTTTACCATAATATCAGCTGGTAGTTTTCCATCTTTTATACTGTGGGCAAGTTGAATGATAGACGAATCCCCAGCTTGGCGATAAATTTCCGTTAATCGAACGGTTGGAATCCGCTCCGATGCTAACAAATCTCTTAACACTTGACCTGGTCCAACAGACGGCAATTGATCTTCATCGCCAACGATAATAACTTGCATGTCAGCTGGAAGACTTTTAAATAAGTGATTTGCTAACCAAATATCGACCATGGAAAATTCATCAATAATAAGTAACTTACCACCAATTGGATTCGTCTCATCATGAGCAAATGTTCCTTCTAACGTCCAACCAAGTAAGCGATGTATTGTAGATGCTGGTAACCCAGTCGATTCTGTTATCCGCTTCGCCGCTCTACCAGTTGGCGCAGCCAACACAATCGGAAAAGGCTTTTCCTTACTATAGCTTTTTTGATCAAGAGGTAAATCGTGATAAGCAGCAAACATTTCTACAATCCCATTAATGACCGTTGTTTTCCCTGTCCCTGGACCACCAGTTAAAATAAATAACGGCGATTTTAATCCCATTTCAATGGCATCTCGTTGGCGATCCGCATATTGAACACCTAATCGCTCTTCTATTTCTCCTAATGACAAGAGGAATTCGGATTGTGGATATGTTTCCATTTCCTCTTTTTGAAGTAGTTTTTCTATGCTCTTTACAAGGCCCTTTTCTGCATAAAACAAGGTTGGCATATATACACTTTCATCTTCAATCATCAATTTTCGTTCATTTTGCAGATGCGCAAGTTCTTGAATAATGGCATCTTCTTCAATATTTACTTCTGCATGATGATTTAATAATCGAAGAGCCTCATCTACTAATCCATCTAAATCGATATACACATGTCCTTCTTGTAAACAAAGTTCATTTACTGAAAACAACAGTGCCGCTCGAATTCGTTCACGATGGTCACCAGAAATATTCATCGCTCTACCAATTTCATCCGCGCGTAAAAAACCGATTCCATCTACATCTTCAATCATTTTATATGGATTGTTCCGAAGTACTTCCATTGTCTCTTCTTTATAGGCTTGATAAATTTTAATTGATAATCTCGTTCCAAAGCCATATCGATTTAAAAAGCCCATTACCGTTTCAAGCCCTTGATTTTCCATAATCGTATCATAAATAAGCTTTGCTTTTTCACCAGATAAGCCTTTAATTTTATCCAATACAGACGGCTCATCCATTATACGTAAAATTGCCGACTCACCTAAGTCCTTCACAATTCGCTCAGCTGTTTTTCTACCAATTCCTTTAAATAAGTCGCTTGAAAGATATTGAACAATTCCATCCTTCGTTTCAGGAAGTTCCTTCTGAAATCGTTGCACTGCATATTGCTTTCCATAACGAGGATGCTCTTTAAATGTTCCAAAGAACGTATACACATCCTCCTCTTGCAATTTTGGAAAATAACCAGTCACCATAATTTCCGTTTCTTGTAGGTTTTCATTCGTCTTTAGCACCTTTACACGGGCAACTGTATACATATTTTCATCATTGTGAAAAACAGTTACAATGCTTTGTGCCTTTATGTATTTTTCATCACCATCAAAAAGGTCCATCGCCTGTTGCATCTGTTCCATCACATCCTTACTTTTCATTTCGTAGTTGTTCAATTAAACCAATACCATTATGAGCCAAAATATGATCATGCTGCGCTTCTACCGCTCGTTTAAAGGCTTGTTCTGCTTTTTCTATATTATCTTCTAATAAATAAGCAACCCCAACGTTGTAGTAACCATCGGCATGATTTTCATCTAACTTAATGACTTGTTCAAATAAACCTTTTGCCTCTGTTATATATTCTAATCTTGCTAAGCATAACCCACATTGGAATAAGGCATCGATATCTGTTACAGCTAATTCTGTGGCACGTTGCAAATATGGCAATGCAGCTAAATCATTTCCAAGATTCACATACGTCATCCCTAACATATAATGAAGGTCTCCTTCATTTAAGCCACGCTTTAAAGCAGACTCAAAGCATGTCTTTGCCTTTTCAAACTTTTCTGTTTCAAAATAAACATTTCCAAGTCCATAATATGCTGTCGCTAACTTCTCATCTTTTTTAATTGCTTCTTTAAAAAAGTTCTCAGCGCGTTCATAATCTTTTAAAATAACAAATACATTTCCAATATTGGCATATGCTAAGGCATTCGTTGGATTTTGCTTTAACTCTTCAATAAAGCTTCCAATCGCTTCCTCATACTTTCCTTCTTTCATATATGTTAATCCATTTTCAAAAAACTCGTTCATTGTTGCACCAACTTTATTTATTTTTTGCTTATATTATAGCGGATTTTTTGGGAGAAGGACACCGCTAAGGAAAACTGTGTTCGATTCTTTTTCTCATAACAAAAAAACAGCCAATTACTTGGCTGCTTTAACCATCTCTAGTGCTCGTTTTGGAAAATCGGAAAAAATAGCATCTACATCATAATTCATCATTTTTTGAATATCTTTTTCTTTATTTACAGTCCATACTCGAACTGGTAATCCATTTTGATGTGCTTGTTGAACCATTTCTTGCTCTAATAAGCGAATGTCTAAATGAAGTCCTTCCCCTTTTTTGTTGATGCCATCATTTACAACTTCTTCGTCATAAAATTGATATAACAACGCCGCTGGAATATGTGGTGCTAACTCTTGTAACAAAGCAATGGAATCATGGTTGAAAGAAGAAAATAAAACCCTATCTTCGAAATGAAAATCTTTTATAAGGGAAACGACTTTTTCCTCCATCCCTTCATATCGAAAGACATCATTTTTTAATTCAATATTCAATATTAAATTTGTATCTTTTACTAACTCGAATACCTCTCTTAATGTTGGAATTCGCTCTCCTTTAAACTGCTTTGAAAACTTTACCCCAGCATCCACTTGTTTTAATTGGGCTAACGTATAATCTTTTACATAGCCTTTTCCTGTTGTTGTTCGATTTAACTTTTCATCATGAATAATGACCATTTCTCCATCACTCGTTAAATGAACATCAAATTCAATGCCATCCGCACCAACAGCAATAGCCTCGCGAAAAGCAGCTAACGTATTTTCTGGATGTGTTCCTTTTGAACCTCGATGTGCAAATATAAACATATAATCCCCACCTTTTTCATCTTCACTTTCCATTATTATGAAAACAAACAAAAACTGCAAGTGTCCTTTTCTATTCCTACATTTCTAGACTGTAGAAGTAATCATTTTTATATCTGTTATACAAAAAATTATTTTTGTCACAATTTTTAAAATTTTCCTATATGTTACTGAATTTCTTTTGCAAACGTGGTTAAATAAAGACAGGAAACGTTTTCAAAAAAATGACAATTGGAGTGAAGGTTGTGAAAGTTCATTTATTTGTTACATGTTTAGCAGATGTTTTTGAACGAAAAATAGGAATTGCGACAGTTGAATTATTAGAACGATTAGGCTGTGAAGTTATTTTTCCTGAATCACAAAGTTGTTGTGGACAACCAGCCTATAATAGTGGATTTTGTAAACAATCTAACGGTGCAATTAAAAATATCATTAAAAGCTTCCTCGATGCAGATTACATTGTTTCCCCTGCCGGAAGTTGTGCTGCTTTTATAAAAGAATATGCTCATATTTTGCAAGATGAACCCCAGTGGGCTGAAAAAGCAAAACAAGTGAGTGAAAGAACCTATGATTTATCTCAATTTATCGTTAACGTGCTTGGTATTACTGATGTTGGTGCCAAATTAAATGGAAAAGCAACCTATCATACATCGTGCCATATGACTCGATTATTAGGCGCAGAAGACGAACCTTTTAAACTATTAAATGCAGTGGAAGGATTAGAACTCATTCCATTACGAAATGCTCATCAATGCTGCGGGTTTGGTGGTACATTCTCCGTCAAAATGGGAGACATCTCCGGACAAATGGTTGATGAAAAAGTAGATCATGTACTCGAAACAGGCGCAGACTATCTTATTTCTGGTGACGGTGGTTGTATTTTAAACATTCGTGGCCGCTTACAACGTCGAAATGAAAAAGTTCAAGTGCTACATTTGGCCGAAGTGTTAAATAGGAGAGGATGAGAAAAATGGGGATTGTTACGAATAAAAATAGCTTCAATAGCCGGAAACAACAAGGACTTGATAATGATGGCATGCGTAAAACTGTAAAAGGTGCTCAGGAACGATTACATGAAAAGCGTCTACTTGCCGCCGAAGAATTAGGCAATTGGGATGAATGGCGTAATCATTCAGAAGAAATTCGCCAACATGTTTTAGAAAACTTAGATTACTATCTTCATCTATTTAGTGAAAATGTGGCTAAACAAGGCGGCCACGTTTTTTTCGCTACTACTCCACAAGAAGCAACGGATTATATTGCTTCAATCGTTACAAAAAAACAAGCCAAAAAAATCGTAAAATCAAAATCAATGGTAACAGAAGAAATCCATTTAAATCATGCTCTACTGGATTTAGGCTGTGATGTACTTGAAACAGATTTAGGTGAGTACATTTTACAAGTGGATGATTGGGACCCACCTTCTCACATCGTAGCTCCTGCTTTACATAAATCAAAAGAAAAAATTCGAGATGTCTTTCAAGAAAAACTTGCCTATGATGGTACAGAGCAACCGGAACATTTAACAGCATTCGTCCGCCAAAAGCTTCGTGAACAATTTTTCCAAGCTGAAATCGGGATTACAGGTTGTAATTTCGCAGTTGCAGATACAGGCTCTGTCTGCATTGTAACAAACGAAGGAAACGGTCGCTTCGTTTCCACGATGCCAAAAACGCTTATTACCGTAATGGGAATGGAACGGATTGTCCCTTCTCTTGATGAAGTCGATATTCTCGTTAGTATGCTTTGTCGAAGCGCTGTTGGGCAAAAATTAACAAGCTATATTACCTTGTTTACTGGAACGAGAAACGAAGGAGAAGAAATTGGACCAGAAGAATTCCATATCGTCATCGTCGATAATGGTCGTTCTAAAATTTTAGGTACAAAATATCAATCTATTTTACAATGTATTCGCTGCGCAGCCTGTGTCAACGTCTGCCCTGTTTATCGCCATATTGGTGGGCAAGCATATGGTTCCATCTATTCTGGACCAGTTGGTGCTGTTCTATCTCCATTATTAGAAGACTATAATACATTTAAAGAATTGCCTTATGCATCTACATTGTGTGCAGCTTGCACAGACGCTTGCCCTGTCAAAATTCCACTACATCGGTTATTACTCGAGCATCGAAAAGACATTGTGGAACGAGAAGGCAGAGCACCGTTATCTGAGACAATGCTAATGAAGGCATTTGGTATGGGAGCTGGCTCTCCTAGCATGTTTAACTTAGGTGTGAAGATCGCTCCACTCGCACGGACATTCTCTTCACCTGATGGCAATCTTAAGGTAAAAGTCGGCCCCTTAAAAGAGTGGATGAGCAGTCGTGAATTCCCAGCACCAGATAAACAATCATTCCGAAAATGGTTTAAAAATCGTGACAAAGGAGGCAATAGCCATGACTAACATTGCCAACCGAGATAGTTTTCTTGCTAATCTTTCTAAAAGCTTAGGACGTCCAATGTCAACAACAGTAACAAAACAATATAAACATGATCATATTCCAAAAGCAACATTGTCTCATTTGAATAAAGGAACATTAATTGATGTATTAAAAAAGCAATGTGATAATATTCATACAACATTTTGCCGTACAACGAAAGATGCACTTTTAACAACATTACAGCGCATTATTGATAACTACGGTCCTGATTATGTAATCATACCAGATGATCCTAAATTTAATGAAAATTGCTATCGTCATATTTTAAATGACTTAAACGCAACAATTAAACATTGGGATGAAAGCGATGTAGATCATTCTATTTCCCTTGCAACTCATGCAAATATTGGCATTACCTTCTCTGATGTGACTTTAGCAGAATCAGGAACAGTAACTGTTACAAGTAGGATTCCATCCAATCGAATCATTAGCTTATTGCCAAAATATCATATCGTTCTAATTGAAGCAGATACAATTGTTCCTCGCCTAACTGGTGGTGTTGCTTATTTTAAAGACAAAGAAATCCCTTCAAGTATTAATTTTATTACAGGACCAAGCAACTCTGCTGACATTGAATTAAACCTTGTAGTAGGTGTACATGGACCAATCGGCGTAAGTTATATCGTCATTGAATAAAACTTTTGTAAAAGAAGATACAACTTTGGTATCTTCTTTTTTTATGTCTATCTCAAAACTTGGTACAATAACAATAAGGGGGAGAGATTATGGAACGTTATAAAAATATTGCACTCGCTTTTTTTCTACTTGCATTCATTTCACTTTCTGCTGGAATTGGATTAAAAGCAGTCGTTACCAACGCCGTTGTTGCTAGTAGCATTATCGCTACTATCTTTATACTTATTGCTATTTACTTCTTTCTAAAAGCAAAAAAAGCGGAGAATTAAATCTCCGCTTTTTCATTCTAGTTAACTAGTATTCTTTCATATACTTGCTTTGAATAAGTTAATAACACTTGAACAATTGGTCCAATGACAAAAATAATAAGAAATGTTCCAATCCCAACACTTTCACCTAAACAAACCCCAATAACTAATCCAATCGACTCTGATGTTATTTTTGCTGTGCGAAAAGATAGGCCTAATCGCTGTTTTAATGCTAACATAAAACAATCAAGTGGACTTGGTGGAAGATTAGAAACTAAGTAAATCGCAATTCCAATCGAAATAATAAGTAAACCAAGTAAGAAAAATGCTAACTTCAACCCACCTGTTGAAGTAGGCATGTCCTGTACAACAACTAACCATATATCAATAAACACGCCCATTACAATCGATGTAATCATTGCTGTCAAACGAGGTCTTGTTTTTTGGAGTAAGCTAGCAATAAGTAACAAGGTGATTGCTACAATATTCATCCATGTGCCAAAAGTTAATCCAAAATGATTCGTTAACCCTGCATTAACTAAATCCCAAGGACCCATTCCAAAATCTGATTGCACAACAACAGCAATCCCTAACGATAAAATACATAACCCTATAACAAAAAAGAGGGTCCTTATTATTAACTCTTTCTTTCTATTCATTAATCCTAGCATCCTTCCATTTGCTAGGATTAATTATAGTAACCTATCATACAGATGTAAAGCATTCCTATGCACTCATCTTCTTATTTTGACTGCCAATTAATAGCATCTTCATTCCTTGGCTTCTCCTCCGGTCATTCACTAGCCCATCGCTTATTCCTTCCACCATTCGATTTAACATAAAAATGGATAAAGCGAACATACAAAGTGGTGCTAAAATAATCCATGGTGCAATCCAAATTTCGTTTCGATCGCCACCAATTAATCCAGCCCATTCATTGGAAAGCGACGTATAGGTTACTGCTCCTGTATTCATATCGATGTCTTGATTTCTTCCACCAAGAAACAAATCAAAGAATCCCAACTGAACAAGTAATAGCATCATTTGCGAAGATTGCTGTAAAAATAATACGATTACTTTTTGACGAAGTGCTGGAAAAAGGTGTTTTCGTATCAAATACCAACGAGATGCCCCTAATACCCTTGCACTTACAATATAATCTTCTTTTAATAGTAACAACACTTCATT
>JBJEFI010000085.1:0-9115 GCA_051873875.1 Bacillaceae bacterium | reverse complement strand
GAAAACAGAATGAGTAATCGAAGAAAATATTGGATTCTTGCTATTCCATTTTTCATAATTGCTTTATTACTTCTTTATTTTTTACCATCTAATCAGATGTATTATGTATTTTTAGTGCCGTTAGTGTCTCAGGCTATTTATTACGTTTGGATATACGTTGAAAAAATTAAATCGAAAAATCATTAAAAGTCAGGTAAATGCTTGGCTTTTTTATTTCTATAAAGCAAAGGACACATTTCAAACTAGTGTAGTTATATATTGTAAGTCCAAATAAGTATAAAAATGGTGATTTCCATCTCATAATGGAAATCACCATTTTTATTATGTTTTAGGGTGAATTTTTCTTAGTAGAATTTTTGGAGGGGTTAGATTAAATTTAATTTGTCGTAAAGGTTAAATTCTTTCAAGTAGTTGATTGTAGCTGAGAAGTTATTCTTTGTTCCAATTGGTCCATGTCCTGGGACCGCAATATGAATGTCCATTGTTGCAATTTGATTTAATCGTTGCATCCATTCTTCAGCATTGGACTCATCAAACAAAATTGGCTCACAATTAATAAATAACAAATCACTCATAAAAGCTATTTTTTCGGCAGGGAGATAAAGAATAGAATCGCAGCAAGAATGTCCATTGCCTAATGCAAATAACATTGCTTTTCGTTTTGTTCCATGAAAGGTTAGTTCTTGCTGAAAAGTTTGATTTGGTAAAACAAGCTCTAAGGTAGGAAGTGAGCGTTCGATTTCCATTAAAAAGTGGATTTGAGATAGTAGACTTTCATCTTGCTGTTCTTGTAATGATTGAATATAGCTTTGTAACCCTTGCAGATCATCTTTTTGCTCTTGAATGCGCGAAGGGTGGGTTTCTTTCATTTTTTCATAGGTTAGTTGACTAGAAATAATTGTACAGTCTTTAAAAATTTGATTGCCTCGAATATGGTCGCCATGCCAATGACTATTAATAACCCATATGACAGACAGATTTGTTATTTCCTCTGCAATTCTTCTTAAATCTGCAGCAGCTTGTTGTGTATTGAATGTATCAAATATAAGTAACTTTCCTCCTAAATCAATAAACCCTGCATTTGCAACAGCACCTCCTCCTTCTTTGGCAATTGCTGCATAGATTCCCTCGTGTAATTTTTCAACAGTAAAATGATTACTATTCATGTCCGTCCCCCTTTTTAACTAGTATATTTTCTATTTCTTCTTTTAAAACAATTGACCTTCTGAAGTGTGGTTAAATTTTAATGATTCAATAAAAACAATGGGATTTTCACTTTGTTAGAAAACTGGAAAGATAGGCAACCGCCTCTTATAGGTGAATATACTATGTATAGTCGAAATTATTTCTAAAGGAGGGGTACTGTGCAATGGCAAATAGATACAAGGAAATAATTGGTTCTTGGGTTACATTAGTCGGCACAATTATCGCTGCTTTAGGAGTAACACCAGCAATTGTCGATGGTGGCTTTTTTTTAGAAGATGACATGACAGACGACCAAAGGGAGGAGAAAGCAGATTTACTTAGTGATCAATTAACCTTTATCGGGAATGCCATGCAAGGATTAGGTAATGCAACAGAGTCAGTTGGTAGAGAATATTCAATTGAGAAAGCTGGCGAAATCATTCAAGCCGCAGGGAATACAACTGTCTTATTTGCAATTGATACAATCGATGATGAAAGGAAACGAGTAACATTTGATATAACAGGGAATTTACTTCAGTCATTTGGTGGACTTATTATAGGCTTGGATGAATTACAGGAGTATGAAGATGATTATTATATAGATGCAATTGGAAACCTTTTACAATCTATTGGTAATGCTATTCAAGCAGTTGGAGGTCTTGTTTTTTTAAGAAGTGAGATACAGGAAGAAACAACTGAGAACAATAATAATGGAGAAAGTAAGGAGAATGAGGTAAATAGTGAAGATAAGCGTAATAAAGGAAAAAATGGAGATGAAGAGGATGACGGAAATAAAGAAAATGAAGAAATTGAAAAACTTAGCGAGTTAATCATTTATATAGGAAGTTGGGTTCAATCTGGTGGAGCCATTGTGTCAGCCGTTGCAACGACACAAGAAGTTTTAAGAAGGATAAAAGAAGAGGGGACAATAGAAGTGGAAGATAAGCCTTCAGAGTGCATGGAAGAGGATATTGTTCGAAAGTATGGATATGGATATTATTAATTAAATACAATAGTTAATGGAAGAAATAACAATTTATTCTTGTAAACTATGACAGTTGTCATAATTTTTATATGACAGCTATGTCTTCAAGCATTTCTTTTTGCCTTTTATAATAGAAGAAAAGTAGCGAAAGGAATTTGATGACGAATGAGTAAACAAAAACAAATGGCACTACGAAAGCAAATGGCTCCTTATGAGAAGGCGGAAATTTGGCGAAGTATTCGACAAATGATGAATACAATCTTACCTTTTTTTGCAATGTGGTTTTTCGCATATAAAAGTTTAGAAATCTCTTATTTTTTAACGTTAGCATTCGCAACTGTAGCAGCATTGTTGTTAACAAGAATTTTTATTATTTTTCATGATTGCTGTCACTATTCTTTTTTCAAAAATCGTAAGGCAAACCGAATTGTTGGAACGATTACAGGTATTTTAACAATGTTTCCATACAATCAATGGCAGCATGATCACGCGATTCACCATGCAACGAGTGGTAATTTAGATAAACGAGGTGTAGGTGATATTTGGATGTTAACAGTTGATGAATATATAGCACTATCTTCTTTTGATAAATTAAAATATCGTTTATATCGCAATCCAATTGTCATGTTTGGGCTAGGGCCTATTTATAAATTTTTAATAACAAATCGTTTTAATGATAAAGATGCAAATCGAAAAGAACGAATGAACACGTATATAACAAATGTCGGTATTGTAGCAATGGTTGGATTAGGGTGTTATTTAGTAGGCTGGCAAGCTTTCTTACTTGTTCATGGTCCAATTTTCTTTATAGCAGGTGTAGCAGGGATTTGGTTGTTTTATGTACAACATACATTTGAAGATGCATATTTTGAAGAGGACAAAGATTGGGAATATGTAAAAGCGGCTGTAGAGGGAAGTTCCTTTTATAAATTACCAAAAGTATTGCAATGGCTAACTGGAAATATCGGTTATCATCATGTGCACCATTTAAGTCCTCGTGTTCCAAATTATAAATTAGAGCAAGCACATAACCAAACAGAACCATTGCATCACGTCCCAACAATTACATTAGGTACAAGTTTAACGTCGTTAAAATTTCGCTTGTGGGATGAGCAGCAGAAGAAGTTTATTAGTTTTAGAGAGCTGAATAAGCGAAAGGAAGTTCAAAATAGGCGTGTAGGTGAAGGAATGGTAAAATAAAGTGAAGCTTGTATCAGTAGGAGTTTTTGTTTAACTCCTACTGATTGTTAGTTTAAAATAACAGCTTTCATTTTTGAGGAAAAGGTGTGATAAACATCAAAAAATATTTACGTTTTCAAAATAATAAAGGAATAACGCCATACATTTGGATTATTCTTTGTATTTTACCATTTTACTATATTGCTGAATCTACTTCTCTTATTGAAATAATCATTGGAATTTTGATTATTATTCTCTTTTTTATCATTTATCGAATTGCTTTTATCGCAAAAGGATGGTCTATTTATATTTGGACTTATTTATTAATCCTTATTTCTACGACATGGATTATTCTTTTTCACTATGTTTATTTATCTTTTTTCCTAGCTTATTATATTGGAAATGTCCGAAATCGAATTGCTTTTTTTGTCCTATATATTTCATTGCTTGTAACGACATCTGTTGCCATTCCACTAAATTTTTTACAGCAAAATGAATTGTTTTTGAAACAAATCCCTTTTGTTGTAGTGACATGGATTAGTGTTATTCTTTTACCATTTAGCATTCGTAATCGAAATGAAGTAGATCAACTAGAAGCAAAGCTACAACATGCCAATCAAAAAATTGCCGAGCTCATAAAAATAGAAGAAAGAGAAAGAATTGCAAGAGACCTGCACGATACACTTGGACAAAAGCTTTCCTTAATTGGGTTAAAGAGTGATTTGGCAAGAAAGCTTATATATAAAAATCCAGAGCAAGCCAAAAATGAATTGAAGGATGTCCAACAAACAGCACGAACAGCATTAAATGAAGTACGAAAGCTTGTCTCTTCCATTCGAACGGTCCGTTTAAATGAAGAATTAGTTCGAGTCAGAGCACTATTACATGCAGCAAATATTGAATATATTGGGATGAACGAAGTGAAGCTAACAAATGGAACGTTATTAACTGAAAATATTTTAAGTATGTGTTTAAAAGAGGCGGTTAATAACGTTGTGAAGCATAGTGGTGCAACTCAGTGTATCGTTTCTATTGAACAGTCATGGAAAGATATTGTAATGACGATTAAAGATGATGGTACATTTAAACAAACAAGTGCTTCTTTATTAAAAGGGCATGGGTTAATTGGAATGAGGGAACGTGTGGAATTTGCCAATGGAAGCATTGAGATTGATATAGAAAATGGGACAACGTTAGTTATTACTGTTCCAAATGATGTGAAACAAAAAGAAAGGGAGGAGCTAGCATGATTCGGATTGTTCTTGCAGAAGATCAAAAAATGCTACTTGGTGCCTTCGGTTCCTTACTTGATTTAGAGGAGGATATGCAAGTGGTTGGCAAGGCCTCTAATGGTGAAGAAGCGATTGCCCTTATTAAGAAGCTACAGCCGGATGTATGTGTAATGGATATTGAAATGCCTGGAAAAAGTGGACTAGAAGTGGCTGAACAACTAAGGGGAATGAACTGTAAAATTATTATTTTAACTACCTTTGCACGTTCTGGTTATTTTCAACGGGCAGTTAAAGCTGGTGTCAGTGGGTATATTTTAAAGGATAGCCCAAGTGAAGAGTTGGCTAGTTCTATCCGTAGTGTGTTAAAAGGAAGAAGGGTATATGCGCCTGAATTAATGGATGATTTATATCGAGAAGAAAATCCATTAACAGATCGAGAGAAAGAAGTATTAGAGCTTGTTGCAGATGGGAAAAACACAAAAGAAATTGCTAGTGAACTACAAATTAAAACAGGTACAGTTCGTAATTATATTTCAACGATTTTTAACAAGCTTGAAGTGAAAAGTCGAATAGAAGCAATTACACAATCAAAAGAAAAAGGTTGGTTTAAATAAGTGAAGAGAAAAGAATATCATTTTTAAAATACCACAGTATATAGATGCTTGTGGTATTTTTTGTATTCCCTTTGAAATTGACAGTTTTGTTATATTTGATATTAGTACCTAGTCATAAAAGTTTCTTGATGCTATCCTTGATAGGAACATTACTTTTTGGGAGAGAATAGAATGACATTTATTTTAGCAACAGATTCTGATAGTGATATTCCATTAACGTATGCACAAGAACATGATATTTATGTCTTTTCTGTACCAGTAAAAATAGAAGAGCTAGAATTTGAAGATGATTTAGGGAAAACATATTCTCATCATGATTTTTATAATAAAGTGAGACGAGGTTCCATGCCAACAACATCTCAAATTAATATATATACATTCCAGCAGCAATTTGAAAAATGGGCCCAAGAAGGAAAAGAAGTGTTGTATATTGCTTTTTCATCTGCATTAAGTGGTATTTACAATAGTGCCATGAGTGCGAGGGCACAGGTATTAGAACAATATCCAGAAGCATCGATTACAGTCATTGATTCCTTATGTGCATCAGGTGGAGAAGGTTTACTTGTTTATTATGCAAATGAAATGCGCCTGCGTGGAAAGTGTATAGGTGAAGTAGCCCAGTATATTGAATCAATAAAAGGACGTATTTTTCAAATGGCGATGGTGGAAGATTTAAATCATCTTGTTCGAGGTGGACGAGTGACACCAATTGCTGGATTTGTCGGTTCATTATTACAATTAAAACCGATTCTTTGTGTAAGTGAAGAAGGAAAAATAACACCATATCAGAAGGCAAGAGGAAGTAAGAAAGCAATTCGAATACTTGTCGATCATTATCAAAAATACAAAACGGATGAAACAGATGTGGTCTTTATCACACATGCAGATTGCGAAGAAGGAGCAACGATGTTAGCAAATTCCTTAAAAGATACATGTGGGGTAAAGGAAGTGATTGTAACGCCACTTGGACCAGGAATTGGTTCTCATACAGGGGCGGATACAATCGCAATTTGTTTTTTAGCGAAAGAAAAATACCCAATATAAATGAAAAACGACTCTTTTAAAGGGTCGTTTTTTTATTTTCATATGAAGTATCCCATTTTCTAGCTTGATCAATTAATTTGTTATAAACGTATATTAGATCAGGTTCGTTGGAGTATTGGTCAATTTCCTCCGCCTTAATCCACTGTACACCGCTATTTTCTTCTTCATTAATCATCAATGCTTCTTCTTCATCAGCAATTAATACATAGGCTACATTTAAATGAAGATGAGTAGAAATATAGTTTCCTTTTTTAATATGTCCAGGAACAGGAAGAATATCAATAGAGGCAATTTCTTTTGAAAGAGGGTTTACGTATTTAATGCCTGTTTCTTCCATTGCCTCTTTTATGGCCACATGTAACAAGTCACTTTCCCCATCAGCATGTCCACCAGTCCAAGCCCATGTGTTATAGATGTTATGATGAATCATTAATACTTTTGTTAAGGAAGGATTCATAATAAAACCAGAGCTTGTCATATGGGCAAATTCATTTTCTCTCGTTAAAATGGTTTCTGGAAATTGTTCAATATAAGTTAGGATAACACGCTTATCACTTTGTTCTTGTTCATTTCTTGGAAGATAGTCTAAAATAGTTTGTTTGAAATTCATATAAAACATCCTTTCTATTTCTTCATAAAGTGCAACTTCTATCAGTAGGGGGAGTTGAACAAATTGTTTTTTATTGACACTTAAGCTTTTTTATCTTCATTAGAAGAAAGGGAGAAACTTAACGTCAATTAGAACAGATAAACTAAGTGTAAAAGAAGAATGGAAAGGTAGCAAATAAAAAAAGAGACAATCAATTGATTGCCTCTTTTTTCTATCAAATTAAGCTAATGTTTTTATGTGAGATTTGATTGCTTCTGCAACGAATTCTACATTTGTACCAACAATAACTTGAACTGAAGTTTTGTTTAATTTCATTACTCCGCGAGCACCTACAGCTTTTAGAGCTTTTTCGTCTACTAAGTCTGCATTTCCAACAGTTAAACGAAGACGAGTTGCACAGTTGTCAACGTTTTTAATGTTGTTGTGGCCACCTAAAGCAGAAATATATTTACCTGCTAATTCAGCGTCATTTAATGAAACGCTAGTGTTTTCAGACATTTCATCTTCGTCTTCACGACCTGGAGTTGGAATGTTGAATTTCTTGATACCATAGTAGAATACTACAAAGTAAATTGCAGCAAATACTAAACCAATTGGAATAATTAAGGCTGGTTTAGTTGCAAGTTTCCAGTTTAAAGCATAGTCGATGAAACCAGCTGAGAAACCGAAACCGTGTAAAACACCAAACATGTTAGTAACAGCTAATGAAAGACCAGTTAAAACAGCATGTACTCCGTATAACGCTGGTGCAATGAATACGAATAAGAACTCGATTGGTTCTGTAATACCAGTTAAGAATGAAGTGAATGCTAGAGATATCATCATACCTGTAACTGCTTTACGACGCTCTTTCTTAGCAGCTGCAATGATAGCGAATGTAACAGCTGGTAAAGCGAACATCATGATTGGGAAGAAACCAGCTTGGTATATACCAGCAGTTGGGTCCCCAGCGAAGAAACGGTTGATATCACCAGTAGCTCCGTTAAATTCACCTAAGTTGAACCAGAAAATGTTGTTTAAGACGTGGTGTAATCCAAATGGGATTAATAAACGGTTGAAGAAACCGAACACACCAGCACCGATAGCACCTAAACCTACGATCCAGTTACCAACACCATCGATTGCCATTTGGCAGTATTCCCAAACATAACCGAATACGAATGCAAGAATTAACATAAATAATGATGTCATGATTGGTACTAAACGACGACCAGAGAAGAAACCTAAGAATTCTGGTAGTTTAACATCTTTGAAACGGTTGTACGTAGTACCAGCAACGATACCAGTGATGATACCACCGAATGAAGCCATGTTTAATGAATCATCGATTGTAGCCATAGCTTCTGTTAATACAAGATAACCAATTGCCCCAGCAAGCGCTGCTGAACCGTGACCATCTTTAGCGAAACCAATTGCAACCCCAACTGCGAACAGTAGTGGTAAGTTTGCGAATAATGCGTCCCCAGCTTTTGCCATGAATGCGATGTCAAGCATATCAGGTTGACCAAGGCGTAATAATAATGCTGCAGCAGGTAATGCCGCGATTGGTAACATTAATGCTTTACCAATACGTTGTAAAAATTGTAGCATAAATAATTCCCCTTCCATCTTTTATAGTAAGAATAATTGCTTGAAGCGTTTTCGTAATCGCTTCCAATGAAAATTATACCTTTTGCGAAATGGAATTTCAATAAGTTGATTAAATTCCCGAAATAAAAATTCAAAATTTGTCTATTTTGTTAAAATAGTAATATATATCTTGTGCGTAAATTTTTGTAATGGCTTGGGTATATTTATTGACAGTATATGAAGGGAAAAGATAAATTAGACTATAGAAACGAATATAAAGCTAGGGGTGCCGTTGGGCTGAGATTCGAAGAAATTCGTTATCCCTTATTACCTGATCTGGATAATACCAGCGTAGGAAAGCATACATATTTTCTTATTTTATTTTTATATTGAAATAAAATAGAGGATAAAAGTCTATTTTCCAATGGGAGAGTAGACTTTTTTGTTATTTATAAGAAAATATAAGCTTTAAATAGGAAAGATGTAGTTATTTTGTTTTCAAAATGGATACACTTGCCTATGTTTTTCTTATATAAATAAATGTTCATTTCTACGATGTGCTTCTTCATATTACATTATTCGTTTTCATTTTATTTTTTAGGAGGATAAAAATGAAAAAGTATGAAGTACCAACTTTAACAATTGCCGGTTCTGATTCTTCAGGTGGCGCGGGTATCCAAGCAGACTTAAAAACATT
>JBJEFI010000084.1:0-9254 GCA_051873875.1 Bacillaceae bacterium | reverse complement strand
TCTTGCAGCTAGGCTTTTTATCTACTAATGAAAAAAGGTGCTACACCGAGTAGCAGTAAGGAACAAGTAACCAAAAACGTACTAGTTCCTTTTGACAATTTTACATTCCCTTTTCCTTTATAAAACCCAGAAAACTGAAGCTTATTTCGATAGAAGACAAAAAGTAACATCAAAATAGCAACTCCCATTAGCAACATTCCAAACGTATCCTCCATATTTACTCCGAATAATTTATAAATTTCTACCATAACCGCTCCCATTATGCTACCCAAAAGAAAAAAATAACGATAATCCGAAGACATTCTAACCCCGCTCTTACCATTCCACATACCCTTTTCCAAATGTACTTATGGCTAGTATATCATACAGCCCTCTTAATAGATTGAATTTTCATTCTATTATATAGTTAATAGTATGAACCGCATTCCGTAACCACACTCGAAAGGAGATGTATAATGAAGAAGGACTATCCAACTCATAAAGAGCTAGTAAAAGAAAGCAATAAAAAATTATTTAAAGGCTGTTTAACATTCATCCTCATTATTATCGTTTTACTTGGATGGCTTGTTTATCATTTTTTCTATTCAATGAATAGCCTACCGAAAGGGGAATTCATTAATCAATTCGAGTCTCCTACAGGTGCATATGTCATTAATATTTATCGAAGCGATGGTGGTGCAACGACTAGTTATGCAATACGAGGTGAATTAGTAACGACGAAAACGAATAAACAAAAAAATATATACTGGGAATACCATGTGGAAAATGCAGAAGTTAGTTGGGAATCTGATCATGTCGTTATGATTAACGGCAAGAAATTAGATGTGAGAAAAGATACATACGATTATCGACGGCATGAATAGCAGTTTAATTTAAGAAAATTTATTTTTGAACGAAAGGAATATAATTTTAAATGAAACAAATATATGCATTTGAAGGGAAAGAGGACTACGAAAAATATCAAGAAATTATATATCGATTTAATAAGAAACTGAATGTCTATAAAAAGATACTGGAAAAGGACTATGCTCTAACAGATATACCAAAAGGAATTTTATGGACTACTGAAGAATTAGCAACTACTGTTTTCTCTGAAATACCTATACCAGCCTACACAAATAAAAATTTAATTTACATGTCACCTGATTTAGAAACTTGGAGAAAAATTCTTGTAAAACAATTAGATGGAAAAGAACTTCCAAATCTCCAAAGATTTTATGAAAATTATTCCGAAAATCAAGTATTCATCATATTAGCACATGAACTAACTCATCATTCTAATTTATTTTTAGATGACTTTGAAGACGAAAGAGAAAATAGTATATGGTTTGAAGAAGGAATCTGTTTTTACTTACCTCGAAAACTATTGTTAACTGAGAAAGAATTCAATGAAATAACGATTGCCGAAATGGAATTAGTTGAGATTTTCAAAGAAAAATATGGAAACCATTCGATAGATGACTTCGGCAGCAATTCTTATCAAAATAGTTTATCAAGTATTATGTTTGATTATTGGCGGAGTTATCTTGCTGTAAAGTTTTTAGTAGAAGAGTACGCTAATAATAATGTGAAATTGGTTTTTGATATGTACCATAAATGGGATAAGGAAGGTAGAAAAGTGCCCTTAACGCAATATTTTGGTTTAAGCACCTTCTTTGCTTAACGTATGCACTATTTGAAAAAGAATTAGAGACTCGTATAAATTAAAATTTGTCTTAATTATTTAGCACTATATTTTAACGGAACTTAACAAAAAAAGATAAATCATTCCCAGTGATTTATCTTTTCGCACTATTAGCAGATTTTAACCTTGCATTGTATTTCCTGCTATCGATTTCGTCCACCATGAACGGTTTCGGAATACACGATTTAGCAGTACAAAAACGCCATATCCGATAATACCACCGAGCCCATTCATAATGACATCATCAATATCCGCAGAGCGTCCTGTGAAATATTGTAGTACTTCTATTAAAATTGTAATAGATAGCGTGCATAATGCTAGTTTCCAAAATGAACGGAGCGATTTGAATATCATTGGCAATAGAACCCCAAGTGGTACAAACATTAGAATATTTAAAAGCAATTGACGAATCATTTTATCAAATCCCATTGTATATGTTTCATTCACCCAAATAAATGGTTTCAGATTCAGAAAATAATGATCTGGTTTGAAGGTAATTCCTCCTAAGAAAATAGTAGCAATGGCGATAACAACAAAACAGCCAATTAACACATAAATTGTCAAATGCCTTATCACTGGTGCTTTCTTTTTACGTTGAATAATGAAAATTGGTAAATAAATCAATGCGGATATGATACTCCCAAGGACTATCCCTATTAACAATACTCCTAAAAACATCTATCATTCCTCCATCTATCAAACTACCAAAGTATATATTTTCCCTTAATGAATGTTTCTATTTAATTACATAATCAATAACTTCCGATACATATAGTTTACAGAAAAAATATGAAGAAACAGTTACTAAAGTTATGAAGAATTTCTTAATAAGAGCAGAATTAAAATACAAAAAGGCAATTCTCCCTCATGAAGAATTGCCTTATATATACTAGTTAATAAGATATTTCTCTTTAAATATGGAACTTAGTTCACTCCATACATCGAATTTATTACCATCTACATCATAAAAAACAAAGTTTCTTCCAGCATGTCCTCTGTTTTCAATTTCGCCAACTTTGATGCCTTTCTCCATAAAATTTCGATGAATCGCTTCTAAAGCAGCTAATCCATTTACTTCAAATGTTAAAGAGAAACGTTCTTTCCCGTAACTATCATAAAAATTGGCACTTTGATTTTCCTTTGCCTTTACAAGAAAGATACTTTGGTTTGCAAAATTAAGAATTGCTTTATCCTCATCTTTATAATTTAATTCTGCACCCAATTTGTCCACATACCATCTAGAAGAAAGTTCTACATTTTTTACAGGAATATAAGTCGTTCCTATTCTTAATAGTTTCTCGTCCATCCTGCTCCCCCTTTATCCTGCTCTAACTGACACTAAGACTCGCCCTTCAAAACTTAGAGTTTAAGGGCAGATAAGTGTCAGTAAAAGCCCGATTCGTTCAACTAAGCCTCAGTGGAAGGTGAAAGAAGACCCCACTGATGGAAGTTTCACTTTATAAACATATACTACTTATATTCTTCCTTTACGTATCTTTCCCTTCCGACATTTTATTATTTTTAACCATGCTTCCTAGCTTGTTGAACCGTTAAGATTCCATATAGGTCATCAAGCTTCTCGATTTGATAAGTTGGAACAATGTCCGTATTATTTTCTTTCTTATTCGGATTAAACCAACATGTATCAATTCCCGCTAAATATCCACCTTTTATATCCGAGCTTAATGTATCTCCAATAATTAATGTCTTTTCTGGAGAAAAATTAGGAATTCGTGCAAAGACGTAATCGAAGTATTCCTTCATTGGCTTTTGAAAACCTGCATCCTCTGAAACAAACGTGTCTTTAAATAATGACGATAACTTTGAATCTTGTAGACGTCTATACTGGGTTTTTGAAACACCATTTGTTACCACATATAAATCAAATTCCTTTTGTAAATTCGTAATTAATTCAAATGCACCATCAATTAGTTGATGCCCCTTCTCTAAATATTGACGATAACGACTTTCCAATAAAGCACCATCTACATCTTGTCCGTACTCTTTAAAGAATAGTGAAAAACGTGTATTCAATACATCATCACGATTTACCGTTCCTTCTTCAATCGCCTTCCAAATACCTTGGTTTATTTCTTTATAATGTGCTTCCATTTCATCCGTTAGAACAACACCTTGCTCTTTAAAAAGCAGACGTAACGACTCTTTTTCTGTTGCACCAAAGTCTAATAGTGTATCATCTAAATCAAATAATAAAGTCTGATATTTCTTCAAAACAAGCCATCCCTTTCTTTCACTTACCCGATAAATCTAACATTCTTTCTTTTCCTCACATGATAATACCATGTATCTAAACGAAAAACATCATTCTAATTTGCTCAATTCCCCACTAACAGAAAATGAAAAAAACTCCCATTGCTGGAAGTCCTTATTAGAACAATATCAGTTATTCCTTATTTCTTTTCTAACAGTGCATCTAACTTAGCTTCAATACGATCTAACTGCTCTTTTTTTCTTCTTGAAGATTGCCCAGCCAATACCAAAAGTGCTACAACGAGTACCGGAATTGCTAAAACAATTAATTGAACAACAATATCTCCAATGTTTAAGTTCCATTCCATTTTCTTAGCCCCTATCTCACCCTTATATATTTATTTTACCATTTCTTATTGGACGAATCCCTTTTATTTGCTTCAAACTAAAAGCCTATTCGAAATGTGTTTGACGAAGAAATACAAAAATGGTATGCTTTTATAAATTTTTACTTTTAAAAATTATCTAAAAAAACAAAATAAACGTGGAGATAGATTTCTTAAAATATCTTTTTTAAGAATTAAAAGGGAAGCTTTGTGTAAATCCAACACAGTCCCGCCACTGTATGAGAGGAGTTAGCACAATTGATTCAACAACCGTTACAGCCAAAGACAGTAAGTGAATCACGAGTACAATTAGTTGACTTAGTATTACCGCCAGATACGAATATACATGGTACGATTTTTGGTGGGAAAGTAATGGCCTATGCTGACAAAATTGCAGCGATTTCAGCAATGCGCCATTGCCGAAAACTAGTTGTTACAATGAGAAGTGACTCCTTTGAATTCCATGCACCAATTAAATTAGGCGAAGCCATTTGTGTCGAAGCAAGTGTCATTTGCACCCATACAACATCCATGGAAGTATTAGTAAAGGTTCATTCAGAAGATTTATTAACAGGGAAGAAAACACCAACGTCCCAAGCCTATTTAACAATGGTTGCTATTGATAAAAATTCCAAGCCATCCAAAGTTCCCCCAATTATTCCCGTTACAGACGAAGAAAAATATCATTACCAATTAGCAATGGAACGATACCAAGCTCGGAAGAAGGAAAATAAGTAAATCTATGAACAAGAGCCTGTTTTGATAATTTTTTCAAAACAGGCTCTTCTCAGACCTCTCCTAATCAACAAAAATACTTTCCCCTTCCCTACCATAAAAATGTTCTTATTTCTACAATTTTAGAATGTACTATTATGGCGTTTATTTTATAAAATAAAACTAGTACGTACTACCTATTGGTAGCAGTTCCATAGATTTATTTTTTAGAATGATTAGAAATTACTAGTAACAACATCATCAGCTTATGAAGCTAGGAGTGAAAAATCAGGATGGAATTAAAAAATCTAATACCGACAGAATTTAGTGGTTGTATTTCTATTATTGAAAATGAAAATGTGCTTTTCCAAGGGTGTTATGGCTATGCAGACTTATCAAATGAAATCAATAATGAACTTGATACTAAGTTTCCAACCGCTTCGGCAGGGAAGGTTTTTGTTAGTGTTGGAATTTTACAATTGATTGAAAGAGGATTATTACATTTCAATGATACAATAGGTGACTTACTTGATTTTGATTTAAACGAAATCGATGGAAATATTACAATTAAACAATTATTAAACCACACATCAGGAATTCCTGATTACTTCGATGAAAGTAGCATGAGTGATTATAGTGAATTGTGGAAAGAGTACCCTAACTACAAAATTAGAACATCTTCTGATTTAATACCACTTTTCATTCATAAACCGATGATGTATCCAAAAGGTACAAAGTTCCAATACAACAATACAGGCTTTGTTGTATTAGGATTAATTATTGAGAAAGTAACTGGGCAATTATTCGATGAATTTTTGCGAGAAAATATTTTTATCCCAAGTGGCATGTACCATACAGGTTATTACGAACTTGATCGATTACCTGCAAAATGTGCAAACGCCTATATTTATGATAAACAACGAAAAGAATATTACACAAATATATATAGTGTCGATGTAAAAGGAACAGGAGCAGGCGGTGCCTTCACAACTGTTTTAGATATTGATCAATTTTGGTTCCATTTATTAAGCGGAAAACTAATTTCGAAAGCAACATTAACTGAGATGCTGCGTGTCCAAAGTCATAATAATCATCAATTCTATGGATTAGGAATATGGCTTGATAAAACCACAAGTGGAACATATACCCCATATTTTGAAGGGTGTGACCCTGGTGTTTCGTTTATTTCTTCCTTTGATATAGAAAAAAATAGAAACATTACAATTGTAAGTAACTTTGGCTGTAATGTTTGGGAATTAAGGAATGATATTCTTAAAGCTATGGAAAAATAGATGAAATAACAAAAAAACAGACATGTCGTTTAATTGTCTGTTTTTTATTTACTCTCACATTATAATTAGTAACAATGCTAGCGCCATTATTCCTAATAACACAATCATAAACGTATCTTTAAATCCATCTTTTACACGTATATGAGTAAGTGTTCCGCCAATTGCTGTCAAAATAAGTAATACAGCCCCCGCTATTGCAAAATCCTTTTGCCAAAATCCAATAACTAACAATATTACACTACCTACCTCTATAATTCCTGTTACAACACGAAACCACTGTGGCAATCCCCATCGAGTGAAATTATCACGATGCATTTGTGAGCCTGTTATTTTTCCAAAGCCTGCTATTAAGAACATTGCCGCCAATATTCCTTGTAACACCCATGCTACAATCTCCATTCGCTCTCCTCCTTCGTTATTAAATCGAATACAAACGAATGATTGCATAATTAACTGTAGTACATTCAGCTTACTGATACATATGATTTGCTTACTACTGTTATACTGAAAATTATCAGACAAATAATAATGAAACTTCCCTGCTTTCGCTAAGTTTTGAAGGGGGAGTCTTAGTGGTAGTCAGAACGGGATAAAAAACATTCTACACGACAACATATAAATAACAAACAGAAAAATCAGAAATAATCATTTTAAAAAAAGAAGCTATATAGCTCCTTCTTCTTTCACCTTTAATCCCATCATTCCTGCAAATCCAATTGCTTGTTCTGGCGAAACTTCACATCCATTTAATTCTTTCAATGACACGACAAGGTTTTGAAACGTACATGTGCTAATGTCGATACCTTTAAGTGGCGTATCTACAAAGTTTACATCATTTAAATCGCATTGCTGAAACGCTACTTTATTCAATTTGCATTCATAGAGATCTGCTTTTTGCATGGAACAAGTCTCAAACTTCACTTGCTTCAAGGACGCATAACCAAAGTTACTTAAATTTAAATTACAATCCTCAAATAAGACATTTCCAAAATGGGCATCTGCAAGGTTAATCCCTAGCATTTTCGAATTTTTAAACTCCACGCGGTGAATAATCCCCTCACTAAAATCTGCATTGGATACATCACACTTATCAAAAATCACATCTGTTAATTCAATTTTTTTAAAGGATACATCCCGAAAGGTAACATTTTGAAAAATAACGTTACAAAAATCAGCTCTCTCTATTATTTCCCTTTCAATACAGCAATCTTTTATGATGCAATTATTCAGATACGGCTCTTCCTTATAATAAATGTCTTCAAAATTTGCGGTTGGCAAATTCGATGCTAGTTTTGGTTTTTCGATTTTTATTTTTCGAGACACACAATCACCTTTACTCTTCTCATTTTGAATATATTTATTATAATACGAATCAAATGATACATGAACAACTTCTCTGCTTTGTTGGCAATCAGAACGGAATAAAAAAAAGAAGCCCTTCACAGCTTCTTAAATATATTAGGTTTGAATGGTTTGTTATGCAAAACAATCGAGATTTTTCCAATCATTTGGTTTTATATTTTTCTCTATCCATTCTCTTTGGGGTGCTTCATATGGGGAAGTGGCGATTAATTGATTATTGTTCCAGCTTGCTGCTCCAGAGCGAATCATTTCATCAATTAAAACTTGTACAAATTCTTCTGGTTGAAGCTGAAACGCGTGACGAGCAAAATCATGAAACCAACCACATGTTAATAGATAGCTAGGGATTTCTTCTTCTCTTAATCCATTTTTAATAATTAATGCATAGGCAAATATTCGCTTACAGGCATGCCACGAAATTTTCTCTGGTGTACTGAGCCATTTTTCAAATCGTTTTCTTGCAGAATCAATAGAATTTTGAGGATTGTCTATTTGAGGACCGTGACCAGAATAAGCTTGTTGAATTGGCAATGTAGATAACCGTTCCAAACTTTCAAGGGAACGTTGGATGGATGCTACACCTTCTCGAAAAATATTTAACCAGCCAATATCATTTTTATGAAAAAGATCCCCACAAATTAATACCTTTTCCTCAGGCTCATATAAAGAAATATGACCTAATGTATGTCCTGGTGTATGTAACACTTGGAAGAGTCGACTCCCTGTCATTATCTCATCATTATCGGAAAGCTTTATATCGACTCGATATGGTTCAACAGGCTGATCTAACCACTCCGCACCACAAGCTTCAGAATTGCAAGTGTTCACCAAATCTGCATCCCATTTATGAGCAGCAATCGTGACACCGTAATTTTTTTGGAAATGAAAATTACCACCTACATGGTCACTATGATAATGCGTATTCACAATAAGATGTAATTCTTCTGGTGCAATACCAGATTCTTTCATTAATTGCTCTGTCGCTTTCACATTACTCCCAAAACCAGTATCAATCAGAGTCGGAAGCTGATCTTTAATAAGAATCATGTTTGCACTTGGAAATTTTCTTTCAAAGAAAATGATATTGGATTTTTGCATAAACTGTACCTCCTACAATGTAATGAAAAACGATAAACAAGCATTACATTAACTATATCACACATAATTGATGAAATAATCAGAATAAATGTAGTGTAAGCATAATTAAAATTGATTCATTATGTATGAAGAAAACGAAAGAAACAAAAAGGCGATACTACTATAGTTGTAGAATCGCCTTTTTAAGTTCACAATTAAAATAAAAAAATACTATTTTTCGTCTTCATCCCATGTATCAATTATATCACTCCAAAAAGGGAGTTTTTTAATCGTTTTAAAATCCATACTCCCATGTTTCTTGAAATCAAACTCGATTAATAAATAAGAGAATAAGTCCTCACCATAATAGATAATATCGGTTTGGTGAATGGATAAGATAGGATTTCCTTTTTCAAATGGAGTTGATGGAATATATCTATGGGAATAAACAGGGATTAGTTTTGGCGCATTGTGATAATGAATAGTGGCAATCTTAAATGCATCTTTTAAAGAATCTGGCTAGATAAT
>JBJEFI010000083.1:0-9407 GCA_051873875.1 Bacillaceae bacterium | reverse complement strand
CATTAGGGGTTACTTTACCTGTAGATATGCTGAAAGAGGTTGGCATAAAAGAAGGAGATACTATTTATATAAGTATGGAGAATAATAGCATTGTGATCAGAAGCGAAAAGATGAAAGAAGATAATGATAAATTTAAAGAAGAAGTATTGAAGATAATTGAAGAATATATGCAAAATAGAGAAAAAGAGTAATACAATGACCAGGTTAAATCAATCTGGTTATTTTTTATTTAACAAAGGGTAATTTGTATCATAATATGCTTAGAGTTATATAATAAATTAAAAAATAATATAGACATATCAGATTGATTATTATAAACTATAAATAAGAAATAAAAGGTAAAATAATAAAAGGAATATTTTATAAGGGAGGATAAATATGAACAAAGCTTGCTTAATTGGAGTATCACTAATTTTATTATCTGCATGTAGTAGCGGTCAGTCACAAGAAACACCAAAAGATACAAAGGAAACTACAGTTAAAGTCGAGAAGAATGTTAACAAAAAGAAAGAGCCAACAGTATCAGAAGTAAAAGTAACACCTTTATCAAAAAAGGACATTGATAAACTTCTCAAGCGAGATCCAGATGAAACACAATATGAGAACGAAAAATTTGAATTTAAAGATGGTACTGAAATAAGCGCTGACTATATTAGTTATGTCAATACGCCTGTATCAAATTATGCTTTGATAACTTATCTTGACAATCAAATTATGAGTATCTTACTTGAGCCAACTGACAAGTCTAAAGAAGAAGTGTTAGAGTATTTCCGGTTACAAAATACGTATAAAGAATACAAAATTAATGATATGACCAAAGCTGTTAGAATTATAGTTGATGAAAGGTTCGATAAAGATAATATAAAGGTTTATCCCAATGAATGGGATTAATCGAATAAATGAACTCTTTCATTAGCTAAAAATATTCTTTCAAGCATAATTTAACAAAATATGACGAATTTACAAAAATAACGGTTGCAAATTTTCCTCGTGTGATTTATTATTAATTTACAAGCTAAATAAGTTGGTAAATCACATGGAGGTGTAAAATTGAACACTGAAACGCTCAAATTATTAAACACACAAGCATTAATACAAATGCATAAAGAGGAACAACTTTCATTCGGTGAATGTCTAAATAAGATAAGCATACTTGGAGATGTAACCTTATTAGATCAGAAAGCACTGGATAATGGTAAAATAGAGATGGCAGAGAAAGAATGGTAAAGAGACTTGACCATTATAGAAGCGGAAACAGACAAATAGTATTTAAGTCTTACTGTTTAGTAAATAAATTAAAAAATAATTTAAGAATTTAGTTGACTATAGGAAAATCTTCCCTTATACTTAACTTATCAGATAAAGAAACAAATAAAGGGAAGAGGTGCGGCGTATGAATAGCAGTGGGGCTACAGTGCTGAAGTTGACACCAAGAAAACAAAACTTTGATTTTCAGATCACAGAAGAGAACTTGCAAATGGCACTCCATTATATAGGAGAAACTGAAGAAGGAATGCTGGAAAGCTTCTATGAAGATAACATAGTCAATAAGTTAATAATTAAAGATAAAGAAAAGTTCAAGAAAGATTACACTAAGGCATACATAAAACTATATACAGATCAGGCCAATAGGTATGGGGAAAGTTGATATGTTGGATTAGTCACTGGTATTTGATAAAAGGGGCTGATTAATAAATGATCAAGTTAAAAGTCTTACTACAGAATAAAACTGAAGATGACAAAAGCCTAATGGAAAAACTAGCGGTAGCAGCTAAGTGTCAGAAACCAGCTATAAATAAATTCAAAAATGAAGAAGAAAGAGAGTTTGATAGTTTTGATGGTTTAATCAACATTGTAAAAACTCTAGATGAATCTAATGAATTTAACCTAATGATTGACTACGCCCAACAAGTAGACGTAAACAAAAAATCAGCTCGCTTCATGCTGGAGTATCTTGATAGTCATGGTCTATATGCAGAGAAACAAGATTTACTAGTAAGAATGTTGAGTGCAACAAACAAAGAAAGTAAAAAATGGGCTGAGATTTATAAAATTGATATGATGGTATATCAAAATGAAATTGATCCATTTAAAGCAATGGGAATGTTATTATCTCAGAAAGGTAACAGTTTAGAAATTGATGTTTTAGTCAGCATCTTTTGTACATACATATACATGGATAAAAAGATATTCGATCAGGCATTTTCTGTCATAAATAGTGAACTAGAAAGAGTTGAGGAAATAAAAGAGATTTTTATTAAGGACATGTTTAAAGCTAGGTTACTTTTACTTAAAGCTGAATATCACAGTAGAAAGAATGAAGTTGAACAAACAAGAAGTATTTGTGAGTACATTGTAAATAATGTAGATCATCCTTCTAAAAAAGGATGGGCTTATCTTCATATGGGTAACTCTTATATCCTCACTAATTACGATAAGGCGAATGAAAATCTCACAAATGGCCTTAACACAGGGAGGATTTACACGAACATTAGAGAGCAATTAAAAAGAAGCAGTAACTTTCTTCATAATGTTTGGAACAAAAAGCCGTTATATCTAAATTACGAAAATAAACTTGCTACTCATGTTCATGAGATTGCATTTTACAATATTAATCATGGCGATAAGATTGGTGCAATGAAAATTCTGGAGACTGTAGATTTAGAATCTTGCATAGACAATGAAAAAGCTTTTCATTTCTTTCTCAAAGGATTGATCAGCGAAAATATTAAAGATTACACTAAATCAATCAGTTATTTTAATAAGTCAGGCGATGTGTATTATAAACAGTTACCAGTAATGAAACTTACACAAGAGCCGTTTAACGTTAATGAATCAATTATAGAACTCTTAGCAGAATAACGTATATGCATTGAAAGGAGGTGAAAATATGAAAAAAGTAGCAGGAGTAGTATTAATGGCGTTTGCAGTAGCTCTAATCGTTTTACCAGCAACAGGAAATTCTAATGGATCAATCATTACTAAAGTAGTTAAAGATCCAGGCGGTGGCGGTAGATAATCACATATTCAATACATAATTAAATTAAAGGACGTTACTCTTTAAAAAGGGTAGCGTCTTTACTAATTTTAAGGGTAGTTTCCAAAAAATAAAAATAAAAAAATTGGAATAGCTAGTAAATTAAAAAAGAATAAATAATAAATATTTGGGTATAGGACAACTAACCCACTTGGAACATAGTTAATATAATAAATTAAAACAGAATGAAAAGGGGTAATGAATAATGTTCGCTAAAAAAGTTGAGAATCACGTTAATAAAGTTGAGATGGATTGGGAAGGTACAGCGGAAGATTTTGCAAGAGGATATATGGAGATGGCGAACATTAACCAGGAGATGGCCAATGCTGGCACTCACGTTGAGAATGAAGCGGAAGAATTGCTGCTAAGTGTGTATGGAAACTAAACTGAATACGGACAGATCAAGGTAGCCCATGCACATAAATTGGAGCTACTTTTTTATTTATAAATTTTCAGATATTTATGTTGACAGCAATTGGTAATGGATATAGAATATAGTTAGATAATAAATTAATAAATAATCAAAAAGGAGAGGATAAAGATGTGTTTAGCAAATAAGTTTTTGACAAGGTTTGAGGAATTGTCTAATGAATTAGAGGAAGAATACCAACGATTGCTTAAACTAAGATCAGAATATGATAAAAAATTAAGTGCTCATTACCATAAAGTTGAAACAGCTAAATTTAATGCTGCTGAAGGTTTTTACTTAACTAAGGAATTGCAGGATATCACTCGACAAAGACGGATGATAAAAACTGAACTGTTCAAAATGAATAACATACGGAATACATTGAAATTGGAATCTGTTATTCAAAGTACCAATAAGGCCAGAAAAAGTTTAACGAAAATACATAAAAATGTTGAAGAAAATGAGTGGTACAAAGAATGGAAAGATGATTATAGAGTGGAAGATTTATTAGTTCATTAATCTAATATTATAGGAGGTTATAACATGACAGCAGAACAATACATCGAGGAGTTGATGATTCAAACAAAAGAACGTAACGAGGCATTAGAGGAGTTTAAAGTTAAGGTATGGGAGGATTTCTGTAAGCGGATTGTACAGTATGTAGATGAGTATATGTTTGCCCAGGAGGATTTATTGGAAGCTGGAACGTATATGATGCTTGAAAAGTTGTATGCTTTGGAGAATGAGAATAAATTAAGATAAATTCAAAGTTTTATTAGGAGGAGATGATTTAAATGAAACAACCAAAAATAAAAATTTTTGGCGATACCTATAATGTAAATTTAATCGAGTTTAACGACAACGGAATAATTAACAGAGTTGTGTACCAGGTAAATCAAAATAGAACTGAAACAGTATTTAAAGGTGATGAGATTGATAATGACTCACTTACAACTAAACGTAAGATACAGAAGCCAACGAAACATCCTTACCATGAATATGCTTATGCACCGGATTTAGAAAGTTTACTCGTATGATAAAATGCCGATTTTATTCTAAATTTTGCTTTGAAAACAAGAGTATACGTGAGTATAAGGGAGAATGGAGGAGTTTATAAAATGGATTATATTATAGAAGAGAAACAACTGTTGAGTATAATTAGAAAGACGGGTATTAAATTAACAAAAGAAGAACTAGATTTATTAACTTTCGATATATACAAACACATTGATTACACACGAAGTAAAGCTTACGGCATTGGGTACGATCAAGGAAAGTTTGACTGTAAAATGGATGCATTATATGAGAATGTATATAAAAAGGAGAATAAATGATGGGAGAAATAAAAGATATTTTTGAGAATATGACTAGAGACGAAATTATGGATGAATTAAGGCAAGCAGGTTTTAATGTTAAAGATGGAACTGGAAAGGTAACTTTTACAGATATTAAATGCACAGCATGTGGTGAACGAGGAGTAGAATTATTAAAATGTGGTCGAGTTACAGATGAAGTTAAATGTAATACATGTGATAGCGTGTTTAATATCTAAAATAAATTACCATTTTTATCGGGAGGGAAAATAATGAAAGTAGGAGTTAAGCTAGAAGCCAAGTGGACAGAAAATATATGTGATCATGTCACAAAGGGAAATGTGTATAAAGTAATCGAAGCAAACAAAGCTGGTTTCCGTATTATTAATGATAAGGGAGAGAAATGTTTCCCTGTTGCCACTACCTTCACTATAGTTGGAGATAGCAATGCCTAAACAACTGACCTTCCATGAATTTAAACAACGCTACGAATCACTCACAATAGATAAGAATGGTTTTGGCCGGATAGCAACCGAAGAAGACTTAATAAAAATGTATGTTGCTGTAACTGTATTCAGACAGTTTGATGATGAAAATAATTCTGAAAAGGATGATGTAAATGAAAGAGAAGGTGATCACGCAAGAGGAAATTAATAAATGTATAAAACTGTTACACAATGATTATCAAGGATGTCCACTATATGCCTTTCATAACTTCTGGGATTACATCAAGTGGAGTATCAAGTATAAGCATATTGACATAAAACAAATAAGGAAAGTACATAGAGGTAAAACAGCAGGAATGTATAACAGTGCTGATAATTACATTCATCTATACATATTTAATCATGAGAAGGTTGAGAAGCGTTACATTAAGCAGTGTGTGGTTCATACGTTACTTCATGAGTTAAGACATTATTATCAATATAAGACTAAGCCTGACAAGTGGAGGAAGCTGAAACAGGCCAGTTATCAGTTTGGAGATCCTAGGTATAGTCAGTCACCAGAAGAAGTGGATGCTGATAAGTTTGCAGCTAGGATGTTGAAGAAGAATAGGTTAGAGATAAGTAGGATATTGAATGTGTATCCTGATTGGGATTTTACAAGATGATAAATTAAATAATAAATACAAAAGGAGAATGATGAATGAAAGAATTAGATATTATTAATAAGAATGGACAACTGCTGGTGGATAGTCGAGATGTAGCTGAAATGGTTGGAATGGAACATAAGGAACTTTTGAGAAAAATTGAAGGTACAAATAATGGAAAATACATTGGATATATACCCACTCTAGCTAAGGGGAATTTTCCCCTTAGTGAATTCTTTATAGAAAGTAGTTACACAGATAAGACAGGACGTAATGCAAAGTGTTATTTTTTAACGAAAAAAGGTTGCGATATGGTTGCCAACAAACTAACCGGTGAAAAGGGTATATTATTTACAGCATCTTATGTCATTCGGTTTGAAGAAATGGAAAAACAATTGAAGCAAAGTGGAGTAATCCATTCATATATGATTGAAGATCCAATAGCTCGTGCAGAGAGATGGATTCAGGAACAAAAAGAAAAGAAGAAGATTGAAACTCAAAAATTAATGTTGGAGCAACAAGTGAAAGAATACGAGCCAAAGGTTACATATTATGATGAGATACTTAAATCGAAAGATGTAGTTAACATAAACCAAATTGCTAAAGATTATGGACTCAGTGCTCAAGAGTTAAATAAGATTCTACATAAAGAAAAAGTCCAGTACAAACAAAGTGGTCAATGGTTGCTTTATGCTGAACACCAAGGTAAGGGATACACAAGATCACACACTCAAAAATATACAAAGGGTAATGGAGATGAAGGATTCAAACTACATACTAAATGGACACAAACTGGAAGATTATTTATACATAGCATTTTAGAACGAGTGGGCATAAAAGCAGTAATAGATAAGGAGGATTCCTTACAAATAAATTGATACATAAGATGAAATAAAATGATTATTTTATCGTGAATTTGTCGGTGAAAAACGGAGTATAAGGGAGTATGAGTGAGAATGAGGGATGTTAGGGAATGAATAAATGGAGAGGTGTTGTATTTTTAAAGTTTTATGAAAAACTTGAGCATGCTAAATCTTTAATGAATGGTGAATTACATTGTGGAACAATAAAATCATTTAGGGTTCCTGAAGCAGGGATGGAATCTATGAGGTATGACAATTATGATAGTTTAAAAGAAAAAATGTCAATAAAGGATGTGCATGTAAAATTTGAAGATGAAGAAAGTATAAAAATAAAAGCAAAAAATGGAGTTTTGAAAATTTATGAGCCAGATGCACATATATTTTGCATGTATTCTATGATGCTTCCTTTAGTTAGTAGGGAAAATCCAATGGGCGAAACCTTTAAGATGAATAGTTTGATAAACAAAAAGACTACAAATCTAGGAGACCATGTTGTTTTCATTCTTGAATCTCAAACGTTTTTGGATAAAGTAGATAAGACAATAAGGAATAAAAATTTCGAAGGTTTTAGAGGGCATATAAATTATTATGATCAAAATACATATGATGGAAAAAGTGGATATGGTTATTTTAGGAAACCCGACACTCATAAACATCAGAGTGAGTATAGATATGTTATACATTCTAATGAACCTAAAACAAAAGCTTTAACTATGAATATCGGTAGTCTAGGTAGCATAGCTAAACTGTACGAAACAAAAGAGTTATTAAATAAAAGTATAACTGTAATAGATAAAGATTCTTTCGAAATTAGTTAAGTTGAATTTTCAATTTGTTATAAAAGAGATGTTTTAATGCTTAAAAATAATAAGTGGAGGGAAAATCATGAAATTCAAAATTGATACAGCTGGTGGGGATATACAGCAGTATGAAAAGAAATTGCAGGAATTTAATTATAAAGACGGGTATGTAGAACTTGTTTCAGCAGAAGATTTCATTAATTTAACCACGAGTTTACAACAAGACGTGATTATTAGTTATCCGTTCTTTGAAGATGATGAGCCTAATATAAGGATATATGATGACTATTTAGAGTAAGGAGTGATAACATGCCTTTTAACAAGAATCAAAAAATTACTAACCCAAACAGAAAAATAATGACTGTTCCTGATATGGACTTTGCGGTATCAAAGGAGAATAAACGTGTCCTGGAGATGTTGGATAGATATGAAAAAGCAGTATTTATAAAGGAGGGGTCAGATGACAGGAATCATTAGTCTAGACATTGTTTTAATATTAATCATGGAAGCAGCGACAATTTGGTACATTTATTCAATTAAAGATGACGTAATCAATATAATAAAAAAGAAAACTTACATACTATACATATATCATGAAGGAACTCAAAGATTTGAAGTAATTACAAAGTATAAAGAAAGATCAATGAGAAACGCAATGACTGAACACTTCCTATCGTATGAGCGTGATTTAGCTTTACTGTATTACAAGCCATACATGGACTATAACGAATTTGTAATGAACTACACTTTAACAATTGATGGAGATGTATATCAGTTTACAATGATCCAAGAAATCGAGGGTGTCACTATTGAACAAAGATAAATTAATAAACTTTTTAGCTGAACAAATGGAACAACGTAAATATTTAATGGATAAGGATTTTAATGGTGGCCTACACAACTTATTGACTGAGCATAACTACATAAAGTGGTTGAAGGAAGCTATAGAGCGAGGGGAATTCGATTAAAGGGGAGTCAGATATGTATAACAAGGTTGAGGAGACATTACATGACTTACAGGAACTAGGGTTTGAATTAAATGATATGAAGTCCAAGGGAATGAGTACCGTTGATATACATAAATATGAGGAGTTGCTAAATATACATATTGATATGGTAAGACAGATTAACCAAATGGGAGTTAATGCAGGGTTTATTAAATAAATTAATAAGGAGTGGAGGGGTGAGAAGTGTTTTTGTGGATTATTTTAATTGTAGCTGTAATGACGTTTATTACAATGTTAACATTTTTAAACAAGAGTTATGGATTTAAAGGGGAACACATTCCTTTAAGTGTGATTATTTCAGTTGCATCTGTGGTAATTTCTTTCTTTTTATTTTTTACTGCAGGAGCACTTTTTGAATATGAGATATATGAGAAAGAAAAAATTGATATTTATGCAATAAAAGACAATACAGAAATAAACGGACAATTTGCACTGGGGTTTGGTAACGTGAATGAAGAATCTTACTTTTATTATATTGAAGAAGATAATGGGTTCAAACTAGTCAAGAAAATACCTACGGCAGAGTCTAAATTAAAAGAAGAAAACGTTGATCAGCCTCATATAATTAAGTATGGATCAAGATACAAATCTAATTTTGCAAAGTGGTTATTCGGAGAGGAGTTTACATTATTATTTGAAGGATATAAATATGAATTGCATGTACCTAAAGATACTGTTACTACCGAATTCGATGTTAATCTAGAGTGACTAAATCAAGATAAAAACAGAATTTTATCATTAAAATTAAGGATTCCTAGGAGTCCTTTTTTGTTTGATCACTTAGTTAGGACAAAAGTATAGTAAAAATGTCGATATATAGTATTAAAAATAGGATGAAATACTTTGACAAATAATGTTTACATGCTCTATACTTAGGTTAAGAGAATA
>JBJEFI010000082.1:0-9437 GCA_051873875.1 Bacillaceae bacterium | reverse complement strand
AAAACTAACTTTCAAAACCTGTCCCACCGCCTGCATTCACACTTTATATCCCTCTACGTTCAGATAAAACGACTGTGTGAAGATCGGATAGGTTTACACTTTGAATCTTTATATCCCTCTACGTTCAGATAAAACTTTTCTGTCACGATTGTAGTAAACATTCACATTTTCTTGCTTTATATCCCTCTACGTTCAGATAAAACTCATGACAGTGATGATTTACGTGACCAGATTGCGACAACTTTATATCCCTCTACGTTCAGATAAAACGAAACGGAAACTATTATCAAGGATGCAATATATTCTAATCTTTATATCCCTCTACGTTCAGATAAAACTTAATGCCGTGATCGTTTACCGTAACAGTAGGCATACCTTTATATCCCTCTACGTTCAGATAAAACATATAACAAATACAAAGCGAAGAAAATTAAAGAAGCCTTTATATCCCTCTACGTTCAGATAAAACTTAAATTTATTTGTCGCTAACATCTCTAGTATCCATCTTTATATCCCTCTACGTTCAGATAAAACCGGCTTGTGATTCGTTGCCATCCATAATTTAAACTGCTTTATATCCCTCTACGTTCAGATAAAACCATGAATACTTATTTAAACGTTCTGCGGTCTTATGACTTTATATCCCTCTACGTTCAGATAAAACCATGAATACTTATTTAAACGTTCTGCGGTCTTATGACTTTATATCCCTCTACGTTCAGATAAAACCCTAGAAATTCATATTAAAAAATTCTTGCAACACCAAGGATTAACGGCGTTTATTGATAGAAAGCTAATACCCCATTTTGCAGCGTATCGATAGTCGTGTTTTGATATGCATCCAAAAAACAAACATAATCCCTTGAGTACCATAGGTTCACCTGGCTTCTGACTAAAAAGGGGTTCGCTGCAATTTTATAAAAATAAATCAAAAGGATTTTTTTCTTGTCCATGTACAATTTTTTTGATATTACGTGGATTGTTTACTTGGTAAAGAAAAATAGAATCCTTTTCTTTATCTATGATCTTATTTAATTCTGCCATACATTCAGATAATTTTCCAACTGTTATCTCACCTTCAAAGACAGAGTTCTGTGTCCAATCTAAATATTCACGCAATTTCTTACATACTTTACCTACACGTTTTTGTTCGATGTCATATGTGATAATAACAAACATGTTACCACCACGCCTTTAAAGGTTTGTATGTTTCATCACTAATCATATGTTTGATTAATTTATAACATTCTAAGCGAATTAAATATCGATAGGTCGTTTTTCGTTTTAATACTCGATGTTTAATTGATTGATTAAGACGCTCTTCCCAAGCTATAATAAATTTCTTTTTTCCTTCTTCATTTAAATAACAAATTTCATCTTCTAAATAGTCAAAATGTTTTTGGTTAATCTGTCTCTTATTAATAAGCGTAAAAATAGTGCTATCCACAATAAGTGGTTTAAAAATTTCCGCTAAATCTAAACATAAAGAAAAACGTTTAGTAGATGGTTCATGAAGATAACTAATTGTTGGATTCAATTGCGTTTTATACATTTCTGTAAGTACTACTCTATACATTAATGTGTTTCCAAAAGAAATAAGTGCATTGACGGGATCTCTTGGAGGTTGTTTTTCTCTTTTTTTCATAACAAAATCTTGTTTAAAAATATAATTAAATGCTTCATAATAGGTTTTTCTAATTTGTCCTTCAAAGCCCATCAACTCCTGCACTTTTGTCACTGACTCTAATTGAGCTCGCAATGACTGTATTTCTTCTATATAAATGGTCGTCTCATGCTTATAATTTCGTAGATTACGTAACATATGATGAATACCACTTTGGATGAATTGCTGTGCAAGAAAAAGTCTCTTTTGATTATCTAAATAATGTTCACTTTGTTTCACAATTACAAAACCTGATTCTTTCGGTTCTCTTGGAATAAAAGATCCAGAAAAGAAACCATAATAATTAAAAAGGTGCAATGAAATACCATACCGACTAATATAGGTTAAAAGTTTACTATTTACATCTATTTCTCCAAATAGATATAAACTACGAATTCTTTCAATTGGAAGTGGCTTTTTTTCCCCCACTTCGTTTTCGAAATAAACAGTATTATTTTTTCTTTTCAATCTTCCATTTGAAAATATATAATGATCACGCATCATCTTCATCACCCTCCCCTGCAAAGCAAAAGCCAAAATACGCACAGCTTTTACAATAAGGTACCTTTTTAACAGCAGGTGGAGATAGTCTATCTATAATTTGAAAGACTTCTAGGATTGCTTTTTGAACCTCTTTCTTTCGTTTGTCTGTTAACTCCACTTCAACTGTTTTCTTTTCTTTCGTGTAACTAATTAAACCTTTTTTATTAACACCTCTTAATGACAATTGATAAAGATAGTAAAGCATCTGCATTGTATCGGCTTTAATCATTTTGCTAGATAACTTTACTTCTCTTACATATTCCCCATCAATTGCATCCAATTTGAAAGAATTATCAATTAGAATCTCCTTATCTTTCAAACGAGGATAAGAAGATTCATGAAGGACCTTTCCTTGTAATATCCGATCTGATTCATCTTCCATTCCAATTCCTTTTTTGTATAACCACACTTTTCGTTTACAAACAATGTAGTAAGCTAACTCGACTCCACCTATTGTTTGGGTTTGCTGCATGAGAAATACCCCTTTCAAGAGAATTGGTCTTCATCAAATAATTTTTCTTCACTTGTATAATGCAGGCCTTTTGTATGGTCATAAGGATAATCAATAACCGGAATAGATATAAAATGGCTTAAATTTATGTTACGTTCGAAGCGATTTAGTTGATTTGCTAATTTGATACGATACTTAGGAATATCTACTGTAAAGCCATATAACTGATCCTTTAGTTTACCTCTATCAATTCGAGATTGCTCACAATCATTATTCTTAAATGTACGGTTATATTCCTGAAGAAGATCGCTGATTTCATTTTCATTCTCTATGTAAACAGACTTTGGAATTATCGTTTCATTGAAAATATCACGTAAATTTCTTAGTGTAGAATCAATTTCTTCATACTCAATAATATTATCTAGGAGTTGCAAATACCTTTTTATATCAAGATAATACGATGTTTTCTCTAATTTAGCAGTCGTATAATTTTCTTCAATTAACTTCATTTTAATGTTTTCTGTAAATATAGTTGGTTCTGTATACGGCGATAAAGCTTCTTTCGATAGGCAAAAAATATCTTTATCGATAACACTTTTATTATCGCTTGAAATGCCAGAGGTATAATCCTTTCCACCGTTGTATACGTATATATTTATTCGTTCATGGTCTAAACTTCTATTGCGATATACTCTGCCCATTCTTTGAAACAATCCATTAAGATCTGATAACTCGGTATAAAGAACATCAAAATCAATATCAACACTTGCTTCAACTACTTGTGTAGTTATCCAAATACCTTTTTCTTTACTTGACCGTTTCCCCATTTTAATAATGGCCTCTTCTTTTGTTTTTCGATCATTCTTAATAAAACGACTATGAAATAAAAAAACATCCTTCCGAGTTAATGTTAGTTCATCATATATTGCTTGTGCTTTACTTACCGTATTAACAATAACTAATATTTTTTCATCTACAGTATTTAAGAGGATGTCATCCACTGACAATCCTTTATTTTTCACTACCATACGATGACGGATCATAACTTCCCCATTTACTTCTTTAAAAAAAGGAGTTGCAGTTTTTTTTGCTACAATGTGCAATCTTTTCATTAAATCATCAATAAATGGAGCAAATGTAGCTGTCATAATCGTAAATTTACCGCCAATTTCGGTTATTTCTTTTAAGGCATAAAGTAAACAAGCTAACATTTTAGGCGAATACATTTGGATTTCATCAATAATTAATTTTGAATAAGCTAATATAGCTAGTTTCTTTTCATAGCCTTCTTGTTTAAATACAAAGTCCAATATCTGATCTAAAGTACAAATCGTGAGAGGCATTGACCATTGTTTTGTTTGCTCATAATAATCAATATTGAAAATATCGTTCTTGATGTATTCTGATTCTGTTTCCGAATGAAGCAGAGCAACTTTTTGGAAATTCATTTGTTCGTATATTCTTTTATAAATACTATTAATAGAGACTCGTAATGGCAGCGTGAAAAATCCTTTTCCATTTCCGACCCAATATAGCGCTCCTTCTGTTTTTCCTATTCCTGTCGAAGCAATAATAATATTGTTTTCATCCTGATTTTCGATCATATATTTTTGAAGCTCATTCGGTTCAGCGTTTAGTTTATTTGCAAAGTAATGATTGAGATGATTCGATAAACCATCATTTTCGATTTCGACGGGAATACCAGCACTAGCAGCGTGATCAATCTTATTCAATAGACCTTTAACCATAATGAATTGGCGTATTATATCTTCATGGCTATCTTTTCTTATTCTTCTATTAGGTGTAGCATATCTTGAAAATCTATAATTAGGTTCCACGATAGGAAATGTAAGATGCTTTTGTAACTCATGATAATACTGGCTTAAATCTTGCTGGATAGTTTGTCGTAAAGCATTCGGTTCTACTGCAGGACGTTTATGATGGAAATAAACCGCCTGTGCTAGGATTTTTCTATCTTCAATATTGTCAAATTGATGAAAAGGAATAAATGCACAGCTAAGATAACCATGTGGTATTTCATCCAGATAAGGTAAACAATCATGCAGCATGTCGTTTATGTTCATTACTCTAAATATTTTATTTTGAAACTTTGTATTTGCTTTACCTACATCGTGGTATAGGCAGGCTTGTTTTAATAGTTCCCAATTTAAATGGGGGATGTTTGGATAGAGGCTTTTTAGTAGTGCTAATGCAGTTAATAAATTTTGAGTATGTTTTTCGATTGTTTCTGCTGTATTTAGACTATCAGCTGACTTAGCTAAAAAAAGATTTTCCATTGAATTCCCTCCTATACATAAATAAAGGGATAAACCCTTTATTTATGCGTAAAAGACTAAGCATTTATTTTGTTGATCTTCAAAAACGATAGTACCTGGATAGATTTTTTTTCCATTGGCTGCATGTATGACGGGAACTTTTTTCCATCTACGCTGTTCAACACCCTTTTTTATCTGTACTTTTTCATAGTAACGATTAATATGGTAAACTGTAACATCTTCTTGGTCATAGTCTTCTGCATATGACATTGGAATGTACGCCGAATGGTCCAAAATATAAACATCTTCCAACACTTTTTCTTCTACTTGAACGAGTTCCACTTCATCTATTCGAACAATATCTTCTCGTCTCCCTAAGGAAAGATACTCGCTCGGTTGCTTAAACGCTTGATATATGGTGATTAAATCTTCTTCATTTTCCGGAAGAATATGAATGATCAATTCTACATCAGTTAATAATTCTGTTGTTGTGACTCCCCTAACCATTCCATAATCACGATTTTCTTTACTAGAATGTAATTTAACGGGATGACGGCGTTTATTTTCGTAGTAGCCTCCAGAGAATTCATAACGTGTATTCAAATCATTCACTTTTGCATAATAGTCACCTTGAACGCTTATTTTCATTGGATGGTACTCCTTAAACTCACAAACACGATGTATCATTCCTGAAATTGTTGAATACGGTGGTAATGGATATGTTTCTTTTAGTTGAAAACTAGTAGGCAGCTTGTAGTTTACAAGGTTTTGATATAGCTTTAGTCGGATCGATTGCATATCTATCACCTACTTAATTTAAATAGTAAGCTTGTATTTCATTATTAATATAGTTAAAAAAGTCTCCAATTGATAATGGATGTAAATCCTCAATAATTTGAGCATCATTATCAAAGATACCCTCAATAAATCCACATTTGGTTTGTTCTGCTACATGAGAATCTAATGTTAGTACTTGCTTTAATGACTCTGTACGTAATCTGTTTTGCTTAACTTTAACTCGATTTTCAAAGAACGGATTTTTAATGTCATATACACCACCAATAGCAAAAATAGGTGATAGATTTTCTCGGCGGCCTTTTATATCACGATATAAGAACTTTAAAGTATTGACTAAGAGTTGAACACGTTTTGCTTTTTCTTCATTAGTAATTTCGATATTTTCATTTGAATCGATACCAACTTGATCAAGATCGACCGTAATGGTATAAGCATAATAAGAATGGTGAATTTCACTTTGAGCGATATTACCGCCTTTAATATCTGCTTTTTTCTCTAAATCTGTTTCGTTTTGATATCGATCTAGTAATCCTTTATTCGTTAAAAAATCAATATCTGCTTGAAAACTTTCTAATGCTACAGCATTTGAAAGACGAGCGACTGCTGCACGCGTTTTTGTTTCCTTATTGGTTTTCATGTAACCAAATAGATCTATTTCTGGATTGTCTGTAATGAGTGCATCAGGATGGAATTGAATAACCGTTTTATCTACTTGTAAAGGTGTCGTATCAACACCCATTTGTTGAATGATATTATAACGAAGTGCTTGGCGAGAAATATAAGTAAAGCTATCTCCGGTACCACGTGTCATCTTTTTAAGAGCTGTAACGTTTCCTACCCCTTCACCATAATTTGCACTTTCAGCTTCGATAATGAACGTCATTGTTAACCCTTTTTTATTCATTTTCTTTGCCTCCTTCAAGTTCACTTTCTGAAATGCTAGATCTCAAACCAATAAGAAATGCGTATCCGAGGGTTTGAAGTTTATTTTCGTCTTGTAAAACTTCAATTATCTCTTTTGGTATTTCTTTGCCACCAAATAAATGAGCATTCACAAAAGTATCCATGAATTTCCCTGTATCTTTTGTTTTTAATGCATTTAATAATCGATATGTAATTCCTGATAACTTGTTTGTTGCATTCTTCTTTGCGTAAGTGAGGGATAATATTTTACCTGCTTTTTCAATCTCTTTAATTGTTTCTCTTTTCACATAAGACGTATAACCATTCATAGAATCATTCTCCCTCCTGTTTATAGTCCATAAGAAATCGTTATTAAAATAAAGGATTTGACGAATTACTTTTATATTTTGGAGAGAAACTTCCCCTTTTGTCGGCATAGCATTGCGACAAAGCAATCCAATTAAATCAAATTGATTTCGATTTTGATATAATCGCTCTACTACAGATTGATACACGTTCATATATAAATCATCATTTAGCTTAATAAATTTGTTAACGAGTTCATTTAACGCCTTGGAATTTCTTTGAATAATCTGTAATTTATCTTTAGATAATACATTAAAAGTATATGGTCTTTGTTGATCCGTTTTTGTTTTACTACTAAACTTGATAATTTGTATATTATCTATCTCACTGGTTGTTTTTTTTATTTTTTGCTGTTCCATATAATCGAGCAATTGATAATATGATCTCAATTCCATTAATTGAATAGTATCGTTTTCACGAATTGCAATTTCTTCTCCATTGTTATTTAGCTTTATCATTTTTTTCACATTGCTATTACTGTTTACAAAGTAGCCTTGTCCTTTGATAACGCTAAATCCTGCAGGGATACAAGAGAAAATGAGATTACATATTGGACAAATATAGTTGGTGCTAGCATTTAAGTTCCAAAAATGAGAAGTTTTTCGCTTTATATCTACGCCCATCTTATTTAGCCAAGCTAAATCATAAGAAGCTGGCTTTCCTAACTTTTTAATAGGACGAGAGCAAGTTAAGCAACAATATTTATCCTTTTTATGGTCAGCTGAATAGTAATCATGTACAGGGTCTATAAAGTAGCTTTCATATTCATGATAAACATCATTATTTTTGGCTTGGCTATTCAAAAAGGATACATTTCCCCAAAATTTATCAATGATTGTATAGATTATATTTTTTGCAAGAATGTATTTCTTAATATCTGGATGTTGAATAATAGTAAGTATGTTTTGAAGGGAATGTAATACCCTCTCTATATTTTCTTGAATATCTACGACGTTTTGGTTTACTTTCAGCTTAATCTTGGCAAGGTCTTTTTCAAGATTCAAGATGTCGTCAGGTTCTAGGGGCATCATTTCATAAGCTGCTTTATAACTATTGCTTGTTAATTGTTTTTTGATAAATTCAATATCCTTATTAAACAGCTCTAGTAACGATTCATTCCACTCTTTTATTTCTAAAAGATTATTTCCCTTTTTTATAATGGCTGTATAGGATAAGTGATCAGAATATTTTGTTGCGAAATAATTGAAATAGTCATCTGCAAAATTCTCTAATACTGAACTGTCAAACTCTACATAGTTCTGTTTTGGAGTTACATGCTTATCTGCAGCTTCTAAAATATTAATAAAACCTACTAAACCAGCATTGTTTAACCATGACGATACATCCAATCGAATTGTTGACATACATTCACACCTCCTTGCTATAGTAATTCAATACAGCCAAAACCGACACCTGTTCGCCAACCTAAGCCATTCTGATAGCAATGCATTAAATCTCTTGGATCTCCTTCCAAGAGAAATTTTCCCTTTTGAGCTGTGAAATATAATGCTTTGTTTTGCGACTGATGAAAGTTTTCTTTAATAACTGTTTTATGGAGATTATGTTTTAATATTTTTAAAGGTTGATATAAAGATCTACCTTCGATTTCCACGATCATTTTTGACGTAATGTAATTGAACTCACGTTCAAAGTTCTCATCATCTACCAATAGTGGTTTTCCTTCTTTGGATTCAATTAATATAGGAGAAATTGTCTGCATCCATATTTGTGAAAGGTTTATGTTTTTTTCCCTTAATAATTCCACTCTTTTTAAAGTTAAAGTCATGTTTTTATATGTGAACGCTTTAACTTGTTGGCATCCATTTAACAGCAATATAATGAATGCTACGTCCGATGAAGAAACTGTTACTTTCAAGGAATCAGCATGGATGTAATCACCTTCGGTCCTAATATTATGAAAATAAACACCAAATGCATAGGGTTTCATTTTTTGCTTATTGTCGATAAAAAATGATTGATAGTATTCATTTGACTGAATACGTATGGATTCTTTGATGTAGGATAAAATTGCTAATCGATACGATATTTGAAATGCTTCAGGCATTTCAAAATGTAATTGAACTCTCAATTTATCACCCCTTTTTATTTTTTCAAGCAATAAATCTAGGCAATCATTACTTTATTGTTAATATTCAGTAAATTGAATTTTTAATAGTGCATTTCACAAGTTGATCTTATTTATATAATCAGACGAATACATATCAACAAATAAAACAGTATCATAAAACCTATACAAATTTTTGTCTGATTTAGATTCCACTAAATTTTGATATACTTATTTATTTTGTTGGTTCTCTTTCTATTCGTTTGCAATAGCAGTCTTTTACGATTCTAACTAGTTGCTCGTTATGTTTGATTTTTTTGTTCTTAATTTTCCTAATGCTATCCCTCTACGATTTAAAAGACAGACCAACGT
>JBJEFI010000081.1:0-9455 GCA_051873875.1 Bacillaceae bacterium | reverse complement strand
AATGGTGTAGTACAACATTTATTTGTCTTCGCCATACTTTTATTCAGTAATTGAATGGATCGTAAAACCATCTCCTTCTCATCTTGACTCATATGAGAGAAGACTTCATCTAGATATTGATTCATTTGTTTATCAATGCTATCGGCCACTTCTTTTCCTTCCTCTGTAAGGAACAAAATTGAAATTCTTCGATCCTTTGAATCAGTTTTTTTAGTGACCAGGTTGATTTTCATTAGGGATTGAACCTGTCTGCTAAACGTCGTTATATCCGTTCCAAGAGTATCAGCCACTTGCTGAATGGAGGGATTATGTTGACGGTCTATTTCATACAAAATATGGCTTTGTACTAACGAAATATCATGACCTCCAGCTTGGCAGCAGTTTTTATTCAAGAAACCAAAACGTCTACTAAAGACTTGGAATAGTTCTCTTACATTTTGTTCCATCGAAATTCACCTCATACTTTTATATCCAACACTCTATTTATACCCTTCAAATGTTATTTAAAATATAGTGGATTTATTTGCATTTTGCAAGTAAATACTTATAATATAAGGAGAGTGTTATATAAGCATTTAGTTTTATAAAATGATTATCATATATAGGAGCGTAATAATGAAAACAAAAGACTTAACTTCTGGGAAAGAGCTTTCAGTTATAACCCTCCTTTCCTTACCATTAATAGGAAGTTCCTTACTTCAATTCCTATATAACTTTATCGATATGCTTTTTGTAGGAGGTCTTGGTCCTGATGCCATTGCATCCGTAGGATCTGCAAGCTTTTTTATCAATTTGGGCTATGCCATTCAAGCAATGATTGTTGTGGGCGGAGGAATAAAAATTGCCCATTCAATGGGTAGCAAAAATACAAACGAGAGCGTCGCCTATATCGGAAACTCCTTGATACTGAACTTTCTCATTGGTGTTATAACGATTGTAGGATTGGTATTCTTCGGAAATCAACTTTTGGATTTCCTGAACTTGAATAATGAAGCTGTTCAAACAGGGGCCTATCAATACTTATCCGTCTCTGCTTTCATGCTTCTTTTTTCATATTTCAATACGTTCTTCATTCGCATGTTCAGCAGTTTCGGTAATAATAAACAAAGCTTCTATATAAGTGCTTTTGGTCTTGTGCTAAATATTATCCTTGATCCGATTTTCATCTATACGTTTAAGTGGGGTGTCATAGGAGCAGCGATTGCTACACTCATCGCACAAATACTGATGTTTGTTTCATTTGTCTATCTGGCAAGAAAAGTTTTATTTCATAAGGACATTATCCAAGTCAGTTTCCAAAAATCAATGGAAATGATGAAACTGGGCATGCCCATGTCCATTCAGCGAGTATTGTTTACGGTCATTAATATCATACTAGCTAAATTGATTGCTTCGTATGGTACAGATGCTGTGGCTGCTCAAAAAATAGGTCTTCAAATAGAATCGGTTACCTTCATTGTCATGGGCAGTCTGAACGGAGCTGTCAGCAGCTTTATTGGACAAAACTTTGGAGCGAAAAAATATACCAGAATCCTAAAGGGCTACCGAGTGAGTCTGTTTCTGGGAATCTTATATGCTCTTCTAACAAGCATCATTTTTATCTTCTTGTCAGAAGAATTAGCTCGGCTCTTTACTCGCGATTCAGAAACGGTAGCAATTACTTCATCTTATTTACAAATCATCGGTTTGTCGCAAATATTCATGTCCATTGAGATGATTTGTACTGGTGTTTATACAGGTATCGGAATGCCTAAAATACCTTCAGCTATTTCAATTGTATTTACGTTTATACGAATACCCCTAGCCTTATTGCTTACCCCCATCTTAGGATTAAACGGGATCTGGTGGAGCATTGCGATATCTTCATTGATAAAGGGTTTATTATCGATCATCATTTTTAACACTGTATATGGGAGGAAGTACAAACATGAAATGTAATCTGTTTTCTAATCTTACAAAAAGACAACTATTGGATGCAAACTTTGGACTTGAACGGGAAGGATTACGTGTTACCAATGAAGGTACTCTATCGTTAACTCCGCACCCAAAAGTGTTTGGGGATAAAAAAGAAAACCCTTATATCACAACCGATTTTTCTGAAAGCCAATTGGAATTGGTTACTCCAACCTTTCATACGACAAGCGATGCTGTTGAATTTTTGGACTCATTATATAACATAGCTGCATTGGAGTTAAAAAACGAATTTATATGGCCTCAATCCATGCCAGCTAATACGCCAGATGATCAAGAAATACCAATAGCTGTCTTCTCAACACAAGAAGATGAACATTATAGAGAGTATTTAGGAAACAAATACGGTGGCAAAAAGCAACTGATATCTGGTATTCACATTAACTTCTCCTTAGGAGATCAATTAATACACACACTTTATCAACGAACAAAAAAACAGCAATCATTCCAAGAATTTAAGCACAACCTTTATTTAAAGCTAACCCGAAATTACTTGCGTCACCATTGGTTCTTGGTATATGTCCTTGGTGCAGCCAATACGATTCATAAGACATATGAACAACAATGCGTAGAAACACTTCAAGAGATCTCAAATGAAACCTACTCGAATGAAGAAGCCACCTCTTATCGAAATAGCATTTGTGGTTACCAAAACAAAGAATTCATTCAATTGGATTATTCATCTCTTGAAAAGTATATCGAGTCCATTACGACCAATATAAATAACGGAGTGATTGAAGATATAAGAGAGCTTTATACACAGGTACGTTTGAAAGGAAAAGGCTCCGTGTATTCAACAGACAATTTACGCCAAAACGGTATTGAGTATCTGGAGATTCGGACAATCGATATCAATCCATTTGAAAAAAGTGGCTTATCACTTGATGATTTGAATTTTATTCATTTGTTTTTATTGTATTGCTTAGAAAAAGAAGAGACACTTTATGAAAATTGGCAACTAGAAAGTGAGCAAAACAGCAAAAAAGTTGCTACTCATGGTCAAAATTCTCAGCTAACACTCTTAAGAAATGGGAAAGAAATTTCAATGGAAAGCTGGGGAATCGAAATCATAAACGAACTGTTGGACATGAATCAACAGTATGATTTACCATTCATCGATATTCTTAAAGCAAAAGAAGAGAACATCAAAAACCATAAAAAGACCTATGCTTATAAACTGGCTCAACTATGCAAAGAAAAGGGCTATATAACTGCGCATATGCAATTAGCCAAACAACATAAAGAAAAGGCTTTCCAGGAACGTTTTCTGTTAAAGCCCTATACAGATATGGAGCTTTCTACACAAATACTATTGAAAGAAAGCATTAAAAGAGGCATTTCTTTCGGCATCTTAGACCGAAAAGAAAATTTCATCGAACTCAAAAAAGGAGCGAATTCGCAATACGTAAAACAAGCTACAAAAACAAGTAAAGATCAGTATGTTGCTGTGCTGATTATGGAAAATAAAAGTGTGACGAAGCAAATTCTGAGAAGAAACCACATACAAGTTCCTGATGGTGAAGAATTTTTTGATATCGCATCAGCTAAAGAGGCTCTTCATCGTTGGAAAAATCGACCATTGGTCATTAAACCAAAATCCACAAACTTTGGTTTAGGAATCTCTATATTCCCGAATGGAGCAAATGAAGAAGACTTGATACAAGGATTGAAGATCGCTTTCAGTGAAGACGATACCATTCTCATTGAGCCTTTCATTAAAGGGAAAGAATATCGGTTCATGGTTATAGGAGATGAAACGGTTGCCATCTTGCATAGAGTGCCTGCAAATGTGAAAGGTGATGGAACATCAACCATTCAACAATTGATAAATAAGAAAAACCTAGATCCCCTCAGAGGAAAAGGATATAAGACACCTCTAGAAAAGATAGAAATAGATGAAAACATGAAGCTCTTTCTTCACCAACAAGGATTAACAATCGATTCCGTTATTCCTGAAGGGAAAATACAGTATTTACGTGAAAACTCCAATATATCGACTGGCGGAGACAGCGTGGATGTGACGGATCAAGTACCAAACAAATTCAAAAAAATAGCTGTGGAAGCATCTAAAGCAGTTGGAGCAAACATTTGTGGAGTAGATATGATGCTTGAAGATTTGACGAATGAGGACTCACCTTATTCAATCATTGAATTAAACTTTAATCCTGCCATCCACATCCATTCTTATCCTTATATAGGGAAGGAACGTAATATCGCTTATGACATTTTAAAACTCTTAGATTTGGATTAATTTGTAGCAGAGTTTATTTATTCAGATTATAAACGAATTTAATAAGTTCAAAGTGTTTCTTATATATGCTAAAACAAAAATGGTGCGTACATTGAAAAGTACGCACCATTTCCTTATACATTATTCCGTTTTAGAAGAGCAACATGGTGAAGAAGCAGCATCCACTTTCAATTCCTTCTCTTCTTTAACCTCTTCAATTTTCACATTACAACATGATAATTTTTGAGGCTTTACTTCTTCAATCTTTACTCCACAACAATCTTTTTCTTCCTTTGTCTTTTTAAACCACTTGAACATGTGAAATCACCTCCTTTAAATGATATAGAATAGATAGCCCGATAAGGTAGCCATAACAATAACCGACACTACGAAGGCCACAACTAAACGCTTATGAAATATAGAGTTCAGCAACGTTACCTCAGGAATACTGGCGCCGACCGATCCAATCATTAAAGCCATGACAGGAGGGAAAGCCATCCCTTTAGCAATCAGAATTTTTGATAACGGAATCATGGTTTCAATGCGGACATACAAAGGAATACCAATCACAGCGGCAATCGGAACTAACCACCATTTATCTCCACTGAAGTAAGTGGCAATCCATTCAGTCGGTACTGCTTCGTGGATGAAAGCACCGATAGCTGCACCAATTAACAGATACGGATAAACGGTTTTCATTAGAGCTCCCGTTTCTTTTAAAGCCTGTTTAAAACTAAATTTCAGTTCATTTTCATTAAATCCACTCATCTTCACTTGTTTCACGGCTTTTTCAAAGCCGAATTTCTCTAGAAGCATTCCTACAATAGCTGAAAAGACGGCTGTAAGGATGATATATGTTATGGCTACTTTAACGCCAAGAATGGTAGCCATCAATGTAATAATCGTAGGGTCAAGTAATGGTGAAGAAAATAAGAACACCATGACAATGCCGAAGCGTACTTTCTTATTCAACAGATTAACGACTACTGGAATGGTCGAACAAGAACAAAAAGGGGTAACAAAGGCAAAGACCAAAGCGGCGATAATGCCTAATAACGTATTCTTTCCTGATAAATATTTATTGATTTTGTCGTAAGGGACAATCGCTTGTAAGAGATTGACTGCAAAAGCAATAACAACAAATAAAGCCGTTAATTCTAGAGCAATAATTAAGAACTGTTGAATGATGTTTAAAAACATGTATTTCACCTCAAAAAATATTTGCATTTCGCAACTAATTTACTTGCAAAACGCAAGTATTAAACGGAGTTGTCTTGTGCCAGAGGAGTAGAACAACACCTTTTTGTACCTTCCATACTCTTATTCAATAAGCGAATGGATTGAATCACCATATCTTGTTCCGAATCGCTCATCTTAGAGAACAATTCTTCTAGGTAGGTGTTCATCTGTTGGTCAATGGCATTAGCCACTTGCCTTCCTTCAGCCGTTAAAGACAGGAGATAAATGCGTCGGTCTCTCGGCTCAGGGATCTTTTTGACCAGGTTCATTTTAATCAATGTTTGTATTTGGCGGCTAAATGTTGTAATATCTATTCCTAACGTGTCAGCGACTTGCTGGATAGATCGATGATGTTGACAATCAATCTCATACAAAATGTGGCTTTGTACTAAAGAAATATGGTGACCCTCAGCTTGATAAAAATCCTTATTAAAAACACCAAATCTTCTCATGAACAGTTGAAACAGTTCCCTTATGTCTTCAACGAAACACACCTCCAAAACAGACTATTTATTTGCAAATTGCAAATAAAATCGTTATCTTAGCATGATTGCGCAACCTCATCATATCTTATTTTATTTGCATTTTGCAAGTATTTTTTTAAAAAAATCCTGTTTTAGGCTAGCCATTTACAAAGAAAACAATGAAGAAGAGAGAATATGAAAATGCCACATCTATTCTCTCTTCTCATCAGTCATTCCATTTCCAATTGTTCAAAGGCCGTCAAGAAACTTTGATACGTATGTTGCCCAAACAGCAGGGGATCTCCTTTAAAAAAATGGCTCTCCATATAGGTACGAACCTCTTCTTTTGTGAACTCCCGTGAATGGATCAAAAGGGTCATATAGGAGTTGAAGTACTCAACGGATAAAGTTCCAGCATGATGGACAGTCATTTAGCTTCACTTCCTTTTTACTTGGTTAGAAACCGACATAAGTTTATTTCGTGGCTTCAATGATCGCTGATACAATGTATTCTTCTACTTTATGGCCAGGTGCCCATTCTTTAATAAACTCTTTTGATTCATCTTTAGGCACAATCGATATTTCTTGAAAACCCACTTCCTTCATAAGAGACGTTAAGTCCTCAATGGTCGAAGCACCCGAGATACAACCTGAGTACAGGTTCATATTTGTTTGCAGTTCCTTAGGTAGGCTCGCTGTCATGACCACATCTGAAATGGCCAATCGGCCACCAGGCTTCAAGACACGGTATGCTTCTTCAAATACGCTTTTCTTATCTGGTGAAAGATTGATTACACAATTGGACATGATGACATCGATCACTTCGTTGGCAACTGGTAAATGTTCAATTTCCCCTAAACGAAATTCCACGTTTTCAAACTGATTTTTACGAGCGTTATTGCGGGCTTTTGTTATCATTTCAGGTGTCATGTCGACTCCAATAATCTTCCCTGATTTACCGACTTTAGGTGCAGCCAAGAATGCATCAAATCCGCCGCCACTCCCTAAATCCAAAACGGTTTCGCCTTCTTTTAAGTTAGCGATTGCTTGCGGATTACCGCAGCCTAACCCCATATTGGCACCGTCAGGGATATTCTGCAATTCTTCCACCGTATAACCCATCTTTTGTGAAATCTCTTCGACGGAAATAGTTTGATTTGCATCTGGAGAACAGCAGCTAGGTGCACAACAGCCTGTATTATCAATGACCTTTAAAGCAATTTTTTTATAATTGTCCCGAACATTATCCCGAATTTGGTCCTTATTTATATCGCTCATTTTTCTTCCATCCCCTTCTTATCCTCATAATGCTTCCCAACTTCTAGGTCTCGGGTGTGTTTCTTCGTTGCTAAGAATACAAGATAGCCAATGGGCCCTGTCAAAAAGACAGCCACAAGCCACATCAAAAAAAGATGGTCCCCCAGTTGAGTTTTCCTTGCCACAACAATCACATGCAAACACATGAGCACCATCACAAAGATGACACCAAAAACAAGTAATTCTTGCATCAAAAGAGACACCCCGCATTTTCTTGTTTTTATGAAACAGTGTCGATTGACTAATAAGTCATCCACATGGAGCCGTCAAAATGTTCGGCGGTTTCATGTGAATTTGCCTTTCGGCTCATAAAGGCTCAGCAACAGGAGTTAGTGTCATAGCCATTTAAGACAATGCCCATTTCTCCGTTTTCTTCTTCCACGTCCACAGTCACACCATTTAATTGGTCTTGGACATCAGGGTGTATCGCTACTTTTACCCCATTAATTTCTTCCACACTATCTTTCTCTTCGGCTTCTTGCAAAGCGACCCCTAAATTCACACCGCAGCATCCTGCAATCCCGTAAAATCGTAAAGTCGATACATCATTATCCTTCATGGCTTGTTGAATATAGCCTTTCGCTTGATCTGTAATATTCATTATTCTTCCTCCAATTTCTCTTTAGTTGGTTTGTAACAGATGATTCAGTCCTTCTGTTCCTTTTGGTTCCTGTATGCTCCAAGGGATAATCACCATATTTCCATTCGATAATTCACGGACTCGTTGAATCCAGTTCTTTTCCGCCCGCGCTTTTTGGGCCAAAATGGTGTCCTGGGTATCCGTGATATAGAAACTTTGATTAATTACCCACCAGTGGATGGCAATATTCGCTCTTTGCAAATCTTCTTCCAATCGAGTGGCTTCGAAGACTGGTGTTGCTTCTGGCAGCGTAGTGATGACAATGCTAGTGTATGATTCATCACGGAGCTTTGGTAGCAACTCCCGAACAGATTCAGGGATTTCACCAGAAGAGCGGGAAATCTCTTTGTGATAGGCTTCTGATGCATCCAATAACAGAAGAGTATGCCCAGTAGGTGCGGTATCAATGACTACAATCCGATCTTTGGATACCGCAATCACGTCTGCGAATGCTCGAAAAACGGCAATCTCTTCTGTGCACGGTGATTCAAGATCTTCTTTGATATAAGCTAATCCGTCTTCATCCATAGTCTCACTGGCTTTAGAAATAACTTCATCCTTATATTCCTGAACCACTTTTTTAGGATCAATGGAGCTGATGGACAAGTTTTCATGCAGCCCATTTTCTCCTAATGTCCAAGCAACATGGGCGGCAGGGTCCGTAGTGGTCAAATGGACTTTTTTACCTCTCTCTGCCAAGCCTAGGGCAATGAGGGAAGCAATCGTAGTTTTTCCGACGCCACCTTTCCCCATCGTGAAGATGACCCTTTGTTGATGCTCTTCATAAAAATCAAGCATATCCTGAACCGATTGATACGATAGCGGCTCTTTCTCTGTTTCCACAGAAGCCATCTCAAAATCATGATTCAACCATTTTTCCATTTGGTCAGTGCCTGTAATGGAGAAAGGTGCCAAAGGCAAATAATAAATAGGATACAGTGATAGTTCTGTCGGGATTTCCTGCAACGCTTTCTGCTGTCTTTCATACATGGTCTTAGCATAATGGTCTTTCAACGCCGTTTGTTCAAATAGACCATTGATGATTACTTGCTGGTTGCCTATCCCGATTTCTTTCAGTTCAGTGGAAGCCCGTGCAGCTTCTCGTAAAGGACCTTCTTCTGGACGGCTGACCAATAATAACGTTGTCTGATCAGCATCGGAAAGAACCTTCACCGCGTCACTGTACATTTGTTTCTGGCTTTCCAGTCCTGCCAGTGGTCCCAAACAAGAAGCGCCATTCGTATTATCTTCCAAAAAGCCCGACCAGGCAGTTGGCAGTTGCAACAAGCGCAAGGTATGTCCTGTCGGTGCCGTATCAAACACAATCACATCGTATTCATCGGTTATCTTCTTGTCGGTCAGTAGAGATGAAAATTGGTTGAATGCCGCAATCTCCACCGTACAAGCACCTGACATTTGTTCTTCCATTGTGGCAAGTACCGTATCAGGCAACTTTCCTTTATAGGGCGCAATCACACGTTCTTTATATTCGGCAGCAGCTTGAACAGGATCCAAGTTCAATGCATATAAATTGGACGTATCATGAATCAACGTAGGATGATTGGTCAATGTTTGACCAAAGACATCTTGCAGA
>JBJEFI010000080.1:35532-42037 GCA_051873875.1 Bacillaceae bacterium | reverse complement strand
GGAATCATGTGTGTTGCTACGTAATGTTGAAAAGACCGCCTACGGTTTTTCTGATATAATGTGGTAAGAAGAAAGGAAAGGTGAAAGTCATGGCAGTACATGTTGTTTTATTTCAACCAGAGATCCCAGCGAATACAGGGAATATTGCACGAACTTGTGCAGGAACGGATACAAAGTTACACCTAATTCGTCCATTAGGATTTTCAACAGATGATAAAATGTTAAAGCGTGCAGGGTTAGATTATTGGGAGCACGTTGATATTTCTTATTATGATAGCTTAGATGAGTTATTTACGCGTTATCCAAATGGAAAGTTTTATTTCATTACAAAATTTGGGCAACAGTTCCACTCTAATTTTGACTTTAGTGATGTAGAGGAGGATACATTCTTCGTATTTGGTCGTGAAACAAAAGGATTACCAAGAGAAGTAATTGATGCAAATTTAGAAACGTGCTTACGTATCCCAATGAATGAAAATATTCGTTCATTAAATTTATCGAATGCAGCGGCTATTTTAGTGTATGAAGCATTAAGACAAAAAGGATATCCGGGATTAAAATAAACAAAAAGCGTAAACCTCTATGGGTTTACGCTTTTTTTAATAAAAAATTATTTTGTCATTTTTGGTTTATCGTTATAGCCAGATGTAAAGATAGCTGTTAAAAATGCAGCAGATACTAATAAGATTAATAAAAGTTTCATACTTATTCCCCCTATTCTCCCCATAACATGTACCTCCATTATACTTCAACATGTCATGAAAACAAAATTTAAGAAACGGAAAAGTCAGAAAAAACAAAACGCACATTTTTTTCATGTTTATGGACATTGAAGCATATCTATTAATTAATCCTTTTGTTTGGTTGGAATGATTCAAAGGGGAGGCCAGGAAAAAGAATGGATATTTTAAAAAGAATTGAAGAACACCGCCAAGAAGAACAACGATTAAAATGGGAAGGAACATTTGGAGATTACTTAGAGTTGTTGAAGGAGAATCCTTTAGTTGCCCAAACTGCACACTCCCGCATCTATAACATGATCAAAGATGCAGGTGTAGAAGAGTTAGAAGGGAAAAGACATTATAAGTTTTTCAGCAATCAATTATTTGGACTAGAGGAGGCACTTGAACGGCTAGTAGAGGAGTATTTTCATCCAGCAGCAAAGCGGTTAGATGTACGAAAGCGGATTTTATTATTAATGGGACCGGTCAGTGGAGGAAAATCAACTCTTGTTACGATGTTAAAACGAGGATTAGAGGCATATTCCCATTCAGAAGGAGGAGCTATTTACGCAATTAAAGGGTGTCCAATGCATGAAGATCCTCTTCATCTCATTCCTCACCATTTACGAGAAGAATTTTACCAAGAATACGGTATTCGCATTGAAGGGAATTTATCCCCACTTAATTTAATGCGTTTAGAACAAGAATACAACAATCGAATTGAGGATGTACGGATTGAGCGGATTTTCTTGTCAGAGGATCGGCGAATTGGAATTGGTACATTTAGCCCTTCTGATCCCAAATCACAAGATATTGCCGATTTAACAGGAAGTATTGATTTTTCGACGATAGCTGAGTTTGGTTCAGAATCAGATCCACGTGCGTATCGATTTGATGGGGAATTAAACAAGGCAAATCGTGGCATGATGGAATTTCAAGAGATGTTAAAGTGCGATGAGAAGTTCTTATGGCACTTATTATCCTTGACGCAAGAAGGAAATTTCAAGGCAGGACGGTTTGCTTTAATTTCTGCTGATGAACTAATCGTTGCCCATACGAATGAAACGGAGTATCGTTCTTTTATTGCTAATAAGAAAAATGAAGCACTACATTCACGGATTATTGTCATGCCTATTCCGTATAATTTAAGGGTGAGTGAGGAAGAACGAATTTATGAAAAAATGATTCGCGATAGTGATGTATCTGATGTACATATTGCACCGCATACGTTACGAATTGCTGCCATGTTTACGATTTTGACACGATTAAAAGAGCCAAAGCGGGGCGATATGGATTTAATTAAGAAAATGCGTTTATATGATGGGGAGCTAGTAGAAGGATACAATACAGTTGATGTAGAGGAAATGCAGCGAGAATACCAAGATGAGGGAATGAGTGGTATTGACCCTCGTTATGTAATTAACCGTATTTCATCTTGTATTATCCGAAAAGATGTACCATCTATTAATGCCTTAGATGTCCTTCGAGCGATTAAAGATGGATTGGACCATCATTCTTCAATTACAAATGATGATCGAGAACGGTATTTGAATTTCATTTCATTAGTACGAAAAGAGTATGATGAAATCGCCAAGAAGGAAGTACAAAAGGCATTTGTTTATTCGTATGAAGAGTCCGCGAAAACATTGATGGATAATTATTTGGATAATGTGGAGGCCTATTGTAACAAAAATAAATTACGTGACCCATTAACAGGGGAAGAGATGAACCCAGATGAGAAGTTAATGCGTTCCATTGAAGAACAAATCGGTATTTCTGAAAATGCGAAAAAAGCATTCCGTGAAGAAATTTTGATTCGTATTTCCGCATACGCTCGTAAAGGAAAACGATTTGATTATAATTCCCATGAACGTCTACGAGAAGCCATTCAGAAAAAGCTGTTTGCTGACTTAAAAGATGTTGTTAAAATAACCACATCTGTTAAAACACCAGATGAGCGTCAATTGAAAAAAATTAATGATGTTGTCGCTCGTTTAGTTGATGAGTATGGTTACAATTCTACATCTGCCAATGAATTATTGCGTTATGTTGGTAGTTTATTAAATCGCTAATGACAAAGGCTGTCCACTATTTGGGCAGCTTTTATTGTTGTTGAAAAAGTCTACATTTTTAAATAGATTTAGTATATGATTAAAGGTGGAAAGGATGTGTTTAGGATGAAAGCAATTATTTTTGATTTTGACGGAACAATCGCAAATACACTACCACTTTGTTATTATGCTTTCCAAGACGTTTTTAAAACATTTGATAATCGGGACCTTTCGGCGAAGGAAATTGTCGCTATGTTTGGTCCATCGGAAACGGGAATTATTAGAGAAAATCTGATTCATACAAATAAAGATGAAGCAATTGAGTTGTATTATGCAGATTATGCAGCATATCACGATCAATTTGTAAAACATAATGAGGAAATCATTCAATTATTAACATATTTAAAAGAACAAGGGATGAAATTAGGCATCGTTACAGGAAAAGCGAGAAGAAGCTTAGAAATTTCTTTGAAAGCGCTACATATGGATAGCTTTTTTGATGTTATTATTACTGGAGATGATGTTAATCAACCAAAACCTCATCCAGAAGGTTTGCTAAAGGCATTAGCCATTTTAGGTGTAAGGGAAAATGAGGCAATATTTATTGGGGATAGTGATGCAGATATAAAAGCAGGAGTGGATGGAAATGTGTATACAGTAGGTGTACATTGGTTACCTGATTATCAAACTACAGATTTTACAATAAAACCAGATGCTATTTTTGATCAGGTATCAGATTTTTTAAATACTATTAAAATGGGTGTTATCAATGAGCGATAAATGGTTAGAGTGGGCAAAAAGAATACAAGCAGTTTCTCAAGCGGGATTAACGTTTTCAAAAGATATGTATGATAGGGAGCGTTATGAAGAATTAGGAAAGATTAGTGCAGAAATACTAGCGGAGTATTCTGGATTAGAAATGAGTAAAATTAATAATTTATTTATAAACGAAGTAGGATATCCAACTCCTAAAATGGATGTCCGTGGTGTTGTTTTTAAAGATGATAAAATTTTAATGGTGAGAGAAAAAATGGATGGAAGATGGTCATTACCTGGTGGTTTTTGTGATATTGGCTTATCTCCTTCTGAAAATATCGTCAAGGAAATAAAAGAAGAGTCTGGATATGATGTGGTGCCAGTAAAATTGCTTGCTTTGTTCGATAAAAATAAACACCCTCATCCACCAGAAGTATATCATTATTATAAAATGTTTATTCAATGTGAAATAGTTGGCGGAGCTCAAACGATTGGCATTGAAACAAGTGATATTCAATTTTTCGCTGAAAGTAATTTACCAACTTTGTCAGTTAATCGAAATACAGAATCACAGCTAAAAACAATGTTTGATTTTTTAAGAAATCCTAATAAAGAAACTTTATTTGATTAAAAAGAGCCAAATGATTTGGTTCTTTTTTTATATAAGAAACAGTGTTGGAAAGGCTGTTTCTAGCCTTGATAACTTGTCTACTTTTGTTGAGAATTGCCTAATTTTTAATTTTTAATAGCAATAATCTAGATTGGTTGCATAAGATAGAGTAATCACTTTTCCTGATAGATATGCAGATGACAATTACCAGGATAGTATATGCATAGGATGGAATAAAGGTGCAAATAAAGAAGGAGGAAAAACGATGAGTGAGTTAGATAAAGGAAATTTCACGATATCGAAAGAAAATTGGTCCCTCCACCGCAAAGGTCATGATGATCAAAAACGCCACCTTGAAAAAGTGCAAGAAGCAATTAAAAATAATTTAGGTGATTTGATTTCTGAGGAAAACATCATCATGTCCAATGGTAAAGACGTTGTGAAGATTCCCATTCGTTCATTAGATGAATATAAGATTCGTTATAATTATGATAAAAATAAACACGTTGGCCAAGGAGGCGGAGGAAGCAAGGTTGGAGACGTCATTGCTCGAGATGGTTCTGGTAATAAGCAAAAAGGAGCTGGTAGAGGGCAAGGGGCAGGAGAGCAAGCAGGAGAAGATTATTATGAAGCAGAGGTCTCTATGCTAGAGTTAGAACAAGCGTTGTTTAGCGAGTTAGAATTACCAGATTTAAAACGAAAACAAACAGATGACCATTATTTACAGTATGTTGAATTTAACGATATTGCCCGAACTGGGTTAGTTGGCAATATTGATAAAAAACGAACGTTAATGGCTGCTTATAAACGAAATGCAATGGTACATGGAACACCGTCGTTCTATCCCGTTCGCCAAGAAGACCTACGTTTTAAAACATGGAATGAAGTAAGAAAACCAGAATCGAAGGCAGTCGTACTTGCTATGATGGATACATCTGGTTCCATGGGCGTATGGGAAAAATATATGGCACGAAGCTTTTTCTTCTGGATGACTCGTTTCTTACGGACGAAATACGAAACAGTTGATATTGAATTTATTGCGCATCACACAGAAGCAAAAGTAGTGACAGAAGAAGAATTTTTTACAAAAGGAGAAAGTGGAGGAACGATTTGTTCATCTGTTTACCGCAAAGCATTAGAATTAATTGAAGCCAAATATAACCCAGAACGCTATAACATTTATCCATTCCATTTTTCAGATGGAGACAATTTAACATCCGATAATGCTCGCTGTGTCAAACTCGTTGGCGAGTTAATAAAAGTATCTAATATGTTTGGATATGGGGAAGTAAATCAATACAATCGTCATTCCACCTTAATGTCTGCTTATAAAAATATTCAAGATGAGAAATTCCGTCATTATATTTTAAAGCAAAAATCGGATGTTTATAATGCAATGAAGAGTTTTTTTAGAAAGGATCAAGAAATATTGACGAAGTGAAGCCCCTGATATAGGGGCTGTTATTATTTTGGTTTGTAAAATGTAAGTTTTCTTTACTCATTTGAAGGGATATTGCTATTTTCAGCGAAAGGGTTAGTTAAAATATTTTATATCTGCCAATCTAGTTAAGTGTAGGTGCTCGTATGAGAATAATTAGTGGATTGATAACATCTATATTATGTTTAGTTGTTAGTTTAATTGGATTGAGAGTATACGATGTTCAAAATGAATTTTTCCTCTTTTTTAATCTATTTGCTGTCCCGATAACGATTTTAATAATTACGATACCGTTTACCCTTATTGCCAAAAAATATACAATGTCATTTATTATGAATAAAGTTTTATCCATGATTGTAGTTGGCTTATTAAATAGTATCATTGTGGCGATGATTCTTGCTTTATCGTACATAGATATAGCGGGTATTGAAAAAACTCACTTTTATGCGTTAGTTTTAGCTGGATTACCAATTAGCCTTTTTTCCTCTTTTTGTTATCTTTTTTTCTATCATGTTTTAAGGAGATAGAAAGGTTCTAAATAAGCATAAGTGTTCATAATTCTTAATAAAGCGATTTTTATTTAATTTATTTTTAAATTTTCAGAAAATTTACATTGACAATTCAAATGGCTACATACTATCATTGTCTATAATTACATAGTTAATAAGCAAAGATTGGAAATAGTAGAAGGACAATATGCTTGTTAGAGAGCCGATGGGTGGTGTGAATCGGTAGTTATTCCCTTTGAACTCGTCCAAGAGCTTACTCCCTGAACAGTTTAGTAGGGGATGTCGGATTTCTTCCGTTACAAAGATAGGTAGTGATAGCTACTGAACAAAGGGGATTAATTATTTATGATTAATCAATTAGAGTGGTACCGCGAGCACAGCCTCGTCTCTATATGTATATATAGAGGCGAGGCTTTTTT
>JBJEFI010000080.1:34214-35432 GCA_051873875.1 Bacillaceae bacterium | reverse complement strand
CAATATTCAACAGAAGATGCTTCACGTTCTGATTTTGAATATTTATGGACAACAATTGAAGCAGTTGTAAAAGCAGGAGCTACGATGATTAATGTACCTGATACAGTTGGATATGCGGTGCCAGAAGAGTTTGGAGAATTAATTTTTAAATTAAATGATCGATTAAAAAATCTAAATGACAAAGTACTATTAAGTGTTCATTGCCATAATGACCTTGGTATGGCAACGGCTAATACGTTAGCGGCAATAAAAAATGGTGCAGATAAAGTAGAATGTACGATTAATGGAATTGGTGAACGGGCTGGAAATGCGGCATTAGAGGAAATTGTAATGGCGATGAAGGTACGTTCGTCTGTCTATGATGCCTATACGAATGTAAATACGAAAGAAATTATCAATACATCTCGGTTAGTAAGTAATTTTATGGGATTAGATGTCCAAGTAAACAAGGCGATAACAGGTGGAAATGCCTTCGCTCATTCATCTGGTATTCACCAAGATGGCTTGTTAAAATCAAGGGATGCCTATGAAATTATTAATCCAATCGACGTAGGGTTAGATGATATGGAACTGATTTTAACGGCTCGTTCTGGCCGCCATGCAGTGAAAAATGCCCTAGAAAAATTAGGATTTAATCAATTAACAGAACAACAATTTGAAGAGATATTTGAGGCCTTCCTTCACTTAGCAGATGCGAAAAAAGAAGTATATAGCCATGATTTATACGTCATCCTTGAAAACTATTATGCAAAATATGCTATTGATAATAAAGATATTAAACATTACAGTGAAAATTTCTATGACCTAGTAGACTTACAAGTAATTAGTAATACAATCTTCCCATCGGCAAGTGTCAAAATTAAAAAGGGAAATGAAGTCTTGAAAAGTAGTGCAGTCGGTTCAGGTCCAATTGAGGCCTTGTATTCTGCCATTGCCGACATTACGGATTTAGATATGAAATTAGTGGAATACAATATTAGTAGCGTTTCTCGTGGAAAAGAAGCATTAGGAAAAGTAAAAATTCAAGTGGAATATGGTGGAGAAAAATATACAGCAAAGGCAACGGATACCGATATTCTGAAAGCAAGTGCATTAGCTTATATCAATGCGATAAATAGTATTGTCGTCGATCGGTTGCTTTTAGTTGAATAAGTACAACAAGGCTGATTCTAAAGAATTAGCCTTTTATTTCAATGCTCGTTATCTTCTAATAATAAA
>JBJEFI010000080.1:10620-34114 GCA_051873875.1 Bacillaceae bacterium | reverse complement strand
CGAATCAGCTAGCTTTAACACTCGTCATGTTTATGATTATCGTCATTTCATCAATCGTAGGTCAACTAATAAAAACAAAAAAGAAGACATAAGAAACCTAGCATCTCACATGCTAGGTTATATGGTGTAATTTGCTAAAAAATCGAGAAATAATTTTTGCTTTGAATGCTTGTATTTCATAAGTCCATAAATATTTATTGTAGGGAGTTTAATACTCGAACATGGTACTTCTAAAAACCATCCTTCCATTAATTCTCGTCGAACAGTTGAAGCTGGCAAGAAGGAAACTCCTAATCCATTAGCGATAAATCGTTTTGTAATATAAATTTGTGATACTTTCATCATTTTTATCGTTGGGAATTTACTTTTAATGGCTCTCGTTAGGCTGTCCCAATAAACAGGATGGTTATCAATTAGTAAGTAGTTGTTCGTTAAAACTTCTTCTTCTGTTAAGGAAGGGGCAAATTCAGGATCATAGCCATCATGTAAAGTGATTAGTTTTATATTGTCGGTGTATAAAATATCACTAATTAATTCCGAATTTATTGTGTTGATACAAGTTAGCGCGATATCAATTTCTTCATTGACAATTAACTGTTCCATCTCTACAGATGCTAGTACACTGACAGATAATTGAATATGTGGATAGGTAGTAATAAATTGCTTTAAGACATGTGGAAGAATCGTATCTGCAAGTAAAGGAGAGATAGCTAGTGCTAGTGTCGTCGTGTATCCTTGGCTAAGTGCTTTTATTTCTGCTAAGCCTTTTTGGTGAGTGTTTATTAAGTGTTCTGCAATCGGAACGTATCGTTTTCCTTCCTCAGTTAGCTTCATGTTTCTTCCATCTTTCTGAAACAATGCTACGCCCAATTCTTTCTCAAGCTTATGAATATGAACAGTAACAGAAGGCTGTGAAATATATAAAACTTCTGCTGTTTTTCTAAAGGTTCCATATTTAACAGCAGTTAAAAAGGTTGTTAACCAATTAAAATCCACTTCATTCACCTCACTTATTACTATTATTAATTAAATAGTTTAAAAATATTTAATTTTCTTAATTATAACGATTGTATACAATAATAAACAAGGGGGAATGAAAATGATTCATAGTGGATTAAAGGGGATTATTGCTGCTGAAACAAAAATTAGTCATATTGATGGGGAAAAAGGTGACTTAATTTACAGAGGCTATGATGTGAAAGATGTGACAGAAAAGAGTACATTTGAAGAAGTTTCCTATTTAATTTGGTTTGGAGTATTTCCCACAAGTGAACAATTACGTAGCATAACAGAGAAGTTTAAACAAAATCGAGACCTGACAAGTTATCAAATAGATTTAATTACACGTTTACCGAAAGAGATGGATATGATGAGTGTGTTAAGAACCGTTATTTCATCTGAGGGAACAGTAAATTATAGCTGGAAGCCGACGATTGACCAAGCAATAAAAATAACAGCTATGGCTCCAACAATTATCGCTTTTCGAAAACGTTTTTTAGAAGGAAAAGCCTTTATTTTACCATCGGAACATTTAAGTCATGTGAAAAATTATTTGTATATGCTTAATGGAGAAATGCCTACTGAAGCACATTGCAATGCATTAGAAACATATATGATTTTAACGATGGAACATGGAATGAATGCCTCCACCTTTGCAGCAAGGGTGACAGCTTCCACAGAATCAGATTTGATTTCGGCTATTACATCAGCAATTGGTACGATGAAGGGGCCACTTCATGGTGGGGCACCATCTGAAGTGATTACTTTTTTAGATCAAGTTTATAAAGATGGAGATGCAGAGAAAGTCATTCGAATGAAATTAAACAATGGTGAAAAGCTGATGGGGTTTGGACATCGTGTTTATAAAACACTAGACCCACGAGCAGAGGCATTAAAACAGAAATTAATGGAATTTGTAGGAAAAGATGAATGGCTTGATTTATCGTTAAAGGTAGAAGCATTAGGAATTAAAATTCTAGGAGAAGTAAAACCAGGAAGAGGTTTATATCCGAACGTGGAATTTTATGCTGCCGCAATTATGCGAGCAATTCAGATGGATTCAACTTTATTCACACCAACATTTACTGCTAGTCGAATTGTTGGCTGGAGTGCTCATGTGATTGAGCAATCTGAAAGCAATGTTATCTTTAGACCTGAATCAACATACGTTGGGGAATTTTTTAGTGGGAAAATAATGAATTAATAAATTTGAATAAAAAAGGCTATTGAAATTATCAATAGCCTTCTTTTTATATAGCCATAAACTTAGCCATTTTATCTACCGTTCTATCTGCATTTTCTATGCCCATTTGATAAATGCCTTCAAGCTTATCCATATTTTTTTCAAATCGACTAATTGTTATTGGTTCACTTGGGGCAATAACAACGGCTTGTCCGGATTTTTCTAATTCCTTTAAATACGTTAATGTTTCATTATAAATATGATGGCGATTGTCTAATAACTGAACCATTTCCGGATTATTTTTAAAGACACGTTTATAAATGGAACGGAATTTCTCAGGAGATTTGACATAGCTTCTATCTCTCGTTAATACAACAATCACTTTATCACAGCCATCTGCTAATGCTTTACGAACGGGAATTGGATCAGATGTCCCGCCATCTAAATATTGGCCTCCATTATATTCTACGATAGGTGAAAAGATTGGAATCGATGAAGAAGCACGTAGCACAGTTGAATCGTGGTCTAACGCTTCTTTGCCAAAATAAACAGGTTTTCCTGTTTGTACATCTGTTACACCTGCTACAAATTCACAAGCAGAATTTAAAAAAGCTTCATAATCAAATTTATCTAATTTATGAGGAATTTCATCAAATAAAAAGTCCATTCCAAATAAAGATTTTGTTTTGATGAAGTTAGAGAAACTAACATAGCGTTTGTCATCTAAATAATTCGTATTAATGCGGTAGCTTCGACCTTTTTGACTGGAAACGTAAGAAACACCATTGCAAGCTCCTGCCGATACACCAATACAGTAATCTGTCTTTATATTTTGATCGAGAAAATAATCAAGGACACCAATCGTATAAAGTCCTCGCATTCCTCCACCTTCTAACACTAAACCAATTTTTTCTTTGCTCATTGTTAAATCTACTCCTTTTGCCACATATCAGACTTCGAAAATTCTCCTCTTATCGATCATGCATACTTTTGGGGAACGATTTGTTCATGATGAAAAATCCAATTTTAGCCAATTTATTGTATATTTTTTTATTATACCACTGATTGAAAAAAGAAACAGTATCCTTGTTTTTAAAGAAAAAAGATGATTTTTGTCATAATTTGTCGAATGGTTAGTTACCTGTTCAAGTTCTTTCTTCTAGTATACTTAAGAAAAACGTTTTTGGAGATGACAAAGGGGGAAGCAACATGAAAAAGCCTGTTATTGGAATAACAACAAGCTATGTCAAACACACAGAGCGAAGTGAAGGAGTATATGTACATTGGGATTATCATCAATCTGTTGAACGGTTAGGTGGGATTCCGTTGCTATTGCCAACGGTGTTAGATGAAGATAGCATTGCTTACTATGGGGATTTATGTGATGGTTTTCTTTTTAGTGGTGGGGAAGATGTGAATCCAAAATATTTTGGGCAAATGCCACATGAAAAATTAGGATATTTTTGGGATGATCGTGATCGTTTTGAATTTGCCTTATTTAAAAAGGCAGAGGAATTGAAAAAGCCAATTTTCGGTATTTGCCGAGGACTTCAGCTTATTAATGTGGCAAGGGGAGGTACCTTGTTTCAGCATATTGATGGGCATTTTACGTCGATTCAACGGCACTTGCCTTATCATGAGGTAGATATAGCAAAAGGAAGTCTGCTTTATGACATTATTGGTTCGGAGAAGGTTGATGTAAATTCCCTTCATCATCAAACAATTGACGTATTAGGGGAAAGGCTTATTGTTACATCTAGTTCAAAGGATGGACAAATTGAAGCAATTGAGGACCCTAACTATCCATTTTTAGTAGCCGTACAATGGCACCCTGAAAGCATGTCTAGCTATGATGAAAAGATGGCACGATTATTTTTAGCCTTTTTTGCAGCATCACAAAATGATTTGGAATTGGATAGAGAAGGATTGAGAAGATAAATGGAATATGTAGTATTAATTGCTGTCGGCATAGTAGCAGGAGGATTAGGAAGTTTAATTGGCCTTGGTGGTGGAATTATTATTGTGCCTACGTTAGTAAATTTGAGCTTATATTTACCTCAATTTACTCATGTTACACCACAAATTGCGGCTGGGACTTCCATGGTTGTGACGATTGTCACTGCTGTTTCCTCAACGATGACGTATCATAAGCATAAAACAATTGATTATAAAAGTGGCTTGATCCTTTGTATTGGTAGTGTACCAGCGGGGATGCTAGGTTCATATGTAAATAAATTTTTTGACATTACGTCCTTTCAACTTTATTTTGGTGCTTTTTTAATTTTTATGGCTTTTTTGTTATATATGAAAAAGTATATTCGTAATCGAGAGTTTAAAGGGACAACAGGTTTTATTCGGACATTTACAGATAATAGTGGCAAAACATATCGTTATGGATTTCATCCGATTGTTGCTATTCTTGTTTCTTTTATAGCAGGCTTCCTATCGGGCTTATTTGGAATTGGTGGTGGATCTTTATTAGGTCCAGCTATGATCATGCTTTTTTATTTTCCACCACATATTTCCGTGGCAACGAGTATGTTTGTTATTATGATTACTTCAACAATTAGTGCAACTACCCATGTTGCTTTAGGAAATGTAAATTGGTTATACGTTCTTTTTTTAGCCCCAGGTGCCTTTATTGGCTCTAAATTAGGGTCTAAATTAAATACAAAATTAAAAGGCGATACCATTCTTCATATTTTGAAAATTACCGTGTTTATATTAGGAGTAAAAATGATATTAGAAGGATTATAAGTTGAACAATTTTGTTCAACTTTTTTTATGGGAAAAAATAACTAATTTTTGTTAATTGGTATCATGATATAAGAAAAATATTTCCTTTTTTTGATAAAATAAAAGTAGAAAGTGAAAGGATAATAGTGAAAGGGGATAGGGATTATGGAGTTAATGGTATTGCCAGATAACACGTATTTCACTTATTATTGTCACAAATGTAATGAGGTTGCCCATTATAGCTACTTGGATGGAAAAGAAATGAAATATGTATGTGCAAAATGTGCAAAGAAAGAATAAAAGTAAGCAGTCTCAACGAGACTGCTTACTTTTTTCTTGCTTACGAGTTGCTTTTTTCTTATTCTTTTTTGTGATATGTGGAGCGGCATCTAATTCAGCTGCGAACTCCGTTAGTTCTTTTTTTGCTTCATAGTTTGGGTCTGTTTTTCTTTTCTTTGTAGACATATGTACACACTCCTAGTCATTATCGAGCAGAACTTCTATCATAGCCATTCATTGGCTGCTTTGTTTCCTTCGCAAAAGCAGCTATTTCATTGGCAAATTCAGTATCACTTTTTTGATCCATTTTTTTCGGAATGTTTTTTGGTTGCTTGCGCATTTTTATCGTTCCTCCATAACAGAATAGCTTAGTAGCTATTTTTTATTCTTTCCTGTTAACGATAATATATGTAAGCAGAAATATGTATAAGGGAAAACGTCTCTCTTCCACGGAGGCTTAGTTGAGTGGAAGCTAAATATAGTAATTGGAAAACAAAAAGAGCCATTGATTTTTCATTAATCAATGGCTACTTTTATTTGATTCGAATTTTTTCGTTACTTGGTATGTTTGCTTTAATGGTAAGATGACTTTTTTATTGGATAAATGGGCGTAAATTTGGTTGTTATTAAATAATTGTTTAAGTCGAAATGTACTAATCAGAAATGAAAAGGCAATCGACATTGTAGCTGAAATCGCAAATAATAGTAAGCCATTTAAAACAGTACCTTCTGGTTTTACCATATTTGTAATCATATACAAGAAGAAGATATGAGCTAAATATGCATTGTAACAATGTTGCCCAACAAAATTTAAGATTGTTCGTAAATAAGATTTTGTCTTCGCAATTAGCATGGCTAATCCGTATAAAAGAATAAGTTCAATTAAAATGTAAAAAAACATGGATGGTTTTAAATAGGTTGAGATTTGTAATTCAATATCCCAAATACCACCAAATTGTAATAATTCATAGCTAACTCGCCCAAATAAACAAATATATAAAAGCAAACAAATCGGAATCACTTTAATGACAAATCGTCTCCATTTATGCAATGTTAATGCGGCAATTCCACCAACAATAAAGTAGAAGGAATACGCTAAGAAGATACGGTCTGTCATTTGTAGTAAAAGAGACTCACTAGTTGCTAAATAGCGATGTGAAATCCACATAAGTAACGTGTAAATAGCTGCAATGGAGATAACGAATATATATAGTGATTTTTTTGATTCAATCCATTTTTTTATAAATGGGATACATAGGAAAATAAGTGGTGTTAATAAGTGAAATTGAAAAACCATAATAACATACCAAAGATGTGGTGCAGCTGTTCCTGTTAAAAAGGTCAATCCAATCTCTGAAAAAGATCCACTTATAAATAAGCTAGGTTGTAAACAAATGATATAGACAATTGTCCAAAGGATATAAGGAAAAATAATTTCCTTTGTTTTATGAAATAGATAATCTCGATATACAAAATGTTTATAGTACTGCTGAACAATAGAAAATCCAGCTAGAAAAATAAATGCTGGTGCAGAAAATTTCACCAAATTAAAGAACATACCAATTATAATGCTTTGTTCAATGCTTGGTGAAGATTCTTTCATTAGTAATACAAAAGAGCTTTGAATAACAACAGATAAAAAGGCCATTGCTTTTAAAATAGTTAATTCAGGAACCCTTTTGTGTGCAATGGGGTGTTCTAACATTTTTTAACATCTCCTTAATGAATCACTATAAGTATTATAGTACTAATATTCTAATTATTTGAATGGCAATGTGAATAAATTGTTAAACTTTTCACAAAAACAAATTTTATAGGGAAATATGTAAGAATACAGGTTTGCTCATCTTATTATTAAAAATAGAATGTTTTACAGAGGAGATGAGAAAGATGGAGGAAAACGAATTTGTCGATGGCATAAGCCGACGAAATATAAAGCAATTGATTATAAACGAAAATATTACAAGCGTTATGAAGAGAAAAATATTGAAGATGTATTTGTTTCCATTGAGGAAAATATGGACGACAAATTAATAATGAATGTTTTTGATAATAATCGAGAAGAAGTAGCGATGAAGTTAGAACAATTGATAAAATGAAGTATTAGACGATAGATATCAATTTTTTCTCCATTGTAAAAGAAATGGAAAGTGAGAGCTTCTTAAACTATGAAAAATGCCCATTTTTCAAGGAAAAAAGAGATTCATTTGACTATATGTGGTAAAAAGCGTATATTAAAAATAGATAATGAATATACTAAAAAGACACGCTGATATTTGACGGTTGAGGCGTGACTTATTTAACCATTAACGTTTGGAGCCACCCTTCTTCCGCATGAGGGTGGTTTTTGCTTTTGTATAACCTTTCTTAATTAGAAATGGTAGAAAAAGAGTAGCTACTATATAGCCAACGCCTTTACATATTCCTAAAAGAAATTCATTAGCAAAAACATCCATATTATCACCTCCCTCCCCTCAAAAGATGGAGTAAAGCGATAATCATGTCACACCTCATATATCAGCGTATCCTTTCTTAATTATATCATTTCTTAAAATTCAGTCATTTGTTAATTGATAAAATAAAGTGTTCCTAAGTAAAATAAAAAAACGATGTGAATAATAGGGTGAACGTCACATCGTTTTTTTATTAATATAGAAAATACATAAGTATGATCTTTATAGGATATACAACCTTGCTTCATAAGGCTTTAATTCAATAGTTGTTGTACTTTCGTGTGAAGCTACATCATAGTTACTTAATGCAAGCTTGTCTGAAGATAAGGCAACTTCTTCATAGTGATATGTTGTTGCTTCACTTGTTAAGTTTGTAATGATGACAGCTTTCTGCCCATCTAACGTACGAGTATAAGCATAAATGTTAGGATGATTTTCTAAAATTAAATCATATTGGCCATAAACAAATAAGTTATGTTGTTTACGTAAGCGAATTAATTGCTTGTAAAAGTGTAAAATAGATTGTTCATCTTGTTGTTGAGCTTCTACATTAATCGTTGTATAGTTTGGATTTACAGAAAGCCAAGGTGTTGCTGTTGTAAAGCCACCATTTTGTTTGTTATTCCATTGCATTGGTGTTCGAGAATTATCACGAGAATTTTGCCAAATCACACTCATAATGTCTTCATGAGCAGTTCCTTTTTCTCTTTCAATGCGATAGAAGTTTTTATCTTTGACATCATCATAATCATCGATAGATGGCATTTGAATATTCGTCATACCAATTTCTTGACCTTGATAAATGTAAGGCGTTCCTTGCATCATAAAGTACATCATCGCAAAAGATTTTGCACTTTCTGCCCAGTATTCTTCGTCATTTCCCCATGTAGAAACAACTCGTGCTTTATCATGATTTTCAATAAATAAAGCATTCCAACCATTGTTTTCTAAGGCTTTTTGCCAACGTGTTAATACTTTTTTCGTACCAAGAACATCGATATGTCCTTTTTTACTGTCAGCACCCCATAAATCTAAAAACTCAAATTGAAATACCATGTTGAACTTACCATTTTCATCGCCAACCCATTCTACTGCTTCTTCAGCAGATACACCATTTGCTTCGCCAACGGTCATAATGTCATAGTGGCTAAATGTTTTTTCATTTAGTTCTTCCAACCATTCATGAATACCAGGTTGATTCATATGTCCGTCGAAGGAAGGAACGTATGGTAAGTTTGTTGGATTTGGTAAATCAGGGAATCCTGGCATTTTTTTTATATGAGAGATAGCATCGACACGGAAGCCGTCAATCCCTTTATCTAACCACCAATTAATCATGTCATATAATGCTTGGCGAACATCGTCATTTTCCCAGTTTAAATCTGGTTGGCTTTTTGCAAAACAGTGATAATAATATTGCTTTGTATTTTCATCATATTCCCAAGCAGAGCCACCAAAGATACTTTCCCAGTTATTTGGTTCTTTTTCAGCCTTGCCATCACGCCAAATATACCAATCACGTTTTGGATTTTCTGCTGAACTGCGTGATTCAATAAACCAAGGGTGTTCATCACTTGTATGATTAATAACTAAATCAATAATTAATTTCATTCCACGCTTATGAGTTTCTGCTAATAATTCATCAAAGTCAGCCATATTACCAAAAATATTTGCGATTTCTTGATAGTCACTAATATCATAACCATTATCATCAAATGGAGATTTGTACATAGGACAAATCCAAATAATATCAATTCCTAAATCTTTTAAATAATCCAGTTTGGTAATGATTCCTCTTAAGTCACCAATTCCATCATTATTGGCATCCATAAAGCTTTTTGGGTAAATTTGATATGCAACTGCTTCTTTCCACCATGCTTGTGTTGTCATTGTTCGTTATCCTTTCTGTATTTGCCTTTGGTTGTCGTCTGCATCTATTTGTAAGTTCAATATTTTAAACGCATGAGAAGGGGAATTTTTTTTTACGTTTTTTTCGTAATGAAATTTTATTATAATGATAATACTTCTTTCTGTTTTTATGATTAATAAAAAGAAGTTAAGCATTTTCTAATTTTATTTATTGTTCATGTTATTGTGTTTCTATAACAATATAATATGAAATTTGATGTGATTCTCATACAAATTTGCTTAAAAATAATACAATATTGCTAAATTATATAAAAAGGGAAATTATCTCAGAAAAAAAGAGGAAGATTAACGTGGAGAATGATTTATTAGAAAGAAAGATACATGGAAGTGAAATGTTTCCGTTGCAGATTTATCACAATACCTTTGAAAAAGGAAAACATGATTTATATTTACATTGGCATAATGAAATCGAATTTTTGTTTATTGAGGATGGAGAAGGCGTATTCCAAATTAATTTCATTGATTATTATGTGAAAAAGGGTGATTTATTAATTATTCCAAAAGGAGCAATTCATGCTGGCTATGGATTTAAAGAAATAGGTTGTCAATGTATCGGTATCGTTTTTGATCCTAGAATGCTACAAAGCCATCGAATGGATACATGCCAAATTCAATACATTTCTCCAATTTTAAAGGACGAGCTACAATACACGGTCCATCTTACTACATCCGTGCAAGGATATGATGAACTACTTCATTATTTCATGTGCTTGTGTAAAGCGTATAAAAAGGAAAATCAATTGGAAGTAAAAGGTCTACTATATTTGTTATTTGCTTGTTTATTTCAATATAATCATATGAAAAAGAAAGAGACTTTGCCAAAGGGAACAGAAAAGAAAATAAAAAAAGTGAAAGATGTGATTGAATACATTCATGAGAACTATCATCAAAGTATCTCTGTTAAAGAATTAGCAACAATCACCCATTATAGTGAATATCATTTCGTTCGCTTTTTTAAGCAAGAAGTAGGGATGACATGTACGGAATACATTAATTCTATTCGATTGAATAGGGCAGCTAATTTATTAATAAATACAAATGCACCTATTTTAACAATTGCATACGAGGTTGGGTTTGAAAATATTTCTTACTTTATTAAAAAGTTTAAAGAGAAATATGAAATGACACCATCTCATTATCGAAAAGGACACTAATGGTGTCCTTTTTCCTTTTTTAAAATTATATTTCGTTATTTCTAGATAAGTATAGAAAATACAAGTGATTATTAGTTGATTGAATAATCTTTTATTATAACATTACTAAAATATTAAATGAATGTTAAATGTGTCATTTTCCTGAAGTTTTTGTTGTAAAAATTAGAAAATTACATATAATTAGGACTTGTGATGAGAAATCTTGGGGGGAAAAGGAATGAAAAAAGGGAGAATAATTTCACGATTATTACAAACGGCAACGGCTACAACATTAGCTTTTAGTATGTTTGCTAGTCCAATGCTGACATGGAATGCTTCTGCTGAGGAAACAACTAATTCTTCAGTTGTAAAGCTTCGTGTATTGGGAACAACGGATCTTCATACACATATGATGGATTATGATTACTATCAAGACAAGCCGACAGTAGAATTTGGTTTAGCAAGAACAGCTTCACTTATTAAAGCAGCTAAAAATGAAGTGAAAAACAGTATTTTAGTAGACAATGGGGATTTAATTCAAGGAAATCCACTAGGGGACTATGTAGCGAAAGTTAAACCATTAAAGGACGGGGAAGTACATCCTGTTTTTAAAGCAATGAAGCTATTAGATTATACAGCTGGAACAGTTGGTAATCATGAGTTTAACTATGGATTAGATTTCTTAGATGAAACAGTAGATGATTCTCCGTATGCATTTGTAGCCTCAAATGTATATAAAGATGACCATGATAATGATGATAGTAACGATCAAACGTATTTTGACCCTTATAAAATTATTGAAAAAGAAGTAGTGGATGAAGCAGGCAATAAACAAACAATTAAAGTTGGAATTATTGGTTTTGTAACACCACAAATTATGATTTGGGACAAAATGAATTTAGTTGGTAAAGTAAAAACAAAAGATATTGTAGAATCTGCGAAAAAATTTGTTCCAGAAATGAAAACAAAAGGTGCAGATGTCATCGTTGCCCTTGCTCATAGTGGCTATGGAGATGAGAAGCCTGGCACAATGGAAGAAAATGCTGTATATGAGCTAAGCCAAGTAAGCGATATCGATGGTATTGTATTTGGTCATAGCCACACTGTATTCCCATCATCTGCGTATGCATCCTCTCCTGGTGCAGATACAAATAAAGGAACAATTAACGGTGTTCCAGCTGTACAACCAGGGAACTGGGGAAATAATTTAGGTTTATTAGACTTAGAGATTCAAAAAGTAGATGGCGAATGGGAAGTAACAGATGGAAGTTCTTCTGTCCGTGCTATTTTTGAAAAAGTTGATGGTGTATCGAAGCCACTAGTTGAACCTGATCAAGCAATTGTTAACGCTGTCAAAGAAGAACATACTGGAACAGTCAACTATGTTAATGAGCCAGTTGGTCAAACGACAGATGACATTAATAGTTATTTTGCACTTGTGAAAGATGATCCTTCTATTCAATTAGTAACGAAAGCGCAAACTTGGTATGTAGAAAATCAAGTAAAAGGAACGAAGTATGAAAATATACCAGTCTTATCTGCAGGTGCTCCTTTTAAAGCAGGTGGACGTAACGGAGCTTCTTATTATACAAACATTCCTAAAGGCGATATCGCGATTAAAAATACAGCTGATTTATACATTTATCCAAATACAGTAGCTGCGGTAGCGATTAAAGGTTCAGATGTAAAAGAATGGTTAGAAATGTCTGCTGGTCAGTTTAATCAAATTGATCCAGGGAAAAAAGAAGAACAAGCGTTAGTTAACGATGCGTTCCCTACGTATAACTACGATGTAATTGATGGGGTAACGTACGAAATTGATGTAACGAAACCAGCGAAATATGATAGATCAGGTAACGTTATTAATGAAAGTGCAAATCGAATCAAAAATCTAAAATATAATGGTAAGGATATTGATGCTAATCAACAATTTTTAGTTGTAACGAATAACTATCGTGCAGCTGGAACATTCCCAGGTGTAAGAAATCAAACAGATGTTATTTCATATCCAGATGAAAATCGCCAAGTATTAATTGATTATATTCGTGCTGAAAAAGAGGTAACACCAACAGCAGATAATAACTGGAGTTTTGCGAAAGTAAATGGAGAAGTAAATATTACTTTTACATCCTCTCCAGATGCGAAAGAATTTGCGACAAGAACAAAAGATGTAAAATATATCGAAACACAAGCAGATGGATTTGCTAAATATAGCATTGACTTAAGCACGCAAGAAAATATTAACGTGCAATTATTAGGTATCAATGACTTACATGGTCAAATGGATACAATTAAGAAAATGGATGGAAGAGAAGTTGGTGGATTTGATGCATTAGCAGCTTATTTAAAACAACGTGAAGCTCAAAATCCAAATACATTAATGGTTCACGCAGGGGATGCAGTGGGGGCAAGTGTACCAGCATCGGCATTATTACAAGATGAACCAACGATTAAATTCTTAAATAAATTAGGCTTTGATGTTGGAACAGTTGGAAACCATGAATTTGATGAAGGTGTTAACGAAATGCTTCGTTTAATTAATGGTGGTGAGCATCCAAAAACTGTTGAAAAATATGGAAAATTTGAAGGTGCTGACTTCCCATATGTAGCAGCAAATTTACGTTATAAAGATACAAAACAAAATGTGTTAGATCCATATGTAGTTAAAGAAGTAGGCGGTGTAAAAATTGGTTTTATCGGTGTTGTTTTAAGTGATACACCAACAATTGTTATTCCAAGCGGAGTAGCAGAAGTAGAATTTACAGATGAAACGGAAGCCATTAATAAGTATGTGCCAGAATTAAAAGCACAAGGGATAGAAACGATTGTCGTATTAGCCCATAATCCAATTACATCTGAAACAGAAGGTGGCAATCCAAAAGAAGAATTAGCGGATATGGCTAAAAATATTGATGATGAAGTAGATGTTATCTTTGGTGGACATAACCATGCATATGCCAACACAACAATTGATGGCAAATTAATTGTTCAAGCATATAGCTATGGCCAAGCTTTAGCAGATGTTGATTTAGAAATTGACCCAGTAACAAAAGATGTTGTAAAGAAAAAAGCAGAAATCGTGAAAACATATCGTGATGCAATTACACCAGATGCAGAAACAGTAGCATTTATTAATCACTATAAAGAAGAAATTAAACCAATTACAGAACAAGTAGTTGGGAAGACGGCAGTAGAATTTACACGTACACAAAATGCTGCTGGTGAATCTACGTTAGGAAACGTGATTGCCGATTCCATGCGTGCAGCAACAGAAACTGATTTTGCCTTCACAAATCCAGGTGGTATTCGCAATGACTTAAATGCTGGCGATATTACATGGGGTGAATTGTTCTCCATCTTACCATTTAATAATGAGTTAGTAACAATGACATTAACAGGTAATAACATTCGTGAGTTATTAAATCAACAATGGCAAGTTGGAAAAGTTCGTATGTTACAGCTTTCTGGACTACGTTATACGTGGGATAGTACAAAGCCGGATGGTGAAAAAATCATCAACATTTATTTACCTGATGGTACAAAAATGGACATGAATAAAACATATACGGCTACTGTTAATATTTTCATTGCAGACGGTGGAGATGGTTATACAGCTTTATTAAAAGGCCAAAACCGAAAAGTAGATATGATGGATTTAGATGCACTAGTAAACTATACGAAAGCACAAAAAGATCCGATTAACACAAAAATCGAAGGTCGTATTTTAAAAGATTACCAAGAAGTAAGTGCACCAATTGTTGATGAAGTAAACGATCGTGATTTAATCGTAAGTGGGGAAGCACCTAATGCTGTCAAAGTACAAATTGCTCAAGAAGATGGTAAAGTACTTGCAACGACAAACGTATATAAAGATGATACGTTTACAGTGACATTAAAAGATGTAAAAGCAGGGACAAAATTAGTTGTACGTTCAATTGATACTTACAATCTATTATCTGATGCTACAATCGTAACAGTAAAAGATGTGACAGCCCCAACAGGCACAACGATTTATACCGTATCAACTGCTTCAAAAGAAATTAAAGGAAAAGCAGAAGCTGGCTCAAAAGTAACGGTTTCTGTTGATAAAGTCGTTTTAAAAACAGTCGTTGCATCTAGTAAAGGTGAGTATATCGTTCCTTTAACAAAGAAATTAAAGAAAAACCAAGTAGTAACAGTAGTTGCCAAAGATGCAGCTGGCAATGTTAGTAAAGAAGTGAAGACAATTGTTCAACCTGGTAAAAAATTAGGGAAAGTAGCTGTTGAGACAATTACAAATAAATCTACTTACACTATTAGAAAAGTAGAAGCTTATAGTGAAGTAAAAATTTATATGAATAATAAAGTATACGATACAATTTAAACAAATCATAAGGGTGAATTTGATTACGATTTATGTATACGACGCAGCTGGGAATAAGAGTAGTAGTATCGTTGTAAAAGTAAAATAATAGAAAAAAGGTAGCCGATAATGGCTACCTTTTTCTATATAAGAAGCGATAAAGTGATGGTTAGTTAAACAAATCGAGCTTTTACTGACACTGATTTCGCCCTTAAAATTCTTTATTTTTACTAAATTTTGAAGGACGAATAGTAGTATCAGTTAGAGCGGATAACGTTTGTGGGCGTACTGCTTACCACTTTTCTAACTATGCTGCTTGCTGTACTTCTGTTTTTGGTTCAACAAGTTGCTTATCTTTAAATACATTAACGGCCGCTAGCCCAACAACTGTACCAATTACAATAGATGCAATTATGCCTATCCACATTTTTGATGGTTCATTAAATGTAAACATAATGAATGGACTAACTGCTGGTGATGTTGTTCCTGGTGCATCGTTGATAAGACCTAATAAGGAAACGACAATACCTGTTAATGCTCCTCCTACAAAACTTGGGATATAAATAGGAAGTGGATTAGCGGCAATAATGTGAGCCTGTGTTAACGGCTCAAGTGCCACTGCATAAGGCGTTCCTTTGTTTCCAAGTTTAAACTTTCTAAAAATGATAAAGTTTGTAAAGCCAATTGCAAAGGTTCCGAGTGCCGCGATTGCCATTGGTAAACCTGTTAATCCCATCATTGTTGTTAATGCCATTGAACTTAATGGTGATGTAGAAACAACAGTAATAATTCCGCCTAAAATAATTCCCATTACAAGTGGGTTGGCATTTGTTGCAGTATTAATAACCTCACTAATTTGGAATAAGGTTGCATCAATAAGTGGTGCAACACATACGCCAATTAAACGAGTTAATGGAGTTAAAACAACTAACATAACAAGTAAATCTAATCCTGTTGGAACTTTTTCTTCTACTTTTACTGCGAAAAATGAAATAATATATCCTGCGATAAAACCAGGTACAAGTCCTAAATCACTACAAGCCGCGGCCATCATTAGAGAGTATACGGGGGAAACACCCATTGCCAACAGTACAAGTGCTACTGCGACAATCCCTCCAATGTTGCCAGCTGAATCTCCGACGATACGAAGAAACTCAATATTTAATAAGTCTCCAGATACATAATAATGAAATGAGTACACTAAAAATGATACGCAAGCAGCTCCTGCCAATGCACCCATTGCTTTTGAGCCTTTAGGCGCGCGGTAGGTAAACCATGTAAACAGTGCAAGTACCATGCATAACAAAAATGTACCCTTCAAGATTGTGAACATGTGGTGTCCTCCTTTTTAGAATGTAAAATATTGCTCCTCCTTTTTAATAAAGGAGGAATTAATACATTATATCAGAATAATTATTTGATACCCTTAATTTTATCTATTTTGAAAAGAAGGAATATTTATGGGGAAGGGAAAATTATTTTAAGAAGATTATTACAGTATTGATTACAATTTGGATAAAAAATGTTTTTTTATTATTTTTTTAGGTAATAATGAGAAAGATTAGAAAAAGTTCACATGAAGTACACACCATTCTTTTAAGATAACAACTAAGAAAACATTTAGGAGTGTAAAAAATGAAGGTAGCAAAAAAAGCAACGATTGCGCTTGTAGCGACAGTAGGAATAATGACATTATCTGCATGTGGAAATTCAGATGTTGTGGTGAAGACATCAGCAGGAGATGTAACAAAAGAAGAATTTTATAACGAGTTAAAAGATCGTGGTGGCGATATCATTTTAAAACAATTAGTGGCAGAACAAGTATTAGAAAAGAAATATAAAGTAACAGATAAAGAAATTGAAGCAGAGTTAAACAAGTTTAAAGAGCGCTTTGGTGATCAATTCCAAGCCGTATTACAACAATCTGGTTTCAAAAATGAAGAACAATTAAAACAATCCATTAAAATGGACCTATTATATGCAAAAGCGGCTGCAAAAGATGTAGAAGTTACGGATAAAGAAATGAAAGAGTATTATGATAATTTAAAACCGGAATTACGTGCAAGTCATATTTTAGTAGAAGATGAAAAAACAGCAAAAGAAGTAGAAGAAAAGCTGAAAAAAGGTGAAAAATTCGAAGATTTAGCGAAAGAATATTCAACTGATAGCACAAAGGATAAAGGTGGCGACTTAGGTTACTTTACTTCTGGAACAATGGTTGAAGAATTTGAAGATGCAGCTTATAAATTGAAAAAAGGTGAAGTTAGTGCACCAGTAAAAACACAATATGGTTACCATATTATTAAAGTAACAGATATCAAAGAAGTAAAACCATATGAAGAAATGAAAGCAGAAATTAAAGATGAATTAATTCAACAAAAATTAACATCTGAAATTATTGAAAAAGCAGTTAATCGTGAATTAAAAGAAGCAAAAGTAGAAGTAAAAGATAGTTCTTTTAAATCTGCGTTTGATTTTTCAGACTCAGATGAGGACAGCAACGAAACGAAAGAATAATTCCATTGAAAAGAGATTGTCCAATTGGGCAATCTTTTTTTGATATATGAATATTTCCTTTTGTGATTGTGAAACTTGCACATGAATGAATAGGGAAACAGGAAAAAAGAACTATTATTTTTTGTAAAATAAAAAGAAAAAGTATGAATCTAGTTAAAAACATACTATAATTTTGATATTGCTACATTTTAATAAAATTTGTCGAATTATAACGAGGTGAAAAGATGTTTAAAGCATTAACAATAGCAGGTTCAGATAGTAGCGGTGGAGCAGGAATTCAAGCAGACTTAAAAACATTCCAAGAACTTGGTGTATATGGAATGACAGGTTTAACAACAGTAGTTGCGATGGATCCACATAACAATTGGGACCATCAAATATTCCCAATTTCTATCGAAGCATTAAAAGCACAGTTAGAAACGATTGTCGTTGGTGTTGGTATCGATGCAATGAAAACAGGAATGCTAGGTACAGTTGAAATCATTGAATTAGCAGCAGAAACAATCGAAAAACATGGTATTGAAAATGTTGTTGTTGATCCAGTAATGGTATGCAAAGGAACAGATGAAGTACTTCATCCAGAAACAGCTGTTAGTTTAAAGGAAACGTTAATTCCAAGAGCAACTGTTGTAACACCGAACTTATTTGAAGCAAGTGTATTAAGCGGTGTAAAAAATATTACAACAGTTGAAAAAATGAAAGAAGCAGCAGAAAAAATTCATGAGCTTGGTGTAAAATATGTGTTAGTAAAAGGTGGAAGCAAGTTACAACACGAGAAAGCTATAGACGTATTATACGATGGTAAAGAATTTGAAGTATTAGAAGGAGACCGTATCGAAGGCGGCTTCACACACGGTGCAGGTTGTACATATTCAGCTGCAATTGCTGCTGAATTAGCAAAAGGAAAAGATGTAAAAGAAGCAATTTATATTGCAAAAGCATTTATTACAGAAGCAATTCGTTATTCATTCCCATTAAATCAGTATGTAGGACCAACACATCATGGTGCATATCGATTATATGGAGAAAAATAAATGATTTGAGAAATACTACTTCTATAAATAGAAGTAGTATTTTTTTTTGAAAATAATAAGTAGACAATTGTTTAAAATTGGATAATAATTAGTAAAAAATAACATTTCCGAAAAATAAAAGTGCTGAAAAATATTTATCACTGTTACTAAAAATTATTTTATAATAATAAATAATAGAAAAGAATGTGCCGAAAGGATGAAGCAAATTGTTTCGAAATGTAAAAGAACTATTGCAGTTAGCAGAGGAAAGAGAATGTCCTATTTCTGAATTAATGATAGAACATGAAATGAATGTAACAGGATTAAGTAAGGAAGAAGTTATTGCTCGAATGGAAAATAACTTACAGATTATGACACAATCCGTTGAAAAAGGATTCAAAGGAGTAAAATCATATACAGGCTTAACTGGTGGAGATGGAAAGCTATTACATGACTATATTCAAGCTGGAAAAGGTATTTCTGGCGATATCATTTTATTAGCAGTTGCAGGTGCAGTTGCCACAAATGAAGTCAATGCAGCAATGGGACTTGTTTGTGCAACGCCAACAGCTGGTTCAGCAGGGACGGTTCCTGGTGTTCTTTTTGGCGTAAAGGATAAATTGAATTTAACAAAGGATCAAATGATTCGTTTTTTATTTACAGCAGGCGCTTTTGGATTAATTGTTGCCAACAATGCCTCTATTTCTGGAGCAGCTGGCGGATGTCAAGCCGAGGTTGGGACAGCAAGTGGAATGGCTGCTGCTGCCTTAGTAGAAGCAGCAGGTGGGACACCAACACAAGCGGCAGAAGCAATGAGTATTGCTTTGAAAAATATGCTTGGTCTTGTGTGTGATCCAGTTGCAGGGCTTGTAGAAGTTCCATGTGTAAAACGAAATGCAGCGGGGGCTTCAAATGCCATGATAGCAGCAGATATGGCATTAGCCGGTGTGTCTAGTAAAATTCCTTGTGACGAAGTAATTGATGCGATGTATCGAGTTGGAAATACAATGCCAGAAGCACTTCGTGAAACAGCGAAAGGCGGATTGGCGGCAACGAAGACGGGCAGACGATTACAAGAAGAGATTTTTGGAAAAAAATCGTAGAAAGAAGATAGAAATGAAGCATTTAAATAGAGATATAATTGTTTTTTTAATAGGAATAAGATGGTTTGGATTATTACTTGGAATTATTTCTTATATGAAAAATTACGATGGAAGTATCATCATGATGATTCCGTTAGCTTTTATTAATCTTTATTATACATTTAACATAAATCGCATTCCTACCCAATATCAAGCATTTGCAATTGCCTTTTTAGATATCTTTTGTAATTTAGTATTGAGTTATCAAACGGATGGGTTTAACAGTCCTTTTTTCATTTATTCATTAACAACGTTTGTTTGGTTAATGTTTCATACAAGTATATCAACTGCTGTTATTACGTTTATTTGGTATACAGTTATCAGTTTAGGAATGGAGTTTTATGTACGTCCAGAGCTATGGCCAGTTAAATTATCGAAACTAATATGGGAAAGTCAGATTTTATTAATAATTGCTATTTTTATGTTTATTATTTATCATTACGGAAAAACAATCGTAACGATTTATCGAAATATTTATTTCATAAAAAAAGTGGCACGATTAATCATTCCAAAAGATGTAAAAGAAATGACAGAAAAAATAGAAGGATTGTTAGATAAATTATTTCATGCGGATGAAACGTATATATGTTGGCTTCACCCAAAAGTAGAGGAATTTGACTGGAAGCATAATCATTATAAATATATGATTCAAACAAATGGTGCTATTTCCCAAAAACGATTAGGATACCATATAATTCAAGGGATAGATGGTCAACATAAAAGTACAATAACGTTCCCAATTATAGGAAATCGTGAAGTAATAGCTTATATTGTATTAGTAAATGAACAACGTAGATTAATAAAACGATTTGATTTGTTATACTTACATCTTATTTCTTTTGTTCTGCATCATCGCTTTCAAGTAATTTTACAAACAAAGGAATTAGAAGAAAGCATGAAGCAAGAACTTCGAATCAAACTAGCTCAAGATATGCATGATGGATTGGCACAACAGTTATTTTTCTTAAATGCAAAAGTATTTCAATTAAAAATGTTAGCGAAAAAATATGAGGACCCAAGTTTATTAGAAATTATTGATCATGTGGGTTCTCAAGTAGAAAATAGTCATCAAGAAGTACGAAATTATATTGAAAGTATACGTAACATCAAAAAAGAAACAAATTTATTGAATGCCATTGAAAAATTGTTAGAGAAACTGGTAATAGGGTTAGGGATTGAAGTGGAGATTGAATATAAAGCAGGCACTACGCAAGAATCTGTTGAAGTAGAGGAGACGATTTATCGTTTTATTGAAGAGGCAGTTAATAATGTGTTAAAGCATGCAAGAGCAAGTAATATTCATATTATCATTGATTGCAATACGCTGGTATGGACCATCATCATTAAGGATAATGGGATTGGGATAGAATCAGTTGATATGATTACAAGTAGCCGATTTGGTGTGCGGGGAATGAGAGAACGAATTGAAAAGCTGAAGGGAAATGTTTATTTTGAAACAGCTAAAAATAAAGGAACATCAGTAACAGCAATTATACCAAGAAGGAGATAAGGAATGCACAAAGTGGTAATTGCAGATGATTTTCAAATTATTCGAACTGGATTAAGGATTATATTAGAAAGTTCATCTGATTTCGATATTATTGGAGAAGCAGTAGATGGGAATGAGTTATTAAGCATATTAGAAGAAGTAGAACCAGATTTGGTTATTTCAGACTTAATTATGCCAGGTCCGTCTATTATTGAAAGTTGTAAAATGATTAAAGAAAAGCATCCAAATGTAAAGATTATTGTATTAACAGCTTTTGATGAAAGTGAAGATATTTATAATGCTGTCGACGCAGGTATTGATGGCTATATTATGAAAGATACGAAGCCAGAGCAGATGCTAAAAATATTAGATACAGTAATGAATGGGTATTCTATTTTTCAACCAAAAGTGACTGTAAATGCACATAAGAAAAAGGAAAAGAAAGCGATTGTTAATAATATATTTGATTTTACAGAGCGAGAAGAACAAGTATTTCAATTAATTGTCGAAAATTATAGCAATCAACATATCGCAAAAAAATTATATATTTCAGAAGCAACAGTAAAGACACATGTGAGTAATATTTTAAAGAAAACAGGGCAGCCAAATCGTTCACAAGCAGTTATTCATGCAATCAATTTAGGATATATTGAGAGCTAAAGGTAGTATATATGAAGGATAACTTTAAAAAGAGACAAGATGCCCGATTATACATTGCCGAAAGTATGGTCTTTATTATAAGCATTTATTTAACAATAAGCTTTGGCATTTATTTTATAATTAATTGGATATATCAACCAAAATCATTTGGAGAAGCAGTTCTATTTTTTATGTTAATCTGTTTATTTTGGTGGGGATTTTATATATGGTTTAAAAAGTTCGAAGTTTTTGGTGAAAATTTCCTGAAAGAACATATATATGCTTTGTTTACACTCACCCTTATATTTTTTTTAGAAATGTGCACTAATGTAGGTGGAGAAACAGAGTGGGTTTTATTGCTTTTTTATCCGTTTATTATTTGTTGTATTTATAATGGCAAAATTTATTTTTATTGGTCAGTTATTTATTTTTGTACGTTTGTTTTATATCAGATGTATTTCTTCCTAAATGCTAGTGTTATAGATGATATTATTTTCCAATTATTTACACGAATTTTTTATTGTGTATTTGCAATTATATTAGGTTATTATATTTTTTATTATTCAAAAGTTTTACGTATTAAATATGATCATTATCAGTTGCAACAACAAAAAGAAAAAATGTTCCAATTGTTAAATAGATTTGTTCCTTTAGTTGAGAGTAGAGGTTACATAAATAGAAACGAGATAAGGAAAATGAGTCAATTAATAGAAAAAACAGCTGGATATTTTCCTGAAGAAGATATCCAAGCTTGGGAAATTGATTTAGCTGCTCTTGTTCATTATGTAACATGGATTTATACTCCAGACTATTTATATGAAAAAGAAGAAATATTAACGGTTCAAGAAAGAGAAATGTTGAAAAAACGCGTTGAATTTGGTGCAGATTTATTATTAGATATGAAGGAAGTAGAGAGAGTGCGTCTAGGTATTTTGTACCATCGTGAATATATAAATGGACAAGGATATCCTTATCGATTAAGGGGAGAGGAAATTCCGATTTTTGCTCAAATTATTGGAATTGTAGATGAATATATGGACTTAACAAACCCTAGAATAAATGGAAAAAAACAGCATACTACTGAGGAAGCAATGACTATTCTTTCCTCTTTACGAAATGTTTGTTATCAAGAAAAAATAGTGTCAGCTTTTGAGAAAGTAGTGAACGAAATGGAGAATATCCATCCTAAAGGATGAGTCTTTATTCATCCTTTAGGATGAATTGAATACCTACTCTTGGGGGATGTTTAACAAATTATTATATAGTATAATGAAATAGTCTCAAGATTAGGAAAGCAGGGTACATTCCGTCACAAATGAAACCTCTTTTCTCTTTATCTGTCTTGTACATTCGTCACATTCGTCAAAACTGTAAAAACAAAGCCTCCTTTTTTAAAGGAGGCTTTGTTTTTTATTGTTAGAGTAGGTAAGAGAATATATTACGTTATTTTGAAGAATAAAGGAGCGAGGGAATATGATGCATCACAAATGATATCTAGAATTCCCAGAATTTGTCCCAGCCTAAGCTTGATTTACATCCGCACTGATGGTGTTTGCGCCCACAATGGTTTCGATGATCGTCTCTTTTATGATGATCATGGTCACAGTCGCAGTCATCGTCTTTTTCATGGTGTTCATGAT
>JBJEFI010000080.1:0-10520 GCA_051873875.1 Bacillaceae bacterium | reverse complement strand
TTATGATGATCATGGTCACAGTCGCAGTCATCGTCTTTTTCATGGTGTTCATGATCCCAGTCATCCTCTTTTTTATGATGTTCATGATGAAAGACCCAATCATTCTCTTTTTCATGCTTTTTGTTTTTAGCTTTGTCATGATGACAAGTATGACATGGTTTTTCTTCTACAGGCGCAGCTTGGCTACTGCAAAGGATACGTGTAATATTAGGAATAGCGCTTAATCCATTATCAATTGTTACATTTGACTCTTCTGGACAAGATGAACGACGCTTTTTAGTACATTCACAACACATGTTCGTGATACCTCTTTCTATAGTAAGGATACTACAACATATGTAGGTAGGATGTCCTAAGTCTGTGCGAATGTGTAGAAAAATGATATTTTTTAATGAATAAGGCCGTTTTTTTACGAAATATAACCTAAGAAAAAGTCCAATTTTGTAATAAGAAAGAGAATAGATAGAACAAGATAAATAAAAACCATTTTGCTATTTGGCTTATTAGGAACAAATGCACAATGGTTTTTTTAGTCGTTATTCTGTTTTTAACGGATACTAAAAATTGGCTTTTCAAAAATAGCGAAAAGCCAATTCATGTGACTTACGATTAGTAGAAATTGAAGGAAAATGTCTACTTATGGAAGTTTCACTTAATAATCATAGTATAATTAGTTATGCTCTTGGTTTAAATGTATGGCAACATGTTTCACCGCTGTGAACAGCATTTGTTTGGATATCTCCATCTAAAATAGAATTTACCAACATATCACCAGTGCCATTTTGATAATCTTGCGCATATTCATAAGCTTCTGATTGAACAAGAATCGAAGCTGCTTGACAGAAGTTTCCTTGTCCCCAATGGGTACAATTTGAAACACTACAGCGAATTTCTGGCATGCTTATCCCTCCTTCTTTAGTAGTATGAACACTTTATAGGTTCACATGTACAAGAAGGAAAATTTATTTCGGTAATACAATCGTAATTGTTGTTCCTTTTCCAAGTTCGCTATCAATCAGTAATTTCCCTTGATGAAGGTTAACAATCTGTTCAGTAATCGATAATCCAATCCCCATGCCTTCTTTTTTTGTATCTTCTTGATAAAAAAGATCTCGCACTTTCTCTAAATTTGTTGATTTAATTCCAATCCCTTTGTCTTCAACAGTAATAAGAAATTGTTCATCGTTTTCTGCTGTATAAACAGTTACAGTAGAATTAGGAGGAGAATATTTCATAGCGTTATGGACAAGATTGATTAGTACTTGTTTTATTCGATTTTCATCGACACTAATGATTGGGTTTGCTTGGATATTTGTTTTTAGGGTAATTTGTCTTTTAGCTGCTTTTGCTTTTAATTGAGATACGACAGCCTGAATTGTATTGCCTAAAGAAATTTCTGTTTTGTGTAAGACAATTTGATTTGCTTGTAAACGAGAAAAATCCAAAAGTTCCTCTACTAAGCCAATTAATCGATCTGATTCTTGGGAAATAATTTTAAAAGCAAGCTTCGCTTCTTCGTCATTCATCTCATCGCCGATTAGCATTGTTTCACTCCAGCCTTTAATACTAGTAAGTGGTGTTCGTAATTCATGAGAAACAGAGGCAATAAATGCATGTTGCATTTTTTCTGTTTTTTGAATTTCCTTTGCCATATAATTTACAGTACTAGCTAATTCACCCATTTCCCCATCATAGTTTTCCTTTAATTTAAAATTAAAATTCCCTTGTGCTATTTTGTGAGAAGCATCAATAATCTCTTTAATTGGCGTTAAGAGCGAACGGGTAAAAGCTATACTAATTCCTAAAACAATAATCAGGATGCTAGCAGTAACGGCAAGATTACGGAAGAAGATATTTTGTAAAGTGTTCTCTATTTTTTCTGTTGATATGACATAGCGAATAATAATGTTTTGTTTACTATGTAATTGTATTGGAAAAGACATTGCCATTATTTTTTCATTTGTTTCTTCATCTCTGCCTTTCCATTTTTCTAACTTTCCACTTTGAATGGTTCTTTTTACCTCGGGTGTTTTTATTACTTTGTTTTGATCAAAACCAGATGTACTTGCTGTAACTCTGCACTCTCTATCTAATATTTGGAGTTCCGCTGGCTCATAATGAAAATTTTCAAGAATAAAACTGTGTATGTTATTCATTGTAAAATAGTTATATGTAAAATAACGTTCTAAAAAGTTAGTTGAAACTCTAATGTGAGTTGCAATTGACTTTTCAAGACCATTGTAGTAATACCCGTTAATGAATACCAAAACTGCTCCTTGTAGGAGGACAAGTGTAATAAAGATAACAAGTACATATTGAAGAATAATTTTATTACGTAGACTTTTCATTCCATGTTTTCTGACCATTGATAACCAAATCCCCAAGCAGTTGTAATATAAGTCGGTTGAGAAGGATCTTCTTCAATTTTTTGACGAAGGCGACGAATGTTTACATCGACAATTTTTGTATCGCCAGAGTAATCCATTCCCCATACTTCATCTAATAAATCATTTCGACTAATAGGTTTGTTTTTATTTTTTATTAATATTTCTGTAATCGAGTACTCTGTAGGTGTTAATTCAATTGGTTTATTTCGTTTCAATAACTGACGATGGGCCATATTTAACGTAAAAATAGAATCGACAATGATTGTATCTTTATTTGCATTTGCTTTTTCATCTTTTTTTGTAATGGCGTGAACACGACGAAGAAGGGAATAAATACGTGCAATTAATTCTGAAGGACTAAATGGTTTATTGATATAGTCATCTGCTCCTAGCGCTAAGCCGTTAATACGATCTACTTCTTGAGAACGGGCTGTTAACATAATAATCCCAACATGTTCATTTTGTTCACGAATTCGTTTGCAAACTTCAAATCCATCGATTCCAGGAAGCATAATGTCTAATAAAATGATTTCGACATCTTTTATATTAGCATATTGGAGTAAACCTTCTTCACCAGAAGCTGCTTCATATGTTTCAAATCCAAAGCGATTGAGGCTTAATTTAATAAAGCCTCTAATACTTTCTTCATCTTCAATTAACAATATTTTACTCATTGTGCACCTCAATTACTAAAATTGTAAATATGGAATAAATTGGAACCCTTTTTCAAAAAAGCCATCTTTTTTTTGTACTACATATACGTTATCTTTTTTCTTACCTAATATATGATAGTCTTTATCGATCTTTATTAGTTGGGGTTGTGTTTTTGAATGTATGGCTAATTCCTTCACCATATTTTCGTTGTTTACTTTAAAAATTGTAAATAATTCATTTCCAGTCTCTTTATTTATAGCTGTTATTATGTTTTCAGTTTCTGTTATTTTAATTGTTTTTTCATATATGTTAGGAATTATAATCGTGTACCCTATTGTTGTATTGACATAACTAGACCAGCTTAATTTAAAATCGTTATTCCCATCCCAATTGTAAAAATAAGTAATGCCAATATAATGGCCATCATATGTATATACCGTTTCACTAACAGGTATGTCAATGATGGAATCACCATTATAATCTGCACTATTACCTAAAAAAGTGGCTTCAGAGATAAGGGGTTTTTGAATTTGTTTTAGCGTATAGTCTTCTATTTGAAGCATCATTATTTTTAGTTGTTCTTCTTCTGCAATAAAGTCAATCGTTAAACCGACTTCTTGTTTTGAAATGTTCCCATATTTCATATTTCTTATTTCAAAAATATGAAATGGTAAGGTAAGTTGATAACAATCTTTTATTTTTTTGTCTTCATAGGTAGAAAGCGTAATAAGTGTTTCATTTTCCTTTTTTGAGACAAATAAAAGAACGTAGGAATCGTTATAAGGAATAATGCTTGCATCGTAGTATGTTTTTATATTCATTCTTTGATAAAATCCTTGTTTATCTGCACTATAAATAAATAAATTCTTTTCTTCTGCTTTTATAGGCGTGTAAGAAAAATGTAGTAATATTTCTTTTGTACCATCCTTATCTAAATCAGTAAAATCTACTCTTTTTATCGATTGGTCTGGTAACTTAAGTTCTTGTTTTAAATGATAGGTTGTTTTTTTTTCTTCTAAAATAGCCATTTTAACCTCTGAAGGTTTGTTTTTTTCAGTATAAAAGACAATTAATTCCTCTTGATTATCTTTATCTAAATCTTGGTAGTGAAACTTTTGAGAAGAGTTTTCAGTACTTACTTGAATTATCTCAGCACCTGAAGGTAATTCTTCTTTTATATCGTCTAAAGTCTTTTTTTGTTCTATTGTAAGATTTGGCTTTTTAATAGTGTTTATTGGTTGAGGAATATAACTACAACCTTGTAAAAATAATATTCCAGCTAGAAATAAAGGATATAATACATACTTCATTCGCTACTCCTTATTGTATAATAGAAAATGTTTTTTTAATATAATTACCTAAATTAAATGTAATATAAAATGACAAAAATAGGAATTAAAAAAATATAAAAATATATGAAATATATGTTAAAAACAGTATGGAAACGAAATTTTAAGTAAAATAGTGGTATTATATCAAATCTATTTCTATTTATACATAAAAAGGATAGTATTCCTATATACAAGAAGCAAAAGAACAGGTAACATAGACGATAGGACTGCAAAATGAATGCGGTTTATATATCAAGGAGAAAATTATACACAGAGAGGATGTAGCAACATGCAATGGAGAGAAACACACCAAAAGTGGATAAATGCAACAAACTTAGATAAAGAGTTACGTGCAATTTTATTAGAAAACGAAGCAAACGAGGCATTATTAGAAGATTGCTTTTATAAAAATTTAGAGTTTGGTACAGGAGGCATGCGAGGGGAAATTGGCCCAGGTACTAATCGAATGAACGTTTATACAATTCGCAAAGCAAATGAAGGCTTTGCTCGATATATTGAAGGTTTTGGCGAAGAAGCGAAAAAACGTGGCGTTGTCATTGCTTATGATTCTCGTCATAAATCACCATTCTTTGCAATGGAGTCAGCGAAAACATTAGCATCTCATGGTATTATGACCTATGTATTTGAAGAATTACGCCCAACGCCAGAATTATCATTTGCGGTTCGTCATTTAAATGCATTTGGTGGTATCGTGATTACAGCTAGTCATAATCCACCTGAATATAATGGATATAAAGCATATGGAGAAGATGGTGCTCAATTAAACCTTGAAGATGCAGACAAAGTAATTGCCCATGTAAATGCGGTAGAAAATGAATTAGAAATCGCTGTTGAATCAGAAGAAGTTTTAAAAGAAAAAGGTTTAATTAAAATGATTGGTGCAGAAATTGATGAAGCATACACAGAGGCATTAAAAACAATTTCTGTTCATCCAGAATTAGCTGCTGAAGTAGGGGATGACTTAAAAATCGTCTTTACACCTTTACATGGTACAGCATTAAAGCCTGTTCAAAATGGTTTAAAAGCATTTGGTTATCATAATGTTCATGTTGTAAAGGAACAAGCAATTGCTGATCCAGATTTCTCAACTGTGAAATCACCAAATCCAGAAGAACATAGTGCATTTGAATATGCGATGAAATTAGGGAATGAAATTGATGCTGATGTATTAATTGCAACGGACCCTGATGCGGACCGTTTAGGAGTGGCAACACGTAATAACGAAGGTGAATATGTTATTTTAACAGGAAACCAAACTGGAGCACTGTTATTAAACTACATTCTTTCTTCTAAAAAGGAACAAGGTGTATTACCGGCAAACGGTATTTTATGTAAAACAATTGTTACATCCGAATTTGGGGCAGCAATTGCAGAATCATATGGTATTCCAACAGCAAATACATTAACTGGCTTCAAATTTATCGGTGAAAAAATCCGTGAGTGGGAGCAAAGTGGCGAATACAAATACCTATTTGGATATGAAGAATCATACGGTTATTTAATTGGTGATTTTGCTCGTGATAAAGATGCCATTCAAGCAACTTTATTAGCAGTAGAAATGGCAGCTTATTATAAAAAACGTGGCATGACATTATACCAAGGTTTAATCGAATTATATGAGAAATATGGCTATTATTTAGAGGGACAAGTAGCCTTAACGTTAAAAGGAAAAGATGGATCAGAAAAAATCAATGAAATTTTAGCAGCGTATCGTAGTGATGCACCGAAAGAAATTGGTGGTCATGCAGTAGTTGTAGCAGAAGATTATAAAACGTCTGTCAGCACAAAGGTTGCAACTTCAGAAACAGAAGAAATTCATTTACCAAAATCGAACGTTATTAAATATATTTTAGATGATGCTTCATGGGTATGCTTACGTCCATCAGGTACAGAACCAAAAGTAAAGTTCTATTTTGGAATTAAAGGCAACTCATTAGAAGATAGTCACAATAAATTAGAGTCATTAAAAAAATCCTTTATGGAAAACATTGAAAAATTAATGAACTAAAAGAAAGAACCACATGAAATCATGTGGTTCTTTTAATTATTTCGCTCTTCAATTTTCGTTTCGCTTCCACCATCAAAAAATTGTTTTAACGCATCTCGATTTTTGTTAATATCTAAATCTAATACTCGTCCTGCATAATCATATGTCTTATCTTCAAAGCTGTTTTTAATGGGAATACGAATCGTATGAATCGATTTAACTTGATTAAGGAGTACATCTCCAGATAAAGATAAAATCGTACCTATATTCATATCTGTATCTACGTATTTTAGTAATTCTTGGCCTGTTTTTGTTAATTGTAAAATACCGTTTATATGGTTTGTTTGAGATGTAAATTCATCCTTTAAAGCATTTAAGATCTCTTGTTGACGTCGAACACGTCCAAAGTCACTTTCGTTATCATGGCGGAATCGTGCATATGCTAATAGCTCTTTTCCATGAAGGCGTTGGATACCAGGTTGCAAATTTAATCCCATATCTTCAATAATATTTTGCTTTATATCTACTTCAATACCTTCCGGTGCAATCAAATCAACAATTTTGATGAAAGCATCAAAATCAATTGCCATATAATGTTCTACATCAATGTGAAAGTTCTCTTTAATTGTTTTTCGCAGCAATTCAGGTCCACCTAAAAAATAAGCAGTATTAATTTTGTGATAGCCATGTTTATAAGTAGGAATAAAGACGAATGAATCTCTCATAATACTGGCAACTTGAACCGTTTGCCGCTTTTGATCGTATTGAGCAATCATAATGGAGTCAGATCGAGATGATTTTTCTCCACGAGAATCAATACCAACAATTAAAATATTTATTTTCCCATCTTTTGATTTTACACCAGAAAAGGCGGTTTCCTGCTTTTGAATATGTGGAGGTTCTTTATTTTCTTTTGTACAACCACTAATAATAAATACAAAAATAAATAAAAAGATAAAATAATTACGCTTCACCTGTATCACGCCTTACGTAGTTAGTTCGTTTATTCTTTTAGTGTAGACATGAAGAGGAATTTTATACAAAAAGGTACCTTTAAATGTTAATTAGGTACCTTTCGATTAATAGTAAATTTTTGTACAACATATCGTTATTGAAGTATAATTTATGGTAAGAAAGAGGTAATGGTTTTAATGAAGTACCTCTGTTGCATGATCGATATACTGAAGCAATTGATTTAGTTTTCCATCTACTACTTGGAGGTCTCGTTCATATTTAAATGCATGTAAAAAATGTTCGATTTTTTTAGAGAAGATTTCATCTTCTGTTTGTACCATTAGTACTAATAATTGATCCCAACGACAGCTATATGTGTAAAGTAATGCTTTATCATAATCGTTATTTACGTCAATGGAGTGAAATTGGTTGTTTAATTCCATTGTTTTTCCTCCTTTTTATTTATCGGAGTATCTTTAGTGTGAGGCTGAGAAGTTCTTTTTAAGCAAGCAATATTTTGTTAAAAATCCTTCTTTAAAAAAGGAATCACAAATGCATATTCATTATAAATTTGTCGAAACTAGAAAAGAATAAAGGAATGGAGGAAGGAAATATGAAAAAAATATTTATTATAGGTTCTGCGTTGATACTGATGCTTCAAGTAGGGTGTAATAACAATAAAAATAATGATACAAACCCTAACCCGAATGGGAATACAACTAATACAGTTAGCCATTGGGTACATGAGCAAGCGGAAGATGTTGAGGATATTAAAGAGGATATTATTGAGGCATATGAAGATGACACCTTTACAGAAGGGGAGAAAAGACATATTCAGCGAGATTTAGCGAAATTACATAAAAAACTAACAAGTAAGGATGCAGCAACATATGCGTCAAAATCTGAATTAGACCAATTAACTGCTGCACATAATGAATTAGAAAAAATAGTAAATGATACAGCTGCTACAAAAAGTAGTGTAGAAACAGCAATAAAAGATGTGGAAACAAAATTTAAAGATGTATTTGTAAGAGCAGAAACGGATGTAGAAGATCTGGATGTGAAGGCGAACGTATGGATGGATGAATTTGCTTATGATGCATATGATTTAGTGGAAGAAGGCAAGGAGTACGTTGCAGGAACAGAAGATAAAATGGAATTAAAAGCAGATATTGATGAAATAAAAGCAGAGTGGGACATTGAAAAGCTAAACGTGAATGTTAGCGATAAAGAAAAAGCAGTGCATAAAGAAGTAATGGATATAATAAATAATTTAGAGGCAGATATAGATAAAGATGCAAGTGTCGTAAAAGGACACATTGATAAATTAGAGGCAAAATTAAAAGAGGGATTTGCACATATTAATTTTGCAGATGAAGATTAAAACAGAGAATAACTGATTTTATAAATACCGCAGTCGAAAGCTGTGGTATTTTTTGTTGGAAAAATAAAAGGATTTCTTTCGTTAGATGGCTTCCATTGGAGATATGTATTTTTTTATCCAATAGAAAGTATACATGTAATAAGGAAAAGGAGATTGTAAACGTCTTTAGCTATGTAAATAAGCTTTAGCGAGGTAGAGATGTTACCTACAAGTATTCTTTTGGAGATAATGGGTTAACCTTTTTTCTTCGCTACGAGATACAAAAAAGACTGCCTACAGTTTTTCTTAGAAAGGGAGTGTCCTATGCGAACTGTTGATTATCAGAACTTAGAGTATTCCATTGATCAAATTTCAGAAATTGCCAAAGGATTTGGCTTAGATTTTTATCCAATGCGTTATGAAATATGTCCTGCTGATATTATTTATACATTTGGTGCTTACGGCATGCCAACTCGTTTTTCTCATTGGAGCTTTGGAAAGCAGTTTTTTAAAATGAAAATTCATTATGATTTAGGTTTAAGTAAAATTTATGAATTGGTTATTAATTCTGACCCATGTTATGCCTTTTTACTTGAGACGAATTCACTTGTCCAAAATAAATTAATTGTGGCTCACGTTTTAGCTCATTGTGATTTCTTTAAAAATAATGTTCGTTTTTCCAATACAAAGCGAGATATGGTTGAAAGTATGGCAGCAACTGCTGAACGAATTAAAGCGTATGAGCATAAATACGGGAAAAAACAAGTAGAGGAATTTTTGGACGCAGTCTTAGCAATTCAAGAGCATATTGATCCATCCCTTGTTCGTCCGAAATTAGCATGGACGATGGAAGATGAAGAGATAATGGAAGATGTGAAGCCACCTACACCTTATGATGATTTATGGAAATTAGAAAATCGAAAAGAAGAAAAAACAAAAACTAAAAATATAAAAAAACAATTTCCACCCCAACCAGAAAAAGATATTTTATTATTTATTGAGCAATATAGTCGGGAGCTAGAAGAATGGCAACGAGATATATTAACGATGATGCGAGAAGAAATGTTGTATTTTTGGCCACAATTAGAAACGAAAATCATGAATGAAGGCTGGGCTAGCTATTGGCACATTCGGATTATGAGGGAATTGGATTTAAACAGTGATGAAGCAATAGAATATGCGAAATTAAACGCAGGTGTCATACAGCCATCGAAAACAAGTATTAATCCATATTACTTAGGATTGCGTATTTTTGAAGATATTGAAGAACGCTACAATAATCCAACAGAACAAATGAAGAAGGATGGTGTGTTACCAGGTAGCGGACGGGAGAAAATGTTTGAAGTACGTGAATTAGATTCTGATATGTCCTTTATGCGGAACTATTTAACGAAAGATCTTGTACTACGCGAGGATATGTATTTGTTCCAAAAACAAGGGAAGGACTACAAAGTAGTCGATAAAGAATGGAAGCATGTACGGGATCAATTAGTAAATACCCGAGTAAACGGAGGATTTCCATATTTAACGGTTGTAGATGGAGATTATTTAAAAAGTGGAGAATTGTATTTAAAGCATGAGTATGAAGGTATGGAATTAGATGTAAAGTATTTAGAGAAAGTAATGCCATATGTTTATCAATTATGGGGACGGCCGGTGAATATGCAGACGGTTGTGGAGAATAAGGCTGTACTGTATACGTATGATGGAAAAATGACACATCGGAAATATATATAAAAATTAACTATAATTAATAAAACCCACCACGCCTCTTAGTAAAGGGGAACAAGGTGGGTCTTTTTTATAAAAATAAGATTTAAGAA
>JBJEFI010000079.1:101138-106923 GCA_051873875.1 Bacillaceae bacterium | reverse complement strand
TTTAATTAGAAATGTGTATGATAAAAGAGAGTGAATTTTCAAAAAAGGGGATAGGAAGATGAAAATTTATACGCGAACAGGTGATTTAGGACAAACCAGTTTAGTAGGTGCTCGAACATGGAAGGATAATGTTCGAGTTAGTGCGTATGGTACAACAGATGAGGCAAATTCATTTATTGGACTGGCAATGACATTTTTACAAGGAAGCGAATTTGAAGATATTTATCGTGATTTAGAAGGTATTCAACATGAATTATTTGATTGTGGTGGGGACTTGGCAATTGTAAAAGGTACGTATCCGTATAAGGTAGACGCAAGACATGTGGAAGTGTTAGAAAAACAAATCGATACATACATGGAACAAACACCTCCTTTGAGAAGGTTTATTTTACCGGGAGGGTCTACAGCAGCTTCTTATTTGCATATTGCTCGTACGATTGTTCGACGTGCCGAGCGAGAAGTGGTAGCATTAAAAAAAGAAGAAGAAATTAATGTACATGTATTAACATATTTAAATCGACTATCAGACTTATTATTTGTGTTAGCCCGTGTTGTCAATGTAAGACAACGTGTGAATGATATTGAGTATGTACGGGGTGGAAATGTGTTTAAAACAGAAGATTAAAGGGGAGAGCAAGATGTATACAGACTACCATACCCATTTAGAAAAAGGGACATTAACGTTAGAATACCTAGAAGAATTTACAAATGAGGCAAAAAAGAAAGGAATTGCTCACCTTGGTATTTCTGAACATGCGTATCATTTTTATCAAACAAAGGACATTGTGTCAAAACCTTGGATGGAAGCAAGACGTTATTATGACATGAATGATTATGTGGCTTTATTTCACCAAGCTTGGAATAAAGGGATTGATGTAAAAATGTCCATTGAAATGGACTATACACCAGAAAGTCATGAAGAAATGAAGCGGTTTATTAATCAATACGATTTTGATTATGTTATCGGCTCCGTTCATTGGAATGGGGATTTTCCAATTGATTTAGACAAACGAGATTGGGAAGGGAAAGATTTGTATGACATATATACACGTTATTACAATCAAATTGTAACGTTAGCTCAGTCGAATTTATTTGATATTGTTGGACATGTTGATTTAGTGAAAATTTTTAAGTATATTCCAGCAGATGAAGCTTTTCTTTTACAACAATATGAGCGAATTACCGATGCATTAGCGCAATCGAAAACATGTGTGGAAATAAGCACGGCTGGTTTACGAAAAATGGTAGGAGAAATCTACCCAGACCCACGTTTATTGAAAATGTGCTATCAAAAAGGAATTCCAATTGTAATGTCATCAGATGCGCATCTACCTCAAGAAGTAGGACATCGTTATGAAGAAGCACGTAAGCTTATTTTAGAGACAGGCTATACATCATTGATGACCTTCAATAAAGGAGAAAGAAAAGAAATTTCGATTCTTCCATAAAGATATGAATTAAAAAATAGAAAAAAAGGGTATTCCTTAGATTGGGAAACCCTCTTTTTGTGTAATGAATGTTAAAAGTTTCACTACTAAAATTCTATTAATAATTAGTCCATATCAATTTGTTTAACAGTAATGATGTTATCTAATTTTTTTAGTTCTTCAATTGCAGTAGTAGGAACATCTTTGTCTACTGTAATGATCATTACAGCTTTTCCTCCAACTTGCTTTCGACCTACATCCATCGAAGCAATATTGACATCTACTTTTCCAAGTATTGTTCCTACTCTTCCAATCATTCCTATTTTATCTAAGTGATGAATAAATAATTGTGTTCCCGTTGGTTCAAAATTAATTTCATAATCATTTACAGATACAACTCTTCCACCTAATTCAGCGAAAGAAGTCCCTTTTACAGTGTGTTGTTTTTTGCCTGCTGTTGCGCGGATTGTTAAACAGTTTGTATAACCAGAACGCTTTGGTGTAAAGCTTTCGCCGTATGTGAATTGAGATTCTTTTGCTACCATTGTTGCGTTTACTACATTGATTCGTGAACCGAATTTTCGTTTCAATAGGCCGACTAATGCGTGCTTTGTTACAATATCAGTGTTATATTGGCTAAGTTCACCTTCATATGCAATTTTCAATTCTGTAATTGGTTCATCGATAGAATAAGCTAAAAATGTTCCCATTTTTTCTGCTAATTCCATAAATGGTAATAAATGAACGAAATCTTCTTTTGTCATACTTGGAATGTTAACAGCGTTTTGAACAGGTAAATTAGAAATAAATCTTGCGATATCTTCGGCAACTTGAGTTGCTACATTTTCTTGAGCTTCAACAGTAGAAGCTGCAATATGTGGTGTTACGATGACTTCATGTTTTTCAACTAGTTGATGATTTAGAAGTGGTTCATTTTCGAACACATCAAGTGCTACACCAGCAATTGTTCCATTGTTGATATACTGAATAATTGCTTGTTCATCAATAATGCCTCCTCGAGCACAATTGATTAGAAAAATTCCTTTTTTTGTTAATGCTAAGTTTTCTGCATTAATTAGTTTATATGTTTCTTTCGTTAAAGGTGTATGAACAGTTATGATGTCTGATAAAGTAAGTAATTCATCAATTGTGACAGCTTGAACTTGAAGTTGTTTTGCTCGTTCTTCTGTTAAGAAAGGATCGAAAGCAAGTACCTTCATCCCGAATACCTTTGCTCGTTTCATTACTTCTACCCCGATTTTCCCTAATCCAGCGATACCTAATGTTTTTCCATAAAGTTCTCTACCGATAAATGCAGATCGATTCCATTCGTTTGATTTTACAGAAATATTTGCTTGTGGAATATTGCGCAATAGTGACATCATCATTGCAAATGTATGCTCTGCAGTAGATGTTGTGTTTCCATTTGGCGCATTGACGACTAATATTCCTCGTTTTGTACAAGCTGCTACGTCTATTGTATCGACACCAACCCCTGCACGGCCAATAATTTTTAAATTAGGCATTTTCTCTAAAAGATCTTCTCGAACCTTTGTTGCACTTCTTACAAGTATCCCATCTATCTTATTAAGATCAATGTGTGCATCTTTTACCGATCCGACAATGAGTTCTGCCTCATCTGGATTGATAATAGAAGCCACTTGTTCTAATGAAATATGGTCTGTAATAAGTAATTGAAACATAAAGTATCCTCCCCTTTAATGAAAAAAGAAATTTTTTCAACAAATAACCCCTGCTATATGTTGTCTTAATAATTATAACATTTCTAAGAGAAGTTGTTTTGAAGATTTAGAAAATTGTTGTAAAATAATAATATAATTTAAATTAGGGAATGAGGGGTTGACAAAAAGATGGGACGAAATATAAAGAGATTAATATATTTTTCTTTCATATTTATGGTGTTTAGCTGTTCTTTGTTTTCCTATAATCCAGTTTATGCACAAACTGATACAAAAGCCAGTGTAGACACCAAGCAAGTAGAACAACAAGGGAAACGCAATGTGTATGTATCGTTAAATAAATTAGAAGAGATCATTAAAGAACAAGTAGAGGCAGGAAATAAAGAGAAACTTACTTTAACGGAATATGAGTCTAACGGGAGAGTCGTGCTTAAAAGCTCACAGAGTTCCTATTATACAATAGTTCCTAAAAGTAGTGATTTTGTAGCAAAGATAGTTCAAGAGTACGATCTTCGTTATATATTTAAGGCAAAAACAATTAACTGGTGGTCAGTTATTGCGATAGGGGTATTGATTTATATCATTAGTAGAATTGTGTCTAATCGTCAAAAAGCCAAATATCCAAATATGCTACAAGAAAATTCTTTTGATAATAAAAAAGGGAAAAAAGAAAAAGATGGAATGCAAGATGTACCGAAAGTATCTTTTGACGATATAGGTGGCTTAAGTGATGAAACAAAAGAGGAACTTAAGCATATGATTAAATTATTTAATAACAAAGATCAGGCGCTAGAATTAGGAATACGCCCTGCAAAAGGGTTGTTGTTATATGGACCTCCTGGAACAGGGAAAACATTATTAGCTCGTGTATTAGCAAATGAAATTGGTGCAACTTTCTATTCGACAAGTGGTTCCCAATTTATGGAGCTATTTGTAGGGGTTGGGCCAAAACGTATTCGTGAATTATTTGAAAAGGCAAGAAAAACATCACCTGCCATCGTGTTTATTGACGAAATTGATGCTATTGCGGGAGAAAGAAAGGTAAATGCTACAAACGATGAAAGTGACCGTACATTAAACCAATTGTTAACGGAACTAGATGGTATCATTCCAATGGAAGATGTTTTCTTTGTTGCTGCTACAAACAGATTAGATATGTTAGATAAAGCATTACTTCGTCCCGGTCGTATTGATTATAAAATTTCGATAGGCTTACCAGATTTAAAAGGTCGATTAGAAATATTAAATATTCATATTAAAGGGAAAAAAGTGACAGAAGAAGTGCAAAGTAATGTGGAAAAAATTGCACGTATGACAACAGGTTGTTCAGGAGCAGAGTTAGAAAACTTGTTTTTAAGTGCTGCAAACTATGCCTTTATGAATGGGCGTAATGAAATTGCGATGGGAGACATTTATTACGCATTAGACCGTTTAATTCTAGGGAATGAAACAACAAAAATCTCCGAATACAGCACGAAAGAGAGAGTTGCCTATCATGAAGGTGGTCATGCGTTAATTGCTGTTTTAACAGACCCAGATAGCGTTCGAAAAGCGACTATTATTCCAAGGGGAGATGCCCTTGGTTATGTAGCGCCAGTTCCAAAAGAATTAGAGTTATCAACAAAAACCCAATTAATGGATCGCTTAATGATGATTTTAGCTGGTGGTATTGCAGAGAAAGTTGTATATGGCGAACATTCCGTTGGTGTTGCCGGCGATATTCAACAAGCGAAACAACTTATTGAACGAATGGTAGATTATTTTGGAATGGGAAAAGATGGTTATTCATTATCTTTTAATAAAGGGAAAAAAGATGAATTAATGGATAAGATATTTGCAGAAGCAGCAAATGGTTGTGAACATATTATTCGAAACAACTTTGACAAACTAGAATTATTGGCTAAAGCATTGTTAGAACAAGAAACATTAGATGGTGAGGAAGTAAAAGAAATTATTCTTGGAAAATTAGAACAAAATACTTCCAAACTAGTGGAAACTACATTATAATGAAAATGTAATTTAATTTAATATTGTACTATCTTCAGGGCAGGGTGAAATTCCCGATCGGCGGTAAAGAAGGATTACTTCTAAGCCCGCGAGCCGAAAGGCAGGATCTAGTGAGAGTCTAGAGCCGACAGTATAGTCTGGATGGGAGAAGGTAGAGGTTTCGCGGGTTTATTTGTTGCTATGTGAAAAATATAGCATAAGTATACTCTTATTCGATGTACCTATTTCTCCCTTCTGCATGTTGTAGAGGGGATTTTTTGTACATGGGAAGCCTCTTTCGTTCTATTAAGATAGGCGATGGAAAAGGAGAGAGGAACATGGAAAGAAGTAAAAATGTAAAAAAAATGATTGTTATTTCGATGATGAGTGCGATTGGATTTATTTTGATGGCATTAATCGAGATTCCAGTACCAGGATTCCCACCATTCTTAAAGATTGATATTTCGGATATTACATCTTTAGTAACGATGATTTTATATGGTCCAGTTGCAGGGATTTTAGTATCATTCTTTAAAAACTTCCTGTACTATATGGTGAGAGGTGGAACGGCTGGTATTCCAGTTGGGGAATTTGCTAACCTTTTAGCATCTATCATGTTAGTATTGCCAACATATTATATATGGAAAAAATCACAAACATTAAAAGGATTAG
>JBJEFI010000079.1:97066-101038 GCA_051873875.1 Bacillaceae bacterium | reverse complement strand
GTAGTAGCCTCTTTATTATAAGTGCTTTTGTTTACTCAAATTTTAATGCATCGCCATCGAATGATTCGTCTGCGATTTTAATTGAATCTGTTGGGCATCCTTCAAATGCATCCATCATGTCATCCAATAAAACATCAGGAATTTCAACGATACCCTGATTGTCGTCAAGTGTTACAAAAGCAATTCCTTCATCGTCATAATCGTAAATGTCTGGCGCAGCAGCACCGCAAGCACCACAAGCGATACAAGTGTCTTTATCAACAATTGTGTATTTAGGCATGGTGTGTACCTCCCGTTTATTTTTGTTAAAATATTTAGATATCTTACATATCCTTACTCTACCATTTTAAATTGCTTTTATTAACTTTTCAACTAAGAAATCAAATATCTAGGAATAAATAAAATTTCTTTGAATAAGAAAGGGGATAATGAACAGAATACCGAATTATGGTAATATAATAGGTATAATCCATAAGGAGATGCATGGCAGTGAATGAACTCCATTATTTAATTTTATATTGTGTAGACAAAATTAATGGGGAAAGGACAATTGCCTCTGTCTACCATTTATTAAACGGAAAAAGATCTGGACAAACAATTCAAGATGGACATTTATTTCAATTTTTATTTCTTTTTTCTTTATTTAAAGGATTAAAAGAGAAGGTTTTTTATCAGTATGTAGAAGAATTAGTGGAAAAGGATTTTTTGTTACTCCAATCCGAAAAAGTGTACGTTCTTTCGGAAAAAGGTCACAAAGAAGTAGGAAGCTACTACGAACAAAATCCGTTGCCAAATTATTTAAATGGTTATGAGTATGGTGAGGATGGAAAACATTTTTGGAAACACATTAATCTTCTAATTCAAACGCTTTCTTATTTACAATATGAAGAGAAAAAATTTATTCCAATTGAAGAAAATACATATATTCAAACAAAAATTAAAATGTTTTTATTTCAGCAATCGTTTCAATCAATAAATGAGGTTGCAAGTTGTGTTAAAAAAGAATTAGAAATGATATTGCAACAATGTACACCTACTAGTGCTGATATATTTGTCGCTCGTTTAACAGGTTACAAGCGAGCAGGTCTTACATATACTCAGATAGGACAACGAAGGAATAAAAATGTCTATCGAACGTATATTGAGTTTGTCTCTGTTCTCCATAAGGCTGTGCACGAAATTCGCTTTAATGATGATATTGTTCAATTAAAGAAGCTGTATGAATTCCATGAACATGCAGGTCTTAGTCAATCGACAAAAGTAACCTATACACTTATCAAGCAAGGATATACGATAGAACAAATTGCTTTAAAGCGAAAACTAAAACAAAGTACGATTGAAGATCATATTGTTGAAATTATGGTACATACAGGTGCTTTTCATTTGCATACATTTGTTTCTTCTGAAGAACATGAAATGATAAAACATGCTGTAATTACATTAAGAACGAATAAATTAAAAAAAATAAAAGAATACGTAGGAGATTCGGTGTCTTATTTTGCAATTCGCCTTGTTTTAGCAAAGGAGGGGGAGAAACTTGCAACTTGAAGAAGTGTTACGTCAGCATTTTTCATATTCTTCTTTTCGACAAGGACAAAAGGAGATTATCGAAGATTTGTTACAAGGAAAAGATGTCATTGCATTATTACCTACAAGTGCAGGAAAGTCATTATGCTACCAACTTCCTGCATATGTATTAGATGGATGTGTCTTAATTATTTCGCCTCTTTTATCGTTAATGGAAGACCAAGTCAATCAACTACGTCTATTTGGAGAAAAGAAGGCAATTGCTTTTAATAGTTTTCGTTCAGCAAAAGAAAAAAATGAAGCGATTTCCCGCCTGCATCAATATAAATTTATTTTTATTTCACCAGAAATGTTACAACATGAGCTTTTCTTTGAGCGATTAAAAAAGATACATATCTCCCTTTTTGTTGTTGATGAAGCTCATTGTATTTCTCAGTGGGGACATGAATTTCGCCCAGATTATTTAAAGTTGAAAACATATCGGAAACAACTACACCCCTTTGCTACTTTAGCATTAACGGCTACAGCATCTAAGCATGTTGTAGAAGACATTCGCTTGCATTTAGAATTAGATGAGGTAGTTGAACATGTTCATAGCTTAGATCGACCTAATATTGCTTATGTGGTAGAAGAAGTAGAAACATTGGATGAGAAACTTCAACGGTTGCTTATGCATGTAAAGGAATTAGAAGGACCAGGTCTTATTTATTGTGGAAGCAGAAAATGGACGAAGCGAATTACAGATTATTTGCAAGAACATGATATAAAGAAGGTAGCATATTATCATGGTGGAATGGAACAAGAAGAACGAATGCTTATCCAACAACAATTTATAAATGATCAGTTAGAAATTATTGCTTGTACAAGTGCGTTTGGAATGGGAATTAATAAAAAAAATATTCGTTATGTGATTCATTTTCATTTTTCTAGCAACATTGAAGCATACATTCAAGAAATAGGCCGTGCAGGGCGTGATGGGAATCCTAGTGTTGCTATTTTGCTTTATATGAACGGAGATAGTCAATTGCCTCAATTTATGATTGAAGAGGAACTTCCTAACTGTGAAGCGGTAAAAGTAATATGCACCATTCTTTATGGCTATAAGGATGAAATGTTGTTATCACGTCAAAGGGAAGAAGAATTGTTAAGAGAACTAGGGATACCAGAAGTTCATTGGCGTTTTTTAAAATATCAGTTGGAGCAACATGGTGTTATTAAAGAACAAGTTTTACTACCAAAGAAGATAAAACAAGATATTATAAATAAAATATGTGCCCATATTGAGCAGCGTCTTGTTCAAAAGCAGCATAAGTTAGGACAAATGATTCGATGGATAGAGACATCTTCATGTCGACGCCAAGCATTACTTGCTATTTTCGATCAGGCAATCGATATAAAAAAAGAAAATTGTTGTGATTATTGTGGGATAGAACAAGATGTTTATAAGAAGAAAAAACAAATCCTGATAACAGAAGAAATAGAAGGTTGGCAGCAAGAATTAAACCGATTATTACGGTTGTAAAAGGGGGATAAAATGAAGCAAAAGGAACTGATTAAACACATATCTGATGAGCAGCTTCAAAGAAGTTTATTGTATACGCAGTTATTATTGCTAAGTTTGTCTGCTGTTTGTATTCTCTTTTCTTTTCCGCCTTTTTATAAAATACAATCATATTTTACATTTAATTTAGTGGAGATTGTTGTCATTGGTGGCGGTCTTGTTACAATTGCTTTGTTAAATGATTTTGTTTTAATGCGATTTGTACCAGAAGATTGGCTTGATGATGGTGGAATAAATGAACGATTATTTAAAGGGATGAGTTTAGGTAAAATTGCTGCTTATACCATACTAATTGCTATTTCTGAAGAATTATTTTTTAGGGGCGTATTACAATCTCAATTTGGATTAATTATAAGTAGTATTATATTTGCACTTGTTCATATCCGTTATTTAGAGAAAGTATTATTGTTTTGCTCTGTAGTAGTCGTAAGTTTTTTATTTGGTATTGTTTTTGAAGTAACGGAAAGCTTAGTAGTTACCATTGTTGCACATTTTTTAATTGACTTCATATTAGGGTGTTATATTCGATTTTCTAATGATGAAGGGAGTGACGAAGAAAATGGATAAAAAGAATGAACAACATTCTTCTCTTGAGGAGCAAGATGTATTAAATTTACCACCTAGAAGTGAAACTCATGCGGATGATGGAAAAAAGGGGAAAAAATTAAAAATGAGACATCCCCTTATTCGTTTTTTATTATTCTGTTTTTTACTTATTCCAATTGTCGTTTTTATGTATACATATTATGGCCAACCTGTACAAAATGAGAAAAAGGGATATGAAATAGTTAATGTACAAGAAAATAAACCGTTAGCTACAAAAGAACCACAATCAGAAAAGCAAACAGGGCAAAAGGTAGATAAGAAAGAACAAGAAAAGAAAA
>JBJEFI010000079.1:25008-96966 GCA_051873875.1 Bacillaceae bacterium | reverse complement strand
GAAAGAAGAAACGAAAGAAGAGCATTATACACTTCATACGGTTGTAGCAGGAGATACGTTATATTCTGTTTCGATGAAATATTATCAAACAAGAGATGGGGAATCTTTTATTCGCAGTTTAAATGGGTTAACGTCAAATGAATTAACACCAGGACAATTGTTAAAAATCCCACCTAAGGCCGAAATTGGATTAAAGTAAATGTCGCAAGTTTGTAACAAATTTTGTAAATAGAATAGAAATAGAGATGGTATAAATGAATAGGGAGTAATTATATACATCAAAAAGGGGGGAAGGCAAATGTTCGTAAAAAGTATAATGATTCCTAAGTATAGATGTGTCATTATTCAACACGATGCATCGTTAAAAGAAGGATTACAGATATTAGAGCAACATAATATTGATGCAGCACCTGTTTTAAAAAAGGATAAATTTGTAGGTGTTTTGACTAGGTTTCGAATTTTTGAAAACTACTTTACTTCATCGTTGAAGAAGGAAGAGTTTTTAAATGAAACGACAGCAGAAGAAATTGCGAAACAACGATATTTGGTATTACATGAAGTGGAAGTATTTGAAAAAGCATTCTTTTTATTAAAGAACATACCATTAGTAGGGGTTGAAAATAAAGAAGGTGTCTTTTTAGGAATTGTAACTCGCTATGACATGTTTGAGGAATTTACGAAGTCATTAGGCGCGCAACGAGATGGAATTCGATTAACGCTTACTTGTGTAGAGTGTGAAGGGCGAATTGCAGTGCTTTCTGAAATTGCAGCCAGCTATCATATTAATATTATTTCATTATCAACCTTTGATGCTACAGATAAGTTAGTAAGACGAATTGTTTTAAAAATAGAAAAAAGTGACCGCACAGAAGAATTTATTGAAAAAATTCAGCATGCAGGTTTTAAAATTATTCATACATCAGAAGATAAAGTATTGGTTTAATAAAAAAGAGACTGAGCAAAGAATCAGTCTCTTTTCTTTTTTTTTCATGTTTGGAAATGATATGATAAGCGAAAAGGAGGAAAGAAATTGAGAGAACTTTTTATTATAGTAGTAATTCTAATTCTTGTGCTCATTGTTGTGATGATAAAAAACGCACGGGCAAATAGATTGTTATATAAAACTTTTGCATTTGAAGATTTTCCTGCATCATTTGGAGAAATCAATATTTTGTTTATAACAGATGTTCATCGAAGAAAAATAGCAAAGGAATTGTTAGAACAAGTAAATAAAAAAATAGACATTGTTATTATTGGTGGCGATTTAGTAGAAAAAGGTGTTCCTTTCGAGCGGGTTGAACAAAACATAGAAATGTTAAGGGAAATTGCACCTGTATACTTTGTTTGGGGAAATAACGATTATGAAAAAAATCATCATGAGCTAGATGCCTTATTATGGCAAAAAGGAGTAAAAGTGTTAACGAATGATGCAGTCTTATTTGAATCATATGAAAATGATGCTTTGTTATTGCTAGGGGTAGATGATGTAGGAACAGAGCGAGATGATTTAGCACTTACACTTCAAAAAGCAAAAGAGTTAAAGGAAGATGCATTCAAAATTTTAGTTTCACATAACCCAGCGATTATAAGAAAGGTAACAGAAAAACATAAGATAGCTTTGATTCTTGCAGGGCATACACATGGTGGCCAAATTCGAATATTTGGCTTTGGACCTTATCAACTAGGTGGAACCAAAAAAATGAAAAAGACAATTTTATTTGTAAGTAATGGGTATGGGACAAGACGTATTCCAATGCGGTTAGGAGCACTATCTGAGGCACATGTCATTACCCTTTTAAATAAGGAAAAACATTTTTAATAAGTACTAAAAATCTGAAAGGAAGTAGGTTGTTATCCGTGACAATGAAAGAGGGAAAATACAACATTAAAGCAATATGTACAATACTCGGTATACAACCTGGAACATTGCGAGCTTGGGAAAGAAGATATCATATTATTTCTCCAGTTCGAAATGAAGCAGGACATCGCTTATATACAGATGAACATGTAAAAATTTTGAAATGGTTAGTTGAAAAAATACAAGAAGGGTTTACAATTGGACAAGCGGTAGTCCTTTTAGAATCGAATGAGTATGTCCAAATAGACGTAGAAAAAGATAACACAACTTTATTCGTGAATCAGCTAACAAATGCATTGTTGGATTTCGATGAAGAAAAAGCAACGAATTATGTGAATGAAGCCTTCAGCTTATTTTCAGTTGATAAAGTAATGAGTGATATTTTTGCTGCTGTATTAGCAAAGGTTGCTAAAATGACAGAAGCAGGGCTTGTTACAATTGCTCATCGACATTTTGTTACTACTTATTTGCAAATGAGAATAGGCATGATTTATCAACATTTACCGATCAATCCTACCTTACCAAAGGTAATTGCAGTGAGTGGACCTAATGAAGACTATGAATTAGAGTTATTTCTTTTTACAATCTTTTTGCGTCGAAAAGGATTTCAAGTTATTTATTTAGGTGTTGGTATTCCAGACAAGGATTTAAAAATGGTAATTGACCAATTAAATCCAGCTTTGTTATTTATCTCATGTTTTTACTTAGAAAATAGAAAAGCTACATATGAGATGGCTGATAAATTTGAACAAATGTATCCTAGTTTACTTGTCGGATTAGGTGGAGGGGCCTTTGTAAAAAATGCTAGTGAAGCTGGTGAACGATATGTAGGGGATAAAAGAGAAGAATGGGAAAAGTGGATATATAGTAATTTGTCTAAATTCTCTTAAATTAGGTTTATCCATTTCTCTGTTTGCTTTCACCAATATGATATATTTTCATATATTGTAAATTAACTAGGTACGGATGGATATTAGGGGGTTATGAAAAATGAGGCTTGAGCGGTTGAATTATAATAAAATTAAGATCTTTTTAACATTTGATGACTTAGTTGAGAGAGGATTAACAAAAGAAGATCTATGGTATAATGCTCCTAAGGTCCAACAACTTTTTCGCGATATGATGGAAGAAGCAAATAAAGAGTTAGGTTTTGAGTTAGATGGTGTTTTAGCAGTTGAAGTTTTTTCACTTCAAGCACAAGGAATGGTTGTTATTATTACGAAAGAATCAGCAACAAAGGAAGAACAAGATGAGTATTTTGATAATGAATTTATCGAAATGCAAGTGACGTTAGATGAAAGTCATGACATTGTTTATTCTTTTCAATCCTTTGAAGATGTTATTGCACTTGCAACTTGCTTATCCTCATTAGGTGTTGAGGAAGGACAATTAATTTATTTTGAAAATAAGTATTATTTATATATGAATGCAGCAGTAAAATCCTTTGAAGATGTAGATCAGCTCATTGCTATTTTAGCCGAGTTTGGCGATAGTTCAATGATATCGATTCATCGTCTCTTAGAATACGGAAACATTATTATGAAACAAAAGGCCATGCAACAGATTTATAAATATTTTATAAAACAATAGCCGTCAATAGGTATTGGGGCTATTGTTTTTTGTTTGTACAATATGTATGAAAAAATGGCGGAATGGTTATATATATTTTACGTTTTTTTTGATAAGTAATATAATAATACTGGAAACGAATTCTTTTTCGCATGTTTTATCTTGAAAGTATTATGTAATCATGTATACTATTGTTTGAAGTGTTTTAAATGTTTGATTTGTCAGAGAACTAGGGGGGTTCATTGTGTCAGAAAAGTCAGTAGAAGTGAAAGGGCATGAACAAGGGGGACTAGATGTATTAGCATCTACTCAAATCATTATCAAGGAAGCCTTAGAGAAGCTAGGGTATTCTGATGAAATGTATGAGCTGTTAAAGGAACCAATTCGCATGATGACAGTTAAAATTCCTGTGAGAATGGATGATGGTTCTGTAAAAATCTTTACAGGTTTCCGTGCACAACACAATGATGCAGTTGGTCCAACGAAGGGTGGTATTCGCTTTCATCCGAATGTAACAGAAAAAGAGGTAAAAGCGTTATCAATTTGGATGAGCTTAAAATGTGGAATTGTTGATTTACCTTATGGTGGAGGAAAAGGTGGAATTATTTGTGATCCACGTGAAATGTCTTTTAGAGAATTAGAACGATTAAGTCGTGGCTATGTTCGCGCTATTAGTCAAATTGTTGGTCCAACAAAAGATATTCCTGCGCCAGATGTATTTACCAATTCACAAATTATGGCATGGATGATGGATGAATATAGCCGTATTGATGAATTTAATTCACCAGGTTTTATTACAGGCAAGCCGCTTGTTTTAGGTGGATCTCATGGTCGTGAGACGGCAACTGCTAAAGGAGTAACAATTTGTATTCGAGAAGCAGCCAAAAAATGTGGAATTGAATTAAAAGGTGCTCGCGTTGTTGTACAAGGTTTTGGTAATGCAGGAAGCTTTTTAGCAAAATTCATGCACGATGCTGGTGCAAAGGTGATTGCTATATCTGATGCGTATGGCGCTTTATATGATCCGAATGGTTTAGATATTGATTATTTATTAGATCGCCGTGATAGCTTCGGAACGGTTACAAAATTATTTAAAAATACAATTACAAATAAAGAATTACTAGAATTAGATTGTGATATTCTTGTTCCTGCTGCAATTGAAAATCAAATTACAGTAGATAATGCGCATGAAATTAAAGCAAGAATTGTTGTAGAAGCTGCTAATGGTCCTACGACATTAGAAGCGACACAGATTTTAACGGAAAGAGGAATTTTGCTTGTACCAGACGTATTAGCAAGTGCTGGTGGAGTAACTGTTTCCTATTTTGAGTGGGTTCAAAATAACCAAGGATATTATTGGTCAGAAGAAGAAGTAGAAGAACGATTGACTAAATTAATGATTCGTTCTTTTAATGCTATCTATGATATTGCACAAAACCGTAAAATTGATATGCGTTTAGGTGCTTATATGGTAGGAGTAAGAAAAATGGCTGAAGCTAGCCGCTTTAGAGGCTGGGTTTAAGTTTCAATAAGGATGGTTAAAAAAGGGCTGAGAAACTATGCGGTTTCTCAGTCCTTTTTATTATTGATCAAAAAAATCTCTTATTTTTTCTATATCTGTTGTTGTTTGTAAAGCCACAAGTAATTTTAGTCGTGCTTTTTGACCGTTTAATCCATTTGTAAAAATAAGCCCCATTTTTTCTAATTGTTTGCCGCCACCATCATATGCGTAAACAGGTTCAGAAATACCGTTGAAGCAACGAGATACTAAAACAATTGGGATATGTTTATCTAATAAGTTTTGAATTGGTTTTATTGTTTTAGGAGGAAGATTTCCTTGTCCTAAGGCCTCAATGACAATGCCATCTACTGGTAATTGTAAAAGAGCTTCGAGAAGCATCTCGTCCATTCCAGCATAGGCTTTAAGTAAAATGACTTGCTTGTTTATTTCTTTTACATGAAAATGTTCTTTCACAATTGGTCGTTGTTGAATGTAAACGTCTCGTTTCGTTACCGTTCCTACTGGACCAAATTGTGGAGATTTAAAAGTAGCAACATTTGAACTATGGGTTTTTGTTACATATTTAGCTGTATGAATTTCATCGTTTAAAACGACTAATACCCCCATGTCTTTCGATTTATCTGAAGCAGCTACTTTAACTGCTGCTAAAAAGTTATGTAGGCCATCACTTCCAACTTCGTTGATGGAACGCATTGCACCTGTCAGAACAACTGGAATGTTACAGTTAAGTGTTAAATCGAGAAAGTATGCTGTTTCCTCTAACGTATCCGTACCATGAGTAATAACAACACCATCGATTTGTTGTGTTTGAACAATTTCTTCAATTGTATTTCGTAATATACACATTTCCGTAGGTGTAATATGTGGTGATGGAAGATGGAAAATGTCTTTTACAATCAAATGGATATTTTCTCCAAGTTGTGGTGTAAATTGAAGCAATGGATTGTCTCCTTCAGGCTTAACGGAGCCTGTAGATTTATCTTCTACCATTGCAATTGTACCACCAGTATGAAGTACTAAAATCGTTTTTTTCATTATGAATCACCTCTGCAAAATAAAACAATCGTGTTATTAGTATAAGTCATTCTAGAAAAAAAAGGAATGGAATCCTTTTATGGATAAAAATAAATCATTTTTTGGAAATTGTCTACCTCTTGAATGTGAGGAAGGGGGATTATTAGGGTGAAAGGTTGTTTCTTCCATAAATTTCAGTTAAGATACAATTGTGAAGGCAGAAAATAAATGTATCCCGTTCTAACTGACACTAAGACTCCTCCCTTCATTACTTAGCGAAAGCAGAGAAGTTTTAGGACGAGAGGAGTGTCAGTTAGAACCTGATTCGTTTAACTAACCATTAGTGAGAGAAGGAAGAAAACTCCCACTGATGGAAGTTTCACTTTATTTTTTGCGAAGAGAAATAGCATGAAATAGAAATGAAAGAAGGCTGTTTTAGTATGAAAAAAATAAATATCGCAATTGATGGACCAGCAGCTGCAGGGAAAAGTACAGTTGCTAAAGTAATTGCTAAACAATTAGGATTACTTTACATTGATACAGGCGCTATGTATCGAGCTTTAACATTTAAAGCATTAGAGCACAATATAAATGTGGAAGATGAGCAAGGTTTATTGCAATTACTTCAACATACATCGATTAAGTTAGTTCAAAAAGAAAATGAACAGCGTGTATTATTAGATGGCATAGATGTTTCTGTTGAAATTCGTACACCAGAAGTAACGAATGTCGTTTCTCACGTGGCAAAACATCCTCATGTTCGTGAACGAATGGTAGAGCTTCAGCGTGAATTAGCGCAAGAAGGTGGCGTTCTAATGGATGGACGTGATATTGGTACATATGTATTACCAAATGCAGATGTAAAAATTTTCATGATTGCTTCTGTAGAAGAAAGAGCATTACGTCGTCATAAAGAAAACGTAGAAAAAGGATTCCCTTCTGATTTAGAAACATTAAAAGAAGAGATTGCCTTACGTGATAAAATTGATTCTGAGCGTGAAATGGCGCCATTGAAAAAAGCAGATGATGCGATTGAATTTGATACAACAACGTATACAAAAGAAGAAGTTGTTGCAAAAATGATAGAAATTATTAAACAAAATGCAAAAAATGTATAATAAAAAAGGATTTCTTTTTTTTATGTAGAAGTTTATAAGGTAGAACATTTAAATAATTAAATGATGAAAATGTGTAATATGTGCACGAAAAAGGAGGACTACACCTATGGTAGAACAAGCAAATGAATTAGTAATCCCAAACATTGGTGATATTGTAAAGGCGATTGTAGAAAATGTGGAAGAAAAACAAGTAATTGTTAGCATCCCAGGCGCAAAAACGGATGGTATTATTCCAATTAAAGAATTGTCAAATGTACACATTGAAAAAGCAAGTGATGTTGTTGCAAAAGGTGAAGAATTAACATTAAAAGTGAAAAAAATTGAAAAAACGAAAGAAGCAGATGACGAGGATAACGTTGTATTAATTCTTTCAAAACGTGAAGTAGATGCAGAAAATGCATGGAATGACTTAGAAGAAAAATTAGAGAAAAAAGAAACATTCTCTGTAAAAGTACGCGAAGTAGTAAAAGGTGGATTAGTTGTTGATGTAGGTATCCGCGGCTTCATCCCTGCTTCTTTAATTTCAAATGCATTTGTAGAAGATTTCAGTACATATATGGACCAAGAATTATTAGTAAATGTAGTGGAATTAGATCGTGAGAAAAAACGCGTCATTCTTTCACATCGTGCTGTATTAGAGCAAGAAGCGAAGAAACAAAAGCAAGTTGCAATTGGACGTATTAAAGAAGGTGACGTTTTAGAAGGAAAAGTAGAACGTTTAACAAACTTTGGGGCGTTTATTGACTTAGGTGGAGTAGATGGATTAGTTCATGTCTCTCAAATTGCTCATCAGCGTGTAACAGATCCATCAGAAGTATTAGAAGTTGGTCAAACTGTAAACGTAAAAGTATTAAGCGTTGACTTAGAGAAAAATAAAATTAGTTTATCTATTAAAGAAACGTTACCAGGACCATGGGCTCATGTAGCGACTGAGTTACAAGTAGGTGCTATTGTAGAAGGATCTGTAAAACGATTAGCTAACTTTGGTGCTTTCGTAGAAGTGTTACCAGGTATTGAAGGATTGGTACATGTTTCTCAAATTGCAGATAAACATATTAAACATCCTAAAGAAGTGTTAGAAGAAGGCCAAGTGGTAAAAGTAAAAGTATTAGAAGTAAATACGGACCAAAAACGTTTATCATTAAGCATTAAAGAAGCAAATGAAGAGCCAAAAGAAGATTATTCACAATATGAACCAACAAAAGAAAGCTCTAGTTTTCAACTAGGAGAATTATTTGCTGAAAAATTAAAAGGATTTAAAACAGAATAATGTAACTGTAAAAAAGGTTGTATGAAAAGTAGAAATGCTTTTCATACAACCTTTTTTGATTTAGGAGATAACGGTAACAAATCGTAAACGTGTTTTTTGCTGATTTCTAAGGTAACTTTGAAGGAAATACTTGCTATAATTAACCAAACATTCACAGTATAGTATAGAAAATTTTCAGCGTTCTAGTATTTAATGAAGATTTTCTTTTCTTGCTTGTTCTGGTGTATCGAGTGTTGTAGCTCCTTTATAATGAATAGATTGGTCACGATCGGATTCTACCCGACGTGACTTTTTTAGTTTAGTTTCTTGACGATCTTTGCCCATCTGGTTCCCTCCTTTTATTGTTAGCTTTTCAAAAGGAAAGCTTTTTTATTCTTTCAGAAAAAGAATGATTTTTCATAAATACAACCATAATGGAAATAATAGGAGGTAGGGAATGGACGGCGTTACATTTTATTTTTTTATGTGGTTTTGGCTAATTATTTTTATATTTCTAGTAGATAGAAAGTGGCACTGGCGAAAAAAAGGTATTGTATTTCTTTTTCTACTTATTATTTCAAGCACATTTACAATTCCTTTCCTAGATGTGTCGATACGAGGTACATACTATTTATTGTTGATTGGCTGTTTTTATTTTCTTGCGTTAATAAGAAAAGAGGGAAAGAGTCGTGTTCTTATTCTCTCATTTTGTATTGGACTTCTTTATGGGGCATTTCAAATGATGAAAATATATGACCCTGTTTATTTTTTTTATCGGCCGCTGTTAATGATTAGTTGTCTGCTTGTAGGCATTGGGATGTTTATAGGGAGAGGTTACAGCATTCAATTAATAATAATTATATTAGGTGTTTTGCATGGAGAACTGTTGTTAGGGCTAGTATTACATAGATATGGATTGTATAACGAGATAGTTTCTTTCCCTGTTTTAGATTGTTTAGCACTTACATGGACATTATTATCAAGTATTCATTTGATTATTTATAATGTTCAGCTGATTAAGAAGAGAGGAATGAGAAAGGAGCGAATGCAATGAATGATTTTGCATTGCCAATTTTAGTTGGGGTTATTATAGGGACACTGGCAAGGCTATCCATGTTACGTACGGATTATCGCCAATTTCCTACTTATTTATCAGGTAAGATTATTCACGTTGCGTTGGGATTAATTGGTGCAGGATTAGGAGCTGTTGCGGTACCGTCTATTTTAAGTAAAGATTATACAGCCATTACGTTTTTAACTGTAGCTGCTTCTCAATTTAGAGATGTTCGTAATATGGAGAGAAATACGTTATCACAATTAGATTCAATGGAACTAGTGAAAAGAGGTCCTACTTATATTGAAGGAATTGCAATCACCTTTGAGAGTCGAAATTATTTGGCCATTTTGGCTTCTTTTGTCACTACTTTTTCTTTCATTGTAATTGAGAGTATCTATTCTAGGTATATTGGACTAGGTGCTGCAATTGTAGTAGGAATACTGTGTCTGATGCTAGCAAAAAAATTGATGAGTGGAAGTAAATTAAAGGATATTGTTCATATTAAAGAAATGCCCCTTTATTTTAAAGATGAAGGGCTGTATGTAGAAGATATTTACATAATGAATATCGGTTCAAAGGCTCGCCAACAAGATATTATGGAACATGGATTAGGTTTTTTACTTGAACCGAAAAATTTTAACTCAAGTGTTACGATTGGAAATTTAGGGCAACGACAAGCAATTCTTTATGATGTCAGTGTTTCGTTAGGGATTTTTCGAGATTCTGGTACACCTGCACTTGTACCGTTAGCAAAGCGGGATTTAGCAAATGGAAAAGTTGGTGTATTTATCCTTCCCCAACGAAAAGACGTCAAAAAGGCGATAGAAATAATCGCCAATGTACCTGTATTAGAGAATGCAATCCGTCTATCGAATACACAACTATCAAAGGCGCGTGAAGAAGAATGACGTTAGAAAATTGTATTTTAGCTGTCATAACAACAAATAAAGATAAAATATTTGGGAGTGTTGCAACGTTTTATGTTAAAACAGAAGAAGAGTTAACGAAGTATATAAATAATTTAGAAGCAATTTTAGATGGAATCGCACATAAATTGGATGATGAAGTCTATATTATTGTGAAACATTAGATTAGGACTTGAATTGTAAAGCGAAATTCTGATAATATAAATAGGTTACTTTTAAAAAGAGAATCTCCTACTAACATGTTGGTAGGGGGTTTTTTTAAAATAGAAGAATTATAAATGCGTAGGCTTAAAGGATGATGTGAAAAAGAGTCGTAATATTTTCGTAAAATGACATTCACGGTTCATTTTTCACAAATTTTATTATTTTCGGTATAATAAAAGAAAGGTCTGCATTTTTTATAACGAATACATAGATGGAAGGAAGTTATAGAATGGCAAAACCAGTATTAGCAATTGTAGGACGCCCGAATGTAGGGAAATCAACCATTTTTAATCGTATTGTAGGAGAGCGAGTATCGATTGTAGAAGATATTCCAGGTGTAACGCGTGACCGTATTTATAGTGCAGGTGAATGGTTAAATAATGAATTTAGTGTCATTGATACAGGTGGAATTGAAATTGGTGATGCACCATTTTTACAACAAATTCGCCAACAAGCTGAAGTGGCAATTGATGAAGCGGATGTTATTGTTTTTATGACAAATGGTCGTGATGGTGTAACAGCTGCAGATGAAGAAGTAGCAAAAATTCTTTATAAAACTAAAAAACCTGTTGTATTAGCAGTAAATAAAGTGGATAATCCAGAAATGCGTGAAAATATTTTTGAATTTTACGCGCTAGGATTTGGAGAACCGTATCCAATTTCGGGAACACATGGACTTGGATTAGGGGATTTATTAGATGCAGTAGTAGCGCATTTCCCTAAAGATAAAGAAGATGACTATTCAGATGAAGTAATTAAGTTTAGCTTAATTGGACGTCCGAATGTAGGGAAATCTTCACTTGTAAATGCAATTTTAGGTCAAGAGCGTGTTATTGTAAGTAATGTAGCTGGAACAACGCGTGATGCAGTCGATACACCATATAAAAAAGATGGACAAGAATATGTTATAATTGATACAGCAGGAATGAGAAAACGTGGAAAGGTGTATGAGAGCACAGAGAAATATAGTGTGCTTCGTGCAATGCGTGCAATTGAACGTTCTGACGTTGTTTTAGTTGTAATAGATGGCGAAGAAGGAATTATTGAACAAGATAAGAAAATTGCAGGGTATGCTCAAGAAGCAGGACGTGCAGTTGTTATCGTTGTAAATAAATGGGATGCTGTTGAAAAAGATGACAAGACAATGCGTGAGTTTGAGAAGAAAATTCGTAATCATTTCCAATTTTTAGATTATGCCCCAATTGTATTCTTATCAGCTAAAACAAAAAAACGTACACATACATTATTTCCAGTGATTAATGCAGCGGCAGAAAGCCACAGTTTACGTGTACAAACAAATGTATTAAATGATGTGATTATGGATGCAGTAGCGATGAATCCAACACCAACACATAATGGTCAACGCTTAAAAATTTATTATGCAACACAGGTAGCGGTAAAACCACCTACTTTTGTTGTGTTTGTAAATGATCCAGAATTAATGCATTTTTCATATGAACGCTTTTTAGAAAATAAAATTCGTGAAGCATTTGGATTTGTAGGAACTCCAATTAAGATTTTTTCAAGAGCAAGAAATTAATCATAACGTTAGGGGTGGGGGAAAATGGAGAAAATCACGGTTATTGGCGCGGGTAGTTGGGGAACTGCCTTATCAATGGTATTAGCAGATAATGGGCATAATGTACGACTTTGGGGCAAGTCGACTGCACAGTTGAATGAAATCAACGAACACCATCAAAATACAAAGTATTTACCAGGTGTTGAATTGCCTCCTTCTATTGTGGCATTTCATGATATGAAAGAGGCTTTAAATGGCGTTTCAACCGTTTTATTTGTTATTCCAACAAAAGCCTTTCGTTCAGTTCTTCCTACAGTAAAAGAGGCATTGCAAGGGCCTGTTACTATTGTTCATGCAAGTAAAGGAATTGAGCCAGAAACATCTAAGCGAATTTCTGAAATTATTGAAGAAGAATTACCAAGTGAATTGATAAAAGATATTGTAATTTTATCAGGACCAAGCCATGCCGAAGAAGTAGCACAGCGACAGCCAACGACAATTACGGCAGCCTCAACAAAAATGGAGGCCGCTCAATTTGTTCAGGACATGTTTATGAACAATTATTTTCGTGTCTATACGAATCCAGATGTCATTGGTGTTGAGTTAGGCGGAGCCTTAAAAAATATTATTGCGCTTGGAGCAGGTATGAGCGATGGACTTGGCTATGGAGATAATGCCAAAGCAGCCTTAATGACAAGAGGATTAATGGAGATTATCCGTCTTGCTCGTGCATTAGGTGCTAATCCATTAACCTTTTTAGGATTAACAGGTATGGGGGATTTAATTGTAACTTGTACGAGTGTGCATAGCCGAAATTGGCGAGCTGGTAACATGTTAGGGAAAGGACATTCTCTACAATATGTGTTGGATAACATGGGAATGGTTGTAGAAGGGGTTCGAACAACAAAAGCGGCTTATCTGTTATCTCAAGAAAAAAACGTTGAAATGCCAATCACAGCAGCGCTTTACGGTGTGCTTTTTGAAGGAAAAGATCCAAAGCAATCAGTGGATGCGCTAATGTCTCGTTTAAAACGTCATGAAATGGAAAGTTTAATTGATTACACCAAATAGGTATTAGCACAAAAATACCCTCTTCTGCATAAGTTATCATTAGCTTATTATGAAGGGGGTTTTCTTATGAATAATAATAATATATTTGATAATATTGAACAAAAATCAAATGTAACGAAAGACCAAATATTTAAAATTGCTGATTCTGTAAAAGATGCTAATTTTAAAGATGAAAAAACCGTCCGTCAATTAGTCCGTCAAGTTGCTATGATGGCAGGGAAAAATATTTCAAAAGAAAAAGAAGATCAAATTGTAAGGGCAGTTATTGAAAACAATATGCCATTAGATTTAGCTTCGTTGGCTAATATGTTTTCTTTTAAGAAATAAAGGGAAGATACAACCTTCATTTTCTACCATTTTGGCATATAAGTATGTTGTATTTAGAAAAAGAGCTGATTATTGGGCTTTTTTGGTCAAAGAAGTGATGTTCGTTTAGATGGACTCGCTTCTTTTTGTTAGGTCTTTTTCACTATGGGAAAATAGGTGATTATGATTCCATAAGCATGTTAATCAAAATATTTTTTTTACATAGTAGACTTTGGTAAGATAGGTGATAGGAAGGATAAAGGGGGAAATGGGATGAGCCCAGCAATGATTAAAATGTATTTGTCATTTATTGCACTTGGCGCTATGTTTATTGCAGTAGGAGGGATATTACTTAGTCGTCATAAAATAAAAAATAAATATGCTAAATTTTTCTTATCAGTTTTTTCTTTTGTTTGTATGGTGTTCGCGGGACTACTTGGATTCTTAGTAATGTTTACAGGACCATCAGGAGTGTGATGAAGCATGAAAAAATTATTCACGCTTTTTATTATTGGTAGCACATTGTTATTAAGTGGGTGCTTATATCCAGAAGAGCGTCTTGCACAAAATACAACCCCATACAACGATCAAATAGAGACGGTTCAAAAAGCAGTGGATCAATTTAAACAAGATAATGGTGGAATCTTGCCGATTCAAACGAAGGATAATAATACACTAGAGTATCACAAATATCCAATTGATTTTAAAAAAATTGTTCCAAGATATATAAGTGATATCCCAGGCAATGCATACGAAAGTGGCGGTATTTTCCAATATGTGTTAGTAAATGTGGAAAAAGACCCAAAAGTAAAACTATTAGATTTACGAACTGCTGATAAAGTACAAAATATGCAACTGCGAGTTAAGATGTATCGAGATAAAAACAAATATCCACCTTTTAAAGATGTTATTGCAGATGGTGTTTATTCAATCGATTATAAGAAATTAAATATAAAAGAAAAACCAACTGTTGTTAGTCCATTTACAAATAATAACCTCCCTTTTGTAATTGATGCAAATGGTGATGTTTATGTAGATTATACGAAGGATTTAGAGGTTGCTTTGCAAAATAATAAGAATATAAATACAAACAAAGATATCCGTCCATTATTAGTAGATAATTCTATGTTTGTCCCTGCTTATTCGTTACCATATCAAGTAGTGGAAAATAGACCGATATTTTTTGTTCAATAAGTCATGAACCCTTTTTTTGAATCATACATTCTAAAAGAAGGGTTTTTTCCTTTCTTTTCATTTAATCAAACAAATAATTTTGTGAAAATAGTCATAAAAAATAAGGACAACATCATAACATTGTATTGTAGCATGGCCGGGAGGGGATTTGTAGGTGGAAAAAGTAGATATTTTTAAAGATATTGCAGAACGTACAGGAGGAGACATTTATTTAGGTGTTGTCGGCGCTGTACGTACAGGAAAATCGACATTTATTAAGAAGTTTATGGAATTGGTTGTGTTGCCAAATATAACAAATGAAGCAGAACGTATGCGTGCACAGGATGAATTACCACAAAGTGCTGCTGGCAAAACAATTATGACAACAGAGCCAAAATTTGTTCCAAATCAAGCTGTTTCTATTCGTGTTGGAGAAGGATTAGATGTTAATATTCGTTTAGTTGATTGCGTTGGTTATACGGTACCAGGTGCAAAGGGGTATGAGGATGAGAATGGTCCACGAATGATTAATACGCCTTGGTATGAAGAACCTATTCCATTTCAAGAAGCGGCTGAAATTGGCACTCGTAAAGTAATTCAAGAGCACTCAACAATTGGTGTTGTTGTAACAACAGATGGTTCTATCGGTGATATTCCACGATATGATTATATTGAAGCAGAAGAACGAGTTGTCAATGAGTTAAAAGAGGTTGGGAAACCGTTTATTATGATTATTAATACGGTGCAACCGTATCATCCAAATACAGAAGCAATGCGGCTAGAATTAAGTGAGAAATATGACATTCCTGTGCTAGCAATTAGCGTAGAATCGATTCGTGAAAATGATGTCATGAATATTTTGCGCGAAGCATTGTATGAGTTTCCTGTATTAGAGGTAAATGTTAATTTACCAACATGGGTACTTACCTTAAAAGAAAGCCATTGGTTACGTCAAAATTATCAAAATGCTGTTCAGGAAACAGTTCAAGACATTAAACGTTTACGAGACGTAGATCGATTAGTGAGTCAATTTGCTGAATATGAATTTATTGAAAGAGCGAGTTTAGCCGGCTTAGATATGGGGCAAGGTGTAGCGGAAATTAATTTATATGCGCCAGATGAACTATATGATCAAGTATTAAAAGAAATTGTCGGTGTCGAAATTAGAGGGAAAGATCATTTGCTTCAATTAATGCAAGAATTTGCTGAGGCGAAGCGGGAATATGATGTTGTAGCAGATGCACTAAGAATGGTAAGACAAACGGGATATGGCATTGCTGCACCTTCTCTAGTTGATATGAGTTTAGATGAGCCAGAAATTATTCGCCATGGATCTCGCTTTGGTGTGAAATTGAAGGCTGTTGCGCCATCTATTCATATGATCAAGGTAGATGTGGAGTCCACATTTGAACCAATTATCGGTACAGAAAAGCAAAGCGAAGAACTAGTGAATTATTTAATGCAAGATTTTGAGGATAATCCATTATCAATTTGGAATTCTGACATCTTTGGTCGTTCATTAAGTTCAATTGTACGAGAAGGCATCCAAGCGAAGTTATCGTTAATGCCAGAGAACGCTCGTTATAAGTTAAAAGAAACATTAGAGCGAATTATTAACGAAGGTTCTGGTGGATTAATTGCTATAATCTTATAATATTATTAAGTCCTAAAATGGAAATTTACGATAATAATATGAGCCTTAGGAGGAAAAATCCTAAGGTTTTTTGTTTTTCTGGTAACTTTTTCATCGAAAAAATATTGAATTCTATCCACGAATCGTATAATATAAGGCATGAATACGATTTATCTTATCTTTTTTAGTATAAAATGTAAAAAAAATGACTACAAATGAAGATGAATCAATATTTTGAAAAGGTAATTTTCTTTGGGAGGAGGTGAATGGCATGAACAAAACAGAATTAATTAACGCGGTTGCTGAAGTAAGCGAGTTATCTAAAAAGGATGCAACAAAAGCAGTTGATGCTACTTTTGAAGTAATCTTAAAAGCATTAGCAGAAGGTGACAAAGTTCAATTAATCGGCTTCGGTAACTTTGAAGTACGTGAGCGTTCTGCACGTAAAGGACGTAACCCACAAACTGGCGAAGAAATCGAAATCGCTGCTAGCAAAGTGCCTGCATTTAAACCAGGTAAAGCACTTAAGGATGCTGTTAAATAATCATTTACATAGCACGGAAAAAGGATTACCACTATGTGGTAGTTCTTTTTTTTGCATTTTAAAAGAATCCTATGCTAGAATGTTGTCATCATTGTAGGAATACTGGGGGAACACTATGACTAGAAAAGTTGATTTAGAAAAGATTGAAGTTGGAGTTAAAATGATATTAGAAGCGATTGGTGATGATCCAAATCGTGAAGGTGTACTAGAAACGCCAAAGCGTGTCGCAAAAATGTACGCAGAAGTTTTTTCTGGAATGCATGAGGATGAAAAAGAACATTTGAAAAAAGTATTTGGTGAAGACCATGAAGAATTGGTTCTAGTAAAAGACATTCCTTTTTATTCGATGTGTGAGCACCATCTCGTTCCCTTTTTTGGTGTAGCCCATGTTGCTTATATTCCAAAGAATGGCCGAGTGACAGGTTTAAGTAAATTAGCACGTACAGTAGATACAATTGCGCGTCGTCCACAGTTACAAGAAAGAATTACTTCTACAGTTGCGGATGCAATCATGGAAGTGTTAGAGCCTCATGGTGTAATGATTGTGGTAGAAGCAGAACATATGTGTATGACAATGCGTGGCATAAAAAAACCAGGTGCAAAAACAGTAACAAGTGCTGTTCGTGGTAGATTTGAACAAGATACGGCTGCTCGTGCGGAAGTATTATCATTTATAAAAGGATAAGTGAACGCGTTCCGTATGTAGAAGGAAGAATCGTTGTTAATAATGGTTTTTATTTTTGCCTATATGTTTATCATAGATTATGTCTGTAAGATAGAGTGACCAAAAAGTGAAAAGAAATCTTTTTGTCACTCTATCTTTTTTATACGATAATGAAATTACGTTTTAAAAATTGTAAAGTTGTTAGGCAAGAATTTCTCATTATACATCTAAGTTGATGTATAATGTGTTATACTGAATGATATATAAGTGTATCAATAAGGTAGGATGAGATAAGTTGAATCAATCATGGTCAGAGATAGTAGAATTAAAAAATAATATTCAAGAAAAAATACATCACTCTTTTCTAAATAATAAACTAGAAAATTTACATATTGATCCGTGTTTAGTAGGTATTATTCGAAGTTTATTACAAGATTTGCATGTTCCAAAGGAAAAATTAAACTCTTATGTAACAGCGCTAACATTGGTGAAGACGGCACTTGATTTACATGAACTAGTAGACAAAAATCAATTGAATAAGACACAAATGATTATTTTAGCTGGGGATTTGTATAGTGGCTATTATTATGAATTGTTATCAAAAATTGATGAAGTAGGGCTTGTAAGAGAAATTGCTTTAGGAATAAAAGAGACAAATATGAAAAAGATACAAATCTTGAGAGATTATGGGGATGAAAATGAACTCCCTTTTCAGTTATTGAAGCAAAGTGAAATTGCGATTATTGAAAAGGTAGGGGCTTTTTTAGGGAATGAAAACGATGTGAAGCAAGCGACCAATTTATTGTATTTAAATCGTTTAATTCGAGAATATAAACAATCATTTTCTAAATCAACCATTTATCAAAGTTGTTTCACTAAAGAAAATGTAGATGACTACTATGAGGCACTACAACAAGAAATCAAAAAGCAAGTAGAAATATGTTCAGATGAAAATATTCAAGCTGTCAATTATCAAATATTAAGAGAAAAGATAATGGAGCAATTGTAGAAATAGGGAAAAGAGAATAGGGGCGTTTAAGGTGGGAACAAAGGAAGAGCGAGTACACAAAGTGTTTGAGTCTATTTCAGACAAGTATGATGTTATGAATAGTATTATTAGTTTTAGAAGACATAAAGCATGGCGACGCTATACGATGAAAGTGATGAATGTTCCAAAAGAGGCACATGCATTAGATGTTTGTTGTGGTACATGTGATTGGACAATTGCTTTAGCTGATGCAGTTGGAGAAAATGGGAAAGTAATTGGTTTAGATTTTAGTAAAAACATGTTGGCTGTTGGTGAAAAAAAAGTACAAGATTTACAGTTAAAGCAAGTGGAATTAATACAAGGGAATGCAATGAGTCTTCCTTTTCCAGATAACAGTTTTGATTATGTAACAATTGGGTTTGGGCTACGAAATGTACCAGACTATCAACATGTATTAAAAGAAATGACTAGAGTAGTAAAACCTGGGGGCAAAGTTGTTTGTATAGAAACATCCCAACCTGTTATTCCTGGATTTAATGCGATTTTTAAATTTTATTTTCGTCACATTATGCCTTTATTAGGAAAACTGTTTGCAAGTAGCTATGAGCAATACTCTTGGCTACAAGAATCAGCGGATACATTTCCTGGCATGAAGGAATTAGCAGTGATGTTTGAGAAAGCAGGATTAAAAGATGTAAAAGTGAAACCCTTCTCCCTTGGTGTAGCAGCATTACATATAGGAATAAAAAAATAGAATAAGTATAATAGGTGACTAGCATGAAATTACAAATGTTATATTCTTTTTTAGAGAAGGACGTAAAAATCGTTGAAGAGGAATTAAAAAACGTAATAAAGTGTGAAAATGAGGATGTAGCAACTTTGGCATTGCCATTATTACAAGCAGGTGGAAAGCGAATACGACCTCTATTTGTTTTGTTATCTGCAAAGTTAGGGAAATATGATATTAATCAAGTGAAGCATGTGGCAGTAGCATTAGAACTAATTCACATGGCTTCCCTTGTACATGATGATATTATCGATGGGGCATTACTACGTAGGGGAGCACCAACCATTCATAGTCAATATGGAAATCAAATGGCGATGTGTGTAGGAGATTTTTTATTTGCTAAGGCTCTTGAATGTGTAACAAGAATTGAAGATCCACGATTACACCAAATTCTTTCTAACACAATTGTGGAACTTTGTTTAGGTGAGGTTGAGCAAATAAAAGATAAATACAACTTTACTCAAAATCTTCGCTGCTATTTAAGAAGGATACGTCGGAAAACAGCTATTCTTATTGCAGCAAGCTGTGAAATTGGTGCTGTATGTGCCGAGTGTCCTACTGATATTCAAAGAGCGATGTATTGGTATGGATATTATGTTGGTATGTCGTATCAAATTATGGATGATGTACTAGATTTTGTTGCATCAGAACAACAGCTAGGGAAGCCGGCTGGAGGCGATTTAGTACAAGGGAATATTACGTTACCAACTCTTTTTGCATTAAAAGATAGGCAGTACCATGATCGTATTACAGCTGTAAGTACGTTGCAGTCTCCTGTTGAAATAGGAGGATTGATTCATGATATGGCGAAAAGTCCATATATTGAAGAGTCTATAGTCATTAGCGAGCGATATCTCCAGAAGGCTATTTCGAAAGTAGAGCAATTAGATAGAAGTGTTGTGAAATCAACCTTATTAAGTATTGCAAAATATATTGGAAAACGTAAATTTTAAATTTGAAATAGTAAGATTTTGATGGTAAGATATTTTTGGTTTTTGAATAAGATGGATGGAGTTGACTGGAGATGGAAAGAACTTATTTAATGATTAAACCTGACGGTGTTCAAAGAGGATTAATTGGAGAAATCGTACAACGTTTCGAGAAAAAAGGATTTCAACTTGTTGGCGCAAAATTAATGAATGTAACAGAAGAAATGGCACAAGAGCATTATGCAGAACATAAAGAAAGACCATTTTTTGGTGAGTTAGTATCATTTATTACATCAAGCCCTGTATTTGCAATGGTATGGCAAGGAGACAATGTTGTATCTGTAGCTCGTCAAATGATGGGTGCAACGAATCCAAAAGATTCATTACCTGGTACAATTCGTGGTGATTATGCCGTGTTTATGGGGAAAAATATTATTCATGGTTCTGACTCAGTTGAAAGTGCTGAACGTGAAATTAATATTTTCTTTAAGGAAGAAGAATTGGTACAATACAACCGTGCAATCACAGAGTGGTTATATTAAAATCTACATACGAACAAAAAACTAGTTAGAATCATTTCTAACTAGTTTTTTTATTATTTACATAAAAGATTTATTACCTTTTTGAAAAGTTTTAGTATAATAAGAAAAAGACATGAATAGGAAGACAATATTTTATACAATAAACGTTCATATCAATACATTTTTATAAAAAAGAAGGTTTTTATTTATTTTCAGGAGGGACAGATAATGAGATATTTAACGGCAGGGGAATCACATGGACCACAATTAACAGCAATTATTGAAGGAGTGCCAGCAGGGCTAACTTTATTAGAGGAAAAAATAAATATTGAATTGCAACGACGACAAAAAGGGTATGGACGAGGTCGACGAATGCAAATTGAAAAAGATGAAGTAAAAATTTTGTCTGGTGTTCGCCATGGCGTCACACTTGGTTCACCAATTACATTAGCCGTAACGAATCGAGATTATGCTCATTGGGAAAAAATCATGAATCCACAACCAATTGAAGATGAAACGTATGAAGGAAAACGAAAGGTATCTCGACCACGTCCAGGACATGCAGATTTAAATGGTGCAATTAAATATGGACATCGTGATATGCGAAATGTATTAGAACGTTCATCGGCTCGGGAAACGACAGTACGTGTCGCTGTAGGAGCGGTAGCTAAAATTTTACTAGAAGAATTAGGAGTTCAAATTGCAGGACATGTAATTGAATTAGGAAATGTAAAAAGCAAGGCTACATATAAATCAATAGAAGAATTACAGACACAAACAGAAGCTTCTCCAGTTCGTTGTTTAGATAAAGAAGCGGAAGGATTAATGATAAAAGCAATTGATGAAGCAAAAGAGAATGGGGATTCAATTGGTGGCGTCGTTGAAGTAATCGCCAAAGGAATGCCAGCAGGGATTGGTAGTTATGTTCATTATGATCGAAAATTAGATGGTAAGTTAGCATCAGCAATGGTTAGTATTAATGCATTTAAGGGTGTAGAATTCGGAATGGGATTTGAAATGGCTCAAAAACCAGGAAGTGAAGTACATGATGAAATTGGTTGGAGTGAAGAAGAAGGTTTTTACCGTCTAACGAATCATGCAGGAGGCCTTGAAGGCGGTATGACGACAGGAATGCCAATTGTTGTTCGTGGTGTTATGAAGCCAATTCCAACGTTGTACAAGCCATTACAAAGCGTAGATATTGATAGCAAAGAATTATTTGCTGCAACAATTGAACGTAGTGATAGTTGTGCTGTTCCAGCTGCTAGTGTTGTGGCGGAAAGTGTCATTGCTTGGGAATTAGCGAATGCATTAGTAGAACATTTTCAAAGTGACCAACTGGATAGAATGAAGAATGAAATTGAACAATACCGAGCGTACACAAGAGGATTTTAAGATGAAGACGATAATTGAAACAGCTTCTAAACAGTATCCATTAATTGTAGGAAAAGGTGTTTTAAGTCAATTACCAGACGTTATCGCTTCTTTACAGCCAAAGGTAACGAAAGTACTAATTATTACTGATGATGCAGTCGCTTCCTTTCATCTTCAAAAACTTTTAGATGTAGTGGGAGAACATGTGCCAGTTCATATTGTTCCTCACGGTGAAAAAGAAAAAAACATGGTTAATTATGAAAAATGTTTAACAACTGCTATTGAGATTGGGTTAGATCGTCATTCTCTTATTCTTGCGTTAGGAGGAGGAATGATAGGAGATTTAGCAGGGTTTGTTGCAGCTTCTTATATGCGTGGTATTCGTTTTATTCAAATTCCAACAACACTTTTAGCCCATGATAGCGCAGTAGGTGGAAAGGTTGCTATTAATCATCCTTTAGGAAAAAATTTAATTGGTGCTTTTCATCAACCAGAAGCTGTTTTATATGATATTGATTTATTACAAACATTAAATGATACAGAATGGCGCTCTGGATTTGCAGAATTATTAAAGCATGGTTATTTAGAAGGTGCTGACTTTGTTGGTTGGATTAGTACAAATTTACCGACAATTGAAGCTGTAAAAACAGATAGATTAGAAGAAGGATTAGTTCGAGGCATTCATGTAAAAGCAAGGATTGTAAAGATGGATGAAAAGGAAAATAGTGTACGTGCTTATTTAAACTTTGGGCATACGTTAGGTCATGCAATCGAATCTTTAGCTGGATATGGAAAGATGACACATGGAGATTGTGTTGCAATTGGAATGAGATTTGCATTTTTAGTAAGTGAATGTTATTATAATAAATCTTTTGATATAAATGATATTCAAAAAAGGATGGATACATATGGTTATCCAAGAATGCCAAAGATACCAATTGATGATCTTATTAACAGCATGAAAAAAGACAAAAAGTCGATGAATGAAGTGATTCGGATGGTATTAATAAAAGGATATGGGCAAATGGCCGTCGAAGAAGTAGATACAAGTTTAATAAAAGAGTGTTTACAGCGATTTGTTATAATGGAGCAGGAGGGATAGAATGAAGCTACAAAGGAGCAATGGGTTACAAGGTACAGTTTATATTCCGGGTGATAAGTCTATTTCTCATCGGGCCGTTATGTTTGGTAGTATTGCGAATGGACAAACAACAGTAACAAACTTTTTACTTGGAGAAGATTGCTTAAGTACAATTGATTGTTTTCAAAAACTAGGTGTAGAAATTGTACGAGATGGTGATAAAGTAACAGTTAATGGAAAAGGATACGAAGGATTACAAGAACCAACACGTATTTTAGATGTAGGGAACTCTGGAACGACAATGAGGTTGATTTTAGGTATTTTGGCTGGGGTTGAACATCATTGTACGTTAATAGGTGATGATTCAATTGGAAAAAGACCAATGAGTCGTGTAACAGAGCCGTTGAAAAAAATGGGTGCATCTATTGATGGAAGAGAAAATGGAAAATATACGCCAATTAGTATCCGTGGTGGAAATTTAACTGGCATTACATACACATCACCAGTTGCTAGTGCACAAGTCAAATCGGCTATTTTACTAGCTGGTTTACGAGCAACAGGTGAAACAATTGTCCGTGAGCCATCCAAATCAAGAGACCATACAGAAAGAATGCTACGTCAATTTGGAGTAGAAGTGATGGAAGATGGTTGTACGGTTTCCTTAAAAGGAAATCAACAATTAATGGGAACAGCAATCACTGTACCAGGTGATATTTCTTCAGCAGCTTTCTTTTTAGTAGCAGGTACAATTATTCCAAATAGTGACCTTCTGATAAAAAATGTAGGTTTAAATGAAACGAGAGCCGGTATTATAGAAGTTTTAATGAAAATGGGTGCCAACTTAACGATTAAAGATGAAAGAAATGCCGATTTCGAACCTGCTGGCGATATTGAAGTGAAATCCGCTGCTTTAAAAGGAATTGAAGTAGGTGGGGAGATTATTCCACGCCTTATTGATGAAATTCCAATTATTGCATTAGCGGCTACTCAAGCATCCGGAAAAACAATCATTAAAGATGCGCAAGAGTTAAAAGTAAAAGAAACAAATCGAATCCAAACGGTTGTAGATGAATTAACAAAGATGGGTGCAAAGATTGAAGCGACAGAAGATGGGATGATTGTGCATGGCCCTACGCCATTACATGGAGCTGTTGTAAATAGTCATGGTGATCATCGAATTGGAATGATGTTAGCAGTCGCAGCCCTTCTGGCGACAGGGGAAACAGTGATTGAAAATGCAGAAGCTGTTTCCGTATCCTTCCCGAACTTTTTTGAGATTTTACAGCAATTGTAATAGATGGAGGAATGAAATGCATATTATAGAACAAGCAGTATTAGAAATTGAGAATGGAAATGTCGACTTTGGCATGGCTCAATTAACAAATTATTTAAAGATGGCAAATGAGGATGAAATGTTTGAGATTGCTTCAATTTTTCAACACTTTGGTTATGTGGATGAAGCAATTGGAATTATTGAACAATTAAGAGCCCTTTACCCTTATGAAGGACAGTTGAACTTAATGTTAGCAGAATTGTTTATTGACCAAAATGAAGATGATAAAGCAATCGAAATTCTTTCTGAAATTAGTCAAGAAGACAGTCATTATGTTCAAGGATTATTGTTAGTTGCTGACCTTTACCAAGCAGAAGGCTTTGATGAAGTGGCAGAACAAAAATTGCTATTAGCGAAAAATGAAATGCCAAATGAACCAGTTATTGATTTTGGCTTAGCAGAGTTTTATTTTTCACAAGGAGAATATAAAAAAGCAGCTCAATACTATACTACTTTAGTATCGGAAGCAGATGAATTTGCCAATACAAATTTACACTTACGTTTAGCAGAATGTTTAAGTGTCGCTAATGAATATGATGAAGCCATCCGACATTATGAGCTAGGATTAGATAAAACGTTAGACTTACATAGTTTATTTGGTTATGGATTTACGTGTTATCAAGCAGGTTATTATGCAAAAGCAATTGGTATATTTGAAAAAATAGAAGGATTAGAAAAAGATTATCCAGCACTTTATTATTATTTAGGTAAATCTTTAGAGGCAGAAGGACGCTACAATGAAAGTTTAGATGCATTGAAAAAAGCTGTAACATTTGATGAAAATAATGTGGAGCTTTATGTAGAAGTAGCAAAGGTGTGTGCACGATTAAAAGAATTTGATTTAGCCGAAATGTATTTACGTCGAGCATTAGAGCTTGATCCAGAATATAGTGAAGCATTGATTCGATTAGTAGGATTATTATTAGAACAAGATAACTTTGATGAAACCATTTATTTAATTGAACATGCCAAAGAACTTGGGGAGGAAGAGCCTCAATTAATGTGGGATTTAGCATATGCGAAATATCACGTTGAGGAGTATGAAAAGGCATTAAAACTTTATCGTAATGCATATAATTTCTTTAAAGAAGATATATCCTTTTTAAATCAATACGCTCAATTTTTAGTAGAAGAAGGATTTAGGGCTGAAGGTATTGAAATATATCGACAAATGCTTTTATTAGATCCAACATTATCTGAGATTGAGGAGCGTTTGCAAGGGTTGGGGGATGAATAAAAAATAGGTTTAAAGGGGGATGAAAACCATGTCTATCCCTGTAACTGTAAGTGAAAAGAAAGAATTTATTAAATGGTTTTTAGGGAATTTTCAATTGAAACAACGTGAGTGTGTATGGATTTTGAATTACTTAACAAGCCATGATCAATTAATGAAAAAAGTGCATTTTGTTGAGCATGCTAAATATTGTCCAAGGGGAATTGTGATGTCTACAAATTGTGTAAAAGACTCACCATTTCATTTTTATAAGCAAGGTGTTATGACAACAGATGCAGAAAAATCTTTTCATGATATCCGTCTTAATCGAGATGAAGACTTATATATTCAGTTGAATTTTAAGGATTCTTTTCATTTTCAAAACTATGTATTAGTATTAGAAGCAAACCCATACATTCCTAAAGATTACGGTATTAATGAACGCGATCGTTTAACTGCAGAACGCATTATTGAAGAAAGTATCGCTTCCTATCAGCGAGAAAAATTATTAAGTCAAATTGATGAATCGCTAGATGCAGGGAATAAAGAAGAATTCATGCATTTAGTTCAAAAGTTAAATTTATTAAAAACAAAGTAAAAGAAACTTCGGAAAATTCCGAGGTTTTTTTCTTTGTGATTTGTAAGAGATATGATTTAATAAGGATAGGGGAGAAGGGGGTGCAAGATGAATTGGACAGTACACGATTATCTTCAATGGGACCAATCAAAAGAATACATTGATACCGTTATTATTCCATTAATTCCAATTAGATGGGGTTCCTTAGATGACATAAATGATGCCGATTATATGAATCAATTAATCGTTGGAATTGAACGAGAATATCGTGGCAGAATTATTGCTTCTCTACCATTTACATATGGAAATGAATCAATAGAAAATAGGTGGGAACGTTTAAATGAAATTGCCCAGTCTATTAAAGAGACAGGTGTATCCCATGTGATTTTTCTGACATGTGATGAAAGCTGGAAGAAGCAACAAGAAGATGTTCTGTATATCCGTCCTATTTCTTTACAAGGAATGAAGGAAGAACTATTGAGAGAGATTATTAAAGTACAAGTAGAAACACTTCAAAATGAGTTTACAAAAAAATGGAATTAAAAAATTCAATATTATCAATATTCTGATATTGAAAAAATATTTAGTCTAGTATAATATGATAATGTCCTAGTTTATATGTGATTTATGTTTGTCATGCTTTTTAAGCATGTTCAAATAGAGGGGGGAATTCCATATGGAGAAAGAACAACGTAAAAACGAGGGGTCGAAGGTTTCCCGTCGCCAATTTTTAACGTATACGTTAACAGGCGTTGGTGGATTTATGGCCGCAACGGTTGTATCGCCGCTTGTACGTTTTGCAGTTGATCCAGTGCTGAAAGGGGAAGCAGCAGGGGATTTTGTTGTAGTTGCAGCAGAAAGTGAAATTACGAACGAACCAAAGAGCTTTGATTTTAAAGTAAAAGAAGTGGATGGTTGGTACAAAACAGAAGCAGCAAAGACAGCGTGGATTTATAAAGATGACAACGGTAAACTTGTTGCGTTATCGCCAATATGTAAACATTTGGGATGTACAGTAAAATGGAATGGAGATTCTAATTTCCAAAACGAATTTTTCTGTCCATGTCATTTAGGGCGTTACGAAAAAGATGGCACAAACATTAAAGGTACACCTCCGCTTGCGCCATTGGACCGCTATGATTTAAAAGTGGAAGATGGCAAAATTAAGTTAGGAAAAGCAAGACCTAAAGGAGGTAAGTAATAAATGCTTAACAAGATATACGATTGGGTAGATGAGCGATTAGATATTACACCGCTTTGGCGTGATATTGCAGATCATGAAGTACCAGAGCATGTAAACCCAGCGCACCATTTTTCTGCCTTTGTTTACTGTTTTGGCGGATTAACATTCTTTATTACAGTTATTCAAATTCTTTCAGGAATGTTTTTAACAATGTATTATGTTCCAGATATTAAAAATGCATGGGAATCTGTTTATTATTTACAAAACCAAGTTGCATATGGACAAATTGTACGTGGATTACACCATTGGGGAGCAAGTTTAGTTATTGTTATGATGTTTTTACATACATTACGTGTTTTCTTCCAAGGTGCTTATAAAAAACCACGTGAGTTAAACTGGATTGTAGGGGTTTTAATTTTCTTTGTTATGTTAGGATTAGGATTTACAGGATATCTTTTACCTTGGGATATGAAAGCGTTATTTGCAACAAAAGTAGGGTTACAAATTGCAGAACAAGTACCTTTCATTGGTTCATGGATAAAAACATTATTAGCGGGAAGTCCAGAAATTGTTGGTGCACAAACATTAACACGTTTCTTCGCAATCCACGTATTCTTCTTACCGGCTGCATTGTTAGGGTTAATGGCAGTTCACTTCATAATTATTCGTAAGCAAGGAATTTCAGGACCACTATAATGTTTTGTAAACAAAAAATGGATGAATGATGGGGGGAAGTATAGATGCATCGCGGAAAAGGAATGAAATTTGTAGGTGATTCACGTGTTTCGGCTGTAAAAAAACCAAATATTCCGAAAGATTATTCAGAATATCCTGGTAAAACAGAAGCATTTTGGCCGAACTTTTTATTAAAAGAATGGATGGTAGGGGCTGTCTTTTTAATTGGATATCTTTGTTTAGCAATTGTACATCCATCGCCATTAGAGCGAATTGCAGATCCAACAGATGCCAACTATGTGCCATTACCAGACTGGTATTTCTTATTTTTATACCAATTATTAAAATATACGTATGCTTCAGGACCATATACACTCATTGGTGCACTTATTATACCGGGTATTGCTTTTGGTGCATTATTATTAGCACCTTGGTTAGATAGAGGATCTGAAAGAAGACCAATTCGTCGTCCGGTTGCAACAAGTTTAATGCTTTTAGGAGTTGCTTCGATTATTTATTTAACATGGGAATCTGTTGCTCATCATGACTGGGAAAAAGCAAAAGAACAAGGTAAAATTGTAGATGTAGCAGCCTTAGATACAAATGCTGAAGGGTATAAGTTATTAGAAAAAAATACGTGTTTATCATGTCATGGTAATAATTTAGAAGGCAAATCTGGCCCAAAATTAGCAGGAACGGGCATGACAGCTGAACACATTGCCAAAGTAGCTAAAGACGGACAAGGTGGTATGCCAGCTGGTATCTTCAAAGGAACAGATGAAGAATTAAAAAAATTAGCTGAATTCGTTGCCGAAGCAGCTAAAAAATAATAAATGAAAAGAGCAATCTGACAATCGTTAGGTTGCTTTTTTTTGAAAAAATAAAGTGAAACGATTAACGGTAGGACATGGATAGTTAGTTGAACGAATTTGATTCTTACTGGTAACTTATCCCTACTTAAACTTCGTTGATTGTGCAAAGTTTTGAAGGTAGAGCATTAGTAGTTAGAACGGGCTAAATAACAAACATGTAGATGGAGAAAAGGTACTTGGCGATTGCTATCTTTTTTAATAAAATGAAAAAGGATGTAAAAAGGAGGAGAAAGCGCGTGTTATTATTTATTTCCCATTTTTTAAAACAACGGTCATTTTTAATCTTATTATTAGTGATTAATATTTTTGGAACGATATACGGATATTATTGGTATAATTATCAATTAGTTGAAACGAAATTAATCTTTTGGCCTTTTGTTCCAGATAGTCCAACTGCTAGTTTATTTTTTTGTTTTGTATTAATTGGTTTTTTATTAAAGCGCAACTGGGGACTAATAGAAGCGTTAGCAATCGTTACGTTATTTAAATATGGAATTTGGGCAGTTGTTATGAATTTACTTGTATTTTTTGTACAAGGATCGTTAGATATAATGGGGTTAATGCTCATTTTTTCTCATTTAGGAATGGCCATTCAAGGGCTTTTATATGCTCCATATTATCGAATTAAACCGTGGCATTTAGCTGTAACTGCTATCTTTGTATTACATAATGAAATCATTGACTATGTATTTGGGCAAATGCCTCGTTATAGTATGTTAGATGCCTATATGAGTGAAATAGGCTACTTTACATTTTGGTTAAGCATTCTTTCGATTTTTATTGCTTATTATTTATGTATAAGAAAGAATCGTTATACTCTTTCAATGTAAAAGATAAAAAAGAACGATTAGGTGTCCGTTTATTTTTACCAAAAATGAGGTAGATATAGATTGACACCTTTTTGGGCTTCTATTACAATAGATTGCAATAGTAAAATAAGGAGGGTATTGAATGGGTGCGACACTATTGCTATTTCTACTAGCGATTATTATTCCAATCGGTGCACAGATGAAGGTGCGCAGTTCCTATAGTCATTACTCGAAAGTATATTCTGAGTCAAATATGACAGGTGCGCAAGTAGCGCGTTACATTTTAGATCAAAATGGATTATATAATATCCCTGTTGAAGAATCACAAGGCTATTTATCAGATCATTACGATCCACGTAGTAAAGTAGTTCGTTTATCATCTGCTAACTACCATAATGCAAGCATTGCTGGTATTGCGGTTGCTGCTCACGAAGTAGGACATGCAATTCAAGATGCGACCGATTATAGCTTTTTACGTTTTCGTCACCAATTAGTTCCTCTAGCGCAAATTAGTTCAAATGCAGCTTGGATTTTCATTATGATTGGACTATTTACGCAAATGACAGGAATAGGCTTAGTTGGTGCAGCATTAATGCTTGGTGGTTTACTTTTCCAAATTGTTACATTACCAGTAGAATTTGATGCGTCAAATCGTGCAATGAAACAATTAAGTCAATTAGGTTTATTAGGCTCACAAGAAGTAAAAGGTGCACGCAGTGTATTAAATGCCGCTGCGTTGACATATGTTGCTGCTGTAGCAGTAGGTATTTTAGAGTTGCTACGTATTCTTTTAATTTTTGGTGGAAATAGAGACGATTAAATGAAAAAGGCTCTTGCGATAAAGCAAGGGTCTTTTTTGTATAAAAACGGTAGGAATCGTGTTTTTGTAAAAAGAAAAAGGCAATCATGAAAGTGCGATTGCCTTTTTAACTTAATGAATAATTGGATTTTTATTTTCATCTAATGTAAAGCCTTCGCCTAATACATCGTGGACTTCTGTTACAGATACGAATGCGTGAGGATCAACAGCATTAATGACATTTTTTAAACGAACCACTTCGTTTCTACTTACGACACAATAAAGAACATCACGAGGTTGTTTTGTATATGTACCTGTACCATTTAATAATGTTGCGCCTCGACCTAGCTGTTCAGAAATTTTTTCAGCAATAGGACCACAATGATCAGAAATAATAATTGCCCCACGTGCCGAATAAGCCCCTTCTTGCATGAAGTCAATCACGCGAGCACCGACAAAAACAACGACAAGGGTATACATTGCTTGTTGATATGTTAAGTAAGAGAGAGATAAGGTAATAACGACTGCATCAAATAAAAACATTGTTTTTCCCATGCCCCAACCAATGTATTTATGAACGAGACGAGCAATAATATCAACACCACCTGTTGTACCGCCATATCGGAAGATAATACCAAGTCCGGCACCAATAAATACCCCTGCAAATAAAGCAGCTAGTGCCATATCATTTTGTAAAGCAATTGGAAATGGATTGTTTTCGAAAATAGCTAAAAAGATGGAAACAGAGACAGTACCGATAATGCTATATAGAAAAGTGATTTTTCCTAATAACTTGTATCCGACGAAGAAAAGTGGGATATTTAATATAATATTAGTAATGGAAGGTTTTAAGCCGATAAGTGCATAAATTATAAGTGTTATCCCAGTAAATCCACCTTCGGCAAGGTTATTTTCAATGTTAATATTAACGACACCAAATGAAAAAATAGCCGATCCTAGTAGGATAAAGAAAATGTTTTTAATTTTTAATTGAAAAATCATAAATGCTGTACTCCTTTTTTATGTATAATGCCTATTATAGTATTTACATATATCATCGAGCAATATAATAGTTTGAATAGTTTAAGAAATATTTGTTTTGTACAAAATTCTAATAGAGGGGAAGAAGAACATGAAAATCATTCGAATTATTTTAGCAGGACCGCGTGGAAAGATGGGACAAGAGGCAATAAGGATGATTGTAAATCAGCCTCATTTTCAATTAGTGGCAGTTGTAGACCGTTTACATAATGGAAAGTTTCTAAAAGATATTGAGGGAGGATTGGAATTAGATGTCCCTATTTATGAGGATGCTGCTACATGTATCCAGGAACAAGAAGCTGATGTATTTGTTGATTTAACGAATCCGGAAACAGGAAAGCGCCATGTTGCCATAGCTCTTGCTCATCGTCTTCCTTGTGTAATTGGAACAACAGGTTTTTCATCAGAAGAACTAGCTGTATTAGAACGAGAAAGTGAAGAAAGAAGAGTAGGAATTATTATTGCACCAAATTTTGCGCTAGGGGCAGTATTAATGATGAAATTTGCAAAAATGGCAGCACATTATTTTCAAGATGTTGAAATTATTGAAATGCACCATGATAGAAAATTAGATGCTCCATCAGGTACAGCGCTAAAAACAGCCCAAATGATTGGAGAAGTAAGAGAGAAAAAACAACAAGGGCATGAAATTGAAAAGGAAACATTAACAGGAGCACGTGGTGGCAATATAGATGGAATGCGTATTCATAGTGTGCGTTTACCAGGGTTAGTGGCACATCAACAAGTACTTTTTGGTGGAGATGGGCAATTATTAACACTTCGTCATGATTCTTTTGACAGAACATCTTTTATGTCAGGTATAAAATTAAGCATTGAAACAGTCGTAAAATTAGATAAACTAGTATATGGATTAGAAAACATTATAGATTGAGGGAAAAGTATGGAAAATGGAATTGATATTCTTGCGTTTGGAGCACATCCGGACGATGTCGAAATTGGAATGGGAGGAACAATTCGCAAGTTTGCAAATGAAGGCAAACGTATTGTTATTTGCGATTTAACGTATGCAGAATGTTCATCTAATGGTACTGTCCAATTAAGACAGCAAGAAGCAATGGAAGCAGGAAAGATTTTAGGTATTCATGAAAGAATGGTTGTAGGCCTACCAGATCGAGGTTTATATATAAAAGAAGAATATATTCATCAAATAATAGAAGTAATTCGACATTATAAGCCAGAGATGATTTTTATGCCCTATGAAGTAGATCGACATCCAGACCATGGCAATGCGACACGGTTAATTGAAGAAGCGATTTTCTCGGCAGGTGTGAGGAAAATTGAAACAAACACGAAAGAGATTCATCGTGCTACAAATGTGTTTTATTACATGATAAATGGTTTTCATAAACCAACTTTTTGTATTGATACAACAGAAACAATGAATGAGAAAATTGCCAGTTTAAATGCATATCGTAGTCAGTTTACAAAAGGAGATAACGGAAGTGATACCCCTCTTACAAATGGATACATAGATAGCATCATGGCACGTGAAACACTATTTGGAAAAGAAGTAGGAACAAAATATGCAGAAGGATTTATAAGCAAGAAACCATTATTGCTCTTTAAATAGGTGAATGAAATGAAAATGAAAATAGGAATTGTATGTTACCCTAGTGTCGGTGGCTCAGGAATTGTTGCAACAGAATTAGGAAAAATGTTAGCGGAAAGGGGACATGAAATTCATTTTATTAGTTCGAGTATGCCTTTTCGTTTAAAAAGGTTGTATCCGAATATTTATTATCATGAAGTGGAAGCAAATCAGTATTCAGTTTTCCAATATCCGCCATATGATTTAGCTTTAGCTAGTAAAATTGCTGAAATTGTAGAGCGTGAAGGATTAGAAATTATTCATGCCCACTATGCGATTCCACATGCAGTGTGCGCATATTTAGCAAAGAAAATGTTAAATGACAATGTGAAAATTATTACAACATTACATGGAACGGATATTACTGTATTGGGGTATGATCCGTCTCTTACGAATATTATTCGATTTGGGATTGAACAATCTGATGTTGTGACAGCTGTCTCAAAAAGCCTTGTACAACAAACGCAGACATTGATTGAAACAAATAAAGAAATTGAAGTGATTTACAACTTTATCGATGAAAGAGTATATCGTAAGCAAGATAATTGTTCTCATTTAAAAGACATTTACGGTATTAAAGAAGAGGAAAAAGTAATTATTCATATTTCTAATTTTCGAGCTGTGAAACGAATTCAGGATGTTATTCGAGTTTTTAATGGTATTCAAAAACAAATACCTGCCAAATTATTATTAGTTGGCGATGGACCTGAATCAACGGTTGTATCTCGTTTAGTAAAGCAGTTAGGAATAAAGGATAAAGTACTGTTTTTAGGAAAACAAGAAAACGTTGAAGAGCTTTTATCCATTAGTGATTTAAAATTATTGCTATCGGAAAAAGAAAGCTTTGGACTTGTCCTATTAGAAGCTATGGGATGTGGTGTTCCTTGTATTGGTACAAATATTGGCGGAATTCCGGAAGTTATTAAACATGGGGAAACAGGCTACATTTGTGAATTAGGTGACATAGACAGTATGATTAATCATTCACTTGAAATTTTACAATCACCATCTTTACATAAAAAAATGGGTGAAAATGCAGTTGAAGATGTAAAGCAACGCTTTTATTCAGAAAGAATCGTGGAGCAATATGAGAATTTATATAAAAAAATGATAGGAAGATGAGATGAATAGATTTGAAAAACCGGCATTAATTATTAAGAAGCTTAAACAACATGGGTATGATGCATACTTTGTTGGTGGAAGTGTACGAGACTATCTAATTGGAAGAGAAATAGGAGATATTGATATTGCTACATCTGCACTGCCAGAAGAAGTCATGGATTTATTTGAAAGAAACGTACCAATCGGCTTACAACACGGAACAATTCTTGTCATTGAAGATACGGAAGGCTATGAAGTAACAACCTTTCGAGTAGAGGATGAATATGACGACTATCGAAGACCCTCTCATGTGACCTTTGTTCGTACTTTAATTGATGATTTAAAACGACGTGATTTCACAATGAATGCAATCGCGATGACAGAAGCAGGTGAAATCATTGATCCTTATGATGGCCAAATCGATATTAACCAGCAAATAATTCGCACAGTTGGAAGTGCTACGGACCGATTTAATGAAGATGCACTAAGAATGATGCGGGCATTACGATTTGTTAGCACGTTAGGATTTACATTACATGAAGATGTAATAAAAGGCATCACAACGCAAAAACAGTTGTTAGCACATATCGCAAAAGAACGTTTATTAAATGAAATGGATAAATTGCTAAGTGGTTTGCATGTAAAAGAAGCACTTACTTTTTTTACAACATTAAAAATATACGAACATCTTCCATTCATCGTAAATGATGTAACTGTTTTTAGTAAGGTACTTCAATATGACCTTTCTCATTTAAAAAATAAAATAGAACATTGGGCATTGTTACTTTATCTAGACACTCAATATGAAGCAGACGTAGTAGCAAAAAATTGGAGAATGTCTAATAAACAAAAACAAGAGATAACAACTATTTTAACAGGGGTACGAAAAGTAGAAGAAAATGGTTGGAGTAATCAGTTGTTATACGAATTAGGAAAAGAAGCAAGTATTTCTGTACAACGAATTGAAAATGTGTTAACAAAAGATGTAAACGAACAAGCAATTCAAGAAAAAAGAACAGCCTATGAACAGCTACCAATTAAAATGCGTAATGAAATTGTGATAACTGGAAATGATTTTATGGCATGGTGTGAAGAAAAACCAGGACCGTGGATTCAAACTGCTTTTTCGGAAGTGGAACGAGCAATTTTAGCAAATGAAGTAGAAAATGAGAAACAAAGTATAAGGAAGTGGTTTTCGGAGTGGCTAAACAATTAAAAAATGAGTTGTTTAAAACATTATATAAAAATAAAGAACGCTATGTTTCTGGTCAGGAAATTAGCGATGCGTTAGGATGTTCACGCACGGCTATTTGGAAATATATAGAAGAACTTCGGAGTGAAGGATTTGTACTAGACGCTCAGCGAAAAAGTGGGTATAAATTACTTGAAGAACCAGATATGTTATTTGCTCATCGTATTGATGCTAGATTAAAAACAGAAAAAATTGGGCGAAAGATTCATTATTTTGATACGGTTGCTTCTACTCAACCAATTGCTGTTTCCTTGGCAATGGAGGGAGCAGAAGAAGGTACAGTCGTTGTTAGTGAAACACAAGAAGCAGGGAAAGGACGACTAAGTAGAAGCTGGCATTCGGAAAAAGGTGATGGTATTTGGATGAGTATGATTCTTCGTCCTGCTATTCCAATTAATAAAACACCACAATTAACATTATTGACAGCTGTGGCAGTAGCACAAACTTTAACTGAATATACAGGTTTAACTATTGATATAAAGTGGCCAAATGACATTTTAATAAATGGGAAAAAAACGGTTGGCATTTTAACAGAGCTACAAGCAGAAGCCGATTGTGTAAATAGTGTAATTGTTGGCATTGGAATAAATGTAAATCAATCAATTTCCCAATTTCCCGAAGAATTACAGGATATAGCAACGTCACTTTCCATTGAATCTGGACGTAAATTAAATCGAGTGGAATTAATTACGATGTTTTTTGAGCAATTTGAACGACTATATACTCAATATTTAAAAGTTGGATTTTTACCAATAAAAATGTTATGGGAGTCCTATGCGATTTCAGTTGGGAGAACAGTTCATGCCCATACATTAATGAAAACAATCGTTGGAGTTGCTCTTGGAATTAATGAAGATGGAGTGTTGCTTCTTCAAGATGAAAATGGGGTGATTCATTCCATTTATTCTGCTGATATAGAAGTTGTCTGAAAACGCGTACTTTTTTCTTTTTATTTTTACAGTCTGTGCTATAATAACGAATATGGGTAGTATCTACTACGTTAGAACTACACCGATGTTTTACACTCAGACTATAAAAAATTAGTCTGCCTTGATCCATTATACGGACTAGGACAGAGGGATAAGCATATTTTGTACGTTTAGCCCTTCACCTATAAATTGTGAAGGGCTTTTTGGTGCGCAATATGACTACCTCTTTCTCGAACACGAAAAGGAGGATAATAATGAAGAACCGAAATGATTTTCTTAAAATGAAGCAAATGGGTGAAGCAATTACGATGGTAACAGCTTATGATTACCCATCTGCGAAGGCTGTTGAAGAAGCAGGTATTGATATGATTTTAGTTGGAGACTCTTTAGGAATGGTTGTACTTGGTTATGATTCAACAATACCTGTAACAGTGGATGATATGATTCATCATTCAAAAGCAGTTCGTCGTGGTGCACCAAATACGTTTGTTGTTACGGATATGCCATTTATGAGCTATCATGTATCAAAAGAAGATACAATGAAAAATGCACGTCGAATTATGCAAGAAACAAATGCTAATGCCTTAAAAGTAGAAGGGGCAGACGAAGTATTAGATGTCATTAATCTACTTACAAAAGCAGGTGTTCCAGTTGTGGCACATCTAGGTTTAACTCCTCAATCAGTTGGGGTATTAGGTGGCTATAAAGTCCAAGGAAAAGATGCAGAAAGTGCGAAGAAATTAATTGAGGATGCGAAAAAATGTGAACAAGCAGGTGCCATTGCCCTAGTATTAGAGTGTGTACCACAACAGCTTGCACAGTTTATTTCTAAACAATTAACAATTCCGACAATCGGAATTGGCGCTGGTGTGAATACAGATGGACAAGTGCTTGTATTCCACGATATTATTACCTATGGTATTGAGCGTGTGCCAAAATTTGTTCAACAATATGTTCATGTACAGTCACAAATTGTCGAGGGAATTTCTCAATATGCAAATGATGTGAAAAAGCGTCAATTCCCGACAGAAAAACATTCCTTTAATATGAATGAAGAAGAATTAGTTGCACTATATGGGGGAAAGTGAGAAATGAATGTAATTCGTACTATTAAAGAAATGCAAGCGATAAATTTACAACATAAAAAAGCTGGAAAAAGCATTGGGTTTGTACCAACGATGGGATTTTTACATGAAGGCCATTTAACATTGTTGAAAAAAGCAAGAATGGAAAATGATATTGTTGTGTTAAGCATTTTTGTTAATCCACTTCAGTTTGGTCCAAATGAAGATTTCGATGCTTATCCGAGAGATATTGAAAGAGATGAAGCATTAGCAAAGCAAGCAGGTGTTGATTATTTATTTTATCCTGCAGTAGAAGAAATGTATCCACAATCGCTAACGACTTCTTTAACAGTAAGAGAACGAGTAAATGTATTATGTGGAAAAAGTAGACCAGGTCACTTTGATGGGGTTGTGACGGTTGTATTAAAATTATTTAATATTGTCATGCCAGAACGTGCTTATTTTGGCTTAAAGGATGCACAGCAAGTGGCAGTTATAAGTGGATTAGTGGATGATTATAACGTTCCTGTGACAATTGTGCCTGTTCCAACTGTCAGAGAAGCAGATGGTCTTGCAAAAAGCTCTAGAAATGTTTATTTATCAGCACAAGAACGAGATGAAGCAGCCCAGTTATTCGCGTCTTTACTTGTTGCTAAAGAACAAATTAAAAATGGTGAAAAAAATGTGGCAGCTATAAAAGAAATGATTAATCGTCATATTACGTCACATACAAGTGGTACAGTTGATTATATTGATATTTATACGTATCCACAGTTAAACGAAACACCAGAGATAGCGAGTACAATTATTATCGCCATTGCTGTGAAGTTTAGCAAAGCAAGATTAATTGATAATATTATTATTTAAAACAAGAAAGAATTGAATAGTTTTCTAAATAAGGAGAGAAAGAAACATGTTTCGTACTATGATGAAATCAAAAATTCATCGAGCTGTTGTAACAGAAGCCAATTTGAATTATATTGGTAGTATTACAATTGATGAAGACATTATGGATGCAGTGGATATACTAGAAAATGAAAAAGTACAAATTGTTAACAACAACAATGGCGCACGTTTAGAAACATATGTGATTAAAGGGGAACGTGGAAGTGGTGTAATTTGTTTAAATGGTGCTGCTGCTAGACTTGTGCAGCCTGGAGATACAGTTATCATTATCGCATATGCGATGATTAGTGAAGAAAAGATAGCGAATCATCAGCCCAAAATAGTGTTTATGAATGAAAAAAATGAAATGGTGGAAAAAACAAGTACAGAGCCAGCATTTACAGTTAAGTAATACGTATAAAGGGGGAGGATTTAAGAGCATGTACATTTGCTTTTAAGTCGTCCTCTTTTTAAAAGAATGGATATGTTTTGAATGAAAAATTGGTAGTTTAGTGTATTTTCTTAAGAAATGACAATAAACGTGTTTTTATATACCATATTGCCAAATCGTAAGTATACATATCCTCCCTTTTGAATGATGGAGGTGAAAAGGGATGAAACGAAAGTATGTAATCGTAGATTTAGAAACAACAGGAAACTCATCAAAGGCAGGAGATCGAATTATCCAATTCGCAGCAGTTGTCATTGAAGAAAATGTCATTACACAAACATTTTCAACTTTTGTTAATCCTAATAAAGAGATACCGCCTTTTATTACAAATTTGACAGGAATTAAAGAAAGTGATGTAAGTGATGCCCCACCTTTTTCCGCAATTATTCCACAACTATATGAATTATTCAAAGATAGTGTGTTTGTTGCTCATAATATACATTTTGATTATGTGTTTTTAGAAGATGAATTCAAACGGCATGGTTACCAATTTCCTGCTGTTCCGATTATTGATACAGTGGAATTGTCTCGCATCCTTTTGCCGACAATGGATAGCTATAAATTAACGGACTTAGCAGAAAGTCTTCAGATGACGCATGAACGCCCACACCAAGCGGATAGTGATGCACTTGTAACAGCAACATTGTTTCTTTATTTAATAGAAACATTAAAGCAGTTGCCACTGAAGACATTACAAACCTTATTGAACTTATCGAAATACTATAAGAGTGAATTAAATATTTTACTTTCATCTGTTATTAGTAGCACGATTTTAGAGAGTAGGGAAGATGAGGAAGCGTATATTGAACTATTAGATGTTGTGGTAAGAAAAGCATCCTTTCATATCCCAGTTGAAGAAAATGTTGGCGATTATAGAACAATCTATAAAGAAGTACAAAGCTTTGCTAACTTTCAATTAAGAGAGTCTCAATTAAAAATGATGGATATTGTTCATGAGACTTTATTAGAAGATAAATTTGCAGTAATCGAGGCTGGAACAGGAATCGGAAAAACATTAGGATATCTTATTCCCGCTCTTTCATATGCAACGAGACGAAAAGAACAAGTTATTGTGAGTACATATTCTTTACAATTACAAAATCAATTGATGGCAGAAACAATTCCAATGCTTGAGCGTGCAATGAATAAAAAAATAAATGCATCTGTCTTAAAGGGGAGAAAACATTACTTATCATTACGAAAATTTGCAGCATCGTTACAACAAGATGAAAGCAATTATGATATTGTATTAACGAAATCAAAGATTGCAGTTTGGTTAACAAAGACGGTTACAGGAGATGTAGAAGAGCTTCATTTGCCAACAGAAGGTACGGCCTTTTGGGAAGAAATTTGCTGTAGTTATCAAGATAAAGAGAGCTTTTATAACGGAATTGATTATTATGAACGTGCTGTTTATCGAGCCATGTCAGCAGATATTATTATTACAAACCACGCCTTACTTCTACATGATATTGGAAGAAAGGAACGAATATTTGAAGGGATTGAAACAATTGTTATTGATGAGGCTCATCGCTTTGTTGAAACTGCCACCGGAATACTCGGCCAATCTTTTTCCGCAATGTATTGCAATCGTCTTTTAACAAAGATGATTTTGCTTATTGATAAGCTAAAGAAGGAACAAGAAAAGAATACACAGATTGTCTCATTAGCAGAAAATATAAGAGAGCTAAAATTAGAATTAGATGACCTGTTTCGATTGTTATATCAGTTAGGACAAAAGCAAAAGAAAGGGCAAGGTGAGTTCAATACAAGAAAAGGAATTCCATATGCCAAAATTGCTGCTACTACGGATTTTTTAATAGTAGAAGATATGATGAAGCGAATTATGCATACATATAAAAAAATGTATGAGGAGAAAAAATGGTTAGTTGAAATGGAGAACCCTTCATTTACGATGTCAAGATTAAATCTTCTCATTGCCACATTTGAAGAAAAAATGGTAATGTTAGAAACATTTTTCCATCAAGAAGAAAATAAAATCAATTGGCTAGAATTAGAACAAAAAGGAACATTCCACTCCATTGTTTTATATATGCAACCAGTGAGTGTAGCAACAACACTGCAAGAGGCATTTTTTCGTAAACTAAAACGAGGTATTTTTACATCTGCTACGCTAAGTGTTGACGAGGATTTTCAATTTTTCCTTCATGAAAGTGGATTAGAAAAAGAACAACCGACGACATATGTTCTTCCTTCTCCGTTTGATTATAAAAACAAAGTAAAGGTATTTGTACCAGTTGAGATTCCTTCCTATAAGAAAGTAAAGAGCAACGTATATGCGGCAATTGTTGTGGAAACAATCGAAGAAATTTTGGCAAATATTGAAGGAAGAGCTCTTGTATTGTTTCAATCTAATGAACTACTTCAAGATGTATATGAGGATATTAAAACAAGTACACGTCTAGAAGATACAGTGATGATTGCCCAAGGAACGACGCGAAATCGTAATCGATTAACAAAATATTTTAAGCAATTCCAAAAAGCAGCCTTATTTGGTGGATTAACATTTTGGGAAGGTATTGATTTTGATGGTGCTGCCCTTGATTGTGTTATTATTGTGCGATTGCCATTTAGTTCCCCAGATCATCCATATGTAAAATTAAAAAGCGAAAATATTGATAAGCAAGGTGGAAGTGCATTTCAGGATTTTTCATTGCCACAAGCAATTTTACGTTTTAAACAAGGATTTGGTCGCTTAATTCGCTCGGAAGAAAATAAAGGTGTTATTTATATTTTAGACCAACGAATAATGGAAGCACATTATGGTAAAAAATTTTTACATTCTATTCCAATGGTAGCTACTTCTCATGAACCTTTAGACCAATGTATAAAGGAAATGAAAGATTTTTTGAAAGAAAATAACAATGAACAATAGGTTGCCAACTTGTTTCGTGTTATAATAATTTAAAAATGAAAGTACAAAGAAATCAGGGAGGCATTATAAGAAATTGCTATGAAGAAATGGATTTTTTTTATCATAATTGTTATCGTATGTGCAATTACAATCCCATTGGTTATTTATAAAAATGCGGTGAATCCGAAAGAAAAAGTAATAACAGATGCGATTAACATCGTAAAGAATCAAACAAGTATTGAACAGATAGATGAAACCTCTTTGTTTAATGGACAAGAATCTTATGTCGTTGTGCAAGGGAAAAATAAATATAAAGATAAAGTAATTGCATGGATTCCATCAGGAGATGAACCAATTGTAACAAGACGGGCAACAGAAGGAATTACGAAAGAAAAAGCAATTTCTATTTTAAAAAAGGATCGTAACCCTAATGAAATTATAAAAGCAGTATTGGGCATGGAAAAAGGTGTTCCTTTTTGGGAAATTACATATATCGATAGTAGTGATTTATATTCATTTTACTATATAGATTTTGAAACTGGGGAGCCAATAAAAAGGTACGCTCTTCCAAAATAAGCTTCGGGGGGAAAAGTATGAAATTAGCAAATCGAGTACTATCTTTAACACCATCCGCTACACTAGAAATCACAGCGAAGGCAAAAGAATTGAAAGATAAAGGGCTAGATGTAATTGGGCTAGGCGCTGGAGAACCTGACTTCAATACACCGCGTCACATCATGGATGCAGCCATTGTGGCAATGGAAGCTGGTCATACAAAATATACAGCGACTGCAGGATTGCCAATATTAAAGAAAGTAATCATTGAGAAGCTAAAAAAAGATCAAGGCTTACAATATAATCCGAATGAAGTTATTGTATGTAATGGTGCAAAACATGCACTATATACCCTTTTTCAAGTTATTTTAAATCCTGGGGATGAAGTAATTATTCCAACACCTTATTGGGTAAGTTATCCTGAGCAAGTTAAATTAGCGGAGGGAGAACCTGTTTATGTTCAAGGACTGGAGAGCAATCGATTTAAAATTACGCCAGCTCAATTAGAAGCAGCGATTACACCAAAAACAAAAGCAGTAATTATTAACTCACCAAGTAATCCAACTGGAATGGTGTATACAAAAGAAGAATTACAAGCTTTAGGTGAAATTTGTTTAAAACACAACGTTTTAATTGTGTCAGATGAAATTTATGAAAAATTAGTATATGGCGATACAACATTTACATCCATTGCGACGTTATCGGATGCATTAAAAGAAAATACAATCATTATTAACGGTGTATCTAAGTCTCATTCGATGACAGGTTGGCGTATTGGCTATGCAGCTGGTAATAAAGAGATTATTACAGCGATGACAAATTTAGCAAGTCATTCTACATCCAATCCAACATCTATTGCTCAATTTGCAACGATTGCAGCATATGAAGGACCACAAGATGAAGTAGAAGTGATGCGACAAGCATTTTCTCATCGTTTAGATATTATTTATGAACAATTAATTAAGATACCAGGTTTTAGTTGTATAAAGCCGGATGGTGCTTTTTATTTATTTCCAAATGTAAAAGAAGCAGCGACTTTAACAGGATATGAAGATGTAGATAGTTTTGCAAAAGGCTTGTTATCAGAAGCCTTAGTAGCTGTTGTACCAGGTGCTGGATTTGGTGCACCCGATAATATGCGTATTTCTTATGCTACATCTTTAGATGTGTTAGAGGAAGCAGTAAAGCGAATCCATGCATTTATGGATAAAAACATGAAATAGTTATGTGGCCCTTCCTTTTTTGGAAGGGCTTCTCTAGTGATTAACATTGAAATGATGACAAACTAAGGATGATTACACCTATCACTCATCATGGTATACTTAGGCAAGAGGTGTTTGAAATGAGAAAAGAGTATTTTTTTAAATGGTTTGAAGAGGGAAGCGTTGCAATTCCTAAAATTTTGCTGAATCATTATGGCGAACTAGGAATGAATGAAGTAGAGTGTATGGTTATTTTACACATCCATACATCTATTGAAAGTGGTAACCATTTTCCGACTCCAACAGATTTAAGTAAAAAAATGACAATTAATGAACAGGAATGTATGCATGTTCTTAGGGGATTAATTCAAAAAGGATTATTAGCAATTTGGGAAAAGAAAGAACTTAATGGGATAAAAACAGAGTACTATAGTTTACAACCTTTATGGGAAAAGCTACTTCAAGTGCTTGTACAAGCACAAACAGTTTCAAATTTAGAAGAGATAGAAGTAAAGCAAGATAATTTATACACAATATTTGAAAAAGAATTTGGACGACCATTGTCGCCCTTTGAGCTTGAGACACTTGGTATGTGGCAAGATCAAGATCAACACTCAGAGCAACTAATTAAAGCTGCTTTAAGAGAAGCTGTAATGGTTGGGAAAATGAATTTCCGCTATATTGACCGCATTTTATTTGAATGGAAGCGGGCAGGAATTAAATCTGTTGAACAGGCTGTTGAAAGAGGGCAAAAGTTCCGACAACACCAACGTCAACAAACTCAACCAAAAGAGAAGAAGCCTGAAAATATTACATTTTATAATTGGTTAGAGGGAGAGGTATAATGCTGAATAAAGAACAAATTAAGCATTGTATAGCAGTAATGGAGGATATGTTTCCAGAAGCACATTGTGAATTAAACCATCGCAATCCATTTGAATTACTTATTGCTGTCTTGTTATCTGCTCAATGTACAGATGTAAAAGTAAATAGTGTTACAAAAACATTATTTGAAAAATATAAAGTACCACAAGATTATTTAGATGTTTCCATTGAAGAATTACAAAATGATATTCGATCAATAGGATTATTTCGTAATAAGGCAAAAAATATTCAAAAATTATGTGATATTTTGATTCGTGAATACAATGGAGAAGTACCTAAGGATCGAGATATATTAATGACGCTTCCTGGTGTAGGAAGAAAAACAGCAAATGTTGTTGTTTCTGTTGCCTTTGGCATACCCGCCATTGCTGTTGATACTCATGTGGAACGAGTAAGCAAACGATTAGCTTTTTGTCGTTACAAAGATAGTGTGCTTGAAGTAGAAAGGACATTGATGAAGAAAATCCCAAAAGAGCAGTGGGCTCCGACTCATCATCGAATGATTTTTTTTGGAAGATATCATTGTAAAGCTCAAAACCCAAATTGCATTCAATGTCCATTAAATGATATATGTAGGGAAGGGAAGAAACGGTTAAAAAATGCAAACGATTGAAGAAGGATTTACAAGATGGAATGAATTAAAGGAAACATTAACAGGGCTTTTTAATAAGCGAAATCGAAAAGAAGCGCAAGGATGGATGGAAGAAGCCTTTGCTTTATATAAACAGATAAGAGAAGAAGTTACACTTAACTATGGAGAAGTTCAGCTGTTGAATGAAAGAGAAAGAATTCATTTTATTAAAGGGAATATAAATCATTACCATGCTTTTATTCAATTAAAGGAATTATATGTGGAATTAGAAAAAGTCTATTATAAATCAAAAGCAATGAAAAAGAGCGATGGCTAAGTGCCTCGCTCTTTTTTATTGAAAATAAATTAATCGTCGGTTTGTTCATTACCAGTTGTAGGTGGTGTAGTAGGCGTATTGCCACTTCCACTGTCATTACCATTACCGTTACCATTACCGTTACCATTACCGTTACCGTTGCCATTACCGTTTCCGGTACCATTACCGTTTCCGGTACCAGTATCTGGTGGTGTTATGCCTGGTATGTCAGGTGTATCTGGTTGATTTGGATTATTTTCATCATCATCGTCGTCGTCATCATCATCATTTGGTGGTGTTACGACTTCTACAAGTGGCACACTTACTGTAATGCTTGCTGGTTTTCCTTTTTCATTTTCAAGGACGGCTGTAACCGTAAATGTATAGGTGCTACCAGGCTTTACATTTGAAAGTGTTGCTTGTTTTGCAGTAGATGATTGTAATAATTTTTCACCTTGACCATCTGTTTTATATGCTACTTCAAAGACTACATTACTTGCATTTTTACCTTTGTAATTCCAACTTAAGTCAATGCTGTTTGTTTGTTTATTAAAGTTAGCTTTTAAGCCTGTAGGTGCTTCCACTGTAATAATTGGTACATCAGGTTCTGTACCTTTTACATAATATTCGCCGTTCGCTTGTGCTACGCTGTTTGGTTTTTGGAAACGACTTGTATCTGTTGCTACTTCTAACATTAATTGCTTAAAGATTTTTTGTGCAATTGGTGTATGACCTGCACCATTTCTAAAGTAGTTTTCACTTGTTGTTTTTTCGTAACCAGTCCATACAGCTGCTGTATATTGTGGTGTATATCCTGCGAACCAAGAGTCCTTAATAGAGTCGCTTGGAAAACCATATTTTGCGATTTCAGCACTATCAAAGTTTGTCTGTCCTGTTTTACCAGCGACATCAAAACCAGGTACGCGTGCATATGTTGCTGTTCCTGAATTTACAGTTGTACGTAACATGTCTGTAATCATGAAGGCAGTATAGTCCTTCATTACTTGTTTTGGTTTTGGCAAGTATTGAGAACTTTTAATTTCTCTACCATCTGACAAGACAACTTTGTTAATTGTATGCGGTTTGTTGTAAATACCTTCGTTTGCAAATGCACCATATGCCCCAACCATTTTTAATGGAGACATACTATCATCTACACCATCAAAGCCACCAATTGCATATGATTCGTAGGAGTGCTTTATATTTAATCCCATGCCATTTGCAAATTCTACAGCCTTTTCTGGACCGACTTCCATATATGCTTTTACAGCTGGAATGTTTCGTGATAGAGAAAGTGCTCTGCGCATTGTCATTTCGCCCATGTATTTATTGTCATGGTTACGAATGACTTGACCTGAACTATAGCTATATGGTTCATCTTTCATCGGTCTACCAGTTCCCCATTTTAAATACTCAATTGCAGGAGCATAGTCTAAAATTGGTTTAATTGTAGAACCAGGTTGACGTTTGATGTCAGTAGCAAAGTTAAAGCCACGAACAGTTTCGTTGTTACGTCCACCACCGATGGCACGAATTTCTCCTGTTTTAGAATCCATTAATACAACCCCAGCTTGAAGACGATCATTTGGATAATTAATATAATCATCTGTATTTAAAATCGCTTCAACTGTTTTTTGAGCATGCGTATCTAATGTTGTATAAATTTCTAATCCATCTGTGTAAATGTTTAGTTTATTATCACTGATTTCATCGATTTCTTTTATTACTTCATTGATAAAATGTTGATAATCAGCATCTTTATTTAATGGATTTCCTTTATCAGCTACAACCATATCTTTTACATTTATTGCTAATGATTTTTGTAACTCGGCGTTTGAAATATATCCATGTTTCTCCATCGCTTTTAACACGATGTCACGACGCTCCTGTGCTAATTTTGGATTGTCAAATGGATTATATGCATTTGGTCTTTGGGGAATACCCGCTAATAATGCTGCCTCAGCAACAGTTAAATCTTTTAATTCTTTATTAAAATAGTACTCGGACGCCTTTTTAACGCCATAAATACCATTTGCATAGTAAATTTTATTTAAATAGATTTCTAAAATTTCTTGTTTTGATTTTTTTTGTTCTAATTGGAATGCTAAATACCATTCTTGTACTTTTCGTTTAATTGTTTTATCAGGCGTTAAGAAAGAGCGTTTTACAACTTGTTGTGTAATTGTACTACCACCTTGTCCACTTAATCCTTCACTAAATACACCTAAAATTGCAGCACCAGTTCGTTTAATGTCGATACCATGATGCTTGTAAAAACGGTTATCTTCAATCGCTAATACGGCATTTTCTAATACTTCCGGTATTTCATCATAAGTGATGTTTTCTCGATACTCTTTTCCAACTTCTGTAACAAGCTTTCCGTTTTTATCGTATATTTTTGAAGATAATGGATCTTTTAGCAATGTTTCATCTAATTTTGGCGCATCTTTAACTATAAGGAAGAAAGCTGTTACTCCAATTGCCATGAATGTTAAGAATAATGCTAATAGAACCATCAAAACTTTTTTCCATTTTGATGTTGTTTTTTTATGTGATGATTCTGTCTTTTTTTGTTTTGGTGTCTTTTTCTCTTCACGAGCTTTTTTTAGTCGTTCTTCCCGAGAAGTATATTTGTTATCAGACATTTCTTTATTGCCACCTTTCTAACCTTTCATTTTTGCCACCAGTACATCAATAATCGGTAAATAGTCCAAACGTGGTTGATATCCTTTGGGTATAGTATAACCAAGACGTTCTATTTCCTGTTTTGGAATGGATTTTCGCTCTCCAGCTAGATGTCTTTTCCAATAATTGATGACAACCATTGCTTCTAATAAAAAAATCTCATCTGTTGATGAAAATTTAATAATAACAAAAGCAATTCCGTGCTGGTTTAAAACAGCTTCCATATGGTTAATTTGATGTTGGTGGAAATTTTGAAGTGGGAAACTTGTCTTATTTTTCGTTTCTTTTGCTTCAAAATCTAAATACATACCAGAATATACACCGTTATAATCAGTTGTTGATGCCTGTTTGAAATAAGCTTCTTTAATAACGGCTGCACTTCTTTTTGGATAATCTACCTTTACAATTTGAATGGGAGTAGGCTTTTTATGGATGCATGCTAGTCCTCTGCTTAAATAATAAGCATTTGTTTCATTCAAATCTTCTTCCAATGTCATTCCTCGATTACTAAAATCAATATGCTTGTTCTTAGATGGTTGTAAATTTGTTTTAATTTGATATTTCTTTCCATTAGGATATTTAATCGTCATAGTTCATGCTCCAAATAATTTAAGGTAGTATGTACATGGTGATTATATCAGAAAATAGCATTCAAGGGTGAAAAATGTTTTAAAAAGTATATGGAAAGTGGTGGTTAAATATGACAGAAGTATCTATAATTGAGCAAATTAAAGAAAAAACAATGAAAGCAAATCAAGATAATGTTACACGAACAGAGGCATACGAACAGTTTTATAAGTGCTATCCAGAAGTACAATGGGCGTTATTAGCAGGAGCTGTGTCAAGAAATGCTGGGTGGAATATGTGTGATTTGGAAGGCACATATTTTACTAAAGCACTTTCTCTTTTTGAACGGCGGCGAATCTTTCTATTATATGAACGAGCAAATTGGTTAATTTTTTCTGATGCATATCCCCAGTTGTTGATATATGAGTATAGTAAGACTATAGGCAAGCCTTGTTTTGATTTATTTTCTCATTTTTATTGCTCTACCTTTATGGAAAAAGAGTGGATGAACTTTTGGCAAAAGGGGGATAAACAAAGATTGGCAAAGGCTTTAATTATTAATGAGCAATTTCTAATTCAAGAACCCGTTATAGAAAATACTTATTTTAAGCAACAAGTTTTTCATTCTTTTCACTATCGATTGCAAGAGTTATGTCAATTTAATTTTGTTCTATTTCCAACTTTAAATGGACAGTTATATGGATATGATATTTCTCATTTTGAAGAGGTGAAGGAACGTATTAAGTTAGGATACGGATTATATAAATTACTCTTTCATCCATTGCAATATACATCATTTTTAAAATTTTTTAATCAAGTTCCCCATACAGGATCAAGATGGGATTATGAGGTTTATATAGAAGGAAAGGTGAAAAAAGATACACCTTCTTTACAAGATGTTTATCCTGTTATTCCTCATCGACGAACAAGAAAAATTTTGGGGATAGATGATGTAGAAAATCAGGAATCGTATTTTCTTCTTTCGTCTTCTGTTGCACTAGAAAATAGACAAACCTCATTTTTATTAAAACAACGGCAGTTACATTTTCTTTTGTCATTTCAACAGATTTTATCTTAAAACGAAGAATCTTTTCTAGTTTTGCCGAATTGCTTCTAGTTTTGTCAAGCTTGCAGGGTTTTGTAAAAGCTAGCAGAAATGTAATGAATAACGAAAGATGAAAAAGAGGTGTAAAAACAATGAAACAAGTGAAAATGAATGTGTTTTTAAACCGGCTAGAAGCGATGTTAAATGATGTTGAAAGTGTAAATAATCAGTTATTGAAGGAAATAGACAATGAAAGAAATAGAAATGAGGACAACCTAATTAAGAAAGTGGAAAAAGTAGAAAAAACAATTGAATATGTAGAAAGTCGTTTACATGTAAAAAAAATAAGCTAAAAAAATAAACTCCACTACAATGGAGTTTATTTTTTATACTTTCCTTCAAAATAGTGGGATGGTTTTTGAGCACCTTTGTCTTCAAGAAGATAAATACTTTGCTTGTATTCTGTAATTGAAATAGTACCTGTAATGTATTGGGAATTAATAAAATCTAATAATTTATTGCGATCTTCTTCTACATAATGATGCATATTGTAATATGATTGTTGAATATGTTTGATATCCATGTTCCTTCCCCCTTATGAACTCCCCTTATGTTTATCTTATCATACTAATTAGAGAAAACCTTTTTTCTAAAAATTTAAACAATCGACAAAAGTTGACGCACCTAATCATAAAAATGGGAATATACAATACTGAAGAAAGGAGGAAGTATTTTATGTTATTTCGTTATCAGGAGCATGGGATAGAGCATAATCCATATTTTCGTGATGCAACAGAATTTCCTTATGCACCAGTACCAAAATACGAACAACTCTATCCTCAATTTCCGGCCCCCCCTCAATATACAAATGGAGAAGCACAAACGAATGGAGCAAACTTAGAAGATATGGGACAAAATCAACAAGGACAAACGATGGAATCCTATTATGGACAACAATATACGTATCCGTTACCATATCCAGTACAATCACAAGAAGAGGGATATGGATCTCAGTCTTATTACAGTCATTCTCAGCAATCCTATGGCAATGACTATTATCCACAGTCTTCAATGCCACATTCTAATTATGGATGGAATATAAGTGAAATGCCAAAAGGACCTATGCCACAATATGGACCATTTACCCCTTATCCTCAATCGACAAAGAATCAACAAAAACAACCTTCTACCGTTGGCAATTTTCTATCTCAATTCAAAAATACAAATGGTGATATTGATGTAAATAAGATGATGAACACTGCTGGAACAATGATGAATGCTTTTAGTCAGTTAGGTGGATTAGCTAAACAAGTAGGTGGCTTTTTCATTAAGTAAAAATGAATAAAAAGTTGAATTTTGTAATTGTCTTCCATTGAAAAACAAGTTAAAATAATGGCGATTAGCAAATGAGGAAACGGAGAGGTAAGGTTTGTTCGTAAGGAAGACAATATTATTTTTATTCTTTTTTATGGTTGCACTAACGTTAGTTTTATTTACAACTTTTCAACCGAATTTTTTTACATTTTTTTCAAAATAATAAACAGAAAAAGCAACCAACTTGGTTGCTTTTTTATTCGCTATATATGATAACCGTTTTAAGATAGTAAACGAATAATGAGCAACTAGCTTCTTTGTTGGTTTGTATAAAGGTAGAAAGGCGGTGTAAATAATGAAAATTGTCACAATAACAGGTTATAAAGGTACGGAATTAGGAATATTTAATAATAAGAATCCTGCTATTCCATTTATAAAAAAAGCGATAAGTCGTGAAATTATTGCTTATATTGAGGAAGGCGCAGAATGGTTTATCATTTCTGGTCAATTAGGAGTAGAACTGTGGGCGGCAGAAGAAATTTTTGCATTAAAAGATACATATCCAGAAATAAAATTAGGTGTTTTTGCGCCTTTTTATAATCAAGAGGGAAATTGGAACGAAGAGAATACACAATTATATAATCGTGTGTTAGCAAGTGCGGATTATGTAGATACTATTACAAAACGAGAGTATGAGGGACCTTGGCAGTTTCAATTAAAAAATAATTTTTTTATTTCGAAATGTGATGCATTATTGGTTGTATATGATGAAAATAATCCAGCCTCTCCTAAGTTTATTATAGAAGTTGCTAAAAAAGCAGGAAAAGAAATAACGTTTATTACAATGGATGATTTACAAAATATTGTAAACGAAATGGAGTGGAATGAATAAACTTTGTTGGAAAATAAGAAAAGAACATTGACATTATTGGGTTTTTCTGAAAAAATAACTATATTGTACATATAAATTCTTGAAAATTCAGGGGGGGTAACATGCTTCCAGTACAAAAAAACTTAACAGCACAACAAATATTAGAAAAAGATTTTAAAGTAGGTATGCGAGGATACAATCAAGAAGAAGTTGATAAATATTTAGATTTAGTTATTCGTGATTATGAAGCATATGAAAATGAAATGGCACAATTAAAAAAAGAGTTAGTAATACTTAAACAAAAATTGTCAGAACAACCACCTACAAGACCAACTGTTCCAGTAGGAAATACAAATCCAGATATTTTAAGACGTTTATCTAATTTAGAGAAACATGTATTTGGTAGTAAATTATTTGAGGAAGAATAAAATATTACATGTTGCTTTTTTGTTAGGAACGTAATATACTAATTCTCGTCACAAACAATAATGTTTGGGTAATTGCTGCAATCAATACGATTGTTGAGGAAAGTCCATGCTCGCACAGTCTGCGATGGCTGTAGTGTTCGTGCCTAGCCAAAAAATAAGCTAGGGTAGTTCGGAGAAATCTGAGCTAACGGCGGTGAAATAACCTAAGTCTTCGGATATGGTTAAACTAACCCTAAGGTGCCACAGTGACGAAGTCTCTAAAGAAATGCAGAGAGTGGAACGAGGTAAACCCCACGAGCGAGAAACCCAAATATTGGTAGGGGAACTTTCGCGAAGGAAATGAACGGAGCGAAGGACAGTTGAAGAAACTGTAGATAGATAATTACCACCGGAGTACGAGGGTCATACCCGTTAGAAGTACAAAGGAACAAAACATGGCTTATAGAACATTATTGAGTGATTTGTGAAACACGAATAAGTGAATGAGGCTCTCCTAAGGGATTAGGGGAGCTTTTATTGTGAATAATAATATAATTGAAATAGAGGAAAAATACATAGTTGGAGGTACTCGTTATGAAAAAGGTAACATTGATTGCGACAGCAGCAATGGGATTAGAGGCGCTTGTTGCAAAAGAAGTAAGGGACCTTGGTTACGAATGTAAAGTAGATAATGGAAAAATTGAATTTGAAGGAGATTTATTGGCGATTTGTCGTGCGAATTTATGGTTACGAACAGCGGATCGTGTAAAACTAAAATTGGCTGAGTTTAAAGCAACAACATTTGAAGAACTTTTCCAAAAAACAAAAGCAATTGATTGGCATCGTTATATTCCCCTTGATGGGAACTTTCCTGTTATCGGAAAATCGCATAAATCAAAATTATTTAGCGTGCCAGATTGCCAAGCGATTGTAAAAAAGGCAACGGTAGAAAAGTTACGTGAAAGCTACCGAGTAGATTGGTTTCCGGAAAAAGGGGCAATGTACAAAATCGAAGTGGCAATTTTAAAGGATATTGTCACAATTACACTAGATACAAGTGGAGCTGGCTTACATAAACGTGGTTACCGTGTTGGACAAGGGGAAGCACCATTAAAGGAAACAATGGCAGCAGCATTAATTCAATTAACAAATTGGCGTAGTGATCGTCCTTTTGTTGATCCATTTTGTGGTTCTGGAACAATTCCAATTGAAGCAGCATTAATTGCTCATAATATTGCGCCAGGTACATTCCGTGAGTTTGTATCAGAAAGTTGGACGTTTATTCCGAAAGCATTATGGAAACAAGCTCGTGATGAAGCAGAATCATTAGCACGTTATGATGAGCCTGTTAACATTGTTGGGTGTGATATTGACCATCGCATGATTGAAATAGCGAAAGCAAATGCCGAAGAAATAGGTCTTGGTGATAGTATTTCCTTTAAGCAAATGCAAATGAAAGATTTTACGACAAAAGAGGAATACGGCTATGTAGTGACGAATCCTCCTTATGGTGAACGTTTAAGTGAAAAAGCGTTAGTAGAACAAATTTATAGTGATATGGGATATGTATTCCAAAAGTTAGATACATGGTCAATTTATGTGTTAACGTCTCATGAAGGATTTGAGCAATACTATGGAAAACCAGCAAGTAAAAAGCGTAAATTATTTAATGGTTTTATAAAATGTGATTATTATCAATATTTTGGTAAACGACCACCTCGTGTCGTAAAAGTGCAGTAAGGGGGAACTAACGTGAGTGTGAAGGACTTACCGTTTGAAATTGGAAAAAGTGATACATTTTTTGATAAGTTAAATGAGTGGATTGGTGATGTTTTTTACGATACGTTACCAGAGGCAGGTTTTGAAGAGCGGGACGAACAAATTTTTATGGCTTTTCAATTAGAGCGTGCTTTTAAAGAAAAGAACGTCGTTTTTGCAGAAGCGGGCGTTGGTACAGGAAAAACAATTGTATATCTTTTATATGCGATTTGTTATGCGCGATATATCGGCAAACCAGCAATTATTGCTTGTGCAGATGAAACGTTAATTGAACAGCTTGTAAAAGCGGAAGGTGATATTGCTAAATTAGCGAAAGTACTAAATTTAGATATCGATGTTCGTTTAGCCAAATCACCAGATAACTACTTATGTTTAAATAAATTGGAAGAAGAAATTGCAGGTATGCCATCAGAAGAAATTGAAGCAGTTTATGATCAATTACCTGAATTCGTTTATGATCACGGTACATTAGTGAAATTCCATCATTATGGTGACCGAAAAGAATATGCGAATTTAAATGATGAAGCATGGGCAAAAATCGGATGGGATTACTTCCAAGATTGTTTTATGTGTGATAAGCGTCATCGTTGTGGACAAACATTATCTCGTGAACATTATCGTCGTGCGACAGATTTAATTATTTGTTCCCAAGATTTCTATATGGAGCATGTATGGACATACGAAGCACGTCAACGTGAAGGACAATTACCGTTATTACCAGAAGCAAGCTGTGTTGTATTTGATGAAGGACATTTAGTAGAATATGCAGCTCAAAAGGCGTTAACTTATCGTCTAAAAGAAAGCACATTAGAAAATATGCTAACAAACTTTATGCAAAATGATGTGCGTGAATCATTAGCTTATACAGTAGAAAATACAATTGAACAGAACCAACAATTATTTGATACAATTTATGAATATGCAAAGCCTGTTGAAGGTTCAAATCGAATGGAATTTAAAGATAAGACTGCATTGGTGAGAGAAGCTAAAAAGTTAAGAGACTTAGTGATTGAAATTGGTGAAGGTCTTGTTTTTGAAAGCGAAATGTACACGTTAAATGAGTATGACTTAAAAGTAATTGATGAACATTTAGATATGATTGATCATGCGCTAAACTTATTTACATCCAATACAAACGTTGTAACATGGGCAGAAGATGAAGATGGTGTTTATACACTTGTTATTATGCCTCGTGCAGTGGAGGAGATTTTACAAGAACGTGTCTTTTCTAAAAAAATTCCATATGTTTTTTCTTCAGCAACATTATCGAAAAACCGTGATTTCTCTTATATGGAAAACAGCTTAGGTATTAAAAATGCCCTTTCTTTCTCTGTCGAATCGCCATTCGATTATGATGAAGTGATGACGATTTATAAACATACATTGAATAAAGAAGAATTACGTGAAAAAGCAGAAATGGCATTTGAATTAGTAAAAGAAAATGGTGGGAAATCATTACTTCTTTTCCGTACAAAAGAAGAATTAAGATTCTTTAAAAACTTTATTAATAAACAAGAAACAGAATTTGCCTTTTTATTTGAAGGTGATCAAGAAATTAGTACCTTAGTTGCCCAATTCCAAAATGATGTAGATAGTACATTATGTGCTGTTCACATGTGGGAAGGATTAGATGTACCAGGTATGTCCCTATCTCAAGTGATTATTTGGTCATTACCATTTCCACCAAATGACCCTGTTTTCCAAGCAAAACGAAATTATTCAAAAGATCCCTTTAATGATGTAGATTTACCATATATGATTTTACGTCTTCGTCAAGGAATCGGACGCTTAATTCGTACGAGTGAAGATAGTGGAAACATTCATTTATTTATTGATGAACATACAAGTGAAGTTGTTATGAAGGAAGTAGAGGCAGCTTTACCAGTTGAAATGAAGCAAGGTTGATGAAATTATTTCATCAACCTTTTTTATTGAAATATATGTAGAAAAGTATAATAATAATGAGCATTCTATCCTATCAGAATATATGATACACTTAAAATACGTGATTAAAAAATACAATTTATACATGATTAGGAAGCCTTATTTTTAGGTGTTTTGTTAAAATACCTAAGAGATAAGCTTTTTCTATATGTATGAAAGGAAAAGGGGGATATACATGGAACAACAATTTTTAGCATATGTAAAACGAATGAATAACTATCAAGAAGCACTTTCGTTAATGTTTTGGGATTTACGAACAGGGGCACCGAAAAAAGGTGTAGAACAACGTTCAGAGGTTATTGCCCAATTTTCAACTGAAGCATTTCAAATGTCTGTTTCTGATGAAATGAATCACTATTTAACAGAATTAGAAAAAAGTGATGTAAGTGAAATGACAAAGCAATTAGTAGCAGAATGTAAAAAAAATTATGATCGAAATAAGAAAATTCCAGACGATGAATACAAAGCATATGTAAAATTACAAACACAGGCGGAAAGTAAATGGGAAGAAGCAAAAGAGAAAAGTGATTTTGCGATGTTTCAGCCTTATTTAGAGGAGTTAGTGGCTTATAATAAAAAATTTATTACATATTGGGGATATGAAGAAAATCCGTATAATGCTTTATTAGATATGTATGAGCCAGGCATGACAGTAGCTATTTTAGATGATGTATTTGCTCAATTAAGAGAGAATATTGTGCCTCTTGTACAACAAATTAGAGCGTCATCAAAGAAACTAAAAACAGAAGGATTATATGCACATTTTCCAAAAGAGCAGCAACGTCAGTTTAGTGAAAAAATGGCAAAAGAATTAGGGTATGATATGGAAGCTGGACGTTTAGATCCAACTGTTCATCCATTTGAAATTACATTAAATAAAAATGATGTACGCATTACAACAAAATATGTAGAGTCGGATTTTCAATCAGCTGTTTTTGGGACATTCCATGAATGTGGCCATGCTATATACGAGCAAAATATTTCTGACGATTACATAGGAACGCCGTTATGTTCAGGGACATCAATGGGAATTCATGAATCACAATCCTTGTTCTTTGAAACATTTGTTGGACGTAACGAAAGTTTTTGGAAACGATATTTTGAAGAATTTAAACAGTATGCCGGTGAAAATTTTGCTCACTATGAGCTAGAAGATTTTTATGAAGCGATTAACCAATCAAATCCATCTTTAATTCGAATTGAAGCAGATGAGTTAACATATTCTCTTCATATTATGGTTCGGTATGAAATTGAAAAAGGATTGTTTAATGGGGAAATAGAAGTGAAAGACTTGCCGCGCATTTGGAATGAGAAGATGGAAGAGTATTTAGGAATTGTTCCAGAAAATGATGGAGAAGGTGTACTACAAGATGTTCATTGGGCAGGAGGTAGTTTTGGATATTTCCCATCTTACGCCCTTGGATATATGTATGCAGCCCAATTTAAGCAAGCTATGTTAAAAGATATTCCGAATTTTGATGAATTGTTATTAGAAGGAAATATTAAGCCAATTAAAGCATGGTTAACTACTCATGTTCATCGCTTTGGAAAAACAAAAAAACCGTTAGAAATTCTTGTAGATGCAACAGGAGAAGGATTAAATGCTTCTTATTTCATTACTTATTTACAACAAAAATACAAAGGTATTTATGCGTTATAATTCCATAAATTGATACTTTAAAATGCAATACTATGATATATAATAAAGGAGCACACAACAAGTTATACTCCTTTAAAACGTTTAAGACGCTTTTCTTTTCATGAGAAAAGCGTTTTTTAATGACGAAAGTCATTATTTTTTTTACAATGTAATTATCGAAAAAGTGAAAAAACAAGGGGTTAAAAAGATGCTAATGGGAGTAAAAGAACACCATGTCCTTTCTAAGCTATATGAAGAAATGGAACAGAATGGAGAGAAAGAAAACAGTTATAAGATAAAAGAATTTAGTAACAAAATTGCTTCGAATAAAGTGCAAATTGCTTTTTGTGGCCATTTTTCAGCAGGGAAAAGTTCTTTTATTAATGAGTTATTTGGAAGTGAAGTATTGCCTACAAGTCCAATTCCAACAAGTGCGAATGTTGTATTTGTTGAGAAAGGAACGAAAAATATTCAATTAAGCTTACATGATAATACAATCATTGATGTGCCTGCTTTTACACCAATAGAAGAAGTAAAAAAATTATGTACAACTGGAGAATATGTCAAATACATTCGCTATTATTGTCACGAAGATGCTTTTTTTGATGATGTTGTCTTAATTGATACACCCGGTGTTGATTCGGTTGATGCTGCACATGCTCTTGCGACACAATCAGCACTCCATTTAGCAGATGTGATTTTTTATATGATGGATTACAATCATGTTGGTTCTCAAAGTAACCTTGATTTCATGAAAGAGTTAACAGAACGCAACAAACGGCTGTATATCATCATTAATCAAATTGATAAACATATCGAGACGGAACTTTCTTTTGAAACGTATCGTCAAGATATAAAAGCAGTGTTTGAATCTGCTCATATTCAATATGAACAAATATACTATACATCATTAAAAGAGAAAGACATGAAAGAAAATGAATTAGATTCAGTAAAAATGCTTATTGAAAAAATAAGAATAAATAAGGATAAGTTAATAGCAGATACGCTCCAAAAGGAATTAATTTATTTAATTAATCAATACGCAACAACTCGACTTCAACAACATAATGAGGAATATGAAGGGGAGGTGGAGATAGCTATTCTTGATGGACGATTACATGAATTAGAAATAAAACAACAAACGTTACAAAGAGAAGTAGAGGAACAGAAAAAACAACTAGAAAAGGAAATAGATAAAATTGCTGAAAATGCCTATGTCATTACTCCTAATATTCGTGATGATGCTACTTCTTTTTTAGAGGGAATGAATGCTAATTTTAAAGTTGGACTTTTCTTTACGAAAGAGAAAACAGAAAAAGAGCAAAAGAAGCGGCTTCAAACACTTTGCTCTAAACTACAAGAAACTGTCGTTACACAACTTGTAAATCATCTTCAATTTGTATTAGAAGAACAAGAAAAAAAGTATCATATCTCATTAGAGCCATTAGTAGTAGAGGACTCTTTTTTACAGACAACTATTTTAAATACGATGAAAAAAGATGCTGTTTTATCATCAACTTATGTAATTAATTACTGCAATGATTTAGCTTATGAATTGAAAAAGAATTATAAAAAGAAAGCGCTTGAGCAATTAGAGGATGTCTTTAGAGAGAGAACAGAAGAAATTTCGACCTTATTGCTTTCCATTGAAGGAGAAAAAACAGAGCTAACACAACGGAAAAAGGAATATGAGAAATGGAAACAGCGGGTAGATGAAGTAAATGCACAACAAAATGACATGATCACTTTTGTAAAAGAAAATGGCAACAAAATTAGTACAGTAGGAGTACCATCTTTACAAGTAAATAGTATGTCTTATGAAGTGTGGAAAAAAGAAATGCTACAATCCAACTTGCCTCAGTTAGAAAAACAAGAAAAAGCAAATGAGGAAGAAGTACTTATTTTTAATGAAAAAACAGATCTTTTAGAAAATGTAGAGGCAGCAATCCCATATTTCCAAAAAGTTGCACCATTACAAACGTATGTGGATGCTTTAAAGCAAAAAATTACTCGCTTGCAAAATAAGACCTATACGTTAGCCTTATTTGGAGCGTTTAGTGCAGGGAAATCATCCTTTGCTAATGCATTAGTAGGAGAAAAAATATTACCATCTTCTCCAAATCCGACAACGGCTACTGTCATTAAAATTACAAGGGCAACAAAGCAGAATGAACATGGCAGTGTTGTGATTTATTTTAAAGAAAAAGCAGCCTTGCTTGAGGAATGGAGCTCATTGTGTGGAACGAATATTTCTGCTATCGAAGACATTTTACATGTAAATGTAGCTAGTATTGAAAATGAAAGTGATCGTCAATATGTTAAACGAATTCAACAGCAACTTCCTAATCAGTTGCAGTTAATTGGAACGAAAATAAACCGACAAATAAGCAATTATGAGCCATATGTAAAGGATGAGAAAATTGCTTGTTTTGTAAAAGAAGCAATTATTTATTATGATTGCGAGTTTACATTAAAAAACATTATGATTGTTGATACACCAGGAGCGGATTCTGTTTATAGTAGACATACAAATGTATCTTTTCAATATATGAAGCATAGTGATGGTATTTTATTTGTTACGTATTATAACCACGCATTTTCAAAAAGTGATCGAGAATTACTTATTCAGTTAGGGAAAGTAAAAGATTTAAGTAAAATTGATACCATCTTTTTTCTTATCAATGCCATTGATTTATGTAGTGACGTCTCAGAAGGAACGATTGTAAAAGAATATGTGGAGCAACAATTGCTTTCATACGGGATTAAACAACCACGTTTATTTTCATTGTCAAGTAAACAAGCCCTTCGTTATAAGCAAGGAAAAGAGGATGACCAATACAAATTTAGTGAAGTAGAGCAACGCATTTATTCCTTTGTTTTAGAAGAATTATATTATCTTTCTCTTCAAGATATGGTCTATACTCTTGAAAATATGAGGGGGATATTAACTGAAACAATGAGAATAATTGATTTATCTGATTCCCATCGAGAGCAACAACTGCATAAATGGGAACAAAATAAACTGCTATTTGAATCCCTTGTGAAAAAAGCCTTTCAACGAAAAGAGACAGAGTGGTTAAAGCGTGAAATATATGAATTAATGTACTATGTAGAAAAACGTATTTTTGATCGTTATTATAGTTTTTTTAATGAGTCATTTAATCCCAGTGTTTTTACAAAACAAAAAGGGAAGGAAGATGTATTAAAAGAGTGCCTAATTGATTTTTGTGATACAATTTCAGATGCCCTTCATAAGGATGTACAAGTAACCTCCTATCGAATTGAGAAATATATAACAAAAATGTTACATGAACAAGTAAAAGGAATGAATGAAAGAGCGTTCATACAAGAGACACAATTCCAATTTGTTGAGGAAACAAGTGTAACTTATACAGATTATGCTGGTTTAAAGCCTTCTTTATTAGAAGGAAAAAGAAAAGAATATGAGCGGGTATTAAAAAAGGTCAAAGATACAAAATGGTTTTTTGAGAAGAATGGTAAAAAGGATATTAGTGAACAAGTTAAAGAGTTAATAAAGGAAGAAATACATGCTTATATTGAACGTGAACGAATGCAATTATTGGAACAATATGAACAACAATATCAGCTAATTAGTAACCAACACGTTGCCTCGTATATAGAACAAGTGTACCAATTTGTAACATATATGCAGTCTATTATTCAAGTTCCAATTAATAAAATAGATGTACAATTATGTCAAGAGATGATTGCAAATTTATTGAAAAAATAGTCTTCAAGTGGATGTTGCATTTCTATCTAGAATGTACTACAATGACCATACAAACGATATTTTTCCTGCGATGTGCGTGATGGATTTATGTTTAAAACCTATGTGATTTATAAGGAAGCCCAACATTTAAAAGAAAACAACATGCCTACTTGTTTGAGGAAGTTGAATTCTTTTGTGAGGGCATCCACCTACGAGAGTGGGTTTACTAAAACATGAGTAGGTTACGGCAAAGCGGGGTAAAAACACCGGTAGACAAGATGCTATCGGTGTTTTTTTATAGATAGATTTACTTTGGAGTGGCTAATTGCTAAAGAAATAACATACACTAGAGTTATTAGTTGAAGAGGGGAAAGCAGATGATGAAATTTTACTTACAATGGGAATATAAAACAAAACATAATCAACAACTACGCTTTACATCGGATGAAGTAGATATTTATCATCTTTTAGCTTACGTTGAAGATATTGAACGAACAGGACGTGTAAAAGAATTAAGAATACTTGATCAGGATGAACGCCAATGGTCTAAAAAAGAAATTAAACGTGCACTTTCAAAGCTAGAAGATGAGCCAACGAGGGTACGTGTTTATTTTGATGGAGGATTTGATAAACAACTTTATACTGCCGGATTAGGGGTAGTCGTTTATTATACAATGAATGAAAAACAACATCGTATTCGATTAAATAAAAAAGTAACCTATATTGATAATAACAATGAAGCAGAATATGCAGCGCTAGAATTAGCAATGAAAACAGTTATTTATTTAGGGGTAGAAAAACAAGAAATTGTCGTATATGGTGATTCGAAAAATGTAATTGGTGAAATGAGTGGAGAATGGGTTTGTTATGATGAAGTAGGAAATTCATATGGGAATAGAATTGAGCAAATGGCAAAAGAAAATAAGCTAACTCCTACCTATACATTGCTTGATCGAAAAGAAAATGGGGAAGCACATGCATTAGCATCACAAGCGTTACAAGATATTTTCATTGAGAGTAAAAAGGAAGTAGGAAATGAATAAAGAGCAGAAAAAACAAGTTATTACAAATATACATAATACGGTTCAGTACTATTGTGAAGGTTGTTTTGTCTATACACAGTTTCGCAAAGACCACAGTCGCAATGTTGCGCAGCATTTTTGTAATCATACTTGTACAGTAGGGCAAACGTTGCAAAAATTAGGGGAGCAATTAATTCAAGATGAAGGATAAAATAAAAAGGCTATTCAGTATAACTGAATAGCCTTTGGACCTGTAAAATTATAATTTTACAACGTTTGCAGCTTGAGGGCCGCGGTTACCTTCAACGATGTCGAAAGATACAGCTTGACCTTCTTCTAAAGATTTATAGCCGTCACCTTGAATTGCAGAGAAGTGAACGAAAATATCTGTTTCGTTTTCTCCTTCGATGAAGCCAAATCCTTTTTCATTGTTAAACCATTTTACCTTACCTTGCATGACTAACTCCTCCTAAAAACATTAAATACATTTATAATATACAATAAATTACAATAAATAGCAAGTAAGCGTTTTATATGTAATTTGTATTATATAACAGTTGTTTTCTGATATATATAACAATTAAAAAAGAAGCAATTGCAAGATAGATTTATACTAGCTTTTATCTCATTTTTATACAAAAATTGGTGAAATATCTACTATTCTACAAAAAAATGTGTTATAGTATAGGCATTAATGAATAGGGGTGATTTCAATGGTTTTATGTGAATGGAAAGATTTTTCAACTGAAACAGAAACGTATACAAAAGAACGGTTTGAAAGAGAAATGGACGATGAATTTGAAGCAATGATTGTAGATGAGACTGGTTTTCCAACATTTATTTGGACGGTCAATTATGTGATTTTAGTAACAAAACGTTCTAAAATCATTGAAGAAGTGGAATTCACAAAATATCCGCGTAATCCAGTATGCGAATAATAAAAGAAAGAGGCTTCCCTACAAAAGGAGGAAGTCTTTTTTATTATAAATAGAAAGAATAGTTTAATCGAATAGTTGGAAAGAATGGGAATCGACGTATAATGGTAATACGATGTTATGTTTAGGAGAAATTGAAAATGAAGTTAATTATTGCAGAAAAACCGGATCAAGGATTAAAAATAGCGGCACCTTTTTCTTTTAAAAAAAAGGACGGCTATGTAGAAATTCAGCCTTGTCTTCAATTTCCACAAGGTGCATATTTAACTTGGGCAATTGGACATTTATGTGAATTAGTCGCGCCTGAAGTGTATGATGAAAAATGGAAAAAATGGAATATATCAACATTACCAATGATTCCAACGCGCTTTATGCATGTTGTATCGAAGGGAAAATATAAGCAATTTGCAATCATTAAACAACTCGTTCATGATTCAAAAGTAAGCGAGATTATTATGGCTGGTGACTGTGAGCGAGAAGGGGAACATATTGTACGGCTCATTTTATCAGTGAGTGGAAACACAAAGCCTACAAAAAGATTGTGGATTTCCTCTTTAACAGAAAATGCAGTATTAAAAGGTTTTGAGAATTTATTGGAAGAAGAAGAGACACGAAATATTTATTTTGAAGCTTATAGTCGTGCTTGTGCCGATTGGCTTGTTGGAATGAATGCATCTAGAGTGTATACGTTATTATTACAACATGCAGGTATTCACGATGTTTTTTCAGTTGGAAGAGTACAAACACCAACATTGGCCTTAATTGTAAAACGAGAAAAAGAAATTGCTTCTTTCGTATCTGAACCATTTTGGGAAGTATTTGCTAAGTTTAAAATGGATAGTCATTTATATGAAGGAAAGTGGCATAAGGATAACGATAGTCGAATTACAAGTGAGGAAATGGCTAAAAAAATAGCGGCATTTTGTGAAGGAAAAGAAGCGGTTGTAACCGATGTTGAAAAAGAACGAAAAGAATTTCAGCCACCTTTTTTATATAATTTATCTTCTTTGCAAGGAGATGCAAATAAGCGATATAAAATGTCACCACAAAAGACGTTGGATACTGCTCAGAAATTATATGTAAAGGGCATTATTTCCTATCCACGTTCAGATTCAAGTTTTGTTACGAAAGAAGAAGCGCAGGGCTTTGAACTTATTTTAGAGAAGATAAAACAAATACCTGTTTACGCACCTTTCTTTCCATTGGCAAAAGAAACGATTATAAATGACAAGCGCTATGTGAATGAAAAAAAAGTCACGGATCACTATGCCATTATTCCGACGGAGCAAGTTCCAAATATAAGTAAGCTTACAACAGAGGAACAGCAAATTTATGATTTAATTGTTCGCAGTTTATTAGCGGCTCATTGTGAGAAAGCAATTTTTGATTATACGACGATTCATACTGTTGTAGAGGGGAGAGCAACCTTTGTTTCAAAGGGAAAAGTAAAAGTACAAGATGGATGGCGTCGTGTTAAATACATAAATGAAAAAGAAGAAGAAAAAGAAGCCGTTCTTCCACCTATTGAAAAAGATCAGAGTGGTATTGTAAAGAGTGTTAAGGTGAAGAGTGGAAAAACACAACCACCAAAGCGATACACAGAAGGACAATTAATTGCTGTTATGAAGACGGCAGGTAAGCACGTTGAAGATGAGTCATTAATGAAGGTATTAAATCGAACAGAAGGACTTGGAACAGAAGCAACAAGGGCTGGAATTATTAACGTTTTGAAGCAGCGAAAATATATAGATGTGAAGAAAAACCAAGTATTTGCTACAGAAAAAGGGATGTTATTAATTGATGCTATTGGAGCACAGTTATTAGCCTCTCCAGAGATGACTGCCAAGTGGGAACAACGACTTCATGAAATTGGAGAAGGAACAGCAACTGCATCGAATTTCATGGAACAAGTAAAAAAATTAACAGCAAAGATAATAGAAGATGCCCAAAAAGAAGCAGTAACTTGGGATTTTAATGCCTATAATATTGAACAAATTAGTAAACAGTCTAGCTTATCGAAAGGAACATATAAAGAACGAAAAAAAGTTGGAAAATGCATGCAATGTGGCGGTGATATGATAGATATGGGCAAATTTTATGGATGTGCGAATTACGGAAATAAAAAATGTACATTTTCTATTTCTAAGAAAATTCTAGGAAAAACGATTTCTCAAAAAAATGTAAGATTATTACTAAAGGGAGAACCAACAGAAGTAATAAAAGGCTTCAAAAAAGATGATAATGTATTTGATGCAAAGGTAAAGTGGAATGATGGAAAGCTGAGTTTTATTTATGAAAAACAACAAAAGAATGAGTGATTCACTCATTCTTTTTATATGTGTAGGGGAAAAAAGGAATAAATTAAGATTGAATAATAAGTGGTAGCGGTGTATGATAAGTTTATGCAAACGTTTGCTTTTTTTAAGTGGATACTGTACATATAAAGGAATATTGGAGGATTTAATAATGAAACAAGTGAAAGCGTTTATTTTTGATTTAGATGGTGTTATTACAGATACAGCGGAATATCATTATTTAGCATGGAAAGCATTAGGAGAAGAATTACATATTCCCTTTGATCGTGAATTTAATGAATCGTTAAAAGGTGTAAACCGCATGGATTCATTGGAGCGTATTTTAGCAAAAGGTCATCGTGAAAATGATTTTACATATGAAGAAAAAGAAGCACTAGCAACAAAGAAGAATGAACTTTATAAAACATTTATAAAACAAATTACACCAGCAGATGTATTGCCTGGGGTTATTTCATTCCTTAAAGCGATTAAAGAGAAAGGGATGAAAATTGGAATTGCTTCAGCAAGTAAAAATGCTTTTGAAGTAATTGATCGTTTAGAAGTAGGGGAATATATTGATTACATTGTAGATGCAGCAACAGTTGTACATGGTAAGCCCCATCCGGAGGTCTTTATGAAAGCGGCAGATGCACTGCATGTTACCTATAAAGACTGTGTAGGTATTGAAGATGCAGAGGCTGGTATTGAGGCAATTAATGCAGCAGGAATGTATTCGGTTGGTGTTGGTGAAGCACAATCAATGGCTAAAGCAAATATGATTGTAGAAAATACATCCCAATTGTCATTAGAGCGTATTATGAATGCTTGTTTAGCATAAAAAGGAAAGAGGGGATTTCATGTTTAGTGAAACCCCTTTTTTATGTTCAAAATGAGTCCTAAAGTAAAAAAATGTGCCAAAAGATATAGTCCATATGGAGTGATTTACGAATATTCGATAAATTTCGTGGCGGTGTGATGTGTCGTATGAGATAATGCGAATTAGAGTAAAGAAATAAAGGGGAAATATATATGCATGAACCATTAGAACATTTTATCGGCAAGAAAATACCAGCTACATCAATGGAAAAATATCAAATTCAATTTAAAGACAATGAAGTGATTGTATATGATGAAATTGATGGACCGATAGGGAGCGATTGCAATAAAAATGTAGAAAATCAAATTTATATTCGCTGGGATGACTATAATCAATGCACGATTCAATGGTTCCAGCATGGCCAACGATTAGTAGAGTTAAAAAACATTGCTGTAAAGGATGTTATTACACTTGATGATAGCTTTGAAAAGAGTATGACATTTCGATTAGCACGTACACCATCTAAAATGTTTAAAGTACAGTTAAAACCATCTTTTTTCGTGCAATATGGTGTTTTCTTTGATGTATGTGAAGATTGTGAATAAGTAAAAAGAAGGCAGTTATTTTGCCTTCTTTTTATTTTTTTAATGCAAGAATTGGAAAGATAAAGAAGGTAAGCCAACCGATAGTAGGATACAAAATAGAAAGAAGTGTACCATAGTCAAATGTACTAATAAGAAAACAAAAAACTAAGATAAACATAGTAGCGAGTAAATCGGATTTTAAAGTTGTCATGGAATGAATTTGCTTTGTTAAGCCGTAAATATTCCCTACAAGTGTCGTAATAATTTCCCCTAAAATAATAAATAAAAAAAGGAAATGTAAAGTAGGTTGCAAGCCTTTAATAACGACAGCAATTGGAATGTTATAAAAGTGAGGATTATCTAAATTTAATAAGACAGCGTGACAAAGGAATAAAATAATCCCAAGGCCTAAACCACCAACAATTCCACCTTTCTTGATTGCTTCTTCATCTTCTATTTCATATGCAAGAGGAACGAGGACAATTTGTGCCAATGACATATTTAATGCAACGTATGTAAGTGGATTAGATAAGATTGAAAACCATGTAGTATTAGCAAAAGGGGGGTGAGCAGTTACATTTGGAATAATCGTTGAAAATGTAAATAGATTTGCTAGTAGGACAAATGTGATAAGGATTGGGACAACAATGCTATTGACTCCAAAGACACCGTGTACACCCTTTGTTACGATATAAAATAGAAATGCAATGGTTAAGAGAATGCCAATTAACTTTGGTAGTTGGAAGTATTCTTCGAAAATAGACCCTGCACCTGAAAGCATAACGCTTGTTGTTGCTAATACACCAAATCCAATAATGCCATTTACAACTAGACCTAATTTTTCTCCGAAAATATAACTGTTAAATTCGTGGATGGAGCGAGAACCAATTTTATGAGACAATAGCATAATTTTTGTACCGAAATACATAAATAAAATGGTGCAAATAATAATACCGATTGAGCCGTACCACCCATTAATTGTAAAGAAAGTAACGATTTCTTTTCCCGTTGCAAAGCCTGCCCCGATAACTGTTCCAATGTAGGTTGCGGCTATTTTCAAAATCGTCCTTCTTTGTTCTGTCATTATGATTCCTCCTTATATTATTTATATAAAAAGATGTCCAATGTATATGTATGTACGAGCATTATTTTTATAACTAAAACAAGGGATAAAAAAGAATTGCTTTTTTATCCCTTGTTTTTAGAAGTATGTATTATTGTTTTTTTTTACGAATGCGCCATTTCTTTTTTTGATTTGGTTGTTTTTTCGATTTTACAAAATAAAAAGTAATCCAAATTAAGTAAAGAGGTAAGGCAACATAATAAAATGCAGGCCAATCAAATTTTTTAGTTTGCCACATGACAAATAAGGCAACGCCGACGAAAATCGTTCCAATTGTTCCGTAACGAGGCAATGGAATATCTTTAAAGCTTGGAATTTTAATGCGACTAACCATTAAAAAGGCTAAGCTTACAAACACTACAATTGAAATAATAGGTGAAATCATATGGTGAATTAATGTAAGTAAAGCAACAATTGTTCCTGCTGCTGTAATTGGTACACCAGTAAAGTATTTTAAAGAAGTTGCCGTTGGTGTCACGTTAAAACGAGCTAGGCGATATGCCCCAAATAGAGGGAATAGCCCTGCTACGAAAAGACCAGTTAAACCAGTGTTTTCAAAGACTGTCGCATACATTAAGAAAGAAGGAGCAACACCGAATGTTACGATGTCTGCCAATGAATCTAGTTCTTTTCCTAGTGGGGAGTCTACTTTCAGCATACGAGCAACACGTCCATCCATACTATCTAAGATCATCCCGATAAGTACTAAAATAGCAGCATCATTTACTTTTCCTTGACTTACATATCCAACTGCCAAAAAGCCACAGTATAAGTTACCTAATGTAAACAAATTAGGTATCATGTTTCTAAACAAATAAATCACATCCTATAGTTAATATCAATGTCAGTACTTTCTATTTTGTACCATTTGTAATGAATTAGCAACACGTTCTTAAAAAAGATAACAAATTGAGGGAAAATTTAATGAAATTTTAAAAATTTAGAAAATTAAATAATAAAATGTTGCAATTTTTCAGAAAAATTGTAAAATACAATTATGAGTTGTACATTTGTAGTTCTAATTGGGAATTAACAACAATGTATAGGAGGACAAAAAATGAAGAAAAGGATCAGCGCAGCTTTATCTATCGCTTTAGTTGGGTCGATGGCACTAACAGCATGTGGAAAAGACGATGACAAAGCAAGCACCACACCAAAACAAGGTTCAAAAGATGCAGCAAAACAAGTACTTAATTTAGCAGCAAGTTCCGAGATTCCTTCGTTGGATTCAGGAAAAACAACTGACAGTGTTTCGTTTGAAGTATTAACGAACGTAATGGAAGGGTTATACCGACTAGATAAAGACAACAAACCAACTCCAGGTATGGCGGAAAAAGTGGATGTTAGTGAAGACAAAAAAACGTATACATTTCACTTACGTGATGCAAAATGGTCAAATGGTGACCCTGTAACAGCGAAAGATTTCGTTTATGCATGGCAACGTAACCTTAGCAAAGAATTAGCAGCTGAGTATGCGTTCATTTTATACTACATTAAAAATGCAGAAAAAGTGAATACAGGAAAAGCAAAACCAGAAGAATTAGGGGCTGTTGCAAAAGACGACAAAACACTTGTTGTTGAATTAGAAAAACCATGTCCATATTTCTTAGAATTAACAACATTTGGAACATACTTCCCAATCAATGAGAAGATTGTGAAAGAAAAAGGCGAAAAATTTGCATTAGAAGCTGAAAATACTGTTTATAACGGTCCATTTAAACTAACTGAGTGGAAACATGAAGAGGGTTGGAAAATGGAGAAAAACGACACTTATTGGGATAAAGATACTGTTAAATTAGAAGAAATTAATGTAAAAGTAATCAAAGACCAAGCAACAGCAGTTAACTTATATGACACAGGCAAATTAGATCGTACGACTTTAAAAGCGGAGTTTATCGATAAATATCGCTCAACCCCAGAATTTAAAACAGTACCAGATTCTCGTTTATACTTTATTCGTTATAACCAAAAAAATAAAGTGTTCGCAAATCAAAAAGTTCGTCAAGCAATTAACTTAGCTTACGATAAAGAAGGCATTACAGGTACTTTATTAAATGATGGTTCTATTCCTGGTTATTTCTTAGTTCCAAAAGCATTTGTAAATGGTCCTGATGGAAAAGATTTCCGTGATGCAAATGGAGATTTGTATAAAACAAATGTAGCAGAAGCTAAGAAACTATGGGAAGAAGCGAAAAAAGAACTTGGTCAAAAAGAAATTACAGTTAAAATGCTAAACTATGATGATGATACATCGAAAAAAGTTGGCGCATTTATCCAAGAAGAATTACAAAAAAATCTACCTGGTCTTAAAGTAGAAGCTGTGCAACAACCATTTAAACAAAAACTAGATTTAGAGAAAAAACAAAACTATGAATTCTCTCTTTCTGGTTGGGGTCCAGATTATCCAGACCCAATGACATTTGTTGATATGTTTGAAACAAAATCACCATTTAACGAAATGTCTTACTCAAATCCAAAATATGATGAATTAGTAAATAAATCTCGTGGCGAGTTATTAACAGATCCTGATGCACGTTGGAAAGCTTTACAAGAAGCTGAAAAAATCTTATTAGATGATGCAGCTATTTCACCAATGTATCAACGTGGTATTGCTTATGTTCAAAAACCATATGTAAAAGATATTTATAAACATAACTTCGGTGGTGACTACAGCTACAAGTGGGCATATATCGAAAAATAAGGACATATATTGAAACTAGTAATTTTTCGTATAAAAGGTTAATCTATTAACCTTTTATATGAATTACAATATTTAGAAATTTATTCTATATTTATATTTTTAGGGAGGATATTATGAAAAAGAATCGCGCATTAAAAATGTTTGCAGTATTAAGTACATCAGCATTATTACTAACTGCATGTAATTCCGATAAGGAACCAGCTAATAATAAAGGGAAAGAGGAGCCTAAAGAGGCTGTAAAACAAGTCTTAACGTGGCCTGGTGCTGCTGAATTACCATCTTTAGATTCATCAAAATCTACTGATGCAGAATCATTTGTTGTTTTAGGCAATACAATTGAAGGATTATATACGTTAGATAGCAAAGAAGAAGCAACACCTGCAATGGCAGAAAAATTCGAAACAAGTGCAGATGGAAAAGTAATAACATTCCATTTACGTAAAGATGCAAAATGGTCAAATGGTGACCCTGTAACAGCAAAAGATTTTGAGTATGCATGGAAGCGTCTTTTAGACCCAGCAACAAAAAGTGAATATGCATATATTGCATATGATGTAAAAAATGCACAGGAAGTAAATGAAGGTAAGAAAAAAGTTGATGAATTAGGTGTAAAAGCAGTTGATGACCACACATTTGAAGTCACATTAAACACAGCTGTTCCATACTTTGTAAAATTAACAACTTTCCCATCATTCTTCCCATTAAATGAAAAATTTGTAAAAGAAAAAGGCGAAAAATACGCTCTTGAAGCAGAAAACCTTCTTTCAAATGGACCTTTCATGATGACTGAATGGAAGCATGAACAAAGCTATCAATTAAAGAAAAATCCTACTTATTGGGATGCTAAAAATGTAAAATTAGAAGAAATTAACTTTAAAATTGTAAAAGATGCATCGACATCGACTAACTTATATGAAGCAGGTCAATTAGATCGTGCTGGGTTATCGGCAGAGTTTATTGATAAATATAAAGATCACAAAGATAAGAAAATAAACCCAGATGCATCTATTTTCTTCTTACGCTTAAATCAAAAGAACCCTGCTTTAGCGAATGTAAATATTCGTAAAGCAATTGATTTAGCATATGATAAAGAAGGTATCTCAACTGTTATCTTAAACAATGGTTCAACGGTTGCTAACTATTTAGTGCCAAAAGGCTTCGTAAAAGATCCTTCGGGAGTAGATTTCCGTGATGCGA
>JBJEFI010000079.1:0-24908 GCA_051873875.1 Bacillaceae bacterium | reverse complement strand
TTAGTGCCAAAAGGCTTCGTAAAAGATCCTTCGGGAGTAGATTTCCGTGATGCGAATAAAGATTTAGTTGCAGGTACAAAAGATGACGCGAAGAAATACTGGGAACAAGGATTAAAAGAAATTGGTAAAGACAAAGTAACATTAGAGTTATTAAATTCAGATTCTGAAGTAGCGAAGAAAATCGGTGAATATATTAAAGAACAATTACAAAATAATTTACCGGGCTTAACAGTTAACATTAAACAACAACCATTTAAACAAAAATTGGATTTAGAAACGAAATTAGATTATGACTTCTCGATGGGCGGTTGGGGGCCTGACTATCCAGACCCAATGACATTCTTAGACATGTTTGTAACTGATGGCGGTCATAACCAAATGGCATATTCTAACCCAGAGTTTGATAAATTGATTAGTGATGCAAAAACAACATTAGTTCCAGACCAACAAAAACGTTGGGAAGCATTATTACAAGCTGAGAAAATCTTAATTGAGAAAGACCAAGCAATTTCACCAATTTACCAACGTGGTGCAACATACTTACAAAAACCTTATGTAAAAAATGTTGTTGATTACTCATTTGGACCAGATTGGTTATTTAAATCAGTATACATTGAAAAATAAGTACGTGAAAAAACAAGAACTAATCTCATAGTTCTTGTTTTTATTTGCACCTATACCAGCTTATGACTAGAATATATTTAGTAGGAGGAGAGAAATGGGACAAATAGTATCAGATCTTTTAGCGTTTTTGATGAACCTAGGTTATTTTGGTGTGGCACTTGGACTGATGATTGAAATTATTCCATCGGAAATTGTTTTAGCGTATGCTGGTTATTTAGTAGCAAAAGGAGAAATTTCATTTATAGGTGCTGTTATAGCAGGGACAATAGGAGGAACATTTGCCCAGCTATTTTTATATTGGCTAGGTTATTATGGTGGAAGACCAATTGTTAAAAAATATGGAAAGTATATTCTGATTAGTGAGAAGCATTTATTGATAGCGGAAAATTGGGTTAATCGCTACGGCGTAGGGGTTATTTTCATCGCCCGATTTATTCCTGTTGTCCGTCATGCAATTTCCATTCCAGCAGGACTTGCCAAAATGAGTTTTGCCCATTTTACAACGTATACGGTGCTAGCAATTATTCCTTGGTCCGTTGCATTTATTATCCTTGGAGAACAATTAGGAAGCAATTGGAGAGCCATTAAAGAAGTAGTAGCACCATATATGCCTCTCGTTATTGTACTTGCTGTTGTTGTACTTATTGGTTATTTTGTACTTACTATTTGGAGGAATAAAAGAAAATTTTAACGAAAGACTAAAATTGAATAAAAAAATGCTTGCGCATACGGGAAAACTTACATATTCTTAAGTAGTGATAATGGATGAGGAAAGCGGAGGTGAACGTATGCTAAACATCTATCGTAGCGACGACCAAGGGAAATTACAAGAAGTCGATGAAATTCAAAAAGGATGTTGGGTAAATGCGATTCATCCGACAGAAGAGGAAATTAGTTATTTGGTTAACACCTTGCAGCTAGACTTGGATTTTATCCAAGATCCACTTGATGATGAAGAGCGCTCCCGTATTGAAAAAGAAGATGATAAGCTACTTATTATCGTCGATATTCCAATGGTAACACATGAGGAAAATGGTGATTCCATCTATGATACGATTCCAGTGGGGATTATTATCTTACCAGATTTAATTTTGACAATTTGCTTAAAGGATAATCCGATTTTTGAACGGTTCATTAATCAACGTGTCAAAAACTTTTATACGTATATGAAAACAAGATTTGCCTTGCAAATTCTTCAAACAATTTCAAGTTATTATTTACGTTATTTAAAACAAATTAATCGAAAAACAGATCAATTAGAACAAGGCTTGCATAAATCATTAAAAAATGAAGAACTTTTTTCTTTATTAACAATTGAAAAAAGTTTGGTTTATTTTACAACCTCTTTAAAAGCGAATCGAATCGTGCTGCAGAAATTATTAAGTGGTAATTTAATTAAAATGTATGAAGATGATGAAGATTTACTAGAAGATGTATTAATTGATAACAAACAGGCAATTGAAATGGCTGAAACATATAATAATATCTTAAATGGCATGATGGACGCATTCGGTTCCGTTATATCAAATAATTTAAATAATGTAATGAAATTTTTAACGACAGTAACATTACTTATGTCAATTTGGACAGTTATAACTGGATTTTTTGGAATGAACGTAACGTTACCGTTGACGGAAAATAACCCATATGCGTATGTAATTATTATTGGGATATGTATTGTATTATCTGGAATTGTTGCATTTATTTTTTGGAAACGAAGATATTTTTAAAACTCCAATTTATTGGAGTTTTTTTATTGAGGATAAGGTGTTTTATATGGTAAAATAATTACAATTATTTTGTGAAAAGGTGGCAATGTCATTGTCAATGAGTGATAGTCTTCAGTCAAAAATACATATTTATGGGAATAGAAGAAATCAAGTATATACATTTTATGGTATTACGTTTTCAGAATTTACCAACTCACTTAATGTTGGAATTGAAAATTTGTTACTACTAAAACATAACTTTAAAGATTATGAAACGAATTACTATACAGGTTTTGATTATATAGAAGGTATGCAATTAAAAAGGTTAAAAAATGATGATGTGCATCGCTCTGCTAAATTTTGTTGGATTGATTTTCAAGAGTTAAGTTCTTTAGAAGAACTGCAACCAAGAGAAATTGCAGATTTGTTGTATTTTGCTCATAAAAAAGAACCGATTCATCGACCTTTTTTTTCGCATTTAAATAATAACTTTGCATATGTGTCAGAAAATGAAATTAGTAAGATTTATTTTAAACGAATGAATTATCTTATCATTTCTTTGAGTAAAATGATTTATAATCGAATTAATGATAATCAGCGACGTCGCTTTCTTTTTTTTCAAAAAGGGAAAGAAGTATCTCCTATTCCATATGAATTAATTGAGCGGTTATTACCTCTTATTGAGGATGGATTAATTATTGATATTGAACAGCGACAAGATAATCGAAAAGAGTTAAGAATACCGATTTATGTTAATAAATTGGAAAGTGAGTATATAGATAATTTTTTTGAAATGCAAGATAATGAAAAAAATATGGTCTATTATGCAGATTTAGTATTTGTAAAAAAAGACACACAATGGAATATTGAATATAAATAAACCATCCATTTCAAAAGGGAAATGGATGGTTTTTATATAAAGGTGTATCAATTTCTAAAGTTGAATATAATGAGGCTAATTAGAATGTGGTTAGCCGATATAATAAATCGAATAGAAGTGAAAAGGTACTAAAGGCTATTGCTGTATAACCGATTGTTTTTTCGCCAAATACAATCGAAAAGATGCCAAGTATAATTCCACCTAAGCCAAATAAAAGTGGATAAAATCCTAGTGATAATAAAGATAAGAATAAAGCAAAATAACCAATAAATTGCGAAGAAGAAAAAGTAGGCATACGGAACCATTTCGTGAGAAAGTCTTCTTTCTTCTCTGTAGCAATTTCATTTGGTGTTATTTCAATTGCGTATTCTTCTTCTGGATTTACTATTTTTTTATGATGATGTGGGTGGCGTTTTCTTTTTTTTCGTTTACTCATTAAATCACCTCACTTTTTTCGATATAGGTGTAGTTTTCGTCATAAAAACAGATTTTATAAAAGGTGAATTGTGGATGATACTATTAAAAAAAGTGAGAAAGACAATAGAAAACGAGGTAAAACCGTACTATAAATATAAAAATAGTTAAAATGTTAAGTTTTTTCTCGGTGACAAGAAGAAATATGGTAAAATCATGATGGGAACGGATAAAAGTGGAGGATAGAGATAAATGTTGAATAATCAAGTTGTGAAATCAGATATTGAAATTGCCCAACAAGCAAAAATGAAACCAATTAAAGAAATTGCTGCACACTTAGATATAAAAGAGCAGGAATTAGAGCCGTACGGCCATTATAAGGCGAAGATTTCGTTAGATGCAATGAAACGTCTTCAGCATACGAAAGATGGGAAGGTAGTCCTTGTGACAGCTATTAACCCTACACCTGCTGGAGAAGGAAAATCAACTGTAACGGTTGGATTAGCACAAGCGTTGAATAAAATGGATAAAAAAGCAATTGTTGCAATGCGTGAACCTTCATTAGGTCCAACGATGGGGATAAAAGGAGGAGCTACTGGTGGTGGTTATGCCCAAGTATTGCCGATGGAAGATATTAATTTACACTTCACAGGTGATATTCATGCCATTACAACGGCAAATAACGCTTTAGCAGCCTTTATTGATAACCATATTCATCATGGGAATGAACTAGGTATTGATGTTCGACGTATTACGTGGAAGCGTGTTGTAGACTTAAATGATCGTGCTCTTCGCCATACTGTTATTGGATTAGGTGGTCCAATCCAAGGTGTACCACGTGAAGATGGATTTGATATTACAGTTGCTTCTGAAATTATGGCTATTTTCTGTTTAGCAACAGATTTAGAAGATTTAAAAGAACGTTTGTCTAATATTGTGATTGGTTACACATATGAAAATAAACCAGTAACAGTAAGAGAACTAGGGGTTGAAGGGGCGTTAACGTTATTATTAAAAGATGCAATGAAACCAAACTTAGTTCAAACATTAGAACATACACCAGCTCTTGTTCATGGTGGTCCATTTGCCAATATTGCCCATGGGTGTAACTCGGTCATTGCAACGAAGTTAGCAGCCAAACTTGGGGATTATGTCATTACAGAAGCAGGGTTTGGTGCGGATTTAGGCGCGGAAAAGTTTTTAAATATTAAAACGAGAGCGGCAGGGATTAAACCTGATGCCGTTGTTATTGTAGCTACTATTCGAGCATTAAAAATGCATGGTGGCGTAGCGAAAGATGCATTAAAAGAAGAGAATGTTTCAGCTTTATTAGATGGGATGAGTAATCTTCAAAAACATATTGAAACAATTCAAACATTTGGATTACCATTTGTTATTGCTATCAATAAGTTTATTACAGATACTGATGCAGAAGTAGAAACGCTAATGGCTTGGTGTGAAGAAAAGGGATATCGTGTTGCGTTAACAGAAGTATGGGAAAAAGGTGGAGAGGGCGGTTTAGCTTTAGCCACTGAATTAATTGAAGCGATTGAAAAGGATCAAAATGAATTTGCACCACTATACTCATTAGAAGCAAGTCTTCAAGAAAAAATTGAAACAATTGCCCAAAAAGTTTACGGTGCAAAAGATGTTGTCTTTACACCACAAGCGAAAAAGCAATTATTTCAATTTGAAGGAGAAGGTTGGGGACAACTGCCAATTTGTATGGCTAAAACACAATATTCTCTCTCTGATGAAGCGACGCAACTGGGACGTCCAGAAGGATTTACAATTACAATTCGTGAATTAAAAGCATCTATTGGAGCGGGATTTATTGTTGCCCTAACAGGAAATGTATTAACAATGCCAGGGTTACCGAAAAAACCGGCTGCATTAAATATGGATGTGGATAAAGAAGGAAAAGCAAAAGGATTATTTTAAGAATAAATAAATGACTTCTCTACAAAAGGCCTTTGATAATTGTTGAAGGTCTTTTTTTATTGTTTTTTAAGAAAAAGGAATGGTTCTTGGTATTTGTGGGAATCTAAAAGAAATTTCTGTTGTTTGTTGCTCATTTTTTTGATACTCTATTTCTTATATGGATTTTGTAACGTAAAAGGAGTTTTCATTAATGATAAGTGAATTAAAAGAAAGTATTCGAGTGAATTGGGAGGCAACGGGTTTTAAAACATTTACTCCGGTTCAAGAAGCAGCAATTCCACTAATTTTACAAGGGAAAGACTTGTTAGCAGAAGCACCAACGGGTTCTGGAAAAACAATTGCTTATTTATTACCTGCATTAAATCGTATTGATGAAAGTTTAGATTTGCCACAAGTTGTTGTTATTGCACCAACAAGAGAGTTAGTGATGCAAATTCACGAAGAAGTTCAGAAATTTACTCGTAACAGCAACATTCGTTGTGCGGCATTTATCGGTGGTGTGGAAATCAAACGTCATTACGAGCGATTAAAGAAAAAGCCACAAGTTGTTGTAGGGACACCAGGGCGATTAGTAGAACTTATTAAAGCAAGACGCTTAAAAATGCATGAAGTAAAAGTAGTGATTATGGATGAATTCGATCAAATTGTGAATCAACATAATTTAGATGAAGTACTACGTATTATTAAAGCAACAATGAAACAACGTCAGTTACTATTTTTCTCTGCGACTATCTCAGATGAAATCGAAAAGGTTGCTCAAGGATTAACAGATGAAATCGAAAAAGTAAAAATTGAAAATAGTGAAAGTAAAACGGAGCATGCTTATATTACATGTTCCTATCGTGATAAATTAGAATATATCCGTAAAATTGCCAATATGGATGGTGTAAAGGCAATGGTCTTTATGAATGACCAATTCCGTTTAAATGAAAATGCGGCAAAACTAAGATATAAAAAATTAAAAATTGGTGTCATTCATTCGGATATTAATAAACAAGATCGTGCAAATACGCTACGTCAATTCCGTAATGGTGAGATTAATGTTGTATTAGCAACAGATATTGGTGCTCGTGGCTTAGATATCGAAGGATTAACACATGTTATTCAATTAGATGTACCAGATTCAAAAGAGCAATACGTTCATCGTTCAGGACGTACTGGTCGTATGGGTAATAGTGGGATGGTTATTAGCTTAGTTACATTTGGTGAAGAAAAACAATTAGCATCTATTCATCGCAAATTAAACATTAAAGCGACAAAAGTAGATGTACAACAAGGTCAATTTGTACAAGCTGAAGAAACATCTAAAGCACCTATCAAAAAAAATACACAAAAAAAAGCAGCGAAACGCAAATAAGCGTCGCTGCTTTTTTATTTTTTATAATAAGGCAATGATATCTTTTTCGATTTCTGCTGGTTTTGTTTGTGGGGAGTAACGATGGATGACCTTCCCATTTCGGTCGATTAAAAATTTAGTGAAATTCCATTTGATTGCTTTTGAACCAAGGAAACCAGGTGCTTGACTTGTTAAATATTGATATAGCGGATGCGCATGTTCGCCGTTTACATCAATTTTTGCAAACATTGGAAAAGTAACACCGTAGTTTAATGAGCAAAATTGTTCAATTTCTTTTTCTGTTCCAGGGTCTTGATTCATAAATTGATTGCAGGGGAAGCCTAGAATAACAAAGTTTTTGTCTTTATACGTTGTATATAAATCTTGTAGTTCTTTAAATTGGGGGGTCAACCCACATTTGCTGGCAGTATTAACGATGAGAATTACTTTACCTTTGTACTGAGAAAGAGAAATTTCCTCTCCTTTAATTGTCTTTACGGTTATATCATAAATGCTCATGTTATCTCCTCCTAATGAACTTGTTAGTAAAAGTATAAAAAAGAGAAAGGCTAGATGCGAATGAATTGCTTTCGTTTTGAAAAAATTTCGAAAAAAGTGATAACTTTGTGATAGACAAATGGAAAGAAATGATTTATATTAAAAATATGAACAAATTGTGACAGAAATAAGTATAAAATGTGACTAAAACAAAGAAAGGATGTCTAAAAATGGTCAAGGCGTTTCCAAGAAGAAAAAGTATTGATATGGAATTATTTTATTTAACATTATTTGTTGTCCTTGTTGTAATTGGGTGGCTATTTGACATGAATGGGATTTTCTTAAGTAAATATTTTAATCTAGCAGGTATTACATTAGTGCCAGTATGTGGAATGGCAATTGCAGCTTTAATACATGCAGGATTTAAACGAAAGTAAACGATTTATTAATTAGGATAATTTCTCCAATAATATGGAAAAACTATATATAATTCTCCCCTAAATAGACCTTACCTAAAAAGTAAAGGTCTATTTTTAATTTGAATAAATGGGTGCTAACACTATTTTTTTAAGTTATTAAATTCCAAAAGATTAAGAAGAGAATGAACGAATTATATTCTCCATTTCTTTTGTTTCATATGTAAAAATACCATCTTTATTTTGTTGTGCTGCATAATACATGGCAAGAGCGACAGTTTCACCTTTAATGGCTTTATATTTTCTTAACTTACCAACAAAAAGAAAGGAAAACAAGGACATAATCGTACCACTTATTTTTTCTCCTAATCGAAATTCTTCACGTTTACCTAATAATGCGGATGGTCTAAAAATGAATATCCCTTTGAATGGAATTTTCTTTACCATCACTTCAAGCTCGCCTTTAATTCTTGAATAAAATATGTTGGAATTGGGATTTGCACCAATGGCACTAACCAATAAAAATTGTGTTGCGCCCATTTCATGAGCAAGTTTGGCAATCCTATGGGGATATTCAACATCTATTTTTTCCATTGTTTGCTGTGACTTTGCCTTTTTAATCGTTGTTCCTAAACAACAAAATACATCATCTACCGCAAAATATTCCCTTATTGTTCCTAATTGGTCAAAATCCTCTATGATAATTTCTATTAGTTTCGAATGTGCTATTCCTTGAGGTCTTCGAACGATTGCAATAACTTTTTCATAAGCGTCACCTTGTAGTAAATCGTTTAGAAGTGACTTCCCAATCAGTCCGGTAGAACCAGCTATAAGAGCAGTTTTTTGTGACAATGTTATATTCCTCCTTGCCGTGTAAATGTTTTTCGTTAATTGATTGGTATGGTTATTTACAAGTATATACGGTTGTTAAGGGGATAGCTATGTCGTTTTTCTGTAAAAAAGGTGTGAATGATTGTGGCTATTCACACCTTTTTAGCATTTATCTTGATTTAACTGACACTAAGACTCTCAATGATGGAAGTTTCACTTTATTTATGGATTCATACTGATCCAGCTTTCTACAATAAGATGAGCGGTTGTTTGGTCAAACCCTTTCCCCATTAGGTACGAAATAGATGCTACTTCTGTGAAGGCATGCTCTAAAGATGAACGTTGAGCCTCATTGACACCAAATTGAACCCAAGGATTAACTAATGACAAAACAGGCTGTTTCATATATTGGTATTGTTGATAATAAGGTGGAATGAACTGGGCATTACCAGCTGGAGAGCTAGTACGAAAGGCTTGATGCGTTCCATTAGGATAGTGCATGGAATTAGACATAATAAGATGCTCCTTTAACGAAAGTATAGTTAAAATAACATATGTATAAATAAGAAAAATGCCTATTGTCCTTACCTAATTCCGCTTTTGCCTATTTTCGTGTAAAATAAACGTGGGTGATTACATAATGAAAATGTTAACAGTAGAAAATATCTCTAAAAATTATGGAGAAAAAGAATTATTTACAAATTTATCTTTTACAATTCATGATGGACAACGAATCGGTATTATTGGCATAAATGGTTCAGGAAAATCCACATTAATGAAAATAATTGCTGCAAAAGAAGTATCTGATAGTGGTGATATTCATACAACGAAAGGATATACAATTGGGTATTTATCCCAAAATCCAGAATTTAATGAAGATTTAACTATATTAGACCAAGTTTTTTATGGAGATAATCCACTGTTTCGTTTACTTCGTCGTTATGAACTTTTGCTACAAAAAATGGAGCAAAATCCTGCGGATGAAAAATTAATGAATGAGATGTATGCCATTCATCAAGAAATGGATGCGGCAGATGCTTGGGATACAGAGGCGAATGCAAAATCCTTACTGACGAAGTTAGGAATTACGGACTATTCAAAGAAAGTATCTCAGTTATCAGGTGGACAGAAAAAGCGTGTTGCAATGGCACAATGCTTTATTCAACAGCCAGATCTATTAATTTTAGATGAGCCTACCAACCATTTAGATCATAAAACAATTGGTTGGTTAGAAGAGTACTTGAATCGTTACCAAGGTGCTGTCTTATTTGTTACCCATGACCGTTATTTCTTAGACCGAGTAACGAATCGTATTTTTGAAATTGATGGTGGAAAGCTTTACACATATGAAGGAAATTATCAAGTATTTATTGAAGGAAAAGCAATCCGTAAAGAACAGGAAGCAGCAACAGAAGAAAAGCTTCAAAACTTATATCGTCGTGAACTAGCTTGGATGAGAAGAGGCGCGAAAGCAAGAACGACGAAGCAGAAAGCACGTATTCAACGATTTGAACAACTTGAAGATAGAGACCGTCCCCAAGATAGTGGAGCAGTTGATATTTCTCTAAGTAGTAGTCGTTTAGGGAAGAAAGTAATTGTTTTTAAAGATGTAACGAAGTCTTTTGGAGATCGTACACTTATTAAAGATTTTACCTATACAATAAAGCCACATGATCGAATTGGGATTGTCGGAAGCAATGGAGTAGGGAAATCTACCATGTTAAACTTAATTGCTGGCAAAATGGCTGTAGACAGTGGTGAAATTGAAATTGGTGCAACCGTAAAATTAGCGTATTATACACAAGAAAGTGTAGATATGGATGTAAATGCAAGAATGATTGATTATATTCGAGAAGAATCATCTGTTATTCGAACAACAGACGGTAAAACAATTTCAGCTTCACAAATGTTAGAGCGATTTTTATTCCCGTCATCGATGCATGGCTATCCAATTGGGAAACTATCGGGTGGGGAACGAAAACGTCTTTATTTACTTCGCTTATTGATGGCGTCACCAAATGTATTGTTACTAGATGAGCCGACAAATGACTTAGATACTGAAACGTTAACCGTATTAGAAGATTACTTAGAAGATTATAGCGGTGTTGTTATTACGGTTTCTCATGATCGTTATTTCTTAGATAAAGTGGCTCATCAATTACTCGTTTTAGATGGTAGCGGTGATATTGACGTTTACTTTGGAGAGTATTCTGAATTGCTTCAAACACAAAAACAAGAAAAAGCAATTCAAAAAACAGTTGAAAAAGAAGAGCGTGTGGAAAAGAAAGAGGAAAAACCGAAAGTAAAGAAAAAACTTTCCTATCATGAACAACGAGAATGGGAAGGGATTGAAGCGGAAATAGAACAGTTAGAACAAAAGATTGAGGATATTGAGAAACAATTAGAACAAGTCGGAAGCGATTATACACAGGCTCAAAAGTTAATAGATGAAAAAGAAGAAACAGAGTTAGCGTTGGTTGAAAAAATGGATCGATGGGCATACTTAAGTGAGTTAATTGAATCGTTTTAATTAATTATGGAATATACTAGTATGTACAAAGATAAAAACACAGTTCTGATTGGTAGTCCATTAGTAAGAAAATCTTTCAATCGTCAAAAAAGGTAGAAGAGAAAGAAAGATAATTCGAATTGCGACAACAGAAGAAGAAAGCGAAGCATAGAGGGGGATAATTTCTAGCTATGTTTGAGAAGAGTAGACGAATAAGTCTACTCTTTTTTTATGAATAAAGAAAAAGGTGCTATTCAAAATCAAAAATCCATAGTGGAAATAAACAAAAAATGCAATTTTTATACCTTTGATTTGTGAAAATCGACTTTTTACAAAAAAGAAGAGGGGGCGTACACTAAGAGGGAAGGAGGTGAGAAGATGATTAATCAAGTAACAATTGTGGGAAGATTAACAAAAGAACCTGAATTAAAGCAAACAAGCAAGGGAAAATCATTTTTGCATATTTCCTTAGCTGTTAATCGTCAGTTTCGAAATAAGGAAGGAACGTATGAAGCGGATTTTATTCAATGTTCTCTTTGGAATCGATTAGCGGAAATTATATGTAATCACTGCTCAAAAGGAACTTTAGTAGGTATTACAGGGCGGATTCAAACTCGTACATATGAAGAATCAGGTGTACGGCATTATGTAACAGAAGTAGTAGCAGATGGCGTGACCCTCTTAGAACGAAAACCTCAATATAAAGAATTACCTTTTTAGAACTTCTTAATAAAATCCTCAAAAAAAATCGCTAGAGATGCTAGCGATTTTTTAGATAAATGGTAAGTGAAATACTATCAAATAGAGTAGTATGAATTGTTTAGATTATCCAATCCGTTATCCTTGATAAGCAAATATGCCTAAAGTAGCGCCTATTACAACAGAAACTATATCTGTCACCAATATTGCACGGTGCTAAACCTATTGCATGATGATTTCTGTTGTGATGTGTCTCCCTCTTAATGAATATGTTATCAAAAGGCATCCTATTCTTTTAAGTGAATGATGTGATCATTTTTATATTTTTTCTTTTTCAAAAAGAAGAATGCACCAGCGATGAAAAGAAAGTTTACGTCTAAACATGCGTCCAAAATATAAGCCATTGTATGCATTTTATCGCCTCCCAGTTAAAAATTGAATAATCAGACTTTTTATCTGTAAATTGAGTATATTCTCCTGGATAAAAATATACAATGGATATTTGAACATTTTGTGAACTAAAGTTTACGATAGAAAATGACAGATGAGCAAGAGTATTTGAAAAAAGAAGAAAGAACACGTATGATGATAATCAGAAAAGATTAGGAGGATATATATAATGAACGCATATGAACAATATATGAGAGAAATATCTCGCCCAATGCGTGAAGAATTAACGCAAGGTGGATTTGTAGAATTAACAACAGAAGAAGCAGTAGAAGATTTTATGAGTAATACAAAAGGAACAGCTTTCGTTGTTATTAATTCTGTTTGTGGGTGTGCGGCAGGATTAGCAAGACCAGCAGCTGTTGGGGCAGTAATGGAAAGTGAGAAAAAACCAGACGCTATTGTTACAGTATTTGCGGGACAAGATCGTGAAGCAACTGCAAAAATGCGTAGCTATTTTCCAGAAGTAGAACCTTCATCACCTTCTATGATGGTAATTAAGGATGGTCAACTTGCTCATTTTATTCCACGAGAGCATATTGAAGGGCATGCTGGCGAAGAAGTATTAATGAACATTTTAAATGCATTTGAAAAGTATTGCGAATAAATTCGAAAGAGACATGAGTTATCATGTCTCTTTTTTATAGTTGATCATGAAGTAATGGCAAAAAGGATCTTGTTGGTTTTCTTATAAGAAAATGATATATTGGTAGAAAAAATAGTATCGTTTTTGGATAAGTTGAGAGGGATTAAAATGATTGTCACGACAGCAGGACGAACCGATGAGGAAACAATTCAATATGCCAAAGAAGTAGCAATAGAGTTGAATTGTATTTATAAAGAAAGAAGAAAAGTATCTATACCCCATATGCAAGAAACCTATCAGGAGGATATTTTAGTTGTTGGAAGAAATCGACTACAACTATATCCAAAAGGAAATCAACCGCCATTTTTCTTTCATCCGAATTCTGCTACTTTTCGTGTGAAGCGTTTAATGGATGGAAAGCATGATCCTATTATTGAAACAGCAGGCTTACGTTCGGGGATGCGATTGTTAGATTGTACATTGGGACTAGCTTCCGATAGTATTGTTGCTAGTTATGTTGTTGGAGAGACTGGTTGTGTAACAGGTATTGAGCATAACCGATATGTGGCGTATTTAGCAAAACAAGGGTTACAACAATGGGATTCGGGAATGGCTACATTTAATGAGGCGATGAAGCGAATTAACGTAGTAAACGCTCATCATCTGGCCTTTTTAAAGAGCTGTGAGGAGAATGAATATGATGTTGTTTATTTTGATCCTATGTTTGAAGCAAGTTTATTGCATAGTGATGGAATTGAAGGGATTAAAGCTTTTGCCTGCTATGATGAGTTATTAGAGGAATCGATTATGGAGGCAAAACGTGTAGCAAAAGAAAAGGTTATTTTAAAGGACCATTATCAAAGTGATCGTTTTAACCGATTTGGGTTCCAACAAATCATTCGAAAAACATCAAAATTTCATTTTGGATATATAAATGTGACATAAGAGAAGCTTATTCTTTTTGTAAAAAAATATCATATATGCATTTCTCCCTTGCATTTTAGCAGTATTTGTATATAATGAAGGTAAAATAAAATGAAAAAATCAATGATAAAGAGAGTAGTTTCTCAAACATTTACATTAGCGAGTTAGGGACGGTGAAAGCCTAGCAAATGTGAGGAATGAAGCGCACTTTAGAGATGCAATTTTGAAAGTAGTAGAAATTGCCGGTCATACCGTTATGAATGATAAAGCTGGTTTCATTATTGAAACAATAAGAGTGGTACCGCGGGAATAATCTCGTCTCTTTTTTATAAAGAGACGAGTTTTTTGTTGTCTAAAATAAGATTGTTTTGCTATTTAATTAGTAAGAAAGTAACTTTGCTTTTTTCGGAAACACTTTTATTAAATAGTTTCTATATTGATGGTATGACACTTTTGTGCAATGAAAATGATTATTACGAGAAAGAAGTTAGGAAGTAGTTGAGCTTCTAAACAAGTTATGAATGGAGTGGACAAATTGGATTACAAAAAATTGTATGCAGAAGAACTACACAAAGGATTAAGTGAACACTTAGATTTAGAAACAATTTACGGATTAATTGAAACACCAAAACATGAAACACATGGTGACTTAGCATTTCCTTGCTTCCCATTAGCAAAAGCATTACGTAAATCACCAATGATGATTGCGACAGATGTTGCAGCGATGATTGATTCTCCTACTTTTTCAAAAGTAGAAGCAGTTGGTCCTTATGTAAACGTCTTTTTAAGTCGTGAATTTGCTTCGAAAGATACGTTAAATACAGTTTTAACAGCTAAGGAACACTATGGTGATTTAACAGAAGGGACTGGGAAAACAGCAGTAGTTGAATTTTCTTCACCAAATATTGCGAAACCATTCTCAATGGGGCATTTACGTTCAACAGTTATTGGTCATTCATTAGCATATATTGCTGAAAAATGTGGCTATGACGTTGTTCGCTTAAACCACGTTGGTGACTGGGGAACACAGTTTGGTAAATTAATTTATGCATATAAAGAATGGGGAAGTGAAGAAGCTGTAAAGGCACACCCAATTCGTGAATTATTAAAATTATATGTAGAATTCCATGATCGTTTAGAAACAGAGCCTGAGCTTGAAGAAGAAGGGCGTAAGTGGTTTAAAAAGCTTGAAGATGGTGATGAAGAAGCAACACGCCTTTGGACATGGTTCCGTGAAGAATCATTACAAGAATTCTCACGTATTTATGATTTAATGGGTGTAAAATTTGATTCTTATAACGGTGAAGCTTTCTACGCAGATAAAATGGATGCTGTTGCAGACGAATTAGAGGCAAAAGGTCTTTTAGTTGAATCAAAAGGTGCACAAGTTGTATCTCTTGAAGAAGAAGGATTACCACCTTGCTTAGTTCGTAAATCTGATGGTGCGACACTTTATGCAACACGTGACTTAGCGGCAGCAATTTATCGTCAAAACACATATCACTTTGATAAATTAATCTACGTTGTAGGTGGGGAACAAGCACTTCACTTTACACAATTCTTTACTGTATTACAAAAAATGGGTCATGACTGGGTAAAAGGAGCAAAACACGTTCCATTTGGCTTAATGATGAAAGACGGTCAAAAGATGTCGACTCGTAAAGGAAAAGTTGTATTACTTGAAGAAGTTATTGAAGAAGCAATTTCATTAGCAAAACAAAGCATTGAAGAGAAAAATCCTTCATTAGCAAATAAAGAAGAAGTTGCTCGTCAAGTAGGTGTGGGCGCTGTTATTTTCCAAGATTTAAAAAATGAGCGCACAAACAACATCGATTTCTCATTAGAACACATGTTAAAATTCGAAGGTGAAACAGGTCCATACGTTCAATATACGAATGCACGTGCTAATTCTATTTTACGTAAAGGAAATTTTGTTCCAACAGAAGAAATCAATGGTTTAAATGATGATTTAAGCTGGAGTATTGTGAAGTTAATTCATGCTTTCCCAGCGGTAATTCAACGTTCATTCAACCGTTATGAGCCATCTGTTATTTCAAAGTATTTATTAGACTTAGCACAAGCATTTAATAAATATTATGGAAATACACGTATTTTAGAAGAAGATAACATGTTACAATCACGCTTAAACTTAGTGTATGCTGTAACAATTGTATTAACTGAAGGATTACGTTTATTAGGAATTTCAGCTCCAGAAGAAATGTAAGAAAAACCGTAAGCAGTCCTTTCAATATCACTTGTTTCACTATGTAATATTGAAAGGAATTCTCCGTTAGAAATTTCACCTAGTACCATTAGTTTTCTACTTTTAGGGAATAGATGAAATTTTTTAGGAGAATAGCTGGAGGTTAGCCAGATAGAGAACTGACCTTGTTTTAAAGGTCAGTTTTTTTGTATGAATATAAGCATAAAAATGATTGTTTTTCTTAATCACTTGCGCTATCTTCCTTTATAAAAGAATTATTTTTTCATTAATAACAATCTTCAAGTATGGTATAGTAAGAAGGAAATTATCGAAAAGTAGGGGATTATCATGAATTCAGTTGATAAAAATTATTTGGCGTTATGTCAATACATATTAGATAATGGTATCAAAAAAGAAGATCGTACTGGCACAGGAACAATCAGTGTATTTGGGTATCAAATGCGTTTTGATTTAAGTGAAGGCTTTCCTTTATTGACGACAAAACGTGTTCCATTTCGTCTTGTAGCAAGTGAATTGTTATGGTTTTTAAAAGGAGATACAAACTTACGTTATTTACTTGAGCATAATAATCATATATGGGATGAATGGGGTTTTCAAAAATGGGTAGAATCAGAAGATTATAATGGCCCTGATATGACTAACTTTGGATTACGTGCTCAATCAGATGAAGCCTTCAATCGTGTGTATGAAGAACAAATGAAATTGTATCAAGAAAAAGTATTGAACGATGATGAGTTTGCAAAAGTATATGGTGATTTAGGAAATGTGTATGGAAAGCAGTGGCGAAGCTGGGCTGGTGCGGATGGAAAGACCTACGATCAAATTCAATACATTATTGATGAAATCAAACGTAATCCAAACTCAAGACGTTTAGTATGTTCTGCTTGGAGTGCATCTGAATTAGACAATCAACAATTGCCGCCATGTCATTATACGTTTCAGTTTTATGTGTTAGAAGGAAAATTAAGCTGTATGTTTACGATGCGTTCGAATGATGTCTTCTTAGGGCTACCGTTTAATATTGCATCTTATGCCTTATTAACTCATTTAATTGCCCACGAATGCGGCTTAGAAGTTGGCGATTTAATTTATTCAGGTGCAGATGTGCATATTTATAGTAATCATCTAGAACAAATCAAGACACAGATGAATCGTGAACCAAGAGCATTACCAACAATCACATTAAACAAAGAGAAGAAAAGTATTTTTGATTTTGAATTAGAAGATATAGAGTTACAAGATTACGATCCACATCCTACTATTAAAGCACCGGTTGCAGTATAAGGAGGAGTTGTCAATGCTTTCAATCATTGTTGCAATGGGAAATAACGGTGAGATAGGTGTAAATAATCAATTACCTTGGTCAATGCCGGCGGATTTAGCTTATTTTAAAAAAGTAACAACAGGACATACAATCGTAATGGGGCGTAAAACATATGAATCCATTGGTCGCCCATTACCAAATCGTAAAAATGTAGTTTTAACAAGAAATAATTTTTCAGATGAAAGAATAACAGTAATTCATTCTTTAGAAGAGATTAAAGCATATGCCCATACAGATGAAGAAGTATTTGTAATTGGTGGAGCAGAAATATTTAAAGAATTGCTGGCTTATACGAAAAAATTATATATCACGAAGATTCATGGGGATTTTACAGCTGATACATATTTCTCACCGATTGAAGATTCTGAGTGGGTACTGATAAGTGAAGAATATCATGATAGTGATGAAAAAAATGAATACCCATATACATTTTGTGTATATGATCGAAAAAATAATTTAAACAGGTGAAAATGATGATTAGAACGATTTATACAGGTGTTCGTGCAGTAATGTACGCAGTATTATCAACAGGCCGTTTAAAAAAGGCTGAAAAAATGCGTGAACAAGGACTTGTTGAAGACCATAAAAAAGCGGTTTTTTATTCAACAGAAAAATTTGGAAAAACAATTATGGAAGCAGCTGGAGCTACGGTAGAAGTAAAGGGAATTGAAAATTTACCGAAAGACCAAAATGTTTTATTTGTAGGGAACCACCAAAGTAATTTTGATATTCCATTACTACTGGGATATTTACCAAGAATGATTGGGTTTATTTCAAAAATGGAAGTGAAAAAAATCCCAATTGCCCGCACATGGATGAGAGAAATGTATTGTGTATTTATGGATCGAAGTGATCGTCGTCAATCTCTTAAGGCAATTAAAGAGGGAATTGAAAATTTAAAAAACGGTTACAATATGGTTATTTTCCCAGAGGGAACACGTAGCAAGGGTGGACCGGTTGATGAGTTTAAGGCAGGTAGTTTAACGCTAGCAACAAAATCAGGTGTTCCGATTGTGCCGATTGCCATTAATGGCACATATAAGCTGCTAGAAGCAAATAATAATCGTGTAAAACCAGCGCATGTAACATTAACAATTTTAAAACCGATTTATTTGAATCCAGAAGAGAAAGTTGATGGAAAAGTGTTAGCGGAACAAGTACGTCAGCAAATAATAGATGCCCTATAAGGAACTATTTCAAGCATGTATGACTATTAATTGATTGAATTAGATTTGTACGAACTCATATCTCCTACTAACCCTCGTTGTTTTTGTTAAGTCTTAAACTGGCGAGTGTAAACGATGGTTAAAAGGAGATACAATCCCCTTTCTATAACAAGTGATTTTGCTTATTTCATATTTTCATTTCTTCCTGTAGATAAAGCAAAAGAGGGATTATGAATGATAATTATGTCGAAATAAATTTACGCATTTTTGTGATTATTTCAGGCTTGTTTTGTTGACGAATGAAATTTTCTTTGACAAAATAAGATTGCTGGTATATGTAAGAGAAAACAATAGGGGAGAGGTAATTATGCCAAACATTGGGTTTCCTGGATTAATCATGATATTAGTCGTAGCACTATTAGTTTTTGGTCCAAAAAAACTTCCGGAAATTGGACGAGCATTTGGAGAAACACTACGTGAATTTAAGAAATCGACAAAAGATATCGTAAATATAGAAGATGAGAAAAAATAGGGGATGAAAAGCAAAGGTGGTAGCAAATGATATCCATCTTTGCTTTTTTAACAACAAGGGGTTGAGGTACATATGCAACAGGAAATGACGATTGTCGAGCATTTAAGTGAACTAAGAAAACGAATCATTATTACGCTAGTTTCATTTATTGTTTTTACAGGGGTTGGTTTATACTTTGCAACTGATATTTATGCCTTTTTAGTAAAAGATTTAGATGTGAAATTAGCAGTTTTAGGTCCAAGTGATATCCTTTGGTTATATTTTATGTTAGCAGCTATTGTTGGAATAACAGGTACGATTCCGCTTGCTTCTTTACAAGTATGGTTATTTGTTAAGCCTGCATTATCGCCAAAAGAGCAACGAGTTTCTCTAATGTACATTCCATTTTTATTTTTATTATTTATTGGTGGGTTAGCTTTTGGGTATTTTGTTATTATGCCAATGATTTTTAAATTTTTAATTGGACTTGGAAATGACTTATTTCAAACAATGTTTACAACGCAACGTTATTTTTCATTCGTTTTTAGCATGACAATTCCATTTGGCTTTTTATTTGAATTACCATTAGTGGTTATGTTTTTAACGAGTCTAGGAATTGTGAATCCAGTGTTTTTAAGAAAAATAAGACGTTATGCTTATTTTGTTTTAGTTGTTATTGCAGTATGTATTACACCACCAGATTTTATCTCAGATTTTATCGTAATAATTCCCCTGCTTGTATTATATGAAGTAAGTGTGACATTATCTGCTTTTGTTTTTAGAAAAAAATTGAAAATGCAAGAAAAAATAGAGAGTTAGCTACTAGGAAAAACTTTTTATTTTGTAGTATACTAATAATAATAAAAGAAGTATGTTAAGAGGCGATGCAGATGAATAAAATTAAGATTGTAACTGATTCAACGGTGGATTTAGATGAAAAAATATTAGAGCAGTATAATATTGAAGTAATGCCATTATCGATTACGATTAATGGAACTGTCTATGTGGATAGAGTAGATATTACACCAGAAGAATTTTTAGTTAAAATGCAACAAAGTGAAGAATTACCAAAAACTTCTCAACCGCCAATAGGTGGGTTTGTTGATTTATATGAAAAATTAGGAGAACAAGGGTATGATGTTATCTCTATTCATATGACGAGTGGGATGAGCGGTACATATAGCACAGCTCAAACAGCAGCTAATATGGTAAATACAAATGTTACCGTAGTAGATTCTCAATATATTTCGAAAGGATTGTCTTTCCAAGTATTAGAGGCTGCAAAAATGGCGGAAGCTGGAGCGACAGTTGAAGAAATTGTAAAACGATTAGATGAAATTAAAAAAAATACAACGTTATTCGTAGTAGTAGATCAACTAGATAACCTTGTAAAAGGCGGAAGAATGGGGAAAGGTGTAGCCTTCCTTGGTTCTTTATTAAATATTAAACCAATTGCCTCTTTAACAGATGGTGTGTATAATCCAATTGCAAAAGCAAGAAGCAAAGGACAAATTATTAAGATATTAACAAAACATCTTGTTGAAGATACACAAGGGAAAACAATTAAAGGGATTGGTATTACACATGCCGATGCCATTCCGTTAGCAGAATCGTTAAAAAAATCAATAGAAGAAGCAACAGGCTTTATGGATACAACAATTGAGATAACAACTCCAATTGTAAGTACACATACTGGTGTTGGTGCTATTGGCTTCTCTTATTATTGGGAAGATTAATAATGAAAAAGCACTCGTGTAGAGTGCTTTTTTTATGTTTGGAGGATGGAATTTTTAGAAGAGATATCTGCATCTATAGCAGTTATTTTCTTAAGTATAAATGTTCGCTTCCATCTAGTCTCTTTGTTAAAATAAGAACTGAAGGGAGCGGGGGGAATGAAAAAAGGATACATATTAGCAATTGTGATGGTATTAACAATAATTTTAACTGCATGTGGTCCTAAAATTGAAGGGGCATATAACTTAGAGGTGAAAAATTTCACGTACACTAATCAAGATGGAGAAACATTTGGTAGCAAAGATTTAAAAAATAAAATATGGGTAGCAGACTTTGTTTTTACAAGCTGTAATACAGTATGTCCACCAATGACTGCCAATTTATCAAAATTGAAAAAAATGGTGGAAGAAAAAGATTTAGATGTGGAGTTTGTTTCCTTTAGTGTAGATCCAGATGTAGATACTCCTGAAAAATTAAAAGCATTTGCCAAAAAATACGATGAAAAAATGAATAATTGGAATTTACTAACTGGTTATACGTTTGATTCTATTCAAACGTTCGCAAAAGATAATTTTAAAACAATTGTAGAAAAACCAGAAGGAGAAGACCAAGTAATACATGGAACATCCTTTTACATATTAGAAGGAAACACGTTATTAAAATCTTATAATGGATATACAAAGGTTCCTTTTGACGAAATGATGAAAGATTTAGAAGCATTAACAAAATAAGAAGACTTAATCCTATAATGGATTTACTAAAAAAAGAGGAGTTGTTTTACTCACACAACTCCTCTTTTTGATTTATTTCGTTTTACTAACTTTATTATTGGGGATTTTAATCTATCTTAAGTTTTTAGGAAGGAACTAATTCATCATACTATCTATTCGCGAGAGCTGAAGGGAAATGTTGATGGAAGCTTTCCCTTTTGTTAATCAATTTCAATTGGCGGAAGTTTTACTTTGTTAAGGGGTGCTTTAATCTCTAAAATCCCATTTTGATAGTTTGCTCGAGCAGTGTCTCGATCAACTGGATATGGCAATTTTACTGTACGTGATGCGTGCATGTAAGAGCGTTCTTTTTTATGAAAGTTTATTTGCTCGTCTAATTGTTGTTGTGTTATATCGTTTGTAACGGTAAGCTTTAATACATCACCCATAATATCGATTGTAATTTGGTTCTTTTGAACACCAGGAATATCAGCGCGAATAACTAAATCTTTCTCTGTTTCGTAAATATCGATAGGGATAACTGTGAAAAAGTTGCGATCAAAGAAGGAATTCATTTCATCAAACATCCCGCGGATTGGGGAGTTTTCCAAATATTGATTCATTTTTTGAAGATAGCCTTTGAATTGTGGTCCTTCTGGTTGAGTTTCTTTTTCTTCTTTTTCTGTCATCATAACCGCCCTCCATTTTTTCTATTTCAACAACTAATATATGATTAGCCCATAAAAAGGTGCTATGTACATATAAATTATCAATTAGGAGTGAAAAAATGATTATTCGAATAGCAAAACAAGAAGATATTGATGCCATTACATGTATTTATAATGAGGCAGTAAAACATACAACAGCTACTTTTGATACAGTGGAAAAGAGCAAGGAAGAAATGATTCAGTGGTCGAAGCGTTATGAGAATCCATTGTACCCTTTATTTGTAGCAGAAGTGGGAGGAGAAGTTGTTGGATATTGTTGTTTAAATCCATTTAAAGAAAAAGATGCCTATATCCATACTGTCGAAAATTCCGTTTATATTCATCCGTTACATAGTGGAAAAGGTATTGCAACAAAGCTTTTACAAGTCATTATTAAAGAAGCGATTACGATAGGACATAAACAAATGATTGCTGTCATTACAGAAGGAAACGAGAGTAGTATATATCTTCATCAGAAGTTTGGATTTACGCATGGAGGGACTTTATCGGAAGTAGGGTATAAGTTTAATAGGTGGCTAAGCATTCATTATTACCAATTAAAGTTAGTTAAATGATAAAAAAAGACTTTTTTCAACAATATTCACTAGACCTTGTTTAATTATTATGTATAATAATAATTAAATACTTTTAATGTTCAGAAAATTTAAATAAGGGAGATGGAGAGGTTGAAAAAAACAATCGGAATTATAGCAGCAGCACTACTTACGTTAGGTATCGTTAGCGGGTGTGGAAAAGAAGAGAAAAAACCAGCAACTGGAGATGGGGATAAGAAAGCAGTCATACAAATTGGAACAGATGCAGCCTATGCTCCATTTGAATATTTAGATGCAGGGAAAATCGTTGGCTTTGATGCAGATTTCCTTGATGCTGTTATGAAGGAAGCTGGATTAGAATATGAATTGAAACATACAGGATGGGACCCAATCTTTGCAGGAATAGGCTCTAAGCAATTAGAAATGGGTATTTCGTCGATTACCATTGATGAAGATAGACAGAAAACATATGATTTTTCAAATGCTTATTATGAATCACGCAATATGATTATGGTAAAAGAAGGTTCAACCGTTAAGACAGCAGCTGATTTAAAAGGTGTAAAGAAAATTGCCGTTCAAAGTGGAACAACAGCTGATATGATTATGACTGATACATTTGGAAAGGACAGTAAAAAAGTGGCAAAATTCGAATCAAACGTATTAGCAATTATGGCACTAAAAAATGGAGAAGTAGATGCTGTTGTTTGTGACAATGGGGTAGCCCAATATTATGTAAAAATGAATCCAAATGACAAAATGGTTGCCATTGATGATGCAGCTAGTTTTCCTGCTGAATATTACGGCATTTTGATGGTAAAAGGAACAAAGTATAAAGAACAAGTAGATAAAGGAATTAAAGCAATCGTTGAAAATGGCAAGTATGCTGAAATTTATAAAAAATGGTTTGAAAAGGAACCAAATATTGAAAATCTAAAAGAAGAATGGTAATAAGGGAAGGTACATACCTTCCTAATAACCTTTGGTAAAGGAGACTTTGAAGATGGATTTTCAGTTTTCAATTATACAAGAATACTTGCCTTACTTTGGAAAAGGAGTCATTGCAACATTACAAATTACCGTTATTAGTATTTTCATTGGAACAATACTTGGATTATTGATTGGTATTGGAAAATTAGTGAAAAATCCGTTCGTGTCCTTTCCGTTTGTAATGTACATTAATTTTTTTCGAGGAACGCCAGTTTTAGTACAGTTATTTTTAATTCATTTCGGATTGATGCCGTTTGTATTTGGTGTGACAACGCCGTTTTGGTCAGGGGTTGCAACGTTATCGCTAAATGCAGCTGCTTATATTGCCGAGATTTTCAGGGCGGGGATTCAATCAATTGATAAAGGGCAAACAGAGGCTGCTCGTTCCTTAGGAATGACAAACATGCAGGCAATGCGCTATATTATTATTCCACAAGCGTTTAAGCGGATGATTCCAGCGCTAGGAAATGAATTTATAGTTCTTTTAAAAGAAACTTCCTTGATAGCAGTTATTGCCGGACAAGAATTAACATATTGGGGACGTGCAGCGGTGGCACAATATTATCGAGTATGGGAGCCATATTTAACAATTGCGCTTATTTATTTATTGTTAACATTAACTTTGTCCTTGTTATTAAAATGGTTAGAGAAGAGGTTAGACAATGATTACAGTAGAAAATCTAAAAAAGTCCTTCGGAAAACTGGAAGTACTAAAGAGCATATCGCTAAAAATTAAAGAAAAAGAAGTAGTTGTTATCATTGGTCCATCAGGTTCTGGCAAATCCACTTTACTACGTTGTATGAATGGATTAGAAACATTTGAACAAGGACATTTGTTTATTAATCAAGTTGATTTAAATGATAAAAAAGTAAATATAAATAAATTAAGAGAAGAAGTAGGGATGGTTTTTCAACATTTTCACCTCTTTCCTCATAAAACAGTATTAGAAAACATTATGTTAGCACCAAAGATTGTAAAAAAGAAATCGCTTCAAAGTAATAAGGAAAAAGCCTATGAGCTGTTAAGAAAAGTAGGTTTAGAGGATAAGGCAGATGAATACCCAGATAATTTATCGGGTGGACAAAAACAACGAATTGCCATTGCGAGAGCATTAGCAATGGAACCGAAAGTCATGTTGTTTGACGAGCCAACTTCCGCCCTTGATCCAGAAACAGT
>JBJEFI010000078.1:0-9593 GCA_051873875.1 Bacillaceae bacterium | reverse complement strand
ATAGTGTGGGCACTAAACCTTTCATACGTATCCTTAAAATGATTTTGATAAGCCAATATGAGGAAACAGTAAAATATTAATACGTATGTATCATTTTTGGTTAGGTAAGATTCTATTTTTGTTGAATGTGTGCCACAATGACCATAGTAAGCCAAATAATACCTGTGCTAAAATGAAGAGTAAGGGGTGAGAAAAATGAGTAGTAAGAAACGTAAACAAGAGCCAGATTTAAGTGGACTTTATATTCCGATTGGATTGTTTCTAGGGCTAGGAACAGGGATACTTTTAGGCGGAAAATTTGTTCCTGTATTTTTATTCTTAGGATTAGGTGGAGGCTTTTATTTGTTATTAATAAGTCAACGACGTCGTCATCGCCGAATTATTCAACAGGAAGAGCAATTATTAAATCAAACGCAAATTAAAGAAGAGTCAAAGCCACAAATTGAAAGCCAATCACAAAACGTAAGTAGCACTTATTTAGAATCCACATTGCAAAATTATCGTGAAGGGCTTTTACGAATTGGAAATTTAGCCAAGCTTGTTCCAGCAGAGAAGAAAAAAGTAGTAGATGATATTATTTTATTATTAGATAAAGTTGGAACATATGTAGAGAAGGAGCCTTCTCGTTATTCAGCAACAAAAGTATTTTTTCAAACGTACATTTCTTCAACAGAAAAGATTCTTGAAAAATACGTGATGCTACTAGATCAACCTGTTATGAATGAGTCAGCGGCCGCGTCTATTAGTAAAATAGATACGATGTTAGTAGAGATGAAATCAGAATACGAAGAAGCATATGTAAAGTTATATGAAGAAGATGTAAATCAATTAAATGTAGAAATGGAAATGCTTCGCAATAAGTTTAAAGAAGAAAAGACAATCAAATGGCCATAACAGTGAACGTAGTCTAGTCGGGACTACGTTTCTTTATTACCTAAGTGTACATGATGAAGAAATATGCTAAACTGAGGGAGAGGTGAGTAACATGGGTTGTTTAGGAAATATCATATGGTTTATTTTTGGTGGATTTGTAAATGCATTAGGTTGGTTTTTCATCGGTATTTTATGGAGCATTACAATTATCGGGCTTCCAATTGGCTTGCAATGTTTTAAAATGGCAAAGCTTCAATTAGCACCATTCGGAAAAGAAATTGTGACGGTAAATGATGGGGCAGGTAGCTTACTTTTAAATATTTTATGGCTTATTTTTGGAGGATTGGCAATGGCTTTTGCCAATTTAGTGAGTGCATTGTTAATGGCGATTACAATTATCGGTATTCCATTTGCGCTTCAAGCATTGAAGATGGCGAAATTATCGTTAATGCCATTTGGCAAAGAAGTAAGATAAGGATGACTATAAAAGAATAAAGTTTTTTTTATTTCACAAAAAGGAAACGATTCCTTAAAAATTTTAATTTGAAAATAATATTACAAAAGAAAAAGCTGAGCAGATGCTCAGCTTTTTTGAAATATAGAAGGTCAATTACGCTTTGTTAATTGAACCGAATAATTCCATTTTTTCTTTTACGATAGCTTTGATTGCTTCGTAACCTGGGTTTAATAATTTACGTGGGTCGAAACCTTTACCTTCTTTATCTTTCCCAGCTTCGATGTATTTACGAGTAGCTTCTTGGAATACCCATTGGCACTCAGTGTTTACGTTGATTTTAGCAACACCTAAAGAGATAGCTTTTTGGATCATATCTCCAGGGATACCAGTACCACCGTGTAATACTAATGGCATGTTACCAGTGATGTCTTGGATTTCGCCAAGAACTTCAAAGTTTAAGCCAGCCCAGTTTTCTGGGTAAGCACCGTGAATGTTACCGATACCTGCAGCTAAGAAGTCAATACCTAAGTCAGCGATCATTTTGCACTCTTTTGGATCTGCAACTTCACCAGTACCGATTACGCCGTCTTCTTCTCCACCGATTGAACCAACTTCAGCTTCAACAGAGATGCCTTTAGCGTGAGCCATTTCAACGATTTGAGTTGTTTTAGCGATGTTTGTTTCGATATCGTAGTGAGAACCGTCAAACATGATTGAAGAGAAACCAGCGTCCATAGCTTTTTGAGCTCCGTCAAAGCTACCATGGTCTAAGTGTAAAGCAACTGGTACAGTGATGTTTAATTCTTCCATCATACCGTTAACCATTCCTACAACAGTTTTGAAACCAGTCATGTATTTAGCTGCACCTTCAGATACACCTAAGATTACTGGAGAGTTGTTTTCTTGAGCTGTTAAAAGGATAGCTTTTGTCCATTCTAAGTTGTTGATGTTGAATTGACCAACAGCGTATTTACCTTCACGAGCTTTTTGTAACATTTCTTTAGCAGAAACTAACATTCGTATGACCTCCATTTTTTAGTCTCATTTTTCCATTTGGAACACAAGGACTAAATATTTTAACAATGTGCATTATACAGCAAAAAGACAATAATGAAAATAAGCCTTGGCTAATTCTTATAGTAATTTTGAAAAATTGTCACAGAATAGGCACCTAAACAAGATATTCTCATTATTGATATGCTTATTTTGAGACTTTTTTTGGAAATAATACGTTCCTTCAAATGCCACATAATGTTATCAGACGTTTTGCTATAATAAAGACAAAGGGGGAGTGATGATGCGAATAGGTACAGTTAATATGACACAACAAATCGATCATCATTGTGAAAAAATAATAAAGATGCCACTTCTATTGTTAATGGAACATGCTGCCTTAGCATTGCTTAAACATATGGATATGGAAAAAAATAATTATTATACCATTGTTTGTGGATATGGAAATAATGGTGGTGATGGTTTTGCTTTGGCACGTTTGCTTCATGGAAATGGGAAACATGTTTCCGTTTTTACAATTGGTCGAGAAGGAAGTAGGTTTAGTGAGTGTGCGGAGACGAACTTTTCTATCCTGCAAAATATGGGTATTTCCATTGTCGACATAAAAACGATTGAACAACTCGAAATGTTAAGTGGATGTATTCAACAAAGCGATATAACGGTAGATGGCATTTTTGGCACAGGATTAAAAGCAGGTGTACAAGGATTAGCAGGCATTGTAATTGATACAATAAATAAAAACAGTAAAACAATTGTGTCCATCGATGTCCCATCAGGGATGAACGGAGATGATGGGGCAACAAAAGGAGCAGTTGTAAACGCAACAAAGACTGTTTGTTTTGAAGTATATAAACGAGGTTTTTTTACATACGAGGCACAACCTTATCTTGGTGAAGTTGTCGTTGAAAAGATAGGTGTTCCAACGTTTGTATTGGATCAATACGATAATCGTGAGTTCATCACATCATTACAATATATGCAATTTCAATTAAAAGAAAAACAAAAACTTGGATATAAAAGTAACTTTGGTCACGTAACGATTATAGCAGGTAGCGAAGGATTTGAAGGAGCAGCGTATTTAAGTACAGAAGCAGCGGTCAAGTGCGGAAGTGGACTTGTAACATTGGCAACAAGTAAACAAGTTCAATCCAAAGTCGTACCTAAATTGTCAGAAGCAATGAATATAAATCGAGACGATGTATCTCTTTTTCAACGGCAACTTGAAAAAAGTGAGGCCATTGCTTTTGGACCTGGAATGGGAAATACAGAAGAGACGTTGTTACGATTACAGACCGTTTTCGAACATGCCACTTGTCCAATTGTCATTGATGCAGATGGAATCAATGTGATAGCTAATGTTTTACAAAGAGATTCTCATTATTTACAACAGAAGAAGCAAGCACTTATTTTTACGCCTCATTTAGGCGAAATGGCTCGCTTAACGGGACTTTCTATTGAAGAAATTCGGAAAAATCGACTTGATATTGCGAAAGAATTTGCTAAAAAACATGGTGTTGTTTTGTTATTAAAAGGGTATCAAACCATTATTACAGATGGGGATACGTTATTTGTTAATCCAACAGGCAATAGTGCAATGGCGAATGGGGGAATGGGCGATACACTAACTGGCATCATTACATCCTTCATCGGACAAGGATTATCTCCATTGCAAAGTGCAGTTTGTGGAGCATATCTTCATGGGTATATAGGTGATGAACTAGCGAAAACATATTATACAATAAATGGAACGGATATTATTAGCCAGCTTCAACAAACGATGAAGGTATTGTCTAATCCAATAAAATAAAGGAGTAACAGCATGAAAAGAAAGTTTTTTATGCTGTTATTTTTTTATATCTCATACAACAGATTAATAAACGTTTTTAAATTAAAAATTTTCTAAAAATATAAATTGATATGAGAACATTCCCATAATTATAATAAGTGTATAGTGAATTGGAAGACAAGTCAGGTGGAACAAGGAAATGGGTTGGTTTCGTACGCTACTTCCAAGAAAACTAACAAATCTTGTTAAGATACAATAGGGGGATATGAACAATGGTAGTGGTACATTATTATGAAAAAAACAAAGAATTATTAAATCAACTTTGCACAAAATCACCAGCAAAAGGTGCTGACATTGTTTTAAAAGGTCGCAAAGGAAAAATAGTAGGTGTAAGAGAAGTAGAAGGCAATAAAGTACGTGTAGATGTAGAATTAGAAGTTATCCGTAAAGTTGTCGCTGGTGCAGACGATAAGAAGAAAAAACGCTAATAATAAAGTGAAACTTTCATCAGCTGGACATGTTTTTCATCTCCAAATGATGGTTAGTTAAACAAATTGGGCTCTTACTGATAATTATCTTAAAATTTTCTTCTTTCGTTAAGTTTTGAAGAGCGAATTTTAGTGTCAGTTAGAGCGGGATAAAGGCTACCTCACAATGGAGGTAGCTTTTTTGTTCCGAAATAGTATACGAATAAACCTTTTTTTCGATACAATAAAGTAAAAGTTCTAGTGTCAGTTCGAACGGGATAAGGAAAAAGGGGGAGAAAAATGAGTTTACATCTTTTAGTAGCAGATGATGATGCCCATATAAGAGAATTGCTTCGGTATTATTTAACAAAAGAAGGATATGTTGTTCATTTAGCCTCTGATGGAAAAGAGGCCATTCGTATATTAGCTTCTACACCTTGTCATTTGGCAATTGTAGATGTAATGATGCCAAAGCTGACTGGTTGGGAAGTGTGTGAACAAATTCGAAAAGAATATGATATACCTGTTATTTTATTAACGGCAAAAGGAGAATTAGAAGATAAAGCAAAAGGATTTAAATTAGGAACAGATGATTACGTTGTAAAGCCTTTTGAACCAGAAGAATTGCTTTTTCGAGTGAAGGCATTGCTTCGAAGATATAAATTAGACATTGATAAGGTAATTGAATTGGGCAATACAGTCATTGATTCGTTAAAGTATGAGGTGCGTATTGATGATGAACAACTTATCTTACCGTTAAAGGAATTCCAGTTGCTTTATCATTTAGCTAGTCATCCTGGTCGAACATTTACTCGTGAACAGTTAATTGAGGCATTATGGGGAATTGATTTTGATGGGGATAGTCGAACAGTTGATGTACATATTAAACGATTACGAGAAAAGTTATCGGCAAAAACAACGGCCTTTTCCATTAAAACAATTCGTGGATTAGGCTATAAATTAGAGGCAAATGTATGAAATCTTTGTATTTAAGAATTGTTGTTGTTGTGATAGTGATTATTTTTATAAGTGGATTAGTTGGTTTTGTATTGTCCAATTGGCGTTATCAAGCATCCGTTAAACAAGTAAATGAAGAAAAAATCATGGCTATTACAAAAAATGTTGTATCTTTTTATGAAGAAAATGACTCCTTAGATTTACATTCTTACTTAGAAAGTGTAGCAGGATTACAATATCAAGTATCTTTGTTTGATAGTGAACAGCATATGCAACATTTTGGCACAGCATTTAAAGAAGATAAAATAGATCCAGCTATTGTTGATTCTATTTTAAAAGGGAATATATACAATGGTATTGCAGATTATGATTCTAATTTATTTGTAACGGGTTTTTTTAAAGATGATATTCAAAATAGCATTGGTGTTCCGATTACCTCTAATGGCACAACATATGCCTTATTTCTTCGACCAAATGTACAGCAACAATTTGGTGAGCTGCATTTTTTATTTGCTTTTATGGTCGGGAGTACTTTTTTATTATCAATTTTAGCTATTTTATTTTTTTCAAGACGAATTGTAAATCCAATTAAACAACTAGCTCAAGCAACGAGACAAATTGGAAAGGGAAATTTTCAAGCATCCTTAAATTCTAATCGGCAAGATGAGATTGGTTCTTTATTTCGTGATTTTAATAGTATGTCCCAGTCGCTTCAACAGTTAGATACGATGAGGCAAGAATTTGTATCTAATGTATCTCATGAAATAAAGGCGCCCTTAACGTCCATTAAAGGCTTTGCTCAAATTTTGCGTAATGATGATTTATCATCAGAGGAAAGAGAACGTTATTTACGAATTATCATTGAAGAATCCACACGTGTTTCCTTTTTAAGTGAACAGTTGTTAACATTGGCGTCCCTTGATTCAGAAGCAAAAAAAGTAAACATCCAACCTTATTCGTTAAAGAAACAGCTTCAAGATATTATTTTATCTTTAGAACCGAGATGGGTTGAAAAAGATATGACAATTGAAATGGATGTGTTGCCAATTCAATTAAAGGGAGATGCTATTTTATTGCACCAAGTATGGACAAACTTAATCGAAAATAGCATTAAATTTTGTCCAGCCCAAAGTACATTAACAATTTACACGAAAATGACAGATCAATTAGAAGTTGTCATTAAGGATAATGGACCAGGGATTGAGAAGGAACATTTGGACCGATTATTTGAACGATTTTATAAAGCAGATCAAACGAGAAATCGGCAGGTGAAAGGTTCTGGACTAGGCCTAGCTATTGTAGAAAAAATCGTTACGATACATGGGGGACATATCGAGGTACAAAGTGAAGTAGGAAAAGGAACAACATTTAAAGTGATTTTCCCTGTAAGAATGGTGGAATCTATTCATGAACAATAATTTTATGAACAATCTAGTAGCAATTACAAAATTACCTACGTGATATATAATGGAATAGAGTGTATTTGATGAAGGAGGAGAAAGACATGGCCAAAGATGTTATTAAGATTGATGATTTAGACAAAATTGAATTAAAGCTTGGTAAAATTTTAGAATGTGAGAAGCACCCTAATGCGGATCGTTTATTAGTGTTCCAAATCGATCTTGGGGAAGAACGACGTCAGATTATTTCTAGTATTGCAGAGTTTTACACATGTGAAGAATTAATCGGTAAAAGTGTTGTTGTCGTAACAAACTTAAAACCAGCTAAATTTCGTGGTTTAGAATCGAATGGCATGCTTTTATGTGCTTCTACACCAAATGAGGAACAACTAGATTTATTAACAATTACAAGAGATTTACCAGCAGGAAGTAAAGTAGATTAATTAAGGATAGAAAATACATATGTTTAATTTATGATATAAATCGAGACTGTCATGTGACAGTCTTTTTTATGTAGCGAGAAAGATTAATTGCACGTACATGTAATATAATTTTTAAGATTATTTTTCTAAAAAATACAAATTTTTCAAAAATAAAGACTGTTATATCCAATAATAGGTTATACTTAACTTATCAAATAGTAGAATATTGTAAAATTAAAGAGAATAAATGAAGCAGGTAAGTTTTTTGAACTCATCTTGTTAGCTTATTAAGAGAAGTCATTATTTTACTATGTTGAATGTGATAGGAACTTTTTCTAAGCAACTAGTTTATGAATAATAGTTTTATTGCTATTAAAAGTTTCGATAATATTTTTAGGAGGATGAACATGACACAGTATGCGCTTCAAGTTCAATCACTAACAAAGAAAATTGGGAATAAGGTTATTGTCGATGATGTTAGCTTTGCAATCGAAAAGGGAGAAATCTTTGGATTGTTAGGACCAAATGGAGCTGGTAAAACAACAATTATTCGTATGATTGTAAGCTTAATTAACCGAACTGCTGGAACGGTTATTGTTAATAATAAAAATTTAGATGATAACTATATTCAGGCAATGGCAGAAATGGGAGCAATTGTAGAAAATCCGGAGTTTTATAAGTATTTAAGTGGTAAAAAGAATTTACAACACTATGCGAATATGGCATTAACAAAAATATCGAAGGAAAGAATGGATGAAGTTGTTAAATTAGTAAAGCTTGAGGATGCCATTCAAAGCAAGGTTAAAACATATTCCCTTGGAATGAGACAACGGCTAGGAGTAGCACAAGCATTGCTTCATAGTCCTTCCATACTTATATTAGATGAGCCAACAAATGGTCTTGATCCACAAGGAATTCGTGAATTCCGTGAGTATTTACGCACGTTAACAAAGCAAGGAATTTCCGTTCTTGTTTCTTCACATATGCTTTCAGAAATGCAATTGATGTGTGATCGATTTGCCATTATTGAAAAAGGGAAATTGATTCATATTGCTACAATGGATGAGACAAATGCGGAGCAAGAAAAAGCAGATAGAGAATATACATTTGAAGTTGATAATACGGAAAGAGCATATCAGTTGTTAGAAGAAGAAGGATATGCCCAGCATGTAAAAGAGAAAAAAGACAATAAACTTACGTTATTAATTGATCGTGGAATAGTGGCTGACATCAATAAACTACTTGTTCAAAATGATATTGCTGTATTTGAAATAAGCTTTGTGAAAGCCACGTTAGAGGATCGTTTCTTAGAAATAACTAATCAAGTGAAGGAGGAGCAAAGTGTATGATGGGATTAATTCGAAATGAACTCATGAAAATTTTTGGTAAAAAAGCAAGTTGGGTTTATATCATTATTATCCTTGCTAGTTTACTGATTAGTGCAACTTTGTATAACAAATTTAGTGAGGTGGTTGTAAACAATTGGGCATATATGAATTCAGTTGTAATAGGTCTCTCCTCTCTTGTAACATTATTTGTTGTTATTACATGTAGTGCTAATGTTTCAGCAGAATTCTCCGATGGGACGATTAAACAATTGCTAATCAGACCTCATCGACGTTGGAGTGTATTGTTGTCAAAATATATTGCGGTAATTATTTATGCAGCCGTATTATTAGCAACATTATATATCGTCGGTTACATAGTTAGTTTATTATTCTTTGGGAATGGTGACTTCAATATGACTGTTAATGAACCAACATTAGAAGGAACAGTAACTAGTGCTGTAGGAAGTCTATTTTTTACAAAGTTGCTATATAGTTTACCTGGTTTATTAATGATTATGACGATTTCTTTTATGCTTTCAACTCTTTTTAAAAGTCAATCGTTAGCAGTTGGGGTGGGGATATTTGTACTGTTTCTTTCTAATACATTAGCCGGCATTATTTTGCTATTAGCAAAAAAATATGCAATTGCAAAACTACTTATTTTCCCGTATTTAGATTTAACATTTTATGCCACTCAAGATACACTGTTAGATACGATTACACTGCCGATAGCGCTAGCAATATTAGCAGTATACTACATTATTTTTATGGCAATTACGTTTGTATTCTTTCAAAAAAGGGATATTAGTATTTAATTAACGGATTCGGTTGATGGGGAGAAAATAACGATTCACAGATAATTTCTTATGGTCTTTAACACAGATTTCAT
>JBJEFI010000077.1:0-9594 GCA_051873875.1 Bacillaceae bacterium | reverse complement strand
CACCTCTTTTTTATGCATTATGCTGCTTTTTTCATTTTGCGTAAGCCATAAAGTCCGCCTACTGCTACTAGCCCCAATAAAGTGAAACTTCCATCAATAGAAGTTTTCTTTCATCTCCCACTTAAATTACTTTACCTAAGTTTTGAAGTGGAGTCTTAGTGTCAGTTAAAGCCGGATAAAGAAAATAATTCTTTCCTAACTTCTTACAAAAAATAAAAGAAGCTGGGACATAACTAAAATATCCAACCTTATAGACAAACATTTTCACATTAAGAAATCCATAAATCGAAAAAATCCAAACTAATTCGAAACTCTTTTTAGAATTAGTTTGGATTTTTCTTTAGCTGAAATACTTTTGTCTCAGCCTTTTCATACTATACTTAGTTTCTTTTTATTATATTATTCCTCATCTAGTATTTCCGGCTTTCTCATTATAAAGAATGCACCCACTCCTAAAAGTGCGATAAGTCCTACGATTGAACCAATAAACAATAGCTTATTCTCATATACCTTCACAATTGCATTTTTCTCAGCAATTTCAAAGTTAAGTGTATCAGTTACTTCATTTCCAGCTACATCTGCTGCTTTGACTTTTACTTCGTATTTAGCGATGTTTCTAACTGTTGTTTTTAAAATACTTACTCCATCTTTTTCAATCATATTTCCTTCAAATAATTCATCATTAATTGTCACAGACTTAATTTGATCTTGTGGATTGTGTAAACGAATTGCTAGATCAACAGAGTTATAATATTTTTTATTTTTTTGTACGCCTTCATAAATAACGACTGGTGCTGTTTTATCTAAAACGAATTCCACACTTATTTGTTTGATATTGCCAGCCTTATCCTTTACTTCTACGTAAAGAACATGCTTGCCTTCTTCCGTAATTGGTGTTCCTTTTATATAATCGACACCATCTAACGTTAAGGAAATAATATCGTATTCACTGAAATCTTTAATAAAGAATTCTGGTAAAATGTCTTCATTAAAATATTTTAAATTAATTGGATCTTTAAATGTAATGACTGGTTTTGTTTTATCAATCGTGAAGACAATGGAACGAGCAGATAAATTTTTCGCTAAATCATTAATGGCTGCATTTAATACATAATCTTGTTCCTTCTTTAAAACAGTTCCATTTTTATAGCTTTCATTATTTAATAAAACAGATGATTTTCCTTTATCTAAATGCTTATCTGAATAAGTTACGACTGGTGCAATATTCTTGCTGAAATAGCCATCCATAATGCCAGTAATTTTTAATTCAGGAAGGGTTGTATCTACTGTAAAAGCTACATCTAATTTCGTTTCATTTTTCGCCCTATCCATTGCAACAACATGGTATTTATATTCCATTTCTTTCGATGCTACAGGAATGCGTCCGGCAATATTGCCACCACCATTTAACGTAACCGTCACAATCGAATCCTCTTGTTTATCTAATGCAAATTCTGGCGTGAAAATTTTATTAATAAATGCACCATTGGTAATTTTGTCTCCACCCTTCATTTTAGGTGTAATAACTGGTGCCGTTTTATCAACTGTAAAGACCATTGGCATACTAAATGTATTCCCTGCTTTATCTATGGCCTCTACTAAAATATCATACTTACCTTCTTGAACAAAATGATGACTCAAGCTAGCGATTAATCCATTAATGGAGAAAGATCCAACAGAATAAGACCGCCCATCTTGTGTTACCCTTATTTTATTTTGAGCTAAGTTATTATCGCTAATTTGAACATTCATTTGTTTACTTACGTTGTAATAGTTATCCTTTTCTACACCTGTAATCGTAATAGTCGGTTTTGTTTTATCAATCGTGAAGGTGATTTTAGCAGTGACTGGACCATTTCCTGCTTTATCTGTTGCCTTTAATGCAATTGTGTATAAACCATCTTGGTCGAACAAGTAACTTAACTTAGATAATTTACTACTATTCTTCCATTCACCGATCGAATACGTTTCTTTATCCTTTGTTACAACTAACTCAACATTGTTTGTTTCGTAATTTAATTCATCAATGGATAATGTAACGAGTTTATTCTTATCATTGAAGGAATTATTTTCTACTCCTTCAATTTTTAATACTGGTGTTGTTTTATCAATTGTAAATCGAATCGTATCGTGAGTTACTGTATTTTGGGCTTTATCCGTTGCTTTTAAGTTAAGAACATAGTTCCCTGCTTCCTTAAATACAACTTGCAGTGTTGCATTTGTTCCACTTACATGTAATTTTTCTGTTGGATAAAACTTGCCATCTTTCGTTACAGTAAAACTTGTTTTTCCTTCATCAATATTTGTATCAGTCACACGCACTTTTACGTTTTTATCCACATTGTAATGTGCCATGTTTTCCACACCAGTAATACTTAAGTCTGGTAATGTCTTATCAATTGTAAATGTTTTTTCTTCTGTAACAGTGTCATTACCTGCTTTATCTGTTGCTGTTACTTTAATATGGTAAACTGCATCTTCTTCAAATGTATACGCTAATTCAGATGTTTCACCTGTATTATTCCATTCACCAATATCAAAGGCTTGTCCATTTTTCGTTACATCAACAGTTACCTTATTATTATCGTAATTATGTTCATTTACACGAATAACAACATCTCGATTTCCATTGTAATAAGCATTGTTTTCTACACCGTTAATATGGATTGTTGGTGAAATAGTATCAACCGTGAATGATAATGTTTCCTGCTCTGCTTTATTTCCAGCAGCATCCACTGCTTCGAAGGAGACAACATAATCGCCATCTTCTTTAAACGTATGTTTTTTAGAGGAAATAGTGGCTTTGTTATCTTCTACATTATTCCACGTAAATGCATCATAGGCTTTTCCATCTTTTATTACCGATAACGTCACCTTATTATGTAAGAAGTTATGTTCATTTACAGTAACTATTAGTTGATTATCTGCTTTTATAAAAGAACCCTCTTTAATTCCTTCTAATGTTAATACTGGTGCGTTATTGTCGATTGTAAAGGAAATGGATTTCGAACTTTGGTGCCCTAATCCATCTAGTGATACTACGTTAATAACATAATCACCATCTTCTTTAAATGTATGGGTTAATTGTGCTACTCTTTCACCTAATTCATTTTTATCTTGCTCTTTTAATTCAGGCATTTTGTATGGTTCTTTATCTTTCGTTACACTTACGGTTGTTTTATCTTTATCTAACGTTAAATCTTCCACTGTAATCGTTACTTCTTTTTCTTGATAGTGATATGGTTCCTTCAATTCACCCGCATCAATTGTAATCTCTGTTCCTTTTTTATCAATTATAAAGGTTAATTTAGACTCTACTGTATTACCAGCTTTATCTTTCAACGTTATTAAGACTTCATAAATACCGTCTTTCTTAAAGGCATACTTATTTGCACCCGTTTGAACGTTCATTTCCTGTTGCACTTTTCCATTACGAAGGATAGCTACTTTTGAATCTTCATGTAAATATTGTTCGGACACATTAATCGTTAGCTCTTTTTCTTCTGTATATTTACCGTTATTTTCAATACCGCTATACGTGAAGGTTGGGGCTGTTTTATCAATTGTAAAGGAAACTTCTTTATTAGCTATATTTGTCGCTTTATCTTCACCGTTTAACTTAATGGTGTATATCCCTTCTTCTGTAAATGTCAGTTTTTCCGATGCTTCTGACCCATTTACGGCTACGTTTCTAGTTTCTTCTACCTTATTTTTTACAATTGTAACAGTTGCCTTTTCTAAGGTATCGTCCACTACTTTCACAACAACTTCTTTTTCTTTATCGTTGTAATGAGCATTATCTATTACGTTTGAAATTTCTAACGTAGGGGCTGTTTTATCAATGATAAATGCGACTTTAGAATTCGTTTCATTCTGCGCTTTATCTACTGCTTTTAAACTCACTTCATAATTTCCTTCGTCTTCAAATGGGTAGTTATTTTTTATATCGTCTAGTTGATCAGCCGTTAAATGCAAGATAGACTGATTATTTTTCTTTATTTCAAAGATTGTATTATTTTTATCTAAATGCTTATCACCTAACTGAACAGTCACTACTTGTTTTTTGTTAGAAATCGTACTACTTATCCCACCTAAAGAGGCAGTTGGTTTTACAGTATCAACTGTAAAGGTATAAGCAATTTGTTTTTCTTCTTCTCCAAAGAATTTATTCACTAGAATGATTGCATTTACTTTGTAAGTACCATCTTCAAATGTATGATTTAATGTTGCTTCTTTTTTATTAATTACAAACTGCTTATCTATTGGATATGGTTTATTATCCTTCGTAATAGCATAACTTTTCACTTCGCGAATTTTGCGGTTACTTTTAATTATGAGTGTATTGTCGCTTTTCGCTGAAAAACCGTTATTTGGGATGCCTTCAACTTGTAGAGAAGGACCATCTTTATCATAAGCAAATGCTACTTTCTTTTCTGCTATATTACCCGCTTCATCTGTTGCTTTTACAACAACTGCATATTCCCCTTGTTTATCAAAAGAATGTTCAAATGTATAGACATCATCCCCTTGATTAGCAAAAGATACGTCTAATGGATAAGTTCCCTCATCTTTAACAATATCGATTGAAACTAGCTTCTCATCAAAGTTCTTTTCCTTTACTTCTACAATCATTCTTGGTGTATCTTTATATAATACATTTTCTTCTATTCCATCAATGCTGACGACTGGTGCGGTTGTATCTCTTGTGATATGAAAAGATACTTCTTCATTTTCAGAGATTCCAAATTTATTATCCGCAATTGTTTTTAATGTTACCTTTAATTGCTCATCTTCTTTAGGATTTTCAGGTAAGGTAGCTTCTACTTTATAGACACCATTGAAATTTGGTTCCACAGGGACTATTTTTAATGCTTGTCCTTCAATCTTGTTGTCACCAAATTGCGCATTTTCTACTTGAAACGGGATATCTGCCACTGGATCAATTGGTGTGGTGTTTTCTGGTAATTTACTAAAATACTCTGTTAAATTCACATTAAATGTAAGTGTTTGTTCCTTTGATGTCCAATTTTTATTAAATGCATCCCCTGTTTTCACTTCCCATGTGTCACCGTTAAATTCAATTTTTATCTTTGATTGTTCGTTTGAGAATACTTTTGTTGTAAAAAAAGCAACGGAGAAAAGAAACAAAACGGCAAGGGCAACATAACTAAATCTCTTATACTTACTAAAATTAAATCTACTCATACTTACCTCCTTTAAATAATTGTATTTGAATGAATCACGATTACATTTACTTCCATGTTAAACTTCTCATTCTCTTCCTCTAGCAATACAGTCGTTTCATTTTCTAATGGCGCTGTTTCTTCAACAAGAAGGACCGTTTCATTTTCGTTGTCCATTAAAAGTGTCTCATCTACGGATCCACCCATTTGTTGTGTTTTCGTAATCATTTCTGTGTGAGGCTGCTCGTCTTTAAATTTCTTCTTAATAACAATCTCACTTGTTATCGCTTTTTCTGCAATTTGCTTATTACGTTGAAATACTTTTTTGCTAATTTGCTGCATATCATACCCTGTCAAATCTTGAATAACAAAGGAAATATCTAGCTTGCGATAGACAATCACAGAAACGATGAGCATAAGTAACGCAACAACCATACCGCCATAAAACATTATCTGATAGTACACTTTTCCTCATCCTTTCCTTAAATGACCTTCAAATTTTGTAGCCTTCTCGCAAGTTTTTTTAACGATTCATCCTCTTTTGCTCCTTTTAAATTAGTAGCTTTTAAATAAATATTTTTTGCTTGAGAATAACTTCGCTTTCCTTCTTCCTTCGTTTGTTCAATGTCTAAAAATAAATTTCCTAACTTCACATGAATACTAATGCTAGTTGGATATTTCTTTAATGACTCATTTAATATTTCAATTGCTTGAGGAATTTCTCCCATCGCATAATAAATTTGACTAATTTTCAATCGGACATCTTCTTCGTTCGTTACTTCTAATGTTAATAAGTTATTATAATGTTCAATTGCTTGTTCGAAATCAGTACGAGCTGTTTCTTTATCATTGGCACTAACACCACGACTGTAATAGGCTTGGGCTAATTTCTGTTGAAACTCCACTTCATATTTCACTTGTAATCGCTCATTTTCTAGCTTATCTAATGTATTTTGGGCCTTCTCTATTAATTGAATGCTTTGGCTATTAGCATCAGGAATTTGGCCTTTATACGATAAATAAATATTTGCTAACGAATTATAGTTATCAATTTTGCGTTCATCATCAGCAGTGTTATCATTATATTTCTCAAAATCTTGTAACTCCTTATGGAATGCCTTATAATCCACATTCATTACTCCCATTGTTTGAGAAATGGATTGATAATATTTAGCTGCTGGGATGTCGCCTACATCGACCATTTTAAAATAGTTAGCCGCACTAATATAATCTTTCTTTACATTAAAAAACGTCATCGCTAGTTTAAATAACACATCGCTATTTTTCTGAATGTTCCCGTATTCTTCATTTATATACGCTTCGATCTTGGCTAGGCCCGTATCTGTCTCATTTCTACCGATATACACATCCAACAGATTTATATATGCTTCTGCACGCTTATTATCCACAGTTGTAATTGCTTTTTCTAATTGTTCAATTGCTTTTTCATCTTCTTTATTTAATAGATAACGACTAGCTTCATTAATTAATCCCTTATAATCTCGGAATTGTTCATTTTGAATACCGTTATACCCAACAATTGCCGTAACAAAAGATGCAATACAGAGCATTACTGGAATAAGAAATAAAAATAATTGCTTATACAATTTATCTTTATAGCCTTTTGTTAGCTTATGAATATTTTGCAAATCAAGGCTTAATTCTCGACAACTTTGATAACGTTCACCTGGCTCTGCTTGTGTACATTTTTGAATAATATATTCTAATCCTTCTGGCAAAGAAGAATCCCATGTTCGAATTGGACGTATCTCAAAGGGGGCTTCATTTAAACTTTTTCCTGTTACTAAGTGATACAATGTAACACCTAAACTATAAATATCAGTGCGTTCATCCGTCTGTTTTCCTGCCATTTGTTCAGGTGCTGCATATGCTTTTGTTCCTAGGTTAGTTGTATCTGTTTCATTCTCCTGCTTGTATTCCCGGGCAATCCCAAAGTCGATTAACTTAATCTTTCCATCTGGTGTAAGCATAATATTATCGGGTTTCATATCACGATAAATGATTGGGTGTGGCTTTCGCGTATGCAAGTAACCAAGCACATCGCTAAGTTGAGAAGCCCAATCAATGACTTCATCTACTGCTATTTTCTTTTCTCGATTTAGTTTTTCTTTTAACGATTCTCCTTCGACGTAATCCATCACCACATAGATGTCGCCTTCTGATTCGATAATGTCATAAATTTTCGGTAAAGAACCGTGGTCTAATTTCTTCAACATATTCGCTTCTACAATTAAACTATTTAATAACAATTCATTATTACTATTTTCTCGTTTGCGAATATCTTTGATTGCTAACGATTTATTCAATCGGTTATCCATGGCTAAATAGACGATACTCATACCACCACGGCCGATTTCTTTTAATATTTCGTATCGATCATCAATAACCGTTCCTAGCTTCAAGAATAAAACCTCCAAATCTATTGCTCTATCTTCACAAGAATAACCGAAATATTATCCTTTTCCCCACGTGATTTCACCAACTCTATACATGCTACTAGTTTCTCTTTCATCTCCTCGCGAGTACGAAGACTGGCTGACTTTAATTGCAGTAATTCTTCTTCTTTAATTTCCCCATAAAATCCATCTGTACAAAGAAGAAGCACATCATCCTCCTGTAATTCCCCAGTTGTAATAACAACCTCGATATTTCCTGTTGCACCAACACACTGCAATAAAATATTCCGACGAGGATCGATTTTGGCTTGTTCGGCTGTAAGATTGCCACGCTCCAGCTCTCTTGCTACTAACGTTTGATCTTTCGTTAGCTGTGTAAGAGTATCACCAATAACATATGCCCGACTATCACCGACTTGAAAAATATAATAAGTAGTATCTACAAAAAGTAGCGCCGTTACAGTTGTTCCTAACTTAAGATGATTACGTTCTCCATAAGCTACAATCTTCTTATTTAATTGTGTAATATGCATATCTAACTGCCCTTGAACTGTTTCACGCCAATTCCCTTTTAATAACGGAGGAAAACCTTGCTCAAACCAATCGCCTAACCGCTGAATAACTGTCGCACTGGCAAGCTCTCCTTGAGATAATCCTCCCATACCATCACATATGACGACAAGTCCTGCCTTTCCATAAGAAGTATCAGCAATTTTGATTAATAAACCATCTTGATTCGTTTTCTTCGTCGAACCTACGTCTGTATGATATGCAGTTGTCAAATTCATCCTTATCACCACCTTATAGATGCCATTCTTTGAAAAGCTTCTTCCCTAGTACAAACAAAACAACAGCTCTTCATTCCCAAATTTAATAAGATCTTCATGATTCAGTTTCACCCGTTCTCCACGAGCTAGTTTATTTCCATTTAAATAACTGCCATTTTTAGATTGATTATCTTCCAAATAATAGTTTCCTGATATGGTTAAAATTGTTCCATGAACCCGGCCTACTACTGGATTTTTACAAACAAAATCAGCATAGCCTTGATCTCGCCCAATTTTAAAAGAATCCTTATTTATCTGTACTCGTTCTCCAGATTTTTTGATAATTAAATAGGAATTATTTCTCGACATAGTTTGGATATTTAAAACCGTCGTTCCTTCATCTACGTCTTCGAAACTACCTGTCACTCCTAACACCGTCGTTCCACAATCATCCTCTGCTTGTACAACGCTAGGCTTGGACTGATTGAATGTCTGATTTGTATAAGAGGACATACTTGAAGCAGTAACTTTATTGCTTTTGATTGCTTCCTTTGGTGCTTCCTTATACTGTACCTCTCTTACTTCAATCTTTTGGACATGCTGTTTTTCTACACTTTGCCCATTTACATTTGAAGTTATCTTTATATCATGAACCGTCTTCTCCACCTTGTTCATATTATAAAAAGAACTTTCCCTACTCATCTTCACGCCAACTTCATTTTCTAAATAAGCGAAGACATCTTCTGGCAACTCATTTGTTAACGCTGCAATATAATTATGGAGCTTAATAAAGAACTGACTATTTTCACTTTCATCAAACTGTGTATAACTCAGTATTTCTCGTAAAAAATCTGCAAAATCATTGCTTTTCTCCACACTATCCACAGGTACATACACAAATTGCAATTGATTCGTAATTGTATTGATGTAAATATGCTCTTTATTTAACACTAAGCTCTGTGGATATAACCCAAGTTCCTCTATTTTTATAAACATATCCACAATACTGCATAAAAGTTGTGTTATACTTTGTTGCGTCTGCTTTCCTTTTAATAAATCCGCTAGCGTATATTCTGACAGTAAATCATACCGTAAATAAACCGTTTCTCCCTTCTGAATAACATTCATAGGAAGAAGTACACAATACTGACTTTGTATCCCTACTTGAATATTTTGTTGCTGTAACAACGTCGGATTATCTAACTGATAATACAAAAAACTAGATAT
>JBJEFI010000076.1:0-43048 GCA_051873875.1 Bacillaceae bacterium | reverse complement strand
AACTATATAAAAAACTAGCTGTTAACAAGCCAACAAAAAAGAAAATCCCCATCCAAAGCCTCTTCGATTTCCAAACCTTATTATTCACGAGAAAACACCCCCGTTATCTTGCCAATATACCCTTCAATAATTGCAAATAATAAATAAAAAGGAAGAAACAACAGCAATACCCAAATAACATATCCAGCAGGATGATACATTCTTCCTCCTATAATAAAGCTCATATAGCCATTAATATTACATAACCCTTCCACTACAAACAAAGCGGATAACATAAACAACAAAATCGTCTTACTATGATGCAAAATGTGAATTAACATATTGCGAAACATATGATGAATGATAATCGTTCCACGATTTAATCCTTTCGCTACCGCTAACTCAATATATCGTTTCTCATATTCTTCTTCCATAAATACAAGCATCATTTTATAAAGCTGAACTGCTGGAATAATCGCTAAACTAATGATTGGAATAAAATAAGCCTTTTCATCTCCAAAGGCATATAAATTCGGAATGTCCATCCCTGTTTGTTTATAAAGATAAATAAAGAATAGTTGCAGCAATAAAATAAGCATTAAATCAGGAATACACTCTAATACTTTCATCACATTGCGGACAATTGCCTGTACCCATCGTGGAGCGGCACTATAAAGAAACACGAATAAAAAAGCAACAGCAATTCCAATTAAAAAAGCAGCTCCCAACAATTGCAACATATAGCCATAGCGTGAGAACAATTCTGGTAAAAATGGCCTTTCACTATAGCCATACCCAAGAGATGCGGTTAACTCCATTGGATGCAATAAACCTTTTACTATTTCATTAAACAGCAGTGTAATCGTTTCTTTTTGCGGAAAGCTAATCACATACGGAATAAAATAAATAATAATGATTGCGACAACACTAACGACTAACTCGATACTTTTCCTCCATACAAATTTCCCCATTTTCTCTCTCCTCTCTACAAAAAGTATAACAATTCTGATAATTTTTAGCTAGCGTCTATCGAAATAGATACAGTATGATAGAAAAAAGAAGGTTACTAATTGGAGGTCCGCTATGAATATTTATTTACCAACATGGATTACTTTCGTTTTAAGCACTGGTATATTATTATGCCTGTTTCTTTTTACATTCAAGAGACAATCCACTAAACCTAAATGGTATTGGGCATTACTTATTTGTTATGTAGGAATGTTTTCCTTTTCATTCAACTTCAACGTAAAAGAAATGCCATTTCAGCTCCCTCTCCTCCCGCTTGGTGTTTGGATTGTTTATTTTTTATTGCGCCCACGTAAGCGTTGGAATACATATCGTCCTTTTGCTTGGTTAGGATTTCTCAATGCATTTCTTTTTAGTTTTATTGGGTTATTAACGATTCCTCTAGGTCATTTGCTTTATCCAACCAATGAACTTTCTAGCTATATTTCAACAACGGATAGTGCCTATGTCATACTCTCATCTGAAGACAGCAACATACAAACACTAGACAAAGATTCCCTAAACAAACAACTTTCCACGGCTAAAGTAAACCATTCACTATCAATTGAGTGGTACTATAATAATTTTAGCAACGGACATCCTTCTGAATCATTTCCATATATGTTAATGGAAACTACCTCTCCTTTTGGAAGTGGAAATCCCCCTCCACAAATCTTTATTCAGTATGATGGAAAAGGATTGCTTATAACGAAAAATAATCACCAGCACTATTTTCAGTTCCAAACATCTATTTTAAAAGAAGGTGTAAGTCAATGAAAAAAATGATGTGGGGAATTAGTATAATAATCCTTGTTGCTTTATTTATAACTTTATATCTTTTTTTCAAACAACCTACTAAACTCTTTATCTCAGCCAAACAACAAACACAAATGGCGAAAGATATTGAATCATCTAAAATTGACGTTCAAACGGTAGTATATTTAGGTAAAAAACACGCCTTTGCACCTTTACTTATTAACGATAACCAATATGGAGGCAGTTATTGGCAATGGAAATGGGGAAAGTGGCAATTGCTTTGTATCAATACAAGTGAACCATTTAATATATGGAAAGTATCTGATGCCAAGCAATATGTTATTTGGAATGTACCAAAAGAACCAACTATCGCTAAAAGTCTCCTTGTTTTAAAAACAGAGCGTGATTATTTTATGACTGACAATAAATCTTTTTATTACCCTGAAATAAAATTAACGAAAGAAATAGCTTATACAGATGCAACCTATGGTGTTATGTCCGTCCCTAAAGAATGGAAAGAAATTTTAAAATCACGCTCAACATATACACCATCAGTTACAAACTTTTTACTTCAACAACAAGCTCCACAAGATTTCTTTTATCAAATTGTTCATCTTAATAAATACGAACAAGATATCTTTCCTTCTAGCTATGACTTTAATTCAAGCTTCATCTTTGATGACATTCAACTAGAAAGTATCCTACCCACATCAAAAGAAGAGGCTGGAATAAAATAATTCTAAATGAAAAAAGCGAAGTCATACTCAGACTCCGCTTTTTCATTTACCTATCTTTTGTTTTTCCTGTTGGATATAATGATAAATTGCACCAATTTTCCCAGCGTCATTTCCAAATTTACAGTTTCCTAAAATTGTTGTGTGTAATGCTAATGGATTTATTTTTTCTATAGCTGTCTTTATATCTTTTAAAACCCTTGGTTGGGCACTTATGCCCCCTCCAATTAAAATTGCTTGTGGATTAAAACAATAAATTAGATTGTACATTCCTAATGCTAAATAGTGAATCCATTGTTCATATAGCCCCATCAATTGTTCGTTTCCTTGTTCAAGTTTATGAAAAAGAATCTTCCCATTTATCATTCCTGGCTCCACATTTAACAATTGTTCTGCTTGTGCTACTAGTATTCGAGTCGAGGCAAGTTCGTTCAATTCTACATCCCTAGCCTTTCTCGCCCCTACTCCATTAACAAACATATAGCCAAATTCCCCTGCCATAAAACGACTCCCTCGGTACAGTTGATTGTGAATCATAATTCCTCCACCAATGCCAGTTCCTATTGTTACTGCAAGAAAGTTTTCATAGTTTTGTCCATTTCCAAGCCATTTTTCTGCAAGTACCACACAATTAGCATCATTTTCAAACTCCATTTGTAACGTTGTATAAGGCCTCAATAATTTCCTTAAATTGTGCCCGTCTAATACGCGAATTGCCCCACCATTAATAATTAATCCACTATGTACATCAATAAATCCAGGCACACTTACTCCAATTCCACATACATCCTGATGCTCTGTAATAATCTTTCCAATACTATCAACAAACAGCTCTAAATCCGCTCTCATCGTAACAATTTTACCTGCTTGTAATTCCGTCCCACTTTCATCATAAACACCATACTTTGTTTCCGTTCCACCTATATCAATTCCTAAAAATGTTCTCATATCCTCCCCCCTTATGTGATACTATTATACGTTTTTGTTCATATTCCTTTCGTTATTAATGAAAAAAACATCCCCGCACGATTGCTGAGATGTTTTCTTCCTATTTAGTCAAATAATCCACTATTGATTCATACCCTCTCCCCACATCCTTCACACCATGGGAATCTGAGCCATATAAAAATGGAATACGAAGCGCTGTTGCTTTTTGAATAACAGAGGTAGTTGGATATGTTTGTTGGCAATAAGGCTTAAATAAGCCAGCTGTATTTAAATCAAGGGTGTAACCGTTATCGCGAACAACGATTAACGTTTCTTCTATTTTTTTATCGACTAATTCATTTTGTTGAATGTGTAAGTAATTTTGAAACTTATTGCATAATGTCATATGACCAATACGAGTAGGCTTATATGGACCTAAATCTGCTAAAACGGATTGCTGAACGTAATCATAATATGCTAATTGGAAGTTTTCAACGCTCCCGTAATAATCGACTAACCCTTCCTTCGTATCTTCGGCCTTATAATCGACACAACGCCAGCCACCATTTCCTTTCATAAAGTGAACAGATAGCAGTCCTGTATCACAATATTTTCCATATTCATTTAAAAATTGCTTCGTCCACTCCGTATGCTCTGGTAAATAATCCATTTCAAAGCCGACTTTGAGTGTGATGACATGGCGATATTTTTCTTTTAATAACAGCATTTCTCTTATATAGTCTTCGGTTTGCTGTTCATTCATTGTTAACGTCTCAATTGCTTCCTTTGGAACAAGTTGTTCCGTAAAAGAAGTTGGCAATGGAGGATGCTCCGTAATATGGTATTCATCAAAGCCTAGTTCTACTGCTCGGTGAATCATATCTTCTACATGATCGCCACTGCCATGTGGACAATAGTGAGTATGTGTATGAGCATCTATTTTTTTCACGCTTTCACCTTCTCGCGACGTTTCGCTAATTGTTCTTTAATTTCTTCTACTGTTACCCCTTTTTCAACCATTAAAACGAGAGTGTGGTACACTAAGTCACTAATTTCATAAATTAATTCTTCTGTTCCTTCATTTTTGGCCCCAATAATGACCTCACTCGTTTCTTCGCCTACTTTTTTCAAAATCTTATCAATACCTTTTTCAAATAAATATGTTGTGTAAGAGCCTTCTTTCGGCTGTTGTTTACGTTTTTCAATCACATCATATAATTGAGCCAATACATCTTCATTGCTTGGCATTCCTTCAAAACAAGACCATGTGCCATTATGACAAGCAACACCATTTTGTTGGACCATTAATAAAATTGTATCTCGATCACAATCGTAATACATTTTCTTCACAAGCTGTGTATTGCCTGATGTTTCTCCTTTTTTCCAAAGCTGCTGACGACTTCTACTATAGTAGGTTGCATAACCAGTTTCTATTGTTAAAAGCAATGCTTCTTTGTTCATATAAGCAAGCATTAATACATCTTTTGTTATATCATCTTGCACAACTACTGGTACAAGTCCCTCTTCATTAAATGTTACTTCCGCTATGTTAATCATAATCGGATACTCACTCCTTTTTCAGCTAAATATTGTTTTAATGTTTGAATTAGAATTTCATTAAAATGAAACACAGAAGCTGCTAAAACACCGTCTACATTAGCATTTTCAATCGCATCATAAAAATGATCTAATTGTCCTGCCCCACCTGAGGCAATGACAGGTACATTAACGGCATCTGTTATTTTTTTTAACAGTTCCACATCATAGCCTTTTTTCATTCCATCTTCATCGATACTATTCACAACAATTTCTCCTGCTCCAAGTTTGACACCTTGCTTTGCCCATTCAATTGCATCTAATTCTGTTTCTGTTCGTCCACCGTTTATGTAGACACGATATGTACCATCTACGCTACGCTTTACATCCATTGATAACACCACACATTGGCTTCCGAATTTTTTCGCACTCTCTTGAATAAGTGTTGGATTTAAAACTGCTGCTGAATTGATGGATACTTTATCTGCTCCTCGGCGCAATACAGAAGTGAAATCATCAACCGTTCGAATACCCCCACCAACACAAAATGGAATACGTAGTTCTTTGGCAACACGAGAGACGAAATTTAATGAAATATCTCGTTCTTCATTAGAAGCCGTAATATCATAAAATACTAATTCATCTGCCCCATTGTCACTATAAAATTTCCCTAACGCTTCTGGCGTATCCACATCCACAATATTTGTAAATTGTTTTCCTTTTACGACACGACCATTTCGAACATCTAAACAAGGAATGATTCGTCTTGCAAGCAACGTAATCCCTCCTCTAATGTAAATCGATTTTCGTATAAGGCTTTGCCACTTATTGCCCCGTATAAATTCATTTCTTGTAAACAACGTAAATCTGCCAGTGAACTTACTCCACCAGAGGCAATCACGTCTAAAGATGTTCGACGTTGAATTTCTTGATAAGATTCAAAGTTTGGTCCAACTAACATGCCATCTTTCGAAATATCCGTATACACAACTGTTTTTACTCCCATTTTTTCTAATTGCTCACAAAATTCAAAGCTACAAATTTCACTTATATTCGTCCATCCTTGGGTAGCCACTTTGCCATTTTTCGCATCGACACTTACAACGACTTTATCTCCATATTTCTCAACAGCCTCTTTTACAAGTTGAGGATTTTCAATGGCAACCGTTCCTAAAATAACACGCCATACCCCACGAGAAATCCATTCATCCATCGCCTTTAGATCGCGAATACCTCCACCAACTTGAACACGTAAGCCTGTTTCCTTTATGATTGCTTCAATAACAGCTTTGTTTCTCCCATCTCCTTCTAATGCCCCATCTAAATCAACGACATGCACGACATCTGTGCCGCTTTCTTTAAATTTTTTGGCTACTTGAACAGGATCTTCATCATACACATTTACTTTGTCAAAATCCCCTTGTACTAATCGAACACACTTCCCACCTTTAATATCAATTGCTGGAAATAGAATCATACACAACAGCCTCCTTATACGCCTTTAATAATCGTAGTCCTACATCACTACTTTTTTCTGGATGAAATTGCATCCCATACACATTTCCTTGTTGAACGATACCTGGAACTGTTACTCCATACTCACTACTTCCAACAATTAATTCCTTTGGACAATCTGCGTAATAAGAATGAACATAGTACACATATTCATCCGCTTGTATATCTGCTACAACTTTCTCTTCTCTAACGATATCTAATCCATTCCAACCCATATGAGGAACTTTGACAATAGTAGGAATGCGCTTTACATGTCCTTTAAGTAAACCCAGCCCTTGATGAAATCCATCTTCTTCACTACTTTCAAATAACAGTTGCATTCCTAAACAAATTCCTAAAAAGGGAACACCTTCTTTTGCTCGTTGGATTAATAATGCCTCTAATTTCTGTTCCTTTAACGCCTTCATGGCATCACCAAAGGCACCGACACCAGGAAGTATAATAGAATCTGCTTTTTCAATATCTTCATGACGACCACTGACGATAACATCGTAGCCAATTTGTTCACAAGCCCGTGTTAATGAATTCAAGTTCCCTAACCCATAATCAACAATTACATGCATTTACAATATCCCCTTCGTCGATGGTATCGTATCTGAAACAATTTCTACCGCTGCCTTTAAGGCCCGTCCCCATGCTTTAAAAAGCGCTTCTACTTTATGATGATCGTTATCACCATATAACACTTCCATATGCAAATTCATTTTGGCTTCATTGGCGAAGGATTTAAAAAATTCTTTTACATTTTGTGTATCCATGGAGCCGACACGCTCCCGTTCTACTTTTGCATCATAAATAAAGGCGGGGCGCCCACTTAAATCGACAACGACTCGAGCTAATGTTTCATCCATTGGAATGTAAGAAAAACCATAACGATGAATACCCATTTTCTCTCCAAGTGCCCTTGAAAGTGTTTGACCTAACACAATCGCTACATCCTCTACTGTATGATGATCATCTACTTCTAAATCTCCTTCACATCGAACGAGAACATCAAAACCACTATGGAAGGTAAAAAGTGTTAACATATGATCCAAAAAGCCAATTCCTGTTTCAATATCAGCAATTCCATTTCCATCTAAATTGATTTCGGCATAAATATCTGTCTCTCTTGTTTTTCGATTTATACTAGCTGTTCTCATTTCTCATCCCCCTTAAACCGAACACTTACTGCATGTCCGTGTGCATATAATTCTTCTTCCTGTGCTAATTGTTCAATATGAGCACGTGCTTTCTGTAAAGCTTCTTTTGAATAATAGACGACGGATGTTTTCTTTTGAAAATCATTTACATTTAACGGTGATGAAAAACGTGCTGTTCGATTTGTTGGTAATGTATGATTTGTTCCCGCATAATAATCTCCAACTGATTCTGGTGTATAGTCTCCTAAGAAAATAGCTCCAGCATGTTTGATACGTGGATACACTTTAAATGGGTCACGGGTCATAATTTCCACATGCTCTGGTGCCATTTGATTCACAACAAGCAACGCTTCTTCTAAATCATTTGTAACAATAACTGCCCCATAATTTTCTAAGGCCTTTTCGATAATGTCTTTTCTCGGCATTTCTGATAACAATCGTTCTACTTCTACTACAATCTTTTCTGCTAATAAACTGCTATCTGTGACAACGACACTTGACGCCATTTCATCATGCTCAGCTTGTGCCAATAAATCAGCGGCCACATAGATTGGGTTAGCTGTATCGTCGGCAATAATAACGACTTCCGTTGGACCAGCAATCATATCAATTCCAACATCACCTGACACAAGCTTTTTCGCCATTGCCACATACATGTTTCCAGGTCCAACAATTTTATCCACATGATGAATCGTTTCTGTTCCATAGGCTAAGGCTGCAATACCTTGTGCTCCACCCATTTTATACACACTCGTTACGCCGGCTAATTTGGCAGCTACCAAAATCGAATCTTTTATTTTTCCATCTTTATTTGGTGGTGTAATCATAATAATTTCTCGTACTCCTGCAATAACAGCCGGAATGACATTCATTAATACAGTAGATGGATAAGCAGCTTTGCCACCAGGAACATAGACGCCAACTCGTTCAATTGGAGTAATAAGTTGTCGTAATACACTATCTTCTTTATCTAGGGTAAACCCTTGTTGATATTGATTTTGATGATACGCCTCAATATTCGCCTTTGCCCCCTTCAATGCTTCCATCAATTGTGGAGACGTATTGGCAAATGCTTGTTCATATTCTTGTTCCGTTACAAGCGTATTTTCAACTGCAACACCATCAAATTGTTTCGTATATTGGAAGACTGCTTCATTTCCTGCTTCTTTGACGTGTTCAATAATTTCTCGAACTGTTTTTTCTACTTCTTTTGTTGGTAATACGCCACGGTGAATAATTTTAGTTAAGATTTCATCCCGTTTATTTGTCTTTAATATTCGTAGCATATGTGCGCCCCCCTTTAATATCTTGTAAAAATCCATTGATTTTTTCATTATGAAAACGATAGCTTACTCGATTACAAATAACTTTGGCGCTAATTTCAAACATTTCCTCTAAAACGACTAATCCATTTGCTTTAAGTGTATTTCCCGTTTCTACTAAATCCACAATCACATCAGCCAATCCCATCAGGGGCGCTAATTCTACTGAACCATTTAAATAAATCACTTCGATATTTTGACGATCACCAAAATAGCTATAGGCAATAGTTGGATACTTCGTTGCAACACGAAGTACTTTTTGAGATTCATAGATTGTCGTATTTGGAAATCCAGCAATGGCAAATGTACACTTTCCAAACCCTAAATCTAGTAACTCATATACATCTCCCTTTTGTTCCAAAATAACGTCCTTACCGACAATTCCTATATCCGCAACACCTTTTTGTACATAGGTAACAACGTCAACTGGTTTAACAAAAATATAAGTCAACTTATTTTCTTTATCTTCAAAAATAAGCTTTCGAGATTTAGGTTCAATCCATTCACCAAGTCCTACTTCTTTTAAACGTGTAAGCATTTCCCCTTCTAATCTTCCTTTTGCAATGGCAATCGTTAAGCCTTCCATACTGCTTCCCCTTCCCGAACTCGAATCCATGCGTTTGTATCAATGGAAAAGCCAATTGCACCAATTTCCTTTCCAAAAGGTGTTCCTTTCACATCATATCTCCCACCACTTAATACTTCCTTATGAAGTCCTTGGTGATACCCTTTAAAAATAAGGCCATTGTAATAATCCAATTCATTTATCATTGATACATCAACGATGACATGTTCGCTAATATCTTTTAATTGTGCTAACTTATTAACTGCTTCTTCCATCTCTTTATTAAACAAATAACGAGATGCTTTGTTCACTACTTCACCAACTGTTCCATGTAAAGTAAAGAAATGAGCAAATAAATCTTGTATTTCTTTATTTACGTGAAGTTGTTCTCCTATCAAACATAATTCATCGCGATTTTTTGTATATAATAACCGTTTTAACTGTTTTTTCTCTTCATTAGATAGTGACAATTCTTGAAATAAACCATTTAAGAAACCACAATGACTGACTTCAATTAAAAATGGAACATCTTTTAGCAAATCAACAGCCATTTCCAATACTTCTCGTTCACTTGTTCCATTCGTATCCCCTAAATATTCAATTCCAAACTGAGGCAGTTCTTTAATTCCATATGATTTTGAACGGTAAACCGTTGATTGATAACATAATTTAATTTCTTCTCCTTCACGATAATGTGGCAACACCATCTTCAAAATATTGCTCGTAATATCAGGTCTCAATACATACAATTGTTGTTGACCATTCATTACAACAACCATTTGCTCTTTTGTTAAGCTCGTATTTTCACATTGAAATGTCTCATACTCTTGAAATAGCGGAGGTTGAATTGGGACATATCCTCTTTCAATCGCATATTTCTCCATCTTGTGCTTCATTTCATACCGCCATAATAACCCGCTAAGTTCCTCTCTCACATCATCGCTCCCCTTTTCTTATAGAACGAAAAAAGCCGTACAGGTTATAGGTACCTGTACGGCTTCTTTCGCACGGAACAAGCACCTTCATCAGCAATAGGAAGAGGGCTTGATACTACGAAAACTTCTTCATAGTTTCAACCCCTTCACGTATGATGATGATGTGCATTTAACTCTTGTACTTGAACCATGCTAATTTCCCCTTTAAAAATATAATTTTCTAAATTTTATAAAAATATTGTATACATGTCAATATATTTGGTTCGTAACATTTCAAAATTGTATGAACAATGTACTGCAAATTTAAAATTAATGAAAAAATATACCCCTTTAAAAAACAAAAACTAGTAGCAATGCTACTAGTTTTTGTTTCCTATGATAAAATAATATACAAAAGAAACAAGATAACCATTATCAATTGAATAATAAACTTAGCTATTACGCTACTCAAAAAGGCAATAACCGTAGCAAATGCAGTCATAAATGCATTGCTAACAGGCTTTTTTTGTACTAATTCAGCTACAAAAACCATAACAAATGGAACAAGAATTAATCCAAATGGCGGTACAATTAATGAACCAAGAATAATAGCAATGCAGCCAATTCGTTCACTCCACTTAGAATCTGTCTTTTCCCTTATAAAATAACTATTGGCAAGGAAGTCAACAATAAATAGAAATGCCGTAATTCCAGTTGCAAAAAACCAAAAAGAAACGTGCAAAGCTGGATCATTTAAAGCAAAATAATAAAGAATAAATCCTCCCCACAAAAATAGTAAACCTGGCAATATAGGAAAAATAAGCGCAACAAATGATGCGATAAACAAAACAATGATTGCTCCCCAAAGCAATAATGTCTCCATTTTCTCCCTCACTTTCTCTACTTCTATTCATAATTTATTATTCTTATACTACCTTACTTTTACCAATCTATCTATATACCCATGAAAATTTCATAAAAAAACTTGAATAACTATTTTTAAAGGTGTAAAATTACACTAATATCCATAAGATGCGCGGAGGATCTATAATGAACAAACAGGAAATTATTTCTATATTATCAGAGAAAATGAAACTAGTTCGTACTGAAGCTGGCTATACTCAAGAAAAAATGGCAGAAATAATCGGACTATCCAAAAAAACACTAGTCGGCATTGAAAAAGGACGATTTAATGCTAGCTGGACAACAACTGTGGCCTTTGTCACGCTTTTTAGTCATAGTACTATTATTCAAAATATTCTTGGGGATGAGCCAATTCAAACAATACAAGCATTGGCTCATAGCGAATTATATACACCTAAAGAAAAAACATTAGGTGGTCATATATGGTGGAAAGAAATCAAAAGTACGAACAACTTCCGCCTTCAACAAAACGTCGTTAGTAATCACTATCGTATTTTAGACAGTAAAAACTACCGCTGGTTTTCTACATTTGACTATGATCACGCACAAGAATATTTTACTAAATTAACAAAATAAAATATGTGATAAAGAAAATCTATTAATCCACTCCATAACTTATTTTGTAGAAAAAATAAAAACGCCTTTTCTAACTACTTTTGTAGGTGAAAAGGCGTTTCTTTTATAATTTCAAATAAATATCATACCCTCGATCTTCTAACAAGACTTTTGCTCGTTCTCGATCCTCTTCTGTACGAAAGCTAATACGGAATACCCCTAACAATCCTTCACGAGATTCGATAATTCCTAAGTTTTTAATGTTAATATTTGCTTTGGCAACAATAGCAGTAACAGAAGCAATTGCCCCAGAATCATCAATAATATCGACAAATAAATCATAAAAAGCAGGAATAGCTCCGCTTTGGCGAATAAGGAGAGAATCACGATATCGTTTCGCTGATGAAAAATAATCAAATAGTACTTGGCTGTTACCTTGTGCCACTATCTCTTTTACATCTTCCATTTCTTGTAGCCATTCGTCTAGAAATTGAAGCATATTTTCTTGATTATTTGCGATAACATCCCGCCACATTTCTGGGCTACTAGAGGCAATTCGCGTAATATCTCGGAACCCTCCCGCCGCCATTGCTGTGGCTAATGGATACTCATCAGAAAACCGATTCGCATGTCTTACTAAACTAGCTGCAATCAAATGAGGAAAATGACTAATCATTCCTGTGATTTTATCATGTTCATGATGGTCTAACACAACAAGATACGCATTGGTACAGGCTAATAATGCTTTTAGTTTTTCGATATTTCCCTCTTTTTCATTGGCAAATGGAGTTAGAATATAATAAGCATTTTCAAACAACTGCACTTTGGCTGCCAAAACCCCACTTTTATGAGAACCTGCCATTGGATGTGCGCCAATAAAACTAATCCCCTTGTCATTTAACGATCGGGCAGCTTCCATAATTTTTGTTTTCGTACTTCCCACATCTGTTATAATGACATCTTTTTTTAACGAAAGAGAGGACAATGTATCGATTAACCTACAAATACTAGCAACTGGGGAGGCAAGGATAATAATATCCGCCTCCTTAGCACCTTGTTCAAAACTAGAAGCAATTTCATCCACTACTCTTAATCGCAATGCTGCCTTTTTATTTTCTTCGTTTGTGTCATATCCAACAATGGTCACATGATGATGTTTTTTGATTGCTAATGCTAGCGAACCTCCAATTAAGCCAATTCCTGCTATAAATATATTCATCTCATTTTATCCCCTTTGAACTGCTTGCTGCCTCCACACTTCTTCTAATTCTTTTAATAATCCTTCATTTTCTTCCTCTGTTCCAATTGTAATGCGAATACCAGCAGGGAAGGCGCGAACAATATACCCTTTCTTCTCTAATTGTGCAAATAACTCTCGACTATTGTTTACTTCCATATAAATAAAGTTAGCCTGTGAAGGATAATACTTAATTCCATGTTCTTCACAAAAGGCAACATACTTGGCTAATCCATTTCGGTTCTCCGTTACACATTTTTCAATAAAGGCTTGATCGTCTAGTACGGCTGTGGCAACTACTTGTGCTGCCATCGATGTATTAAATGGTAATCTAGCAATATTGATTTCTTCCATTAATGTTTCAGAAGCCACTCCATAGCCTACTCGAAAAGATGCTAAGCCATACGCTTTTGAGAATGTACGTAATACAATAACGTTATCGTATTTATCTAACAGCGGTAGCGTTTGTGGATAATCCTCTGCTACTGCATATTCATAATACGCTTCATCTATAACAACGAATACAGATGATGGTACTTTTGCTAAAAAGACTTCTAATTGTTCTGTATTTACGTATGTGCCGGTTGGATTGTTTGGATTACATACCCAAACAATTTTTGTATTTTCATCAATTGCATCTAGCATAGCATCTAAATCATGTGTCCCATTCACTAATGGTACATTGCGCACTTCTGCTCCCTCGATAACTGCATGATGACTATATTGAGAAAATGTTGGCGTTGCTTGCACAATATTATGAGTTGGTGTTAATAAAGCACGACTTAACATTTGAATCACTTCATCAGCCCCACTACCGAATAATAATTGTCTAGGTTTTACCCCCAAGAAAGATGCGACTTTTTCCCTTAGTACAATAGAATCTCCATCAGGATAAATTGCGAATTTCCCCTGTAAACTTAACAGTGCTTCCATTGCCTTTTCTGAACAACCAAATGGATTTTCATTAGAAGCTAGTTTCACCACTTTTTCTAATCCATGCTCTTTCATAACCGCTTCTGTTGGTTTCCCAGGTGTATATGCTTGTAACGTTAAAATTTGATCTTTTACGTACATCTTCTCCCACTCCCGTTTTTAGTTTTACTTGCTTACTTCTATTTTACGATGAAATTCACCAACTTCGTCCATAAATGCATGGAATTGTGGAATATCCATTTGTTGTGCTGCATCTGATAAAGCAACCGCTGGGTCTGGATGAACTTCTGCCATAACTGCATCCGCACCAATCGCCAATGCCGCTTTTGCCGTTGGGATAAGTAAATCTTTACGTCCTGTTGAATGTGTCACATCGACAACGACTGGTAAGTGTGTTTCTTTCTTCAAAATTGGTACTGCTGAAATATCTAGCGTATTACGCGTTGCTTTTTCATATGTGCGAATACCACGTTCACATAAAATAATTTGATCGTTCCCTTGCATCATAATATACTCTGCTGCATGAATAAATTCTTCAATTGTTGCAGATAAACCACGTTTTAATAACACTGGTCGTTCAACACGTCCAATTGTTCGTAACAATTCAAAGTTCTGCATGTTACGTGCACCCACTTGAATAACATCCACATATTTTAGTGCTTCTTCCACATCCTGTGGTGTTAAAATTTCACTAACAACAACCATATCTAACTCGTCAGCAACCCTGCGTAAAATTTGTAATCCTTCCATTCCAAGTCCTTGGAAATCATAAGGAGAAGTACGAGGTTTGTATGCACCACCACGAAGCAAACGAATTCCTCTTTCTTTTAATGCTTTTGCTACTTCGAATACTTGCTCATAGCTTTCTACTGCACAAGGTCCCATGACAAATTGTTGTGTACCATCCCCAATTTTTGTTCCTTTTAAATCTACAACTGTATTCGTTTTTTTATTTTGACGAGAAACAAGTAATGTTTTCTTTACTTCCTCTTCTTGTAAATCAATACTTGCAGAGAAAATGGTTTTAAAAATATGCTGTAATGTTTTTGTTTCAAATGGTCCATCATTTTTTGCACCAATTAAATCTAACAATTCACGTTCACGAACTGGATCAAATCGTTTCATTCCGTGTGCTTTTTTGTATTCACCAACTTCTTTCGCAAGATTACCACGCTTATTTAATAACTCTAAAATTTGTAGTGAAATCTCATCAATTTGTTCCCTTAAATCATCTAAATGTGTTTTTGCCATCTTTTCTTCCTCCGTTTTCTGAATTTTCAGTTTAAATTTTATATACAACGTAACGTTGCGCAAATAAAGATATAAATAAAAATAAAAAAGTCCCTACTGGTTGTAGCCAGTAGGGACGATTATGCATCGTGGTACCACCCTATTTGCAAGCAAAAAAGCAACTTGCACCTCGTTTCGATAACGGTTCACACCGCTTTCTTAAAAAAAGAAAGATACTCCGAGGATGTACTTGGAAATGATCTTTGTACTGATTTGCACCACCATCAGCTCTCTGGAACAGGGAAATCAATTCTACTAATGCCCTCATCATCGTATTATTTTGTGTTTGTGAAAAATGTTACGTTTATATTGATTATGATTTTATAGAAAATAAAATTATTTGAAAAGATATTTCGTTCAACAAATTTCGACATTTATAAATAAAAAAAGATTGGGAACGTGCCCAATCTTTTGACTTCCTTTGGGGGAGGAAGTCGGGGGAGGGAGAAATATATGAAAGTTCTGCATAATTAGTAAGGAATAACACTTACATTATGCCCTTTCATCATTTATTCTTCTATTTCATCATATCGTAAATACAAATTTGTGTCGTTACAAAAAAGTTACAAGTCATAATTAAGAAAATTTTTGATAAATAACTACTTTTTTCCCTAGAAACGTGTACAATAAGAAATGTATTTTATTTAGGAGGTCTGACAAGATGAGTGTACATATCGGAGCAAAGCAAGGAGATATTGCTGAAACAATTTTACTTCCTGGAGATCCATTACGTGCAAAATATATTGCAGAAACATTTTTAGAAGATGTAATTTGTTATAACGAAGTTCGTGGTATGCTAGGATTTACTGGTACATATAAAGGGCACCGTATCTCAGTTCAAGGAACTGGAATGGGTATTCCTTCAATTGGTATTTATACAAATGAGTTAATTCGTGAATACGGTGTTAAAAACTTAATTCGTGTTGGGACTTGCGGTGGTATCCAAAAGGATGTAAAAGTTCGTGATGTTATTATCGCAATGACAACTTGTACAGATTCAAATATGAACCGTTTAACATTCCCTGGCTTTGATTTCTCACCAGCTGCTAACTTTGATTTATTAAAGAAAGCATATGATGCAGGTGTAGAAAAGGGCTTAAACATCCGCGTAGGGAACGTATTAACAGCTGACGTATTCTATCGTGAAAACATGGATATGGTGAAAAAGCTTGGTGAATACGGTGTACTTGCAGTAGAGATGGAAACAACAGCCCTTTATACAATTGCTGCAAAGTATGGCGTAAATGCGTTAACTGTCTTAACAGTAAGTGACCATATCTTCACTGGTGAAGAAACAACTGCACAAGAACGTCAAACAACATTCAATGACATGATTGAAATTGCATTAGATGCTGCTATTAAATAGCGAAAAACCGCAGGCGGTACATTTAATATCACGTAGCGTAAGCATGTGATACTAAATGTAGTTCTCCGAATAAAATTTCTCGTGGAGGACAGCCGGAAGTTAGACAAAGAAAAATCGCAGAAGATTAGTTACATACATTAACTATTTTCTTATACTCTAAAAAAGGTCGACTTATATAAAGGTCGACCTTTTTGTTCATTTATGATACTGTGGTAACCGACAAGCTTCATTACTATTTTCTACACTTGCTTGAACACGTTCAATAGAAAGGACAACAGCATCTAACTTTTGTTCAATTCGGTGTAGCAAATAAAGTGTAATCATAATCGGAAAACCAACATCACCAATGAAACCAACTAGCTCTGCCATATCTTCACCCCCTCGGTGTATATATAGCATTAACTAGCTTATTTGGGGCTGCTTTCTAGTAAAATTTAAATAACGTGTTCCTTGAAATTGTAAAATACCTTTGTCTCCTTCTGCTAATAAACCATATTGCTTTCCAGAAACAGATAGTTCCATTCGATCTCCACTCGTTACTTCAAAAGTAACGTAATACCATGTACTTGATCCGCTATGATGGTCACCTGTATGAGAACCTCCGCTTACTTCTGTTCGTTTCGCAACTACCTTTGCATCTACATCTAAAATAGGTTGTTTATTATTATGACTCCATTGCTTAATCCCACTAATGATTGCAAAAAAAATAAAACCAAAAACAATAATAGCAACAATACCAATAAAAATAGGAATACCTGTAAACATAAAATCCCCTACTGGGTCATTAAACATCATATCCCCCCCTTTTTGATGATTACTCTTATTATACAAAAAAAGAAGCACAGCAGCTCCCTTTTTCTGATTATTTAATATTATTTAAATAGCGATAAATTGTTGGTTCTGAACTATGTAATCGTTTTGCTACTGCACTTACGCCACCTTTAATCATAAACGCACCTTGTTCATACAAATCTCGGACAACCTCTATTTTTTCAGTTGTTGACATTCGCTCTGCAGCTACATTATGTTTTTGAATTGCTTGTGTAATAAGGGTAGACAATACATCTTCTAAGTTCCCATTTAATGTTTCAGAAACATTTTCCTCTGGCTCATCTAAATCTGTTGTAAATTCCATTAAAGATTCTAGACGTTCTTTTAAGCGAACATAATGATCAATGTCCACATTAATACATAACATGCCTTTTAGTTCTCCAGTCTCATCTTTAATAAAAAAACTAGACGAACGAAACACTTTATTATCACGACCGATGGCTTTATAATTGGCTAAAAACTCTTTATCTAGATAACTTTTTTTCTTCCAAATTTTCAGCACTAAATTAGTAGGAGCATCTCCAACCTTCCTTCCGCTTATATAATTATTTTCAATTGCGATGATGGAATGTTCTGGATTGGTTAAATCATGAAGTACAACTTCACATTGATTCCCCATAATTTGTGCAATAAACTTTGCCATTGGAATATAACTACGTACTAAACTATTTCCATCCATACTTTCACCTCTACCAAACTTTTCCTTTTTGTTTCTCACATAAAAATTTTATTAAAATAATATTCTTTTATGGTAGCACAGATAGAAGGATGAAACAATGTGAACAAATATATTCTTTTTATTTAATAAAAAACAGGTATCCTTTTTAGGATACCTGCTCCCTTTAAAAATTAAAAATAAAATCTTCATCTGTTAATTTTTCTACGTTTGTTGCTTTTACATAACCATTTCCTTTTACGGAGAAGAAGTCATGGTTTTTCGTATCCGTTCTTAATCCATTTAATACAACGGGATTAATTTCTTCTTCATCAAAATAGTTATCATAGCCTAAATTCATTAATGCTTTATTTGCATTGTAGCGAACAAATCGTTTTACTTCTTCTGTTAAACCAATGCTATCATAAATATCTTCTGTATAAGCCATTTCAATGTCATATAAATCTAGCATTAACTGCTTAACTTCACTCTGAATACGTTGTTGCTCTTCTTCTGAGAAATCATTAAAGATTTCTTGCGCTAGAATGCCAACAAATACACCATGAATACTTTCATCACGAATAATTAAGTTAATGATTTCTCCACTCGCCGTCATTTTTCCTTGTCCTGCTAAATATAGTGGGTAGAAAAAGCCACTATAGAACAGATAGCTCTCTAAGAAGACAGATGCAGCCATTGCCATATACAATTCCTCTGCTGATACCTCTGGCTTTAACAATTGGCGATAACGGTCTGTAATAAGTTGAGATTTTTTTTCTAGTAATGGATGATTATCTACCCAATTAAAAATATCATCAATTTCTTCCTCTGTCGCTAACGTTGTGAAAATGTGACTATAACTTTTTGCATGAACCTCTTCCATGGCTCCCATAAATGCTAGTACACTTTTTGCTTGTAAATTTTTTAGATGAACAAGGATTAATGGCATTCCTTCTCCACCTTGTTTTGTATCAAGCAATGTTAAACCACCTAGTACACGTTTATATGCTACTTGCTCTTCTTTTGATAATTGTACCCATGTATTTTTATCGGATGATACAGCAATTTCATCCTCTGTCCAAAATTGTGATAAATTTTGCTTCCAAAAGATTAAGCTATAATCATCTTCTTTTTTATTCCAGTTTACTGCCTTCATTTCAACACCCCTTCTTATACCGTACAGCTTAAACACTCTTCTACACTTAACTTACGTGTGCGTGTATAGTACAAACTCTTTAATCCTTTTTTATTGGCATAAATATAGTAACGTGCTAACTCACGAGTAGATACATCACTATTGACGTAAAGGATAGTTGAAATACCTTGGTCCACATGTTCTTGAATGACTGCAATTAAATCAATTAATTTAAACATGTTCATGTCATAAGCTGATTTATAATACCAATACGTTTCTTTAGATAAATGTGGCATTGGATAATATGTGGTTGCATTTGCATATGTGCGTGACTCAATCTGACTTACAATCGGCATGACGCTTGATGTTGCATTTTGAATATAGCTAATGCTTTGTGTTGGCGCAATTGCCATACGATATGCATTGTACAAGCCATATGTTTGAACATCACGACGAAGGTTAGCCCAATCTTCCTTCGTTGGAATATGCATATTTTCAAAAAGAGCCTTTACTTTTTCAGATGTTGGTGCATAATCATTGATTTCGTATTTTGTAAAATATTCACCTGTTGCATAATCAGAACGATCAAAATCTTTAAAAGTAATCCCACGTTCTTTGGCAATTTCCATACTCTTTTCAAGGGAATAGAAATTTAACATCATAAAGAACGTACTAGCAAATTGCTTTGCTTCTTCGCTTTCGTAGGAAATTTTATTTTTTGCTAAATAGCCATGTAAGTTCATCGCCCCAATTCCAACTGAATGAAGCTCTTCGTTTGCTTTTTTGACAGTCGGAGCATTCGGAATAACCGTCATATCAGATACAGCTGTTAATGCTTCAATTCCAGCGTGAACAGCCTCTCTGAAGTCACCGTTCTCCATTACATTAACAATGTTTAATGAACCTAGATTACAGTTAATATCTTTGCGAATCACATCTTCTGTACCATAATCATTAATTTCCGATGTCTCTTGCATTTGGAATATTTCAGAGCATAAGTTACTCATTTTTACTTGGCCAATATTTTTAAGCGGATGTTGCTTATTGGCATTGCTCTTATACATGAAATATGGATAACCTGACTCTAATTGAATCATGGCAATTTTAATTAACATATCACGAGCATTTAAATCTAATTTTTTCTTTTTCACGTTTGGATTTGCAACTAGTTCTTCATACATCGTATCTAAGTCCATATCATCTAAATGCTGCTTGTACTCTTTATACACCGTATGTGGCGCAAATACATACATATCTTGATTGCGCTCTGCTAGATCAAAAAACTTATCTGGAGCAATTAAACCAATGGATAAGGATTGAATACGTAATTTTTCATCTACGTTAATTTTTTTAGAATCAAGGAATTCAACAATATCCCAATGAAAAATATTTAAATAGGCTGCCCCAGCACCTTTTCGCTGTCCTAATTGATTCGCATAACTGAAGGAATCCTCTAACAGTTTCATAACTGGCATGACACCGCTAGCTGCATTTTCAATACCTTTAATTTGCTCCCCACGAGCACGTAATTTCGATAAATTAAGGGCAACACCACCGCCAATTTTCGATAACTGCATCGCTGTATTAATATTAAAGCCAATCGAATTTAAGCTATCGTCCATTTCCAATAAAAAGCAGCTCACCATTTCTCCTCGTCGGCTACGACCGGCATTTAGGAAAGTTGGAGTAGCTGGTTGATAGTTTTGCTTCATCATTTGTACAACAAATTGTTTTGCTTTATCAAAATCCCCATTTCCTAAATAAAGCGAGACAATGACAACACGATCTTCATAATGCTCTAAATAATGTTTTCCATCATTTGTCTTTAAGGCATAATCCTTATAAAACTTAGATGCAGCCATATAGGACTGGAAGCGAAACTGAATTTGATAGGCGATCTCATAAAGTTCTTCAATTTGCTCCATTGTATAAAATTGAAAAACATCATAGTAATAATCTTGCTCAACCATATAATTCATACGTTCTCTTATATTCGAAAATGAAATTGTATTCTCTTTCGCTTCTTCTAAGAAGACTGTAATTGCCTCTTTATCTTTTTCTAACTGGTAAAAACCGTCTACCATTTTTGTTATTTCGTTATTTAATTCAATATGCCTCAAAGACAGCTCACCCTTTCTTTAAATGCTTGCACATCTTTCGTTGTCCCTGCTAATTCAAATTTAGAAATAATTGGAACATTGTATGTGCTAGCAATTTTATCTGCACTCCCTGCAAATAAATCTCCCCAATTGCGATTACCACTAGCAGAAACACCTTTTAATAGGGAATGGTTTTTTTTGAGAAAAGTATCGACACGCTCAGGTACATTTCCAAATCCTGTCGTGTATGTAATCAGCACAAATTCTTGTTCCAGTTCCAAATTTTCATCTATTTTTACTGTATCCATCTTTAATTTATTTACAAATCGTTTCACATTTCCTGTTAACGAATCATAGACAACTAACATGCACCTTCCCCCTTTATTCTTTCTATCAAGGTCTTTCTTACCTACATATTGTATTATGATTGTCTATGAAACACAACACAAAAATCAATATATACGCACTATTTTTATCGACAATCACAATATATTGATAGAACTAGCTTTTCAAACAAAATCTTTCTCAAATGTATCAATTTTCGATTCATACCGTCAAGAATGTACATAACTACTTTTTTGTCAATAAATCTACATGCGAAAATAGTAGGAATTTAAAAAACAGACTTCTTCTACAAATGAGAAAAAAGACCTGTAGACAAGGACATACTTTCAACAAGTGATAAAGTGAAACTTCCATCAGTGAGAATTTTCTTTCTTCTCTCATTAATGGTTAGTTGAATCAATGTGATTTTTACTAACACTTTTCTCCCACTTAAACTTCATTACTTTTACTAAATTTTGAAGTAGGAGTCTTAGTTTCAGTTAGAACTGGATGAACACATTCATAAGAATTTTAAAGACGACAAATGATTAACAATCTATAACAAAAAAATTTTCTTATCATTATACTGAACGAGAACTTATACTTTCTTAATATAAAAAAAGCCACCTCTATTGGTAGCTTTTTTTACTTGCTTTTTACTAATAAATCAATTGCTTCTTGCACTGTTCTTTCATTTGACTGTCCATTTTCTACTTGGAGACGAAGACATGTTTCAATGTTCTTTCCTACTACAAAAGCAACAGACGTATCAATAACAGTTCGACAATTATTTAATGCTTTTACTACATCACGGCAATCATGTCGCTCTTCCATCATTTTTAATACTTGACGAATTTGTCCTTCTAATTCTGTCAAGTCACTTATGATCCCTTCAGACTTGTCCTGTTCGAGAGATGTACGATTAATTAATAGGCCCATTGCTTCTTTTACTAAATCTTGTCCTCTATATTGGCCTTCTTCCATTTGACGACGAAGGCATGATTCTAAGTTTTTCCCTACTACAAGGGCAATTGCACGATCGATAGCAGCACGACAAGCCGTTAACTGCGTTACTACATCACGACACTCTTTTTCTTCACCCATCATTCGAATAACACCACGAATTTGCCCTTCAATTCGTTTCAAACGATTTTTTAAGCTTTTATCGTATTCCATATCCTCACCTCTTTTATACCCTTAAGGGGTATAATATATGATATTCTTGTAAGTTGTCAATGTTTATTATACCCCTTTTAGTATATTTATAAAGTTAATACTTTCTCAAAACAACCCATTTATACAAAGAAAAAAGAGATTGCAAAAGCAAACTCTTCTCATTTATTAAAGATTTTCTTTAATCACTTCTACTAACGATTCTTTCGGAACATATCCAACTAATTTTCCTAATGGTTCTCCACCTTTAAATAAAACTAGGGTTGGTACGCTCATAATGCCAAGCTGAGTTGGTATACTGTTTTCATCGATATTTATCTTTACAATCTTTAATTCATCTTTCATTTCATCAGCAATTTCATCTAATACCGGCGCAATCATTTTACAAGGACCACACCAAGGTGCATAAAAATCAACTAATACATTGCCTTCCTGTATAGCATCCTCAAATGTATGATCATTAATTTCTTGTATTTTCATTTTGTAACCCCCTCTTTTATATACCCTTAAGGGTATTGTATACAAAAAAAGAAAAAAGGTCAAGGCTAAACACTCGACCCTTTCTTTTTTTATCAATTTTTTCTACGTCTTACTAATAAACCTAAGCCTAAGACAGAAACAAGAAGTGCTGCACTATATAATGGCACATTACTTGTATCACCCGTTTGTGGTGATTGAGTAGCCGGTTGTTGTGGTACTGTTGGTTGCTCTGGTTTTGTTGGTTGTTCCGGATTTGTTGGTTGTTCTGGTGTTGTCGGTTGCTCTGGTTTTGTTGGTTGTTCTGGTTCTTCTGGAGTCGTTGATGTCTTATCTACAACAACAAAGGATAATCCTTCGTACTCGTCTTCCATTCCTCCAATGTTATCTGCATTATCTATAGCAAATACACCGCCAAACGACCATTCACCGCGCGCCATCTCTTCTTTTACAGTAAGAGCACCTTCAAATAAATCCGACCCCTTAACTGTATGTAATTTTACATACTGAATTGCCTCTGGGAATTCATTTGCAATTTCCTCAATCAGTCCTTCAAACACATCACCCATGAAACTATTTTTTGCTTTTAGTAATGCTTTATATTGTGGTGAGTCTTCTTCTAGTTCATCATCTTCAAGTAAACCATCTAATGCTTCCTCATTTACAAAGATGGCTCCTGCTCGTTCTACACCAGAAAAATCATCTGTAATCGTCGCATTTACTTGTACAACGTCGCCATTTTCTACTTCTTTATCACTAAATAATTTTACATCTTGAATAACTGGTGCTACTTCATCAAGTGTTGTACCAACAACAGTAAAGTTGGCATTTACCATTGGCTCTTGTGTAGCCATATTTCCTGCTTTATCCATAACACCTAGTCCAATGTTTTTCCAAACACCCATTTCTGTATACTTTTCTATTACAAATTGACCTTCATATCGTTTTGTAGTTTCATTGTGTGTTAATTCAATTACTTCAGGTATTCCACTTATTGGTCTTTCGTACACAACGAATGCAGATGCAACTCCTGAATCATCATCAGTTGCTTCTACAGAGAAATTAATTGTATCACCAATTCCTAATGGATCTGTTTTTTTATCAACAATAACCTCACCAATAGTAGGAGCGATGAAATCCGCATTTCCGTCTATCACTGTAATCGTTGTTAATGGATAATTACTACCAGGCACATATGTTTCATTTCCAATTGCATCAATTAATGTAACACTATCTAATTCCCATGCACCATTATCCATTCCTTCTTCAATTTCAAAATCACCTTCAAAGTGAATACCATCTTCTGTTTCAAACATAACTAGCATTTCTTTGTATGAATCTTTATTAACAAACCATGCTGCTACATCCCAAATTTCACTTTCGTCTTTTGCTGTTACAGATACTTTTACAGTGTCGCCAGGTTTTCCTTTGTTTGCCGAAACACTAATATCTTCTACAACAGGCCCAGTTACATCATTAGATGCATTTTTGACTGTAATTTTTGCAGATGTAAATGGATTTGGTTTCCCTGCTGTTCGTGTTACATATGTTGTGTTTCCAACAGTATCAATTAATTCAATACTGGAAATTTCCCATTCACCATTTGCTGTAAATTCATCTACCCAGAATTCCCCTATAAACTCTCCTGGTTTATTACTTTCTTCAAAGTCCACATCGCGTTGTATTCCTGTTACTTTATGAATATAATTAGCAATAATCGATTCAATTCCCGATTTATCTGATGCTTTTAATGTAATCGTCGCTGCTTCATCTTTATTTAATTCTTGTTTATTAGCCGTTATCCTTTCAAATACAGGACCAGCAAAATCAGGTTTGTCATCTTCACTTTCTTTTTTCACTACAAAACTAGTATCTTTATTTTGAATGTCTTTTCCAGGATATGTTATTTTATTTCCTACTTTATCCCCTAATGACACTGTAAATACATCCCAAGTGCCAGCTGTAATATCCTGAGAAACAAGAAATACCCCTTCATAAGCTTTTGTTTTTGTATTATATGTTAATTGTACTTCTTTTGTATCCTTACTTTCTCGACCATCATCTGAATCTGTATTACGATAAAAAACACTGACATATTTTACACCAGATTCATCTTGTACATCTGCTGAAATCTTTACGATTTCCCCCCTGGATACTTCTTTCTTGTCTGCTTTTAAACTATGTAATGTTGGTGCTTCTTCATCTTTAGTTTCAGATGTATTAGCTTGTCCTGCTTGTAGTTGCGATGATTCATTTGCATTTTGCTGATTGGAATTAGGTTTTTCTTGTTTCGTTGTTGTTTCTTGTTGATTGTTTACTTGCTGCTCCCCATTTTCTTCATTTGCTTGTGTGACCTCGAAGCCCTCTATCATTTCTTCTGTTACAACATTCGGTGCCTCATCTGTGATAGCAAAACCAATTGATGATTGTCCCATCACTAATGCTGTAATTGTTGAAAGTAAAACAAGTTTCCTCTTCATCTCCTCATCCCTTTGCTTAAAAATTTCAAATCACTTACACTATACCATTTATTGCCTGAACATTCGACATATTTTAAAAATATTCCTCATTTTCATACAAAAAAGAGAACTACTTAATTAAGTAGTTCTCCTTTAGTAAAAATTTTCATAGCAGTTAGAATGAGATAAAAATTAGTTATTTTTTTAATCCGCCAGCATTCATGACTGGTTGTGTTCCTTTTTCTGAAATAATAGCAATCATTAAATTGCTGACGATTTGTGCTTTTGTATCTTCATCTAGCTTTACAACATCTTTTTTCTCAAGTTCATGTAAAGCTGATTCTACCATTCCAACTGCACCTTCAACAATTTTTTGGCGAGCACTGACAATGGCATTTGCTTGTTGGCGTTGTAACATGGCACTTGCAATCTCTGGTGCATAAGCTAAATGTGTTAATCGCGCTTCAATTACTTCTACTCCAGACACATTTAAACGTGTTTGTAATTCATTTGCTAGTTCATCCGCTACTTCTTCTGCATTGCCTCGCAGTGAAATTTCGCTACCATCACTACTATCATATGGATATTTCGTAGCAATATGACGAAGTGCTGTTTCACTTTGAATACGAACGAAAGCACGATAATCTTCTACATCAAATAATGCTTTTGCTGTATCTACCACTCGATATACAACAACAGCTGCAATTTCAATCGGATTTCCGTCTACATCATTTACTTTTAATGTTTCACTGTTAAAATTTCGAACACGTAAAGATACTTTCCATTTTATTGAAGGAATCGTCATAAAGAAGCCATCTTCGCGAATTGTTCCTAAATATTTCCCAAAGAAGACAATTACTTTTGAATCATTCGGTTGAATAACCGTTAAAGATCCTAATAATAAAAAGGCAATAACAACTACCGGTATTAATAATGGAATTGGATTCTCAAGTTGAATGGCAGTAAATACACCGATAATACCTAAGATAATTAAAATAAGAAGCCCTAAAAAGCCATTAATTTTCCATGCTTTTTTCTCTTTCATCCCTATTTCCTCCCTTTTTTTAATTATAATTCCATTATACATCAAACAAACATGTGGATGTAGGGAATATATAGAAATCAAAATACAGTACTAGCTAAAATAGAAATAAATAGCAAAAAAGAAGCCACCATATTGGTTAGCTTCTTGGCACTTCTAAATACGTATAAACAACACTACCGCCACGTTGGGCAATACCACGAAAATGTTTAAAATCTTCTCGCTTAATTAATTCTAGTCGAAATGATAAAAAATCTTCTTTTGCAATGTGTACTTTATCTACTTCGCCATTTTTTAATTGGTCTAATAAACTAACAGCTTGTTGTGCTTCCATTCCTATCTCCCTTTTATGTCCTTTTGTTTGCATTGTACAAAAGGAAAGAAGGTTCGTCAATCTAGATTACTATCATTCATTCCCGTATTAGTCATATTTCCTTGTTGAGAGGCATTTTGAAATAATGATTGTAGTTCTTTTACTGTTTTTGGTGTGGCATCAATTACTTTTTCAAGCAAATGTGTATTTTGTTGCAAATGCATAACAGAAACGCCAGTATTATTCACAACTAAAAAAGCAATTGGTGTAATGGAAATTCCTCCACCACTTCCTCCACCAAAAGGAAAACCAGGTGCATTCTCCCCTGTTCCTAAATCCGCCGTATTACTTAAGTCAGAACCACCAGCCCCAAATCCTACTCCTACCTTTGAGACAGCCAGAACAACACCTCCATCTGGTAATGTAATCGGATCACTTACAATCGTATTTACATCTACCATTTGTTTAATATTTTCCATCGTTTCTTTCATTAGCCCATGTATTGGATGCATCTATAAAGTCCTCCTGTATTTTTGAATATATAGTTATTTTCTCCCTTATTAACCATTTTCAAACAAAAATATCAGTTTTCTTGAAAAAAATTGAAAAAAGGTATTTACATAATTCAAAATATCATGCAAAATAGTAAACAAATTAAAATAATAGAATTTAATTGATTTGTCAAATTTTTTTACTTAAAAAGTAAAGCGTATTCATTTGACTAAACAATTCTATATTAAAAGGGGGATGCACACATGACACTGCAACAAATTGCTGAAGCTGGAAATGTGATCGAATTTAAAGGGGGGATTCGAGGCATTGTTCAAAAAGTAAACAAAAATTCTGTTATTGTAGACATCACAATTACAGACAACTTTCGCAAATTAGACCTAGAACCATTAACAGTTGTAAACCATAAAAATTATAAAATTATTGCAAAATCTGTGTAATAAGCGATTAAAAAGAAAAATAAGAAATGCTATCTCGGAAACTTAGCTTTCATTTTTCTTTTTAACAAACATAAATACGAAGAGCTAGGGCGAGCACCCTAGCTTTTTATTGTTTACAAGAGCGATAAGCATCACTACTTAATATTCGTTTATATAAATCATCTACACTTTTTCCACGCTCTCCCATTAATTCTAGGTAATGATGCTGTTTAGTAGAAAGATATTCACCACCATGCCAAGCAATACGCTTTAATTTATAAAAGAAACGTGTCATTCTTACATATAACATTTTCTCCTCTTTACTGCGTGCTTTTTTAATATACGCTTTATATTCTTTTTCTGCAGATTGACAAAACCAAATAATTTCACTAATATTTTGCAGATTATGTAAGATAGCCCCTTCATCCTTCGATTTCTTAAATTCCTCAAACCAAACATTAATTTTTGCTACATCCCGATCAAATTGTGCCACAATTGAACAATCTGCTTGTGGTACAGCAGCTGTATATAAATACATAGACAAAAGAAAAGAAAGCACCATATCCCAACCTTTTTATCCTTACTGTTTCCTTTATTTGAAAAAACATGTAAACAAATAGCTCATTTTCCTTAAAAGAAAAGGAACTATCATTTAGACATCAACTTTACATAAAAAATACCATAGCTTCTTTTGCTATGGCATTTTTGTTAGTAGGATTTTACTAACTATTATCTGTCTTCGCTATATTTTAACGTAACGTTACTTAGCGCAATTAGTATTTATTTAAAAATCTGTTTCATTACCTTTAATCCATGCTTGTAATTCGGATAACGAACAAATAGATCAAACACAGTTGTTTGTTTTAAAACAGCTTTCTCATGCGTAAAAGCTTTAAAGCTATAATGGCCGTGATAACTTCCCATTCCACTAGCCCCAACACCACCAAAAGGTAAATTGCCATTTGTTAAATGAAGAATGGCATCATTTATCGTTCCTCCACCAAAAGGTAGCTTTTCAATAATTTCCTGTTCTTTCTCTTTACTACTTGTAAATAAATAAAGTGCTAGTGGTTTTTCGTATCTTCTCACATGCATGATAACCTCATCAAGATGTTCAAATGTGAAAATTGGTAAAATAGGCCCAAAAATTTCATCTTGCATAACCGGTGAATCCCAGCTTATATTTTCGATTAGTGTTGGTTCAATAACAAGATCACTTTTTCGATGCTTTCCTCCAAATATAATTTGTGCATTATTTAAATAGGAAAGAAGTCGGTTAAACTGTCGTTCATTTACAATATGTGTATAGTTCTCATTATCTAGTGGATTATTACTATAGAATGCTTCGATCATTTCTTTCATTCGATTGATTAACTTTTCTTTTACACGATGATGAACAAGTAAATAGTCTGGTGCAATGCATGTTTGACCTGCATTCAAAAATTTTCCCCAAACAATTCGCTTTGCTGTTAATTCTATATTAGCATCATCCATTACAATCACTGGACTTTTGCCCCCTAGTTCAAGGGTCACTGGTGTAAGATGTTTACTAGCTGCTTCCATTACAATTTTCCCAACAGGTACACTGCCAGTAAAAAAGATTTTATCGAAAGGAAAAGAAAGCAACGTTGTCGTTTCTTCCACCCCACCTTCTACAACAGCTACATATTCTTTTTCAAAAATGCTCTCGATGAGTTTTTTTATAATGGCTGAGACATTTGGGGTTAACTCAGACGGCTTTAAGATTGCTGTATTTCCGCCTGCAATGGCACCAATTAAAGGGGCAATCATTAGTTGAAATGGGTAATTCCAAGGAGCAATAATGAGACTAACACCATAAGGCTCATGATAAAGATAACTCTTTGAGCCAATTAATTGAATTGGCGTGCCAACTCGCTTTGGTTTCATCCATTTTCTTAACTTCTTCTTCACATGATTAATTTCATCATAGACAATTCCTATTTCTGTGGCATAACAATCAAATTCAGATTTATGTAAATCCTTTCTTATTGCTGCTGTAATTTGTGCTTCATTTTTCTTAATTGCTTCCTTTAATCGATTTAACATGGTCATTCGAAATGCATATTCCTTCGTTACACCACTATAAAAATAAGCTTTTTGCGACGTAAATAATGACTTCATACATTTCCCTCCTTTTATATAGAAAAATCCCCAAGCAGCTCTTCTTTCATCTTAGCAAAAATAACTCAAAAAGAAACCATCAAAATTAATCATGAATTCCCAATGCAATCTTTGCATACCGACTCATTTTCTCTTTTGTCCATTGTGGTGTCCAAACAATGTCCACCTCAACATGATTTATAGTAGGAAAATCGCGTTGAACAATATATTTTGTGTCTGTAATAATTTGCCCTACATATGGACATCCCATTGATGTCATTGTCATTGTAATTCGTACACATTCTTCATTTTCTATTTTTATATCATATACAAGCCCTAAATTAATAATATCCACCCCTAATTCCGGGTCTACTACTTGCTCTAAAGCTTGTTGTATAGCTTGAATCAACCTATTCACCTCATTACTAAAAATATCTTTATCATCATTTTATCATCTTTTTAATGTTCGCCTATACTGTCTTTCTCGAATTTTATCATTTGATTTTCAATTGCTACATACAACATAAAAAAGAATAGATAAAAGTAAAGTTTATTATTTATCTATTCTCTTTATATCTTATTATTTTATGTAGTACTATCATTGCTTTTCTACAAAATTAATTACTAAACCAGGTCGTCCCGCATTTTTAAGCTCACATGAATAGACAACACCATCAATAGAAATGATTGCTGGTCGATCACGTTCAATAAACTCATATGACAACCCTTCTTTTATACAGTAGTTCTCAATTGCATCTAAAAATGATTGCTTATCTCTTGCTTGCCCCTCTAATTCAATCGAAAATCCTTTTCTCATTAATTTCTTAAAAAAGCTTTTCATACGAACACCTCATTTATTATCGACTATATTCGGTATTTACAAAATTGTTAATTAGTATAAATTCATTATATCGTACAAGTATTATTTTCTGTACCTGTTTTTATTTCCGTTACTATTCTCTTTCATTTTAGGTATCTCCTTTTTACAACTCTTTCTTCACTATATAATACGAAATAGAAAAAGGTTACAGTGCCTTTGTCTGGCATTGCAACCTTTTTTGATTAAACTCTCATTTATAATACTTTTTGAACTTCTTCCATTACATTTTCTACTGTTCCGTCTTCAAATGGCGAATTTAATTTTGCCGCTTGAACTAATCCTAAAAATGATTGGCTACCACCTAATTTACAAAGTGCTACATAATCATCCCATGCTTCTTCATAATTTTCTCTCATGCGTTTCCAAAATTGAAGGGCGCAAATTTGTGCTAATGTGTAATCGATGTAATAAAATGGCGATTCATAAATATGACCTTGGCGTTGCCAAAAACCGCCGCCTTCTAAATAGTCGTTATTTTCATAATCACGAGTTGGGATATATTTTTTCTCAATCGTACGCCATAATGCTCTTCTTTCGGCTGGTGTTAAAGAAGGATTTGCATATACTTCATGTTGAAATTCATCAACAGCTACACCATAAGGGAAGAAAGTAATTGCTTCTTGAAAATGAGCTTGATAATATTTCTCTACATTCTCCCCAAAGAATTTCTCCATATATGGATAGGTGAAGAATTCCATTGACATAGAATGGATTTCACACGCTTCGTAAGTTGGCCACGTATATTCTGGAACTGTCATATCACGGCTACAATACACTTGGAAAGCATGACCTGCTTCATGTGTTAACACATCAATATCTCCTGATGTACCATTAAAGTTAGCAAAAATAAATGGAGCACGATGAGCTGGAATATACGTACAATATCCACCTGCTGATTTTCCAGGACGAGATAAAACATCCATTAAATTATTATCTAACATATAAGTAATAAATTGACCTGTTTCTTCCGATAAGCCTTCATACATTGCCTTTCCATTTTCTAAAATCCAATCTGGAGAACCTTTTGGCTTAGCATTTCCATCTAAAAATAACACTTTTTCATCATAATAATGTAATGTATCCACATGAAGTGCTTCTCGTTGTTGTTCTCTTAATTGACTAACAACTGGTACAATATGCTCTAATACTTGCTGACGGAAATTCGCTACCATCTCTGCATCATAATCTGTACGAAGCATTCTTGCGTAGGCTAATTCCACAAAGCTTTCAAAACCTAACTTTTTAGCAATCTTCGTCCGCACCTTTACTAATTGGTCATAAATATCATCTAATTCCTCTACATTTTCAGCAAAGAATGAATAGTAGGCTTCTGCAGCCTCTTTTCGCTCTTCACGATTAAGAGATTCTGTATGTGCCGCTAATTGTGGTAACGTTAATTCTTCCCCTTTAAATTCCCTTTTTGCACTAGCAATTAAATTTTGATATTTCGTTGTTAATTTATTTTCCCCTTGTAAATCTTCGATGATGCTTTCATCAAATGTTTTTAATTCCATTTCAGCCAAAGAGAATAAATGATTTCCATATTTCCCTTCTAGCTCTTCTCGTAAAGAAGAAGAAACAAGGGCCTTATAATACTTACTAATGTACGATTGCATAATTGGTGCATGCTCATCAAAAAAATCATTTTCCTCTGTATAAAAAGAATCCGTTGTGTCAATTGAATAATGAATAGAGCACAATGTAGCCATTGTTTCATATTGATTTCTTATTTTATTAATTTGCTCAATTGCTACTACTTGCTCATCTAAAGATGTTCCTTTTTGCAAATGAGAAATTGCTTCATTCATTTGCACTTTTATTACTTCCATATCTGGTCTTATGTATTCATATTGTTGAAAAGTCATCTTTTTCATTCCCTTCTTTTGTCATTAGTTTTATTATATAAGATAAGAAATAAAATAGTACATACTATTCCGAAAAAACACAAAAACAATATACCACCAAAAACTATACTTGATTTGAAAAGCTTGTCATAATAGTATAAAGAAAAGAAATGTGGAGGACAAAACAATGAAACAACTATCCAATTTACTTGAAAATATGATGATTGAAAACATTATTGGCGATATAGACAAAGAAATTGCAACAATTGAAACAGACTCACGAAAAGTAACGAATAATACTTTATTCGTTTGTATCGAAGGCTACACAGTAGATGGTCACAACTTTGTTAATAGCGCCATTGACAAAGGAGCAACTGCTATCGTTGCTCAAAAACCATTAGAAGAACAAGATGGCATTACATATATTTATGTTAAAAGTACAACAAAAGCTCTTGCTTATTTAGCAGCTAACTTTTATAAAGGCAACCAAGATGGTATGAACATTATCGGTATTACTGGGACGAACGGAAAATCAACAACAGCATGGTTAGTTACTCAACTATTAAGACAGCTAGGTCAAACAGCTGGATCAATCGGTACAATTGGTATCGACATGAACGGAACAATGAAGAAAAGCACAAATACAACAAATGACATCTTAACAACGCAAAAATTACTTCAAGAAATGAAAGACAATGGCATTAAAAACGTTGTAATGGAAGTTTCTTCTCACGGCTTACAATTAGGTCGACTTTGGGGCGTTAATTTTAATATAGGTGCATTCTCAAACCTAACCCAAGACCATTTAGATTTTCATGGCACAATGACAAATTACGGCTTTGCGAAAAGCTTACTTTTCTCTCAAATGGGCGCTTCTTTAAATAGAAAAAAAGTATCTGTTTTAAATGTTGATGACGAATGGAGTAAATTCTATGAAGAAGTATCTCCGCATCATATTTTAACTTACGGTATTAAACAAGCTTGTGATGTTCAAGCAACAAATATGGAATACCATGTAAATGGGACAACTTTTACCCTTTTATATCAAGGAAACGCTTATACAATCGAAAGTCCATTTATCGGTGAATTCAATGTGTATAACTTACTTTGTGCCGTAACAGTATTACTTGGAATGGATTACACAATCAATGATATTATTCCATATATCGAAACAATTAAGCCAGTTCCTGGACGTATGGAAAAAGTAGCTTTAGACAATGGTTATACGGTTTATGTTGACTATGCTCATACAGAAGATGGCATTGAAAATGCATTGCTTAGCATTAAAGATTTCGTAAAAGGAAAATTCATTGTTAGTATTGGCACAGGCGGTGAACGTGATGTAACAAAACGACCAAAAATGGGAGAAGTAGCATCAAAACATAGTGATTACGTTGTTATTACAACAGACAACCCTCGCTTTGAGCCATATGAAAGCATTGTAGAAGGCATGGCTAAAGGAATGGTTCATGATAACTATGCTTGTATAGGCGACCGCCAACAAGCAATCGAACACGGACTATCCTTAATGGAAAAAGGAGATTGCTTCTTAATCATGGGGAAAGGTCATGAAAAGTATCAAATTATTGGAAACGAAGAAGTTCCTTTTGATGAAATTGAAATTATTAAAAACTACTTTGCAAATAAAGAAAAATAATAGTACATTCTTCTCTTTGGATATACTTAAATGAGAAGGAGATTAAAAATAAAAAGCGAAGAAATTTCCTATTTTAGGATAATCTCTTCGCTTTTTACTTTGTGTATATTTATACAAGTGGACTCACAAACACAATTACCCCTAAACTAATTAATACGTTATCTAGCCCCTTCAATAGTGGACCATGGATTGGAGTATTATATTTATCCACTGCTTTTTTATATTCCATTATTTTCCATGTTTGTAAATTCAATAATCCGTCTAACTGTTGGCTTAAATAGACTGTTTTTTCGTTTGTTAACCCCCTCTTTAAGCCTGTTTTTACCATTTCTTCCCGTTTCCGCTTGATCTTGCAATTCAACCACCACAACTGTACTCTACTGACTAAAAGCATAGTGCCCCCCTCTTATTCCCCAAAAACCTTTCTTTAGCTCATTCCACAAATCAAATTATTACAAATTTTTAGTTTTTTGTAAACCCTTTCGCAATATTAGACAAAGTTTTTAAAAAATAAATATTAACCGACTCTGTTCTATATTTTTCGCTATTTTAGACATAATATAGAAGACCTAAAAGGTTCTTTTCTATTCTATCCCGAAGCAAAATCGTATAAAGGTAGTTCTCCCAAAAAACGAAATGCTTTTGCTAAGTTTTGAAGTGGAGTCTTAGTGTCAGTTAGAGCAGGATAAAGCAGTCAAATCAATCCAACAAAGATCAATCTTTTGAAAAGGACCCTAAAAGTCAGATAAAGAAAGACCTGCGCAATCTTTTGTCACAATGCAGGATAGAATTTGATAAAACAAGCTTTCTTTTATCATGAAAGGTGCGGAGATTGTATGAAAAAGGTAAATCGATGGGTAATAATTGGAATTGCTGTTCTTATTGTTTCCATTCTTCAATCCAAAATGATAATTAGCCAAGGACAAGCAAAGAGCAAGTTAGCAATTGTCATTGATGACTTTGGCAATAATGGAAAAGGAACAAACAATATGTTCCAGTTACCTATCCCACTTACAGTAGCTGTTATGCCTTTTTTACCGAATTCAAAAGAAGAGGCAATAAAGGCTCATCAATTAGGCAAAGAAGTTATTATTCATTTACCGATGGAATCCATATCTGCCAATCCAAATTGGTATGGACCTCGTCCTATTTTAACTTCTATGTCTGATGAAGAAATAAAAGCTATCTTGTATGATGCCATCAATGAAATTCCTTTTGCAGTTGGTATTAACAACCATATGGGATCAAAAGCAACAGCAGATGAACGTATTATGCGCGTTATTTTAAGCATTTGTAAAGAAAAGGGCTTTTTCTTTTTAAATAGCCGAACAAATGCATCAACGGTAGCTCAAGATATCGCAAAAAATTTACATGTTCCTTATTTAGAAAACGAATTGTTCTTTGATCATTATACGAGCTACTCCCATGTCACAAATCAAGCAAACCTGTTATTGAAAAAATTAGATGAAGATCAGCAAGTAATTATCATTGGACATGTTGGTTCACCTGGAGAAATTACAAGTAGTGTAATTAAAAATTACATTTCTCAATTTCAACAAAAAGCAGAGATTGTCACCCTTTCTCAGCTTCTTAAAAAGAAAAAATAATATTATGAAAAATAGAAAGGGAAGAGGCTGATAAGTTCAGCACCTTCCCTTTCTATTCGCCTTTTTAGCCTGCACTTTTTGTATTTATCCCTTGAATCATCAATAATTTTACTTGATAACTAATTAAAAACTCTACCACTTCTAATCGTTTCTTCGCTTCTAAAGCTGAAGGAGCCCAAACAGTAATACCATGATTTTTTACTAATACAATACCTTGATTACCATTTAAGTAAGGTTTATAACTACCAATTTGTTTATTAATATTATCATTATTTTCAATAATAGGAATCGTTAGTGATAGGTCAACGTCATTGAGGCCAAATTTTTTCAGCATCTCATTATTTTGTAAAATGATTTCACCTTTATGTCCATAAATCTCTGAAATAACATTATTATCAACTGTATGCACATGTAACACACATTCAGCATCTGTTTGTTTATAAATTTCAGCATGAACCATCGCTTCATAGGACGGCTCTACTGTTGCTTCGAATACAGGAACACCATACTTATTGACTACAATAAATTCGTCATCGCAACTTTTTCGACGATCTTTATTTTCTGCTGTAATCAAAAATGTTAATGGATCACTAGATGTTTTTACCGATAAATTACCACTTGTTCCATAAAACCAATCTCTTGCTGCTAAATCGCATTTAATTTCGGTAATTTCTTGCCATTTTTTTAAAAATAAATGCAACCTCTTCACCCCCTATTTTATCGCGAATCAATTTCTGATAATTCTTGAAATTTATTTACATTATCACATTAAACACTATTATTGTCAATCGCTTTCAGCATCGGAATAAGCCTAAAATAAAGAAAGAGACTGCCATAGCAAGTCTCTTTCTTTATTTATAAATATACAATTCGAGTTATGTTTATTCTATAACAATGGTGTTTCATGTTTTGCTTTTAAAATATTCCAACGACGCTCTATTTCATTTTCAAAAGCAGTAAGCATATCTTTATTTTCTTCCTTTAATAAATGCTTTGATTTACCCATATATTTTAGCCAGTCAGCTACAGGAATACGTTTCTTTCTTGCATCTGGATCGTACGTAATCGTTGTTTCTCCTTGTTCTACTTCATATAGTGGGAAGAAACATGAGTCTACCGCTGCTTTCATGATTGTTTCTCCGTAGCGATCTTCTGATTTCCAGTTTAATGGACACGTAATTAAGATTTTACCGTAAACTGTTCCAACATTTTGCGCATACCATTGTGCCTTGGCTGCTTTCTTCACTAAATCTTGTGGGAATGCCTCTGCCGCTGTAAACACATATGGGATATTTGTAGATGCCATAATTTGTGGCGTATCCTTATGATGGAATGTCTTACCTTGTAAATGTTTTCCAACCATCGTTGTTGATGTCATATGACCTAACGGTGTTGAATAAGACATTTGGGAACCTGTATTCATATATCCGTTGTTATCATATTCAAGCATAATTAACTTATGACCACGAAGTGCTGTACCAATTGCGGAACCCATTCCAATATCCATTCCACCATCACCTGTTACCATTACAAATGTCACATCGTCTGCTACTTCAATTTCACCACGACGTTTCATTTCTAAGAAGGCTTCTAGTGTACCAGATAATGTAGCTGGACCATTTTGGAATAAGTTATGAATTGTCGGCTGTTTATGAGATGAATATGGATAACCAGTTGTAACAACATACGCACAACCTGTTTGGAATAAGACGACAACATCTCCCTCAATCCCTTTAAAGAACAACTCTAATCCAGAGAAAATTCCACAACCTGGGCACGCACCATGACCAGACATTAAACGCTTTGGTTTCGATGTTAACTGACGTAATGGTGGAATGCGTACGTTCAACTTACCTGTTTCTTCATTTGGTGTCACAGTAATTAACCCTGATTTATAATCATCCCCATGATGAGGTTCAATAACTTGGCGTAACGTTTGTTCTTCTTTTCCTTTCGTTGTTCCATAATAAGCAAATGGCTCTTTTGCATAACCTAGCTCTAATGCATCTAACGTTGCTTGGAAAAAAGCAATTGCATCGTCTGTATAGAAATCTTTTCCACCTAATCCAAAGACACGACTTAATACGATTGTATTATTTTCTTTGTCTTCTTGTAATGCTGCTTTTACTTCATTTGTTAAGTTAGGACCATGTGCACCATAAGAATCCGCACGTTCGCCTACTAATAATACTTTTACATTTTTTAATGCTTCACGTAATTGTTCTGCTGGGAATGGGCGAATAATATTCGGACTAACTACCCCTGCTTTAATTCCTTGTTTACGTAAACGATCTACAGCATCCTTCGCTGACTCTGCCGCTGAGTTTAATAAGAATAAAGCTACTTCGGCATCTTCCATGCAATACGTATCTAATACGTCATAAGAACGACCAGAAATTTCTTCATATTCTTTTACTACTTGGCGATAGACATCCATTGCACGATACATGGCTTCTGATTGTTGGAAGTGATTGTTTGTTAAATCATCTCCATCCATATGGGCACCAATTGTAACTGGATTAGTTGGATCAATAGCCACTGGATAGTTTGTTGGCTTCGGTCCTACAAATTGTTGAACCACTTCACGATCTTTAAAATATTTCACACGACGCTTTTGGTGAGATGTAAAGAAACCATCATAGGCAACCATCACCGGTAAACGAACGTCACTATGTTCTGCAATTTTTAACGCCATAATGTTCATATCATATACAGCCTGTGGTGTACGAGCCGTTAAAATAACCCAGCCAGTATTTAGAGCAAAATATAAGTCGGAGTGATCGCCACGAATATCTAAAGGTCCACTAATTGAACGTGTAACTAAGTTCATTACCATTGGATAACGTGTACCTGACTGAACTGGTAATTGCTCTAACATGTACATTAAACCATTAGCACTTGTTGCATTGAATACACGAGCACCTGCTACCGCTGCCCCATAGCAAATTCCTGCCGAACCATGTTCACCATCAGCGGCGATTAATTCAATGTTATGTTCCCCACGTGCTTTTCCCATCGCAAGAATTTGTGCAATTTCTGTTGAAGGGGTAATTGGGAAATACCCCATTAGGTGATAGTTAATTTGAGCCGCCGCTTTTGCTGCCATCTCATTTCCTGAATCAAAGGTTACCACTTGCTCTGGGAATGTTTTGATTTCTGTTACCATTATTTCTCCTCCCCTACAAATGCAAATGTATGTGCTGTTCGTTTTTCTTCTGCATACCCTAATACTTCACGCATTTCTTGTAATGCATCCGTTGGACATGCTTCTACACATTTTAAACAGCCTTTACAATATTGATAATCGATTCCTTTTAAGAACATTTGCTTACGTCCTCGTTTGTCTTCGCCTTCTTCCCAAACGAAACAAAAATCAGGACAAACTGTATCACAAGCCGCGCAGCTAATACATTTATCAATATTAAATTCCGGCAAGAAACCTTGACGAGAACCACTTAAATCTTTCAACATACTATTCGGTCCAACCGGGATAACACCACCAATTGGTTGTGTTTTATATCCTAACATTGGTTCTTTTCGTGAAAAGGCACGTTGCTCTGCCCCTTCTTGAACGTTCATTTCTTGGAATTGAACTTCATTATATCCTCGATCAAATGTACGAATATTTGGCTCTACTAAATGTGGATATTTCTTTTCAAATGTACGACGAATAACATCACGCATGACATTTGGATCTAAGAAATCACAAATACGGAATAATGCACCTAACATTGCTGTATTTACTTTTGTTCTTTCTTCTACGGCAATACCTAATGCATCTACTGTTGCTAATGTTCCATATGTTAAACCTAAATCTTGTCTTATATCGTCAAAGTCTCGTTTTGTATTTACAAGAACGATTCCATCTGGCTTTAAACCACTTACAACATCGACTGTTTTATATAATGCCTCATGAAATACGCCAACAACATGTGGCTCTTCAATTGGACTATGATCACGAATTTCAACATCTGGATCACAAAAGCGGACAAAAGCCTTTACAGGTGACCCTTTCTTCTCTGAACCATATGAAGAGAAGTTTGCACCATTTAAATCATGGCCTAGTACACCAGCTTCTGCTAACATTTTCCCTGCTAAGTTAGCCCCTAATCCACCGATTGATTCTAAGCGGATTTCAAAAAAGCCTAACTCATTTACTTTAGGTAAAACTGTCATTTCTTTTCCCCCTTTCCCTTAATTTTGCTTCCAAAACAAAACTAAAGGTAGATATAAATTGATTGTATAAAAAATCACAAATGAATTGTGTTATCTATTCGCAACATTTCATGACTTTTAACTAGAAAACCAGCGGCGTTTTTTTCAATATCACACAACAAAGCAAGTAATAATGAAAAGAGTTCTCCGAATAAAATTTCACACCAGCACTCAAAAGTCCCGATTTTGGACTTTTAGAGATAGGGGAAATTTCTCGAGGAGAACAGCCGTAGGTTAGACATCACAGAAAAACTTACCTAGAAAAGCATAAGTCCTTCTTATTATTTACTATCTATACAAAAGCATAAAACATTTTATAAAAAGTAATACGTAAAACAGATAAATTATATCAATATAAAAAAATATTGTCTATACATTTACATTTAAATCAAATTTGTACGATTATTTCTATTTCCTATTAAAGTTATGGTAAAATCAATTTACAAATAAATGACTTAAATTGAGGTAATTTATAAATGAAAACTATTTTATGTACATTAAATGCAAAATATATCCATACAAACTTAGCAATTCGCTATTTAAAAGCATACGCCCAACCAGAATATGATTTAGAACTTGCTGAATATACGATTAAAGACCCTACGCTAAATATCGTGACAGATTTACATCGTAAAAAAGCAGATGTCATCGGCTTTAGCTGTTATATCTGGAACATTGAACCAACCATTGATGTTATCAAGATGCTAAAAAAAATTCACCCATCTCTTGTTGTTATTGTTGGTGGACCAGAAGTAAGCTTTGATATTTCTCATTGGCTAAAACGAGTTCCTGAAATTGATTACATTGTAATTGGTGAAGGAGAAGCAACAACGAAGGAACTACTTCAAACAATCGAACAAAATGGCGATGTGTCCGCTGTAAAAGGCATTGCCTATACACAAGATGGGCGTATAAGAGTAACACCACCACGCGAAAAGCTTGACTTAAAAACAGTCCCATCTCCATATCGTTTTAAAGAAGACCTGCCTCATTTAGGGAAGCGAATTACGTATATTGAAACAAGTCGTGGCTGTCCATTTAACTGTCAATTTTGTTTATCTTCCATTGAAGTAGGCGTTCGCTACTTTGACCGTGAGAAAATTAAAGAAGACATTCGCTATTTAATGGCTAATGGTACACGTGTCTTCAAATTTGTAGACCGTACCTTTAACATTAGTCGTAGCTATGCAATGGATATGTTCCAATTCTTAATTGATGAACACCTTCCAGGAACAGTATTCCAATTTGAAATTACAGCAGACATTATGCGACCAGAGGTTATTCAATTTTTAAATGACAATGCACCAGATGGGCTATTCCGCTTCGAAATTGGTGTTCAATCAACAAATGATGCAACAAATGAATTAGTAATGCGTCGTCAAAATTTCGAAAAACTAACACGTACGGTAACGATGGTAAAAGACGGAAAGAAAATCGATCAACATTTAGATTTAATTGCTGGATTACCAGAGGAAGATTATCAGTCATTTAAAAAGACATTTAACGATGTATTTGCCATGCGCCCTGAAGAATTACAATTAGGTTTCTTAAAAATGTTACGTGGGACAGGTGTACGAAATAACGCTAACCTTCACGGCTATATTTTCCAAGACCACGCACCTTACGAAATTCTTGGCAATAATGTCTTATCATTTGATGACATTGCCAAAATCAAACAAGTAGAAGATGTCCTTGAGAAGTATTGGAATGACCATCGCATGGATTTAACGTTAGACTACCTTGTTACGCATACATTCCCAACACCATTTGATTTCTTCCAAGACTTCGGAACATATTGGGATGAACAAGCATGGTCACGCATTGGGCATCAATTAGATGACTTATTCAAGCGACTATATCAATTTTTAGCGCATATTAAAGCGGATAATTTAGATATTATTAAAGGCTTAATGAAGGTGGATTATTATCTAAATCATAAACATAAGCCTCGTAAACCGTGGTGGGAGGAAACACTAACAAAAGAAGAACGAACTCGTTGGATTAACCACATCCTTCATGAACCATGTACGCTTGGACCTGAGTTTATGGCTCATCAATTATCAGAAAAAGACTTACACAAACATACAATTATTGAAATCTTACCATTTGATTTCAACGAATATATGACAACTGGAAACATAGTCGAAATTCAATCGTTACTTGTTGTTTATTTCCATCCAATTGAACAAAAAGCGTATTTTCATGCTTTTGTAATTTAATAAATGAGAAAAGGAAGTCACATCATGTGTGCTTCCTTTTTTACTTTATTCTTCAAAAGATAAATTTTTTGGTTCATCTAAAATGTCTGTCACTATGTGGATATTTGTAGTAGGGGTATTGTCATCTACTTCCTCAAATTTAAGTTCATCAATCCACACTTGCCCATTCCCTGAAAGCAATACACCAAAAGAAATGATTGCACTATTTTTAGGTATATCTAAAACGATGGCATAATGATTCCAATCCGTCTCTTTCGTAATTGGTCGATTACTCATATTATCAAATTGTAAAACATCCTCACTGGCATTATCTACTCTCATCCAAAAACCACAAAATCCATCAATTCCTTTTGCCTTTAAAAATCCAG
>JBJEFI010000075.1:0-9833 GCA_051873875.1 Bacillaceae bacterium | reverse complement strand
ATGAAATACTTTGACAAATAATGTTTACATGCTCTATACTTAGGTTAAGAGAATAAATTAAGTATAAATAAAATGATTTACGAATATACTGTTTAATAAATTAAGCAAAATACATAACACTTATGCAGAAATTATAGTAATATAAACGAAGGGAGAGGAATGTGATGGGAGCAGTAGTGCAATTTAATAAGGAATATGAGGTTTATAACGAATTTATTTCCTATATCAATATGGCTCATTTATCAGAAAATACCAAGAAAACTTATTCAACTGGTATTAGAGATTTCTTTAGGGAAATAAAAAACAAGGAAATCGAACATTTAACCTGGGATGATTTAAACATTAAAAAGAAAGATGTTGAAGCATTCAGAACCAAGTTAAAAGAAAAGGGGCAAAGTAACAATACTATAAATAATAAAGTTGCTGGCCTTAGAGGATTTTATAATGAATTAGCTTCAAATGATTACGATGTTAATACTAAACTTTTTGCAGGACTAAAGAAGTTACCAGATGATACAGATTCATATGATCCTTTTACGGTTGAAGAAGTTTTAAGATTATCTGAATTAGCTTTAGAGGAACAAAGAAAAGGAATTAATAAATCAAAGTTTATATTGTTCTGTTTGGATACTTGTATCAGAAAAACTGCTGCTTTGAATTTAAAATGGAGTGATCTTGAAGTTTTAGAGGATAGTGAAGAGGTTAAAATTAATGCAATTGATAAAGGTAATAAAGATTTTAGAGCAAAAATTCACTATGACTTCTATAAAGAATTATTAACCTTAAAAGGAAACTCCGAATATGTTTTTGATTTAACTAAGGATAGCGTTGATAAAATGATGCCTAGACTAATTCAAAAACTTAACACAAATACAGAAAGAAATTTAGTGTTCCATAGCATTCGAAAAACTGGAGTAGAGTTTAAATACCGTTACACTGGAGATATAAAAGTTGCACAAAAAGCAGCTAATCATGTTGATCCATCGTTAACTTTTAAAACTTATATAGACAGTGAAGATTATGGAGTTTATGGAGCTGTATCTAAATCAAAAGATAACAAAGAAAGTATACTTAATACTTTAAATCATGAACAATTGATGACACTGTTAGGAAATTTGGATACTGATTTACTATTAAGAGTGGAAAAGAAAGCAAAAGAATTGTTTTATAGTTAATTTTTGGGTTAAATATTTAAAAAATATATACTTAAAAGTATAAATATTGTAAAATTAAGTTATAAATTTTGTATAGTTGAAAATTTGATGCCAGAAGGTGATTTTATGTTGTTAGAACGAGTAGAATTGGAAGAAAGATTGATTCCAGAAATGTATGCAATTGCAAATAATAAAAGTAAATTGAGCAAAATTAAAAAGAAATTAAGTGAAAATGAAATTCTAGAAAGTAAAACAGCTATGATTTTTAATAAGCCGGAAATCATTAAACAAGAAGATTTGAGATTGATTGCTTTATTATCTTCAGCAATATATGAAACGAATAAAGTGGAAGATGTAAATCCATCAAAAATTTTCACTCCTACAGAATTAAAAGAGGCGAGAATGTATTCAGATGATCTTGCTTTTAAAACACATGAACCCTTATTTCCAAAAACATTCGATAGGACAGAATTTATAGCTAATTCTGTTTATATAACAAGCATGAGTGTTCAAGAAATTAATACACTTTTAGTCAATGGAGGATTAACTTACGACTTTGATACTCAACGTGAAGCAACTTATGAAAGAAGAAATGATCAAATAGTTCAAGTTGCAACGTTAAATCAACAATCCGTTGATGAAATTAGTCATCATTTGGTTGAAGGAACACTTGTACCTACAATGCTTGCTTTTAATGCCAAAGTGAGATCAAGTGATGAAGGAGATGAGTTAATTTATGACAGTAAAAAGAAAGAGATCACAATAACTAAAGGTACGATTCTAACTATTTTAGATGGATACCACAGATGTAAAGGTATTCAAGCTGCTTTATCAGTTAATCCTAACTTAGACTTTAGATTCCCAGTTATGTTGTTGAATTATTCTCAAAGTAAAGCACAAAGATATTTAGGGCAGATTGCAAAGGCTAACCCTATATCTAAGGCTAGAGCAAAGGAATTGTCACAAGCAAGTTATGCTACAACTGTAATTCAACAACTTAGAGAAGAGTCTATGTTAAAAGGTATGATTTCTCAAACAGAAAGGCTCATTAGAATAAACAAAGAAATAGTAACCGTTTCTGTGTTAATGGATAGTATTGAGGAAGAGTTTAATTTGAAAACTAAAAAGGATGCACTAGATGTTGGTGATTTTTTAGTTAAATTTTTCGACTACTTAATTTCTTATCATGAAGAAGCATTTATCACAAAATACAATGAAACTAGAGCAGTTTCTTTAATTAATTTTAATCAAATGTTTTATGGATACATCATATTAGCTAGAAGACTTTATAAAAACAATAGGAAACCAAAAGATATTAATGATATTATGAAAAAAATAGATTTTAGCAAAGATAATCCAATTTGGAGAGAATTAGGTATAATTAAAAAAGATGGAAGTACTAATTATCAGTATGCGAAAAAATCTATAAAAAAATATTTTAATCAATTAGAAATATAAATTAAATTAAGTAGGTGTAATTATGAATAGCGTACTAAATAATTTAGAGCTTTATAATGAAGAAGTTAAACGAAGATATTTAGAGAAATTTGATGAGCCTTCAGCTTTAACAATAGGATATGTTTTATCAAAGGCAACTTCTACTGAATCTGTACTAAAAAGAGATTTAGCTCAATTTAATGATGAAGAAATATCTCTAGTGATGCATAATATAAACCCGGTCAATCTAAGGTCTAGTAAAAGATATGGTGGGATAATAAAAAGCTATATAGATTGGGCTATGGCTAATGGATACGGTACAGGTTCTAATATTAACGTTTTAGCTGGTATGAGTGATGATTTCTACAAAGATTTCGTAGGAGTTAAAAAGACAAATATTAATAAAGACGAACTTCAAGAAATATTAAGTGAAATAGTTAATGATCAAGATAAATTACCAATAGCTCTTGCCTTTGAAGGAGTTGCAGGAGAAGACTTACATGAACAAAGATACTTAACTATAGATTGTATTAAAGATGATAATATTTTAGAGATACCAACCTTTGAGGGTGAAACTAGAACGGTAGAAGTAAGTTCAGAACTAATAGACTTAATTAAGAAAACAGATGAACAAACTGTATATCAATTTAAGAATGGTAAGACTACTGCAAAAAATAAAGATTCCGAATTAAATAATAGTGACTACGTATTAAAGAAGCCAGCTAGAGGCGGTAGTTTTGAAAATGAGCCAATTGCAAAATCAGTATTATATAGCAGATTAAGAATAGTAAGTGAAGATACAGGTTATCCTCAATTAACTTATAAGAATATACAGCAATCTGGAATGATTTATATGGCATATGAAATATTCAAGGAAACTGGACAATTGACAGATAATGATTATAGAGATATTGCAAAACGTTTCAACTATAAAAAATCAAAAGGTGTTAACGGAAAATATTATTACAATTTGACTTCCATAAAATACATTGCTAATAGGGATTCCATTTTAGAATTATATGGAGTAGATATAGAAAATAAATAAGAGTGATCAATTTCGGTCTACCTTGCCACCAGTAGTAGACCGAAATAATTACCCTTATGGATAAATTAAAAACTAATATAATCATAGAATTGAAAAAATTGTTGAAAATACATGCAAATATATGGAAATCCGTGTATACATAGGGTATCATGTAAAATAAGTAAACGTTTTGTACTACTTGGGAATACGGGTTAACACCCGTGGAACAATTGTTTACTTTGTAACATCCCATTCGTAAAGGTCATCAATGTGTAAATTGAGAGCAACTGCAATTATTTTAGCCGTTTTTAAAGACATTTTTCTTCTATCGTTTGCATATGTGTTGATTTCCTGCTTGCTCATCCCAGTAAGATCGGCTAAGTTTTGCTGGGTCATATATTTATTTTTTAGAATGGGTTTAAGTAAACATCGTCCGACAGTAACTTGAATCATCGGACTATCCTCCTAAAGATACACTGTTTATTTTTCATCACATTTAGTACAAAAAAATTAAAAAGTTTTGTAGTAATATTTTCCTGCAGCCTGTATAATAGTAATAGATAAATAGAATATACGTTCGCATTTTGGGGTGGCACAAACCATGTTGACTGATTCTACCATCAAATCTCAAAAATGTAAGGAGTACTGCTGATGAAAAATTTTTCTGTAACAATTGACATGTCAAGTATCTATGGTGAATGTCACGAACTAGAACAGGCAATAATAGACTTACTTGGTATTAACCCATTGCTGGCAACCAGGGAAGGTACAGCAATTGATGCAAAGGTGAACAACATTGAGGTTGTAGAAACACCGTCAGACGAGGATGAAAACGACATTTCTGGGATCAAGGATGATTCTGTAAAAATAAAAAGAACCACTGGATACGACCAGTGATCAATGCCCTTATGTAGTTCATTACAGTTACATGGTATCACAGAGAAAAAGAGAATAGAATAGTACTTTTATCCCAGTCTGTCAGACATTTGTGACAGACTTTTTATTTTTGAAAATATTTGAAATTTATAGTAGACACTTTGTAGTATCTGTTATATACTAAGTTTAGATAATAAATTAAAAACAAATAAATAAGAAAGGAGAATGTTTGTTGGGTAAAGAATCACTGGCGATACAGAAGATTGAGGGAGCAATAGAGAGCCTTAATCGATCAAAAGATAATTACATACAAGGAAACAAGTTGGCAGCTAAAGGTGATCTGGATTATGTAGTGGATAAGGCGAGGATGTCAATAGCAATTATCCTGGCTGAGATTGAAGAAGAAAATGATGGGAAGATTTATAAGTAAATAAAAATCACATTTCATTTGGAAATTAAGGAGGTGTTAATGATGAAATTATATTTATTAAAACGTGATCATATTGAAGGTCAATCCTTTTATGGAGTATTTGAAAGTGAAGAATTGGCTAGACAACAATTTGCGGAATTAAAAGAATGGTTTCCTAATGTACGTGAAGTTGATTATGTAATAAAGGAAATAACGCTTAATGAATTAACTGATATTGACCCGTTTGACAGATAACCAAATTAAAAGGAGGAAAATTAAAATGAACAAATGGACATTTTCAGAATTGGAGTTTGATAACTGGGTACATGAGCCATACAACACAAAGGAAGAAGCGATTGAGGCCGGTAAGAGACATTTTGATGACCAGGAAAATTGTTATGTTGGTAGGCTTGTAGATATGGGTAAGCATGAGGCTGTAGTGGATACTGAGAAAGTATACATAAATTAAGGAGTATAAAGAGGGAGGAAATAAATGTGATTAAATATCAAAGAGCGTTTTTAGTACCCAGTGAGAATCTGGTTGTAACTGATAAATCTGTAGTAGAGGGAATTAGAGATACTGAATTTATTGAGATTGAACTTGCTTTACAAATGAGTGACATAAAAGAATGGGCAGAAGAAATTGAAATGCTTGGATTAGATGACGATGAGGATGAAGAATAAGTAAACAGGACGATATAGTGTATAACTCATAAAAGTGGAGTTTTATTTGAAAAAAGGAGGGGATTATTATTAAACAATTCATACGTAGAAATAAAGGGAATCTACTTGTAATAGGAAGCATAGTGATATGTTTATCGTTATTCTTCACAGCGCTTAAGGTCATTACCGATAAAGGAGATGAGTATCAAGTTAATAATGTAGTCTATACAGGAGAGACTTATCCCACAGAAAACTATAGGGGATTGGTTATTGGCACTTTTGAAGATGAAAACGGAGACATATTCAAACTTTTTATCAGCAGAGAAAAAGAGCCATTGCTTGAAAAAGGTAGCCGTTACAATATTACATACTTAATGAATTCAGCATCGCAACCAAACGATAACATATTAAGCGACTGGAGTGTGAGTAGTGCTAAAAAGATTAACAATGAGAAGTAAATTAATTTTAAAAAAGAAGCCTAATCAAATAGACTTCTTCATACCACACTTTCTACAGACACGAAGGAATATGGCGTGTTTAACAGACGATTGAAAGTGAGAGCTGCCACAATTATCACATCTACCTGCAATCTTATCTGGTAGCTCTTTATACGTATAAACTTTTTCTAAATCGTATTGCTGTTTCTCTTCCACGGATGACTCACCTCAGATGAATTTTTCAGACTTATTTATTATATCAGAAATTGAAAGGAGTAAGGAGAATGAGCTTGTTAACCAGGTTTATATTCCACCTATATTTATTATTAGTGATTGTCGGATTTACTATTTATTATACAGTTGTATATAAAGACTTCGGTACGCTTGATCCTATTGGATTCGCATTTGTAACGTGCAATGTATGTCTTAGTCTTATTACATACAGCAAGATGAGAGATATGATTAATGAAGCGTAAATACACTAAATTAAGTAATAAATACATAAGTAAGATGAGTAAGATGAATGCGAAGGCTTTGGAGTTGTTGAGGAAACTAAAGTAGATTATTTCTTGGGAAAGCGCAGGAATAGACAGGAAATAAATCAGAGGGGGATATCAATGTCGAAGTATAAAGAAACATTAGATGTTGAGGTGGCAATAAACAAGTTGATGAAAGAGGATAAATCAGAGGAGTTGCAGCTGATATATGACTTTCTGAATCCCATTATTGAAAACGAAAAAGAGAAAGAATTCAAACGCAAACGTGGAGTTAAAACATCCTGGAACAAATTTATACCATACAAAGAAATAGCTAAAGCAAGTAATGTGATGACTAACTCAATTACTTATTATGATGAGGCAAAAGACGAATTGCACAAGTATGATCAGGAAACACAGGATGTATTACACGCATTAGAGCTGATGGACATATCAGATGAACAATACAGTGAACTAGCTAAGGATTTGCAGGATATAAGGAAGTATAGAAGGCAAGCTAAGAATTTCATTGAGGCAGTTGAACCAATACGTAATTTTGCAAAGGAAAATCAGGTACTAGTTAAGAAGATGTGTAAGCTGAATGGGGAAGTAATTAAACTGACCAATTCCATTGAGGAGCGTAGATATTATGCCAGAGTCAGAACTTCACTACAGGAATCGTTTGATAAGTTAGTTGACGCTAATTAGAAATGAATTCACAAATATAATATCCATCTCATCATGTTATAATGGCAAATAAAGGAGATGGTGATATGAAGAAGACAATTGAGTTAAGTAATGTATTTAAGGACATTGAAGAAGATATCGAGAGGAATAAAGATGAACAAATTAATAACTTGATAGATAAGTTTACTGTGGATCTTTACAATTTGCAAGAGGAAAAAGGGGAGTTAAGTTTACAAGATATTCTGCTGCATTTGAAAATGTTTTCTATTGGAATGAAGAAGATACGATAAAGCGACCATTTTATTAAAAAAACACTAACATCTCCATTAGTAAATATTGTAAAATATAGCAAAAGGGGAGGATTGGCAAATGAAACATACTGTACATGTTGGTGACAAAGTTTATATTACTACATATGGAGATGTTGAAGAAGTGCCGGTTATTGGCTTAATGTTTGGTTCAAGATTCAGAGTGCATTCATCCGTTGGTGGAGACGTTATTGTTCAATTTAATAAGGATATGTTTCTTAATAAGTTAAAAGCGACAGAAAAGCTTATTGATACTTTAACACCTAATGTTCCAGTTTCGAGAGAAGAAAAATCATATCCAAAAGGGAGTGCCTATATCATCTGTGATTTTTGTGGATCAGTACGGACTTCGAAAGAGGATAAATGTGAGTGTAGGTTTGGAGACAGATAAAGTCTGTGCTCTAAAAATAAAGATAATAAATTAAAAACTAATTATAGACAAAAGGATGTAGAGGGTGTAATATAGAGGTAGGAAATGGAAATTAGATCAATCGAATGAAACAGATATTTTATCACAAATATGAGCTTGAAAACGTGAGCATACGGGAGCATGAGGGAGTATATGGGAGGTTAAAAAGGAGGTAAATGAGATAATAGCGGATTTGGTGTTTATCATGGTGTTAGTAGGAGTTATTGCTGCAGTAAATTTATTAGAGAAGAAGTTAGATGATATTAATGAATAAATTAACTAATAATCGAAAAGGGGCAGAGAAATGAAAGGTATAATGAAGAATGATCAAGCTTTAAAATTAATGATTATTAAAACTAACTCAAATGTGTATGTTTCAGACAATATCAAAGGTGACTCTTACTTTAATTCCAGAATAGGCCATTTATATTTTGATGGAAAGTTACCGGAGGAAAGTTACAAAAAAGATTGGTTTATTATTGATAAAGTACCTGAAAAAATCGAAAAGAAAAAAGCAGCCAAAAGAGTGAATCAAAGGTATGAATTGAAAGAAGGTTTTTCTGAAACAGATTTAACTCCAAAAGTGGTTTCGTTTACAGATATGAATGAGGATAGCGATTTCTATGAAGTAAAGGGTTTATATGATTATAAATATGAACTAGAAGATGAAGGATTCGAAAATGTAGATTTTGAATTACATACTGTAGAAGAAGTTGATGGAGATTTTAAAATAACTAAAAATGAATACAATTTACAATATAACTTGTTAGACAGAATTACCACTCATCCGGTACTACTCCCAACAAAACCATGTAAACTTAGTTCGGAGGAAACTTATAAAATAATTAGAGCATATGTAAAGAATTATATTGATCCAAAGTATGCTGTAATTACGAGTGATTATGATTTTTGCTTTACAGTACAGAAAAGAATTGAATTATATGAGCCAGAAAAGTACTCAGTAAATGTCAATGCTTTACATAGTCGTAGAAAACCGAAATATGAAACTAGATATAGGAAAGAACGAAAGACAGTCGTATATGAAGCAGCACCTAAACCATACCAAAGTTATACAGTTGTTGAACCGTTTACCGGTGATAATCTTGAAGATTTAAAGAATAAGATTGATACATATTTAAAAGAATTGATTGCATACATAAATGAGCCTGTAGTAGATTGTGAATGCTGTAAAGGAAGAGGAGTGGTTGTAAATGAAAATCCATTTAGATAAAAACTATATGAGAGATGAACTTGATTTACCATATAACGCAATACTTGATGAGATAACTGAGACATCCAGATGGAGTATTCACCATAGAATCATATTCTCATATCAAGGAAGGTTTTATGAAACTCATTATAGTGAGGGAGCTACTGAAATGCAGGATGAAAGCCCGTGGGAATATGAAGATCAAGTGGAATGTCAGGAAGTAGAACTAAAAGAAGTTAAAGTTAAGAAGTGGGTTCCTAAGAATTAAAATAAAAGTTGCTGTTCATTTGATAAATTAAATATAAAAAGAGGTTGATGGAATGAAGAAGGTGTTTTTGGGAGGAACATGTGCGAACAGTAAATGGAGAGACAGATTAATACCTATGCTTAAGATTGATTATTTCAATCCAGTTGTTAAGAAGTGGACTCCAGAATGTCAAAAGGAAGAATTAAAACAAAGAGAAATATGTGATTTTGTATTATACACATTGACAAGAGTTTATAGTGCATATTCAATCGCAGAGGTAGTTGACGACAGTCACAAACGGCCAGAAAAGACCATTGTATGCGTAATTAATGAGGATTATCAAGGAAAGGAAGTATTAAGTAAACGAGATTTAAAAGGACTCGATGCTGTAGCAAGGTTAGTAGAGAGAAATGGAGGTAAGTATTTTAAGAGTCTTAGTGAAGTAGCAGAATATTTGAATAAACATCGATAAAACTAAGTTTTTATTTGAAGGAGG
>JBJEFI010000074.1:0-9843 GCA_051873875.1 Bacillaceae bacterium | reverse complement strand
AATTTCATACAGACGGCCCTCCTTTGTGCCTCATCTATATGATATCACATTTCGGTAAAAATGTACAGTTAATTAGAAAGTCCTATACTGGTTTACTAAGCGAAAATTGTATTTTTGTGAAATCTATCACAAATAAAATCTATGGATACGGTTCTTCTCATCAAAAGTATATGACAAGACATAAGAAATATTATACTATTTGCTAAGCAAAACAATCGTGCTTTCTTTTGCCGTCTCAACATATTTATATTATTAGACACAATTTGCAATTATTCCACACACTAAATCGACATCCTTCTCTGTCATATATGGATGCATTGGCAGTGACAAAACTGTATCACAGAGCTTCATAGTAACTTTAAAATTTTCATCTGCATACAATTCAGGGAAACAACCTTTTTCCTTAGCAAAGGCATCCTGTTTATGCATCGGTTTCTGATAATATATCGTTGATGGTATTCCTGCACCCTTCAATTCCCTCTGAAGTCCATTCCTTATCGCTTTATTTGATAATTGAATCGTATACTGAGCCCAGCTTGAATAGTAACCTTCTTCTACAATCGGAATCGCTCTAAGTGAACTTTCATTTACATAATCAACTAATTTCTCAGTATACATTTTTGCAACTTTATTCACATCTTCCAACTCGTAATCCTTGAATGCTTTGAGCTTAATCTTAAGAATAGCTGCCTGTATTGTATCAAGACGTGAATTCATTCCTATTCTGACATTATCATATTTACTCTGTCCTTTACCATGTATTCTTAAAGATCGTAATAGATCTGCAACCGAATCTTCATCTGTAAACACTGCTCCACCATCGCCATAGCAACCTAACGGTTTAGCAGGGAAAAATGAAGTTGTAGCAATATCTCCAAAACTACATGCATTTTTTCCGTCAATATTCCCACCAAATCCCTGTGCCGCATCTTCAATTATCTTTAAGCCATGCTTATCTGCTATTTTTCTAATCTCTCTGAATTCAGCCGGAAGACCAAACAAATCAACAGCCACTATTGCTTTTGGTTTTAGATTCGCTGTTTCCGTAACTTTAATAATCTGCTCCTCTAGCGCAACAGGATCCATATTGTATGTATCAGCTTTTACATCTACAAATACCGGTACTGCTCCTGCAAATGACACGATTTCACCAGAAGAAAAGAAAGTGAAATCAGGAACAAATACAACATCGTTATCTGTACATCCTAACGCCATTACAGCTAAACTGAGAGCATCGGTACCATTAGCACAAGTGATACAATGCTTTACACCTACATATTCAAGCATCTGTGTCTCAAGCTCTTTTACCTGATTGCCTGAAATAAAGTTGCAATTTGTAGCAACTTCAATCATTGCTTCATCTATTTCCGATTTCAACTTCTGGTATTGTGTTTTCAAATCTCTGAATTGCATATTATTTTTCCTTTAATCCTTCCTCTGATTCAATATATTCTCTACCACAAGACATACACTTCAATCCGTCTTCAAGAATTTCACCACACTCACATACCCAACCAATCCTTTTAGCAGGGACTCCTGCCATTAATGCATAATCGAGAACGTTTTTAGTAACAACTGCTCCTGCAGCAATCATCGCCCAACGTCCAATTTTATGTCCACAAACAATCGTTGCATTTGCACCTACCGTTGAACCCTCTTTTAGCAAAGTTTTCTTATATCCTGCGCTTCCTTTAGGATATTTGGCTCTTGGTGTTAAATCATTTGTAAATACCATTGAAGGACCACAGAATACATAATCCTCCATCACAACACCTTCATATACAGAAACATTATTCTGTAGTTTGCAACCATTACCAATAACTACATTATTTCCAATATTAACGTTTTGTCCAAGAGAACAATTTTCACCGATTACAGCTCCCTTAAGTATATGTGAGAAATGCCATATTTTAGTGCCCTTACCAATTTTGACATTATCATCTACGTAACTGGATTCGTGGACAAAGTAATCATTCATGCTAAAATTCTCCCTTCATATCAATGCTTGCAAAATCAGTGAGAGGAAGTTTAACTGGCATACCTGTCTTTTGACTTTTATAAATTGCCAGTACAATTTCCAATGCATTTTTACCAGCCACTGCATCAACATAAGGAATCCTGTCATTCATTATAGCATCTATCATATCTGCAAAAAGGCTTGTATGACCATTTCCATATACGTTACTTGTCTGTTCTTCAAGACCTTTTTTATTTCTATCTTCTTCAGTTTCATGTTCAAAATCCCAAACATCAATATTATTTGTCGAAGTTCCTCCTATTTTTACAGTTCCCTTCTCACCGAAAACATAAAGAGTTTCTTCAAGGTTCTTTGGATATACATTTGTTGTTCCTTCTATAGTTGCGATAGCTCCGTTTTTAAATTTCAGTACTGCCATTCCCACGTCTTCAGCCTCAAGATAATCATGGAACTGCTGTCTTGTTGTTCCATATACCTCTTCAACCTCATCACCAAACATCCATCTTAATAAATCAATTCCATGAATACACTGGTTCATTAAGCAACCACCATCATCTTTCCATGTTCCCCTCCATGGAGCTTGATCATAATAACCCTTGTTCCTGTTCCATCTAACGTGAATGGATCCATGTGATAATCTGCCGAATCTATTTGCTTCAATTGCTTTTCTAAGTTCCTGTATAGCAACATTAAATCTATTCTGATGGCTAGCAGAAACCTTTACATTTTTCTCATTGCTCAATTTAATAATCTTTTCTGCGTCTTCCATGTTCATAGCCATGGGTTTCTCTATGATTACATGGATACCTTTTTCAATGCAGTACAAAGCTATATCAGCATGGCTACCACTTTCTGTTGCAATGCTAACCAGTTCAGGCTTGCATTCATCTAACATTAGCTTATAATCCTGATATCTTTTAATCTCAGTATTTTGCAAATCATGTTTAACTATCAATGCGTCTATTGCATATGGCAATATATCACATACTGCTACAACCTCTAAATTATTGTTAACTGCTGCTTTCATGTGATTAGTTGCAATCCGACCGCAGCCTATTAATGCATATTTCATATTCTTCACCTTTCCATTTCCAATTCCATTAATTCTGTATTTTCTCTGTACTATGTTATTCTTTATCTTTCACATTCTCGATTATGTCAATTAGTTTGTCTGTCAAAACTGCAAAATCATATTCCTTAGCTGCGTTCTCTGCATTTATGCAATACATCAGATATGCCTTTTGTCCCATATTTACGTACCACTCAATACAATTTGCAATACTATTAGGGTCGCTATTATTAATATCAATTCCTGCATTACACTCAATAACCGGATTGTATTTGCTTGGAAAATCACAAAAAATTGGTTTTCCTGCTGCCAAATAATCAAACACTTTATTAAAACTAATACCAAACCTGAATAATTTTGACGGATTATTATGAACAATATTCAAATCCGCATTACTAACAATGTAGGGAATATATTTTTTTTCAACAGCACCCTTGAAAACTACATTTGCAATTTTCTCTTTTTCTATTCTCTGCTGAAGTGCTTCGCGTTCATCACCCTCCCCCCATACCAGTATTTTAATTCTTTTATCAGTAATTTGTTTCGCCACATCAAGAAGTAATCCTACATTGTTTACTTTCCTTATTGAACCAGTATATACTACTTTAAAAATAGACTCATTGTGTAAATCCTCATCAAGTGTTTTATACTTTTTTCTATTACTATCAAACTCTTCCAAATCAACTCCATTATTTATGCAATGTATCTTTTGGGGATTGATGCAATTTTGCCATCCTCGTTCTTCAATATAATCCCATAACCCCCCTGAAACGAATACTATCTCATCAGAATTAACATAAATCCATTTTTCTAGTTTTCTAAGACACGATGACACTATACTGTTCTCTCGGACAAATCCATATTCAACTAACGATTCTGGCCATAAATCGGCAATCTCTGCTATGGCCAATGCCTTATATTTTTTTGCAACCTTTACTCCCATTGCACATGCCAATGGTGTAACCGAAGTAGCCAAAACAACATCAGGTTTATTGAAGCTTTTACAAATACCTGGAAGTTTTAAGGCAAATTCTATCATATTGAGTATTCTATAAATGCCATTGCCCCTATACTCTTTACAATTAATTAGCACATAATGAACCCCGTCATCAATTATCTCACAATATTTTGAACCATCTGTAATTAAATTAATTGTAGAGTTGTGAACTGTGCTTGCTGCAAAAACTGTTACGCAGTACCCCTTATCCTTCAAATGTTTTGCGAAGTGTTTAGTTCGCTCCAACGGGTAATATTGTGAAGGAACCGCATAGTGATTAATTAACCAAATATTTTTTCTTGTACTACCGCTTCTTATTTCTTTTTTAGTAACTCTCATTACCTCTTTTTTGATCATCGTGATATTTAATAATCATTCTCCTTCTTATTATATTTTTGATAAAGTTATTTCCGTTAGACTACATTGTATCTTTGTATCTTTGTAGCATAAGCCCTTAAGGAATTACCGCAGACATTTTTACGTTGATTATTGCTAAATTGTTATCAATTAATTCTCTTTTCATCGTTTTATCTATATAAAAGCTTTCAGGGATCATGGTTTCAAACTTTAGAAAGAACAATCTCTTAGATTACATCACTGAACAACCATTTGTTTTCTGCTTTGTCCACTTAATAAAAATAGCTATTAATATAACACTCATTAATATGTAAACAACAGAGTTTGAAAGAGCTACGCCAATGCTACCAATAATTGGAATCAGAATCACATCCAGTAAGATTTGAAGAATAATACCTACACATGCAACCATCATATTTTTTTTCTGTTCACCCATTGCCGATAAAACATTTGCAATCGTTGCCCGAACACCGTTGTTAAAGAAGGACGCAATAATTAATAATTTCATAACTGGCACACATGAAATATATTTTTGACCATATAACAATATTACTATTGGTTTTGCAAGTAAAAAACATAGTAGCGTAATAAAAAACATTATACTAATATTAGTAAATAATAATAGTTTGAAATGTTCTTCGATCCATTTCCAATCTCTTTCATTTTCCTTTTTTGTAAAATACGGTGCAACAAAGGTTCCAATTGCTGAAGTAAAAATTGCAAGATTTGCCGGGATTACATAAGCGATTTTATAATCAGCAAGCATACTTTCACTTCCAGCTATTTGTCCTAATAAAAAAAGGTCGTTAAGCATAAATATTGCCCATAAACCATTAGTAAACATTATTTGAAGAGAATATACATTTCTTTCTTTTATAAAGATTTTATTATTCTTTTTTATGTCTATTCGAAAAAAGAATTTGCAATAAAAATATACGCAACAAAAAGCAGCACATAGTATCTCTCCTACTAACCTAAACACAACAGTGCCTAATAGTTTTCCAGCTACGGCACCAACAATTCTCATACTAACCAGAAGAAAAGATGTAAAAAATGTTAGTATTGCATAATCCTTATAGTCAAACATTGCCCTAAATGAAGACATATTTGCATTCATAAGATCAATGAACGGAAGGCAGAGTGTCAATATTATTGCTACATAATAATAACCTTCGAATGCTTGAGGGTGGGGATAAAATTTAAAGAAAATCAATGCACATGCTACCAACCCAATATTCCACAATGTTTCTGATAACAGGGCATTCAGATAGCATGCTTTTTTTTCTTCGTTAGTATCAAGCAATAAAAGATATCTTTGTATCCCCGTAGCAATTCCAAATCCAGCAAAAATAATGAAATACCCTATAAAGTTTTCATAATAACTCAAAACTCCAAATTCCGTTTTTGATAAGACTCTTACTAAAAATACTGAGCCGAAAAAAGAAACGAACTTTGTAAGAAAACTGCCTATTATTACATATGCTGCACCTTTGTCAACAATACTCTGTTTTATAGTTTTCAATAATTTGACTATTCTGCTCATACTGCGTTACTCCATCTATCTCAGTTTTTTTCTTGTTTCTCCACAGAATACAAATGTTAATCCTACTAATGCAATATCCCAAAAACATCCAGAAGGTAATCGATGTAATATACGTACCGCTCACCATCAACGGAAAGAACCCAAGAAAAAAATACAAAAAGAAGAGAGATTTGCTTTTAGAATTAATAAAAGCTATAATCATCAAACAAACTACAAGTATTACTATTATCCCTCCTAATACTATGCCAAAATGAACAAATACATCTAGAAAAAAATTGTGCGTATATTGACCTAACATTCTAATATCTGCACCAACCCCATTGCCAGCAAAAGGATGGAACCTAATAAGTTCAACTGCATCCGCATATATTCCTCTTCTCCCACTATCATAGGAAATAAATTCGCCTGTTGCCAATAATTCAATGGATCTACTATCATATCCTATTTCATTAAATATCTTAGCAATTATTTCAACAATTCGTCTAGTGTTTGCAACAAAAGCAATTACAATAATCAGTGAAAAGAGCCTTGCTATTCTACTCTTATTGGAAAGAAATACTATTACTAAAAAATACATTATTCCTGAAATTACAGCGCCTCTAGACCCAATGATAAGAATTAATACCATAGATGCAATAAATGGAAATATATACAGGAAGCGCCTCTTTTCAAAACTCACATACAGAAATGTTAATGAACTAAACAACATATAATATGAATACGACATACTGTATGTGTCTTCATGTAGTATTAATTCAGAATACAGCAAGAAATACAACGCACCTGTCAGAAACACCACCCACGAAAACAATACCATAATCCTAATCTGTAATTGCTCATCGTTTATCAGTTTTATATTCAGAAAAGCCGGAATGCATACTACAAAAAAATCGAAGAGGTAATACTCCGATACTATCGTAGCATTTTCTCGGAAAACAACAACCTGAATAAAAAAGAATACAAATACACTTACATAAACAAAGCTTATGTCAATAAAAGAACGCTTTAGCCATATACAAACACATATAGCTAAAAGAAATATACGCAGAGTGTTGCAGACGTAATATACTGGCAAAATTACTCCCTGTCCCAATGCTGCATATACTACAAATTGAAACATCCAAACTACAAACTGCACATAAACTGCAATTATCAAAATGGTGTTTTCTTTTCTTGTAATTAGTTCCATAATTATTATTCTAATTATCAGTTATTAAAACATCAGTGTACAACTCGAATAATTTTTTTTCTTCAATACACCAATTATACTTTGTTTCGACTGCTATTCTTCCGTTTCTACCCATCTGCAATGCCTTTTGAGGGTTATCTCGCAAGTATTCCAATGCTTCACTAATTTCACCAATATCTTCGGGATTTACCATTATTCCAAACTCATACTCTTTCATAACGCTTTCAACAAAAGCGTTTCTGTATATTATTGTTGGAATACAACACATCATGTATTCGTATACTTTCGTAGGCAGGTTGTGGCTCTTATGGTATTGTCCATAATTAAGCAGTGTAGCCATACCAACAGAAGCCTCTTCATACACTCTTTTAACACCTATGCTATCACAATATCCCCTATAATCGACGCCTTCATATTCTTGCATATTTTCGATATAACTTTTGACTTCACTGCAATCATACTTTCCGGCAATAATACCTTTTACATTGGCTTTTTTCCACGCCTTAATTACATTAAGAATTCCTCGTTCTCGAGAAATAGTACCAACATAACAAGCATAGAACTTATCTGAGTTCTGTTCAATATATTCGTTACATTTTTCGCCATTCAGTATCGGGAAATTATCTAAATATACTAAACGTTTGACTTTATAATCAAATGCTTGTTTTCCCTCCATTTCACATGGGAAAACAACTGCATCAATTCTCTTACATACAAATTTTTCATATGCTTTATACAACTTTGCAATTATTATATTAGCAAAAGCTATTTTTTTTCGCATTTTTATCTGCTGATAATAATCCTCATGCGAATCGAAAATTACTCTTATTCCTCTCCGTTTCGCAAATAAAGCAACCAACAATAATGCTGGCTCATGTAAGTGAATTAGGGCTAAATCATTGTTCTCGTAAATATAGTGTTTTAATTGCTTAACATATTTTAATTGTCTTATTATTCGTTTTGGGGAAGCAGTAACAATAATTCTTTTCACACCCGCCTCGACCGAGTTTATACCCGATGAATTGATATCAGATGTCATATATGACACATCATATTGAGGTATCTTAGCTAATGATTTGCACTCTTTTTGGAATATCCTTACATCATCTATTCTATGCTTAAAAGCAATATGTAATATTTTAATCTTTTTCATTTATCAATTATTACAAACAAATAATCCTTAAAATTTATTACAACAATTCTATATTATCTCTACAATTAATAGTTTTCATTGCATTTCGAGTATCGAAAATATATTGTGCATTCTCACCTATCATCGTGTAATCAATATTAGAATGTGCCGTCGCTATAATGACAAGATCCTGCTCGCCTATTATCTTTTTGTTTATTTGTTCAAGCCCCTTAAATACTTTACCATTATTATTATATTCACTTATCCATGGATCATAATAAGAAGTTTTTGCTCCAGCTTCCATCAGCTTTTCAATCAACCTAATAGCTGGGCTCTCTCTATAATCATCAACATCATTCTTATATGCAACTCCAAGAACGAGTATTTTTGACCCATTTATTGATTTTTTAAACCTATTCAAAATTGACATTGCTCTTTTAACACAATAATCTGGCATATTATCATTTACAATCATTGAGCTTTCAATCATGGAAGTATGAAACCCAAATTCACGTGCCTTCCATGACAAATAATACGGATCAAGTGGTATACAGTGCCCACCTAAACCTGGCCCAGGATAAAATGCTTGGAATCCATATGGCTTCGTCTTAGCTGCATCAACAACTTCCCAGTAATTAATTCCCATTTTATTACACAAAACTGCCATTTCGTTGGCGAGTCCAATATTAATGTTCCTGTATGTGTTCTCAAGTATTTTTTCCATTTCAGCCACAGTTGGAGATGACACTTCATAGACATCTCCGTCAAGCACTGCCCTGTACATTGTAGCTATCACTTCTAATGCATCGTCACCAATTGCACCAACAACTTTAGGCGTATTCTTTGTATTGTATTCTTTGTTGCCTGGATCAACCCTTTCTGGCGAAAACCCTAGATAAAAATCTATTCCACATTTCAATCCAGATGTTTCAAGAATTGGTTTAATCATTTCCTCAGTAGTACCTGGATATGTGGTCGATTCAAGAACAACGATGGTCCCTTTGGATAGATACTTCGAAATTAATTCGACAGATGATTTAATATAGCTAATATCAGGTTGCTGATGTATATCTAAAGGAGTTGGAACACAAATAGCTATAAAATCCATATCTTTCAACAAACTAAAATCACTAGAAGCTTTCAATAACCCGCTCTCAACAACATTTTTTAGCTCATCATCAATGATATCACCAATATAGTTAATTCCCTCATTTACCAGTTTTACTTTCTTTACCTGTATATCAAAACCTGTTGTGTCAAATCCCGTTTTTGCTTTTTCTAAAGCAAGCGGAAGACCAACATAGCCTAAGCCCACAACACCAACTCTAACCTCTTTATTTTCTATTTTCTTTAATAATTCTTCTTTCATCATCTTTACAATAGTGTACGATAATACACATTCCTTTCAAACTCTCAGTTATACTACTAAACAATAATATTACATATTAATTTCTCGCACTTTACAAACAAAAAACATCACCCAATACATTTCAATTTTTTATTATCTTTTGCAAACTACACTCACTTATACTCCCCGTAATACTTGCTGTACTGGCCTTTATCCATCTTCACCTTGTT
>JBJEFI010000073.1:34901-43472 GCA_051873875.1 Bacillaceae bacterium | reverse complement strand
ACTCTTTCATAACAAAGAGTCTTTTTCCTGTTGTTATTATTCTACTTTAACTAATCCTAATAGTCGCTTCTCAATACTTAGCACGAATTAACTTCGAAAAATAATCGTCATTAACTGCCCGATTTATTCAACAAACATTTATCTTTTTCCTTTCCATGAATCTTTCAATGAAACAATCCGATTAAAGATTAACTTTTTAGCTGTTGTATTTTTATCTACACAAAAGTAACCGTGGCGAATAAATTGAAACTTATCTTCGATTTTTACATTTTTTATAGAAGGTTCTATTATACAATTCTTAAGGCTTATTTTAGAATAAGGATTTATCTTTTCACTCCATGTTTTTTCGTCATCTTTGAGAATGTCTTCATTTTCAAATAATTTATTGAATAAGTTAACCTCAGCTGGTATCCCATGCAAAGCTGAAACCCAGTGAATAGTTCCCTTCACTTTTCTACCATTAAAACCTGTTCCACTTTTTGTTGCTGGATCATAGGTGCATCGAAGTTCAATTATTTCACCCGTTATCTCATCTTTAATAACTTCATTACATTTTATAAAATAAGCACCTTTTAGACGAACCTCTGAATGTAAAGACAATCGTTTAAAGCCTTTTATCGGTACTTCCATAAAGTCTTCTTTTTCAATGTAAATTACTTTAGCAAAAGGAACATCTCTACTTCCTAAATCGGCATTCTCTACATTATTTTCAATTGATAAAATTTCAACTTTATCTTCTTCATAATTCGTTATCGTAACCTTAAGAGGATTTAAAATAGCCATTACACTATTTACTTTTGATTTTAGATGACTACGTAGGCTATTTTCAAGCATTGCATAATCAATTGTACTTTGATGTCTGATAAAACCAATTTCATTCACAAAATTCCTAATGCTCTCAGGAGTAAATCCCCTTCTCCTAAGTCCTCTTAAAGTAGGTAATCTAGGATCATCCCATCCATCTACAAATTTCTCTGCTACTAATTCTCTCAAATACCGTTTACTTGTTACAACGCCAGTTAAATTTACTCTTCCGAATTCCCTTTGTTTCGGCGGCTCCTTTAATTCTAATTCTGTTAGAACCCATTCATAAAGAGGGCGATGATCTTTAAACTCTATCGAACATAAGGAATGTGTCACGCCTTCAATGGCATCTTGGATTGGATGTGCAAAATCATACATCGGATAAATACACCATTCATTTCCTGTTCGATAATGATTAGCATGAATAATTCGATATAAAATAGGATCTCTTAAATTCATATTTGGTGATTCCATCTCTATTTTTGCACGTAATACTTTTGAACCATTCGGAAATTCACCATTCTTCATTTTAAAAAATAAATCTACATTTTCTTCAATCGATCTATTACGGTAAGGACTATTCTTTCCTGGCTCTGTCAATGTACCTCGATATTCCGTCATTTCCTCAGGTGATAATTCACAAACATATGCCTTTCCTTTCTTTATTAGTGTGACAGCCGCGTTAAATATTTCATTTGAATAATCTGACCCATAAAATATTCGATTACCAGGACTATAACCTAACCAATTTATATCTTCGATAATTGCATTAACGTATTCAATATCTTCCTTTAACGGGTTTGTATCATCAAAACGAAGATTGAAATTCCCTTTAAATTCTTCGGCAGCTATATAGTTTAAATGGATAGCATATGCACTCCCAATATGAAGATACCCATTTGGTTCTGGGGGAAACCTTGTACAAATTGATCGAGTAAATGTTTCATTTTTTAAATCTTCTTTAATAACCTTATCTAAAAAATTATTGAAATATGTTCCGCTTTCTTCACTCATTTTTCTATACCTCCCATATTTAAATCATCTATTTACAGCCATTTTATCCAATAAAAAAATCCCACCCCCAAGACATTTCAGTCTTGGGGACGAGATTATATATCGTGGTACCACCCCAGTTTATTAATATGTCGCCATATTAACCTCTTCAGGTACGGTATTAAATACGTATACCCTAGCTCTATAACAGGAGCTCCTGTCACACTATCTCTTATAAAAAGTTCCAATGTGATACTCAGAGGCTTGCTTCAACAAAATAATTCTTACTCCTTTTCAACTGCTGGAGCTCTCTGTAAAGAATCCATTTTATCTACTCTTCTCTTCATCGCGATTTCGATTTTTAGTTTACTCGATTATATCAGTAGAAAGTTTTTTTGTAAAATACAGATAATTAAACGAAATCGATAAATGGCTATCTTCCTTTGGCTATTAAATTAAAATAATAAAATCCCCCAAAAGGAATTTTGGAGGATTTGACTTGTATCTTTATTTTGCTGTTAATTCCAACGCTTTTTGTAACTGCACATCATCTTTACCAGAGCGAATTTTTTCTACCAATTTTGCCTGTAGGATTTCCGCTGTTTTTTTATCAATGACACCTGTAGATGACACGTTATTTTGCTGTTGGAAAGCTTTCACTGCATTTTCTGTTTCCTTGCTAAAGTAACCATCTGTACGACCTGGTTTGTACCCTAATCCATCAAGCATTACTTGGGCATTTTTAACTTGAGCATTGTTGTCGTCGTATTTCAAAGGTTCCTTCACATCAATTGGAAGGGCATTGTAATAAGCTGGTTGCTTAACTTCTGTTGTTGCCTCAATTCCTTTTTTGTTAATCCAATTACCGTCTGGTGTTAACCATTTAAATAACGTTAATTTAATGCTACTACCATCCGCTAATGGCAATGCTTGTTGGACACTACCTTTTCCAAAGGTCTTTTCCCCAACTAATGGAATATCCATCGTTTCATTTAATGCGCCTGCCAAAATTTCTGATGCAGATGCACTTCCGTTATCAATTAAAACAGTAATTGGATATTCTTTTTTCGTTTTATTGTTAGAGTATTGTTTATCTCTTGTCCCATTGCGATTTTCTACTTGAACAATTGGTTTTTTACTTACAACAAGTTCATTTAAAATATCTTTTACACTATCTAAATAACCACCTGGATTTCCACGAACGTCAATGATTAACCCTTTTATTCCTTGTGATTCTAATTTCCCTAAATGCTCTTTAAACTCTTTCGCTGTATCCTCAGAGAAGGAGGTAATATGTAAATAACCGATATCTTTGCCATTTTCCTTTTTCATTTCACTAAAGACTGTAAATTGTGGAATCGTATCTCGAACAATTTTAAATGTTAATAATTCATCTACACCAGGACGTTTAACAGTTAACGTTACCGTCGAACCTTTTTCACCACGAATTTTTAAAACAGCTTCGTATTGTGATAATCCTTCAATACTTTTTCCATCTACCTTAAGAATTTGATCATTTGGTTTTAATCCCGCTTTTTGAGCAGGTGAATCTTTAATTGGAGAGACAACTTTCAATACTTCATCTTCTTTACTTACTTCTGCTCCAATTCCTTCAAAGGAAGAATCCAACGATTGCTGGAATTGTTCCATCGTTTTTTTATCCATATAGACAGAATATGGATCATCTAGTGTCTCAAGCATTCCTTTAATTGCACCTTCAACTAATTTATCATCTTTTACTTTTTGTACGTAATTATTAGAAATCATGCCAAATGCTTGTTCAAACTTCTTCATATCTTCATCTTGCATTTTTACATTGGCTGCTTCTTCCTTTGGTGCGATTTGCATTTTTTTATCTATGATAGCATCAACTGTATACATTCCTATCGCTCCACAGGCAAATGAACCTGCCGTTATTGCTGCAATTATCGATTTTTTCAACGGAACATCCTCCTGAACTTATATTTATATACCCTATTTTAATCATTATATACAATCTACCTTGTATTAAACAGCAAAAAGACGCCATTAAGGGCGTCTTCTTTTAGAAATTAATGTATTTTCTTGGATTAACAGCATTCGATTTTGCGTTATTCCATTCACCTTCGTGAATTTCAAAGTGTAAATGAGGGCCAGTCGAAAAACCTGTATTTCCCATGTAACCTAAGAAATCACCCTTACTTACACTTTCTCCAGCTTGAACAGCTCTATTTTCCATATGAGCATAAATTGTTGTATAGACTTGTCCATTTATATAGTGGGTAATAAATACAACATTCCCATATGAACTAGAATAATAGGAACTAGATACAACACCATCTGCAGCAGCGACAATCGGCACACTTGCCCCTCGTTTTCCAATGTCTATACCGTGATGATTCTTACCCCAACGTGGACCAAATTCACTTGTTACCGGTCCTGTTGCTGGTCTAGTGAAAATTCCACTTGAAATAGGTGGTTTACTTCCACTATTCTCATTATTTTCTGGTGTCGTTGGTGTATTTGTACTTGGTTTATTATTGTTATTTTGTTGCTGCTGTTGTGCTAACTCTTGTTTACGACGTTCTTCCTCTTCTTTTCGCTTCTGTTCTTCTTGACGACGTTTTTCTTCAGCAATTGCTAGTTTAATTGTTTCTTCTTGCTGTTGAAGTACTTGTGCTTCTTCTTCGATATCCATCAAGTAGCCTTCAATATGTTCTTCTTCTTGTTCAAGTTGCTTCATTAATTCTTTTTGTTTTTCTGATTGCTCTTGAAGCTGTTCACTTAATTTTTCTAGCTTTGCTTGTTCTTTTTCAACTTTTGCTAGTTGTTTTTTTTGTTCTACTGTCTTTTTCTCTAACATTCTTTGATCATTTTCTTGTTCACGTAAAATATCTTGGTCAGATTTCATAATGCGAGAAATCCCATGAATACGATCAATTAGATTAGCAAAGCTTTCTGCTCCTAAAATAACCTCAATATAGCTAACTCGACGACCACCTGTTTTTTGAAGGGACACAAGGCGTTCCTTTAAAATTTCCGTTCGACGCTCAATTCGCTCTTTTAAATCGCTAATTTCTTTTTCTAATTCACGAATCTCTGCTTTTATTTTAGCCATTTCACTATATACAGCTGAGCTTTTCTCTTTTGTTTCTTGAATAGATAACTTTAATTTTTCTAACTGTGCTTCTACATCTGCTTTGTTATTCTTTGTCTTATTTAATTTCTCTTGCAATTTTTCCTTTTCTGTCTGAACACCATCTTGCTTTTCTTTCACATCATTTAATTGATTATTTAAGCTTGATGTTGCCAAAACAGAAGGTGCAAAAGGAGCAAGAGTAGCAAAGGAAATAACTCCAACTAACGTAGAAGAAATGATTTTATTCTTCACGCTATTTTCCTACCTTTAAGTTTATTAGATTTTTAAGAAACGACGAATAGACATCGCACTTCCCCACATTCCAATTACCATCCCAATGATTGCTAACACTGCAGATAATTGATAAACAAATGGGCTGAACGGTAAAAGTTGATACATACTTGGATTTACCGCTGGTGTGATATACCCTGATAATGAGCTATACGTAATAAATAATAATGCGATTGGTAAAATTGAACCTAACAAACCTAAAAGTAACCCTTCAATTAGGAATGGCCAACGAATAAAGGAGTTGGTTGCCCCTACTAATCTCATAATCTCAATTTCACGACGTCTTGCAAAAATTGTAATTTTAATTGTATTGGAGATTAAGAACATGGCTGTAAATAACAACGCAACAATTAATCCAATTCCAATGTTGCGGGCCATGCTAAGTACATCAAATAACTTCCCTACTTCTTCTTTCCCCCAAACAACAGATGCTACATACTTATAATCTTCAATTTCATTGGCAATCTTATCTACATACTCTGGTGCTTTTGCTTTTACTACCCAAACATTATTTAAAGGATTTTCTTGTTCATATAGAGAGAAGGCACTTCCTTCTTCACCAAAGCTACTAATTAAACTGTTTAATTCTTTTTCTTTCGGTGAATATGTAACCGATGAAACTGTATCAAGTTTCTTTATTTCTTCACCTAGTTGTTTCTCTTGTTCTGGTGTCGCAGTTAAATCAATACGAACACGAATTTCTACATCATTTTCGATAATTGTTGCAAAATGATTTAAGTTAAATAATACGGCTAAGAACATTCCTACTAATACTAACGTTACTGTTACGGCACTAGCGGAAGCAAAGGTCATCCAGCCATTTCGCCCTAAACTTTTAAATCCTTCGCGAATATGACGTTTTGCTGTTTTTAATTTCATAGTGTATAACCTCCTCGTGCCTGGTCACGTGTAATTCTTCCACCGTCAACCGTTAATACACGACGTTTAAATGTATTTACAATTTCTTTATTATGTGTCGCCATAATGATGGTTGTCCCACGGCGATTTACTTCTTCTAATATTTCCATAATCTCTAACGTTGTTTGTGGATCTAGGTTACCTGTAGGCTCATCGGCAATGACTACCTTTGGATTGTTTACAATTGAACGAGCAATGGCAATACGTTGCTGCTCTCCTCCTGATAACTCTGTTGGTAACATACGCGCTTTATGTTTTAGTTTTACTAAATCAAGCACATCACTAACACGTTTTTTAATTTCTTCTGGCGCTATCTCGATTACTTCTAAAGCAAATGCGATATTTTCATAAACTGTTAATGTTGGTAACAGCTTAAAGTCCTGGAATACAACGCCAATTTCTCGACGGAATAATGGCACTTTGCGATCTTTTAGTTCCGCAATATTGATACCATTTACAATAATTTTTCCTTGAGATGGTTTTTCTTCTCGATATATCATTTTTATAAATGTGGATTTCCCTGCTCCACTTGGACCTACAACATAAACAAATTCACCTTGATTAATTTTAACATTCAATCCATTAATAGCGAGCACACCATTTGGATAGCGCTTATATACATCTTTCATTTCAATCATTATTATCACCCATACCTAGCGTAGTGCTTTACCTTCGCTTATTTTTATCATATTTCTGTCATATCTCGACAAAATCTTTCTCGTTTACATTATAGCATCAAATAGTAGGTTTATTGAAATCCATTTTATTAAAATTTGATTACATTATTGACAAATCCCAAAAAACGTTTCCATTTCTTTCCCTTAGACAAATGTTAAGAAATTCTTAAGAATTGTATTACATAGAAATTAAGATTTTTCCCTTACACTATAAAGTGAAAGTTCCATCAGTGATGCATTTACACTGATGGTTAGTTGAACCAATCGGTTCCTTACTACCACTTAACTTCAACTTAAAATTTTCAAAAGAGGAATCTTGGTGGCAGTTAGGACAAGAGAAACAGATAGTATGGGAGAAAAATTATCCAAATTTTACATGATAGCTATGCTATACTTTCTGAAGGGAGTTGATAATAATGAATAACTTTAACATTTTAGTCGTAGACGACGAAAAAGAGATTCGTGAAGCGATTACAATTTACTTACGCAATGAAGGAATGAATGTCATCCAAGCTGCCGATGGAATTGAAGCAATTGAAAAATTAACGGAGCATGAGATTCACCTTATTTTATTAGATATCATGATGCCGCGCCTTGACGGTATTCAAACAACGTTCAAAATTCGTGAACAAAAAAACATTCCAATTATTATCCTGAGCGCTAAAAGTGAGGATACAGATAAAATATTAGGGCTACAAATTGGTGCAGATGATTATATTACAAAACCATTCAATCCCCTTGAGTTACTAGCAAGGGTGAAATCACAGCTTCGTCGCTATGTTCGCTTAGGAACATACGAAGGTGTTAAAGCAAAAACAATTGATTTACATGGACTTACATTAAATTCAGAAGCAAAAGAAGTTTGTGTAAATGGAGAGGCTGTTAAATTAACACCGATTGAATATAAAATCGTTCAATTATTAATGACAAACGCCGGTCGTGTCTTCTCTATTAATGAAATTTATGAACGTGTATGGGATGAACCTAGCTACAATGCAGAAAATACAGTCGCTGTTCATATCCGTAAAATTCGTGAAAAAATCGAAATCGATCCAAAAAATCCAAGATACTTAAAGGTGGTGTGGGGAATTGGCTACAAAATGGAAAAATAAATGGAAAATTATCGCTTGGCTCTTCTTATTTATATTTGGGCTAAGCTCTACGCTATCTGGTATTAATTCACTTAGCTATTATGCAAAAGGTTCATTCTTTCAGACTGATGAGTTTGAAAATTCCTACTTAAATCCTTTTCTACAACGGCTTGTGTCCTTAGAATTAGACAACATCAGTAGTGAGGATTTAAAGAAACAAATAACCGTCACAACTAGTGAAATTGAAGAACATCGTAATCGTTATGGGAATGTAGACGAACAAGTTGAAAGTATTAAATCACAATATGAAGATGCTATCCAAGCTGCAAAAAATACAAATGATAAACAATTAGAACAAAAAACAATTGCCGAACGTGACACAAAAATCCAAGATATTATGGAAAATTTTAGAGATGATGAACATGTTCGCAAGAAAATTGTAAAAGAAAAAGAAGAACTAGTTGATGTTTATTACAACGCATTAGAAAAAGAACGGGCAACATTTTCAAAAGAAAAAAAAGCTTTTAGCTACTATTTTAAAGATGTTCAAACAGGAAAGGTATATACAAACATGCCTGTTTCCTCAAACAAGGAACTAAATGCATTTCTAAAAAAAGAAAAAGCCTTATTTCAAAAATCATTCACCAATATAGACCGGGGTTCTTATATACAAGAAGTA
>JBJEFI010000073.1:32928-34801 GCA_051873875.1 Bacillaceae bacterium | reverse complement strand
CTTATTTCAAAAATCATTCACCAATATAGACCGGGGTTCTTATATACAAGAAGTATTATCTAGATCTTATGAAACAGAGGAAATGGCAACAGAGAACATAGATAATTATCGTGTGAATGAGGTAATACGAGAGTTATATAATAAAGTCCCACTTCCTACTTTTGAAGGAAAAGTAGTTGTCTTAAAAACGGCATCAAAAAATACAGATATGATGCAAGGATATGAAAGCTATAAGAAATCCCAAGTTCTTACCTTTATTCAATTTTTTGCAGGAATTATTGCTTTATTATTAAGCATCCTTATTTATCGAAAAACAAAAATAAAAGAAGCCTTTGAAGTTGGAAAACCATTTGAATTTTATAACAAAATTCCGATTGATGGAAAGTTATTCGCCTTTGTAGTATCTGCTTACTTAACATATATCTTTCTTCCTGATATTTTTATCTTTTTCGATGGATTTAGATCAGCATTGGAAAATGGTTACTTAGTTCAAAGAATAATTGGTCAATTATTCGATTTCCTTATCCCAAGTATTCTGTTAGTCCTTACCTTTATACAAGGAAAATGGTTAATAGACACACTAAAACAGACGGAAGATATACAAGCTGAATGGGAAAACAGCTATACGAAAAAAGGAATTACCATTGCACAAGAAATGTTTATTAACAAAAGTATAGGCGTTCAATCCCTTATGTTACTAGGCATTATCTTTTTAGGTGGCGTAGGAGCTGTTTCAATCGTGACGCCACTTATCCTTATCTATATTCCGTTGTTTGTCTTTATTCTTGTTCCAGCTGTGTTAATCTTTTTAAAACGCATTGGTTACTTCAATAAAATTGTAAAAGCTGCAGACAACATTGCAAATGGACAGTTTCAACAAGATATTCCTGTAAAAGGAAAATCACCATTCGCTCAATTAGCACGCAATATTAATAAGATGAAAAATAATGTTAGTACATCACAGCAACAGCAAGTAAAAAGCGAACGTTTAAAAACAGAATTAATTTCAAACGTTAGCCATGATTTACGAACACCATTAACGTCGATTATTACGTATACAGATTTATTAAAATCAGGCAAGTTAACGGAAGATGAACAAAAAGCATACATTGAAATTATCGACCGTAAATCACAACGTTTAAAAATATTAATTGATGACTTATTCGAAGCATCAAAAATGGCAACAGGCAATATTGAATTACAAAAAGAACGAGTTGATATTGTTCAATTATTAAAACAATCTCTTGCGGAATTAAACGAGCAAATTGACGAATCTCATCTGCAGTTCCGCACGACGATAAAAGATGAACCAATTTATGCGGTTGTTGATGGTCGCAAAGTATGGCGTGTTTTTGATAATCTATTAAACAATATTTTAAAATACTCACTAGAATCATCACGCGTTTACATCATAGCCGAAAAACTACAAAATAATGCAGTCGTTACATTTAAAAATATTTCTAAATATGAACTAGGCATGGATACAGATGAGCTAGTAGAACGATTTAAACGAGGGGATACCTCTCGCCATACGGAAGGCTCTGGTCTTGGCCTTGCCATTGCCAAAAGCATTATTGATTTACACGGAGGAAGCTTAATAATTGATACAAATGGTGACTTATTTACCGTTACTGTTACCCTTCCAGCTGTGTAACTAGAAAAACTGCAAGCGGTACTTTCATTATCTTGTAGCGAAGCAAGAGATAATGAAAGTAGTCCTCTGACAAGCGTTGGAGCATTAGTGCTGAAAGTCCTGTTCTTGGACTTTTGGTGCTAATGTGAAACGTCTCGAAGAGGACAGCTGGAAGTTAGAAATAGAAAACTACAAACGATACTTTCATTATCTCGTAATTTCTAGGCAAAAAAGCCGCTC
>JBJEFI010000073.1:18413-32828 GCA_051873875.1 Bacillaceae bacterium | reverse complement strand
AAAACTACAAACGATACTTTCATTATCTCGTAATTTCTAGGCAAAAAAGCCGCTCTCTTAAGTGGCTTTTTTGCTAGAATCTCTTCATTACTTAACTAGATTTATTTATTGTATAAAAAATAGACATACAAAACTGTATGTCTATTTTTCGTTTATTTTTTCTCTGATAAGTATTTAGCAACTGCCTCCGCATCCTCATCGGAAACTAAGCCAGCTGGCATTTTACCACCATTTTGACCATTTTTCAGTACTTCTAAAATTTGGTCTTTTGATAGTTTGCCACCGACTTTATCCAAAGCAGGCCCTGATGCACCTTCTAAGTTTCCACCATGACAGCCTGCGCATGTTTGTTGAACAATTTTTTCACCATCTGGTGCTGCTGAAGAATTCTTCGAGCCTGAGTCACTAGATTTGCCACAACCAGCTAGTGCAAAAACAGCTACTGTCCCCAATATAAGTAATTGCTTTTTCATCTTCTCCACTCCCTTTGATTAAACGGAATATTTAGAATAAACTTACACAATTACAGTATACGCCACTTTCTAAATTTAAGCAGTTTTAAATCCTTCCCCTACAACTTCATTTGCATCTAAAACGACGACAAATGCAGAAGCATCAATACTTTTAACAATTTGTTTCAACTTTGTGAACTCTGATTGCTCCACTACACACATTAAAATTGGACGTTCACTATCCGTATAACCACCATACCCACTTACACGTGTTACACCACGATTTACTTCTTTAAAAATACCAGCCTTCACTTCATCTGGTTTATTCGTAATAACAAGTGTCATTTTTGATGTACCTGGACCTACTTGAACGAAATCGATTGTTTTACTTGTAATAAATAATGCAACAAGGGCGTACATTCCATTTTCCATACTTAATAAAAGCGCTGATAATAATACAACAACCCCATCTAAAATAGCCACACTCATTCCTAAAGAAATATTCGTATATTTATTTAAAATTTGTGCTAATAAATCTGTACCACCTGTTGAACCATTTCCTCTAAAAATAATTCCTAACCCAATCCCAATTGTAATACCACCAAAAATAGAACCTAACAATGGATCTGTTGTCCAAGGATCAATATTTCTCGTTAAAAAAATCACAAATGGTAAGAAAAACGTACCTACTAATGTCTTCATTGCAAAACGGCCACCTAAAATGTACCATCCAGCAGCGAATAACGGAATATTTAATGCCCACTGTACAAAAGCTGGTTCCCATCCAAATACTTCAAATAAAATTGTACTTAACCCTGAAAAACCACCTGAGGCAACACCATTTGGTAGTAAACATGCATTAAAAGCTAATGCGACAAAAACAGATCCTATTAGAACATATATGTATTCTGCTATTTTGTGATATTTAACTGGAATAAAACTCATACTTCTTAAAATCCTCCTACATCTTCACTCAACAATATTTTTTCACAAAAAATCACACACTTTCATTGAAAGCGTGTGATTACTATCATATATCCGCTTCTTTTTTAAATACGTGAACGTAAATATGCATCGATAAATAAATCAATATCGCCATCCATCACAGCTTGCACATTCCCTGTTTCTGTATTTGTACGATGATCTTTAACCATTGAATACGGATGGAATACATAAGAGCGAATTTGACTACCCCAGCCAATTTCTTTTTGCTCTCCACGAATTTCATCTAATTCTGCTTGTTGTTCATCTAATTTCTTTTGATATAATTTTGCTTTTAACATTTTCATTGCTTGTTCGCGGTTTTTAATTTGTGAACGCTCCGTTTGGCACGTAACAACTGTGTTTGTTGGAACATGGGTAATACGAACAGCAGAGTCAGTTGTATTGATATGCTGTCCACCTGCACCGCTTGCACGATACGTATCAATTTTTAAATCTTCCGTACGAATATCAATTTCAATACTATCATCGAATTCTGGCATTACATCACATGAAACGAAAGACGTGTGACGACGACCAGATGCATCAAAAGGAGAAATACGAACAAGACGATGTACCCCTTTCTCTGCTTTTAAATAACCGTACGCATTATGACCTTTAATTAATAACGTAACACTCTTAATCCCAGCTTCATCACCTGGTAAGTAATCTAATGTCTCTACTTTAAAACCACGTTTCTCTGCCCATCGTGTATACATACGAAGAAGCATTTGTCCCCAGTCTTGTGACTCTGTTCCACCAGCACCAGGGTGTAACTCTAAAATAGCGTTATTTTTATCATAAGGATCACTTAATAACAATTCTAATTCAAATTCGTTCATTGCTTCGATTAGTTGCTTTAACTCTGAAACTAGCTCTTCTTGTAAATCAGCATCTTGTTCTTCTTTTAACAATTCAAATGTCATTTCTAAGTTTTCATATGTGTCATGTAACTCATGAAAACGACCTGCTGCATCCTTTAACCCATTTAATTCATTAATAATCCCTTGGGCAGCCTTTTGGTCATCCCAAAAAGTTGGATCTGTCATGAAATCTTCAAGTTCAGCAATTCGATTTTCCTTTTCTTCTAAATTCAATGAGCCACGAAAATCGTCCAAACGTGTTTCGATGCGTTCTAGCTCTTGACGAATTTCTGCCATTTCCATGTTCATTCCTCCGTTCATCTAAAAAGAGAAAAACATAAATCCTTTTTTGAAAAAAGATATTCTCTTCCTTTTTTCTTTTACAAAAATAGAGATAAGGAAATACTCCCTTATCCCTACCATGTATATCTACATTTATTATAACCGATATGTCAATAGATTAAGAAATTGCACCGTGGCAGTTTTTATATTTCTTACCACTTCCACAAGGACATGGCTGATTACGGCCGATTTCTTCTTTTTTCTCAACCGGTTTTTTCTTCATTTCTTTATGTTCACCAGCACTTGCATGAATTGCTTCACCTTGTGCTACTTCTTCACGTTGAACATTTTCTTCAATTTCTGATTTCATCATGTAACGTGCTACTTCTAATTCGATTGTCGCAATCATATTTTCAAACATGTTGAACCCTTCAAATTGGTATTCACGTAATGGATCAATTTGACCGTATGCACGTAAATGAATTCCTTCACGTAAATGCTCCATTGCATCGATATGTTCCATCCATTTTGAATCAACCACACGTAAAACAACCACTTTTTCGAACTCACGAATTTGATCCCATGTTAATTGGCTTTCTTTATAATCGTATTGTTCTTTTGCTTTTTCAGTAATTAATTCAACCATTTCCTCAGGATCTAAACGACGTAAGTCATCTTCAGAAACAATGCCTACAGGAAGAATATTTGCTTCAATTACTTCTACTAAGCCTTTGATATTCCAGTCTTCTGGAATCTCTGCATCTGGTGTATATTGCGCCACCATACGTTTAATTGCTGCTTCAATCATTTTTTCAATAACAGGGCGTAAGTTTTCACCATCTAATACTTCAAAACGTTGCTTATAAATAACTTCACGTTGTTGACGTAATACATCGTCATATTGTAATAATTGTTTACGTGCATCAAAGTTGTTACCCTCTACACGTTTTTGTGCAGATTCAACAGCTTTTGAAACCATTTTACTTTCAATTGGTTGATCATCTTCCATTCCAAGGCGATCCATCATTGCTTTCATATTATCAGAACCGAAACGACGCATTAATTCATCTTCCATTGATAAATAGAATTGTGTCACACCAGGGTCTCCTTGACGACCAGAACGACCACGTAACTGATTATCAATACGACGACTCTCATGACGCTCTGTACCGATAACGCATAAACCACCAGCTTCACGAACACCTTCGCCAAGTTTAATATCTGTACCACGTCCAGCCATGTTTGTCGCAATTGTTACAGCACCTTTTTGACCAGCATTCATGATGATTTGTGCTTCACGTTCATGGTTTTTCGCATTTAATACTTCATGACGAACGCCTTTTTTACTTAAGATTTTTGAAATTAATTCAGATGTTTCGATAGCAACTGTACCAACAAGTACTGGTTGTCCTTTTTTATGACGTTCTACAATGTCATTTACCACTGCCATATATTTACCTTCCATTGATTTAAAGACTAAATCAGGACGATCATCACGAGCAATTGGTTTATTCGTTGGAATAACGATAACTTGCATGTTATAAATGTTACGGAATTCTTCTTCCTCTGTTTTCGCTGTACCTGTCATACCAGCCAGCTTTTTGTACATACGGAAGTAGTTCTGGAATGTAATTGTTGCCAGTGTCATACTCTCGTTTTGAATATCTAAATTTTCTTTCGCTTCAATTGCTTGGTGTAAACCTTCGCTATAACGACGCCCCTTCATTAAACGACCTGTAAATTGGTCAACGATTACAACTTCACCATCTTGTACAACATAATCAACATCACGATGCATAACAACATGAGCACGTAATGCCATATTGATGTGATGATTTAATGTAACATTCTTTACATCAAATAAGTTTTCGATGTTAAAGGCACGCTCTACTTTATTCATCCCTTCTTCTGTTAAAAGAACGGCTTTTGTTTTTTCATCGTACGTATAATCTTCGTCTTTCTTTAAGATTCGTACAAATGCATTAGCATGAATATATAACATTGCTGATTTATTTGCTTGTCCAGAAATAATCAATGGCGTACGAGCTTCATCAATTAAGATAGAGTCAACCTCATCAATAATCGCAAAGTTTAATGGGCGTTGTACCATTTGCTCTTTGTAAATAACCATGTTATCACGTAAATAGTCAAAACCTAGTTCGTTATTTGTGCTATATGTTACGTCTGCTGCGTACGCAATTTTCTTTTCTTCACGATCTAAACTATTTAAGTTCAAACCTACTTTTAATCCTAAAAATTCATATATTTGTCCCATTTCAGTTGCATCACGATGAGCTAAATATTCATTGACTGTTACAACATGAACACCTTCGCCAGAAAGGGCATTTAAGTAAACAGGAAGTGTAGATGTCAATGTTTTACCTTCCCCTGTTTTCATCTCGGAAATATTCCCTTCATGTAAAGCCATTCCCCCCATTAACTGAACAGGATAATGCCGTTGTCCTAATACACGAGTTGCTGCTTCACGAACAGTAGCAAACGCTTCTGGTAAAAGGTCATCTAATGATTCTCCGTTTGCTAGACGAGAACGAAACTCATCTGTTTTCTCACGTAATTCTCCATCACTTAGCTTTTCAAATTCAGGAGCTAGTGCTTCAATTTTTTCTACCGCTTTTTCATAGCGATTTAATGAACGTTGATTTGGATCAAATAATTTTTTTAATGCTCCTAGCATATTTCACAATCTCCTCTTTAGGCAAAATTAGCAAACTAATAGCTCACCAATGAGTGCTCGTTTTTTATTTTATGAAGGAAATGTTCACTACTTTCTATTTCCTATTATAAGTGAATTAATAGTTCAATTTTACATTAGTACGTCAAGGATGACAACCTCTATCAGAAAAACCCAAGGCGGTTGTTACAATCTTTTGTAACGAAGTCAGAAAGATTGTAAGAAGTCTCTCAAATAAAATTTCACACCAGCATCAAAAATTCTTTCCTTTGGAATTTTTAAGGGATGGCGTGATATTTCTCGAGAAAGACAGCTGGAGGCTAGACATCGAAAAAAGTCTTCGTACGCAACTTCCATCAGCAAAAATACTAATGGTTAGTTAAACGAATCTAGTTCTTACTGACATCACTCTTAACCATACCTGATTTTGTAGGGTGAGTCTTAATAACAATTAGAACGGGAAAAATAAAAGGTATCTACTTCATTTTAAAAAAGCAAATTTTTACTTATGAATAGTTTACATACACTTTATAACATACAAAAAAGGTTGCCTTCACTTAGAAGACAACCTTTATTTTTATTTATTATTTTGCTTCGATTAATCCATATCTTCCATCTTTACGAGTATAAACAACGTTTGTTTGCCCAGTTTCTCCATTCATAAAGACAAAGAAGTTATGTCCTAGCATATTCATTTGAAGAATTGCTTCTTCTACATCCATTGGTTTTAACTCGAATGATTTCGTACGCACGATTTCTGCGTCATCATCTTCTTCTAAAACAGCAACGTTTGTTTCTTGCACATTCATGAAAAATTCTTTTAAAGAACCTTTCTCTCGCATTTTGCGGTTTACTTTTGTTTTATGTTTGCGGATTTGTCTTTCTAGTTTATCTACAACTAAATCGACTGCCGCATATAAGTCAGCATTCGTTTCCTCAGCACGTAATAATACGTGAGAACTTGGAATCGTCACCTCAATTTTTTGTTTTTGCTCCCCATTGTAAACTTTTAAGTTCACACGTGCATCTTGAAGAGTGTCGAAGTATTTTTCTACCTTACTAATTTTTTTCTCTACGTAATCTCTAATTGCTGGAGTCACCTCTATGTTTTCTCCTCTAATGATGTATCGCACAATGAACTCCTCCTTTCATCCTATACTTAATAATTTCGCCAAGTACGTTTTTTTTCCTGCTATAAATTGTGAAAAATATGTGAACGCTTTCACCTAAAGAAGTTCATTTATTCTTTCTATCTAATCATGTCCTTCTATGGTATATATGAAAAATTCCCATGATTTATCACTGTAATATTCCTTTAATAAATCCAGCAACTCGTTCTGTCGATTTTCCGTCACTCCACAAAAATGAATTGATAGGCTGTAAGGAATTCATGTAAATAACTGGCTCTCTTTGAAACTGGTCAAAAAACAACTCTAATTCTTCATAATCCGTATATAATTTTGTTAATCCTAACCGATTCGTAACTGCAAAATCTCGCCCTTTTAAATCAGGCTGATAGCTTATCGTTGGTTTACCAAAAATGCAGGCATGGAGCATTCCCATCGTACTCATTCCAACTACTAAATCAATACTTGGCAATAACTGAGAAAGAGAGCCTGTTATCTCCCTTTTTTCATATAATTCTCTTACAATAGCATCTTCTTTAGGATGAAATTTAACACTATAATCCAGATTCATATTCTCTAAATCTCGTAAAACCGTATATTCTGTATAGCCTTTTTCATCTCCATATACGAGAGAAATTGGCTGTGATAAAAATAAAACACGTGGTCCTCCTTCCTTGCGTAATATCTCTTTAGTCTTACTTTTGGAAATAATGCTATCTAATCCAGGGTGCCCTAAAATAATTAAGCATTCCTTTGGAACACCTGCTGCAATTGCCTCTTCATATGCAACGTGGTCCATTACGATATAATAATCTGGATATACATACGTATCATCATTTAGCCGAAAACGCCATGCGTAACTTATCCAATAATCAAGAATAGCAACTGTTTTTACACCTTGCTCTTTACAAAATTTAATCGCTTCTACTTCTATTTTCGAATGCAGACTTGTACTCGTAACAAGTCCTTTTACTTTTTTCTTATAAACCAAACTTTTTAGTTTTGAAAAAAATTCATCTTCCTTACATTGAAAATTTCCCTTTAACTGTCCAGCAGGGCCAACACAAGAAAGAAGAACTTGCTCCCCTAATTCTTTTAGTCTTGTATACGTTGGATAAATGACATCAAACCCACCAAGATCATGAGAAAGTAAAAGGATTTTCTTCATACCATGTTCCTTCCTCCCTTTTTACAAAAAGTTTGTACCATCTTTTTCCTATGTGAAATCTTATAATTATTGTATTCACAAATACAAAAAATGTGCTCTCTTCAATCTCTCACAATCTACTAGATTGTCTTAGAAACTAAAAAAAGACGCCTTAGAGCGCCTTTACAACTGTATTTCTACCTGAAGCTTTTGCACGATACAATGCTTCGTCTGCTTTTTTTATTCCTTCTCTAAATGTAATTGCATGATTATTAAAAGCATATAAACCACTACTCACCGTCGTAGACAATTGCTTATCTCCAATTTGAAGATACATTCTCTCAAATTCACAACGAATTTGTTCTAATTGTTGATAAGCTACTTCTATCGTTGTATCTGGCAATACTAATAAAAATTCCTCTCCACCATATCGACCAAAAAACTTCTCATTTTTTATGGTAGCCCTCACAGTTTGGACAAATAATTTTAGTAATTCATCTCCAACTAAATGACCATACGTATCATTTATATTCTTAAATAAATCTAAATCAAATAATGCAACACATAGAGGAGTACCGTATTGTTTCCATTTTTCAAATTCTCTTTCACCTCTATTTACTATTTGTTTGCGATTCCACACACCCGTTAATCCATCATGATTTGCATGATATTCTACTTGATTAAATAGTTCAGCATTTTCCAATGCAATTGCAATATAAGAAGATAATATTTTCAATGTGTTTAAGTCTTCTACCTTATACATGTCCTTTTCATAGCTTTGGACAGTAATAAATCCTTTTACTTTGTTTTCAACTATTAACGGGCAACAAATTAACGCTTGTATACATATGCATTTATCTTTGTTTATTTCATTCAAACCGGAAATATACCTAGTATATTCAAGGGCATTATCGTTAATAAATACATCTTTCTTCTCTCTAACACAATAAGCTCCTATACGTTTATTACAATTAATCGATATGTTTCCACCAGATATACGTTTTCCATCTTCAATAAGTAGTTCATAATTAATTGCTCCCACATCTTCCTTATAAATGGCAATACCAAATACATCCATCGGAATGATGTTCTTTGCTTCTTCATAAACCATCATCAAAATATCTTTCATTTTTAAATTAGCGGTAATTTTTTGGCCAATTCTTGAAATAATTGCCACTTGGTCATACATGGATTTATATTCTTTTGCTTCTCGTTTTAATCGGTTATGTTTTAACTTATTAATCCAAATACTATTTTGCTTTGTAAAAATCTCCTTTGAATAACGAGATGCTATCTCTAAGTGATACAACGCCTTTTCAAAGTTCCCTTTTTGTTTATACATATCGCTTAATGCTTCGTTTATCTTTACAATTTCAATTCGTAATTTTGACTTTTCTGCTAACTGACTTGCTTCATAAAGAACTTTTTCTGCTCCTTCTTTCTTACGTTCTTGTAATAATAGCCCATATTTATATAAAATTTTGCAATGCACTTCCAATGCATTTACGCGTTTTGCTATTTGTATCCCTCGTTTAAAATTGATTTCTGCTAATGTTGGTTGTCCTAGCTTCCAATATGCTTCTCCACGAATGCGTAATGTTTCACAATTCATTATTTCATAATCTTTAGCAATACAAATTGCATATGTAGCTAACTCAACTGCCTTTTTGGTATTTCCTAAATGTAATTCAATCTCCGCACGTAACTGATACGAAATAATCATTAATTCAAGTGATGATTGAGTATACTGCAATTTACTACATTGGTCATATATTTTCTTTGCATCCATATACATCTCTAATCCTATATACGCGTCCGTCATATTCGTGTAAATAATGGAAAGGTATCGTTCATCATTCAATTCCTCTGCCAAAGCTATTCCTTTTAATCCATAATTAATGGCAGACTCATAGATACCTATCCCATTATAATTCGCCATTAAACCATTATATACAAATAATAATCCTTTTTTATCATCCTTACTTTCAAATAAATAGTAAGCTCTCATTTGATACTCTAAGGATAAATCAAATTGCGCACGATCATGGTAATACCACCCTAATAATGCAAAGCACCATGCCTTCATTGTAACATCTCGTTTTTCATCTGCTACCTTTAAAAAGGCTTTTAATTCTGCTTTACACTGTTGGGGGTGTATACGTAAATCTTGTAATAGTCGAAGACGAATTGGCTCAAAATTAGTTTCATCATTTTTCAGCAACTCTACTTCTGCACCTGATTGTTGAGACTTTTCCACCAAATACCCCCATATCCCATTTTTTACCTTAATTACATTATATAAGAAAAGAGACAATTTTTACAATTGTCTCTTTTTATTTTACCTTAGTGGATATTCAACAAAAAAATCATCTACATAGGTTAAAAATTGGTCTGGATATTGACGAAATGGTGCGTGCCCACCATCTTCAATAATATGAAAGCTGCTATTTTTTAATAAACGATGATACATTTCCCCATCCTCCCAGGAGACACTTTTATCATGTCGGCCCCAAATAATAAGGGTTGGTGTCGTAATTGCCTTTGAAGAAATTCGCAGTTTTTTTAAATACATTTGGGGCCTCACGCTTTTTGCTTTTCCCCCTTCATAATTAGAAACGGCAGATACATTTTTCAATGTTTCATCAAATATTGGCTTAGAACTTGGTGTTCCTGTTGTTAATGTTTCTACCCCTGTTGCATCGACTAGTATAAGGTGACTCACTTGTGTTGGATATAAATACGCCATATTTAATGCCATTTGCCCCCCCATAGAATGACCAAGAACAGCAAACTTCTCATATCCAATTTTCTGCATTAATCGTTTATACATATTGGCTTGTCTAGGAAAGGAATAATCCTCAATCGGCTTTGATGATCTTCCAAAGCCAAGCATATCTACTGCCACAATTGTAAATTTTTTAGAAAGATGAGGATATAATTTTTTAAATCCCTCTGCTGAACCTCCATATCCGTGTAACATAAACAAAGGATATTTCCCTTCTCCTATCTTTCTGAAATAAATTTGTTCCCCATCAATTGTTACTATTTTTTCTTCTGACTCTATCGTTGCTGTAACAGTTGTTGTTATTTCTTCTACTTCTTTATGAAAAAAGGCTTTTATTCCAACTAGAAGCACCAAACCGATAGCAATTACCATCATAAGCATGATAAAACCCTTTTTCACCTTTTATCCTCCTATCTAAAAAACTCAGGCTAACCTCTATGTAAAATAACCTCTTTCTTCGTTATGCCCGAGCAAGGGTATAACCATACACTTCTTTTGCGCCACATTGATTTAAAATAAAGGCACCTTGCTGCAAAGTAACACCTGTTGTATATAAATCATCAATTAATACAAGTTTTTTTCCACTTACATCTACTATACCGTTAAATACATTTTCACGCATTAATCGTTCGCTTCTTCCTTTTTTACTTTGTTTTTCACTATGAATACGATCTAAAGCATGAATGATAGGTACCTCTACTAATTGAGCTAATAAATAAGCTTGATTAAACGTTCGTTCATAGCTTCGTTGCTTACTAAGAGGAATCGGTACAACACCATCTATTCCATTAAAGAATTGTTTATACGTCTTTCTCCACTGTTCTGAGAACATTTGCAATAAAGCAACATCGCCACGAAATTTAAAACGAGTAAACCACTCCTTCATCGCTTCATCATAATGATAGAGAGAACGATTGTATATTAAATAGTCCTCTTTCTCCATCCAGCGCTGACAATCATAGCAATATTCCGCTTCTTCTAATCGTCCACAGCGTTTACAAATAACACCGCTAATTGGCGAAAATAATTGTTCACAGGCATCGCATATAACACGTTGTTCAGGAAAAAGAAATGAATACCATAAAAATCGACTAGTAATTTCTGACTGACAATAAACACACTTCATTGTAATAGCCCTTCTTTCTTTGCTTCCATGTTACATGCTTCTATTTGTTTTTTAGCAGTTATCATTCGTTCTGTTTTGCCAAAATGAAAAAAGACAACTTCGCCACTTGGATAATCTTTGCTTCTTCCAACCCTTCCGGCCATTTGAACAAGCCCACTTTCTGTAAACAGAAGATGCTCTGCACCAATAACAGCTACATTGCTATTTGGAATGGTAACGCCTCGCTCTAAAATTGACGTTGTAATGAGCCATTTTATTTCTCGACTCCGAAATCGTTCTATCTTTTCTGTTCGCTCTTCATCATTCGCATGTACCCCCTCAACCGAAATAGAATAATACTTTTGAATTACTGTCTTTAATAATGCTGTATCTTCAATTGTTGGCACAAATAAAAATAAGGATTTCCGTTGATTCATTTGTTTCGTTAACCATTTATTAATTGCAGTTGGAATACGTCCTTGCTTCAAACTTTTTTTCCAATTGCCACACCATGTAATAGTTGGGACTGGTAAGGGATAGCCATGATAACGTGCTGGAACACGAACAACTTGCCACTGCCTTTGTTGCTTCAATGAAGGCGTAGCCGTTAAATAAATCAGTGTACTCTCTTCTTTTCTTGCCCATGTTACTGCCCGTTGTAACGTTTGATCATAATAATATGGAAAGGCATCTACTTCATCAATAATGACAGTATCAAAAGCCTTATAATAGCGGAATAATTGATGAGTTGTCGCTAACACAAGTTGTGCATGTATATGCTTTTCTTCACTTTCCCCATGCAATACCGCCATTGTTGCAAAAGGAAATGCCTCTTTTAAACGAGGTGCTAGTTCCATGATGACATCCCGCCTTGGTGCTGCGATACAAATTCGTTTTCTAGCTTGTAATGCCTCTTTTATTCCTTCATATATCATCTCCGTTTTTCCTGCACCACAGACTGCCCACAATAAAAGGGAACGACTCTCTCTTAAAGCTGCAACAACTTCATCAGATGCACGTTGTTGAGCCATTGATAATGTTCCACCCCAAGCTAATACACCGTGGTTGCTATCATAATAAACCTCTTCTCCACACCAAGAAAAAAGAGGCGTACATTCACTAATCCGTCCCATCTTTATACAATTTCGGCAATACGTACACGCACGATGGCATCGTAAACACTCATACGTATAAAATTGTTGTTGGTCTTCATTGTGACAACGACTACATTTGTATAGGTTATTTTCTTTTGTAATGCCTTTATGGACTTGAACATAGCCGTTGTTATAATGTTGTTGAAGGGTTGATAAGGAAATGTTTAATTCATCAAAAAGAAGTTTCTTCCCAACGAGAAGTTGTTGGAGGTTTTTATCATAGGAGAAAGGCTGAAGAGGTTGAAGAGGAAGCTGGCGAAGAGATGAAATAGGCATTCCCTCTTCCTTTGTAAAAATAAGCTTATTTTCAATTTTTTTCACTAACAAAAAAAATTCCTCCTTTCACTATCTTCATTCGACGAAACAATTGTTGTTCCTTGTGACGATTTTGTGAGAAGGAGGAATCCTTTACTTATTAATATGTTGCAAAAAAGCGAATAAATCCTCGCGTAATTGCTTGTGCCATTCGTTTTTGAACAGCTGTATCATCAATAAACAAACTTTCCTTTGGATTTGAAACAAATCCTAATTCTGTTAAGGCTGAAGGCATTGAACGTGTATTAGCAATTACATAGAAGGAGCCTTCTTTAATTCCACGATCCGTTAATCCTAATTCTGCTACTAACTCTTCTTGAACCATCTGAGCTAAAATTTTACTTTTTGCATCTCGTTCTGATGCAGCCATTACTGCTCTTCCAGAACTGTAATACCATGTTTCAAGTCCATTTGCACTATCACTTGTAGAAGAATTCGCATGAATACTTAAAAAGGCATCTGCTTCAATATCCTCTGCTATTCTTGTACGTTCTGACAATGTTAAATATGTATCTGATGTCCTTGTTAAAATAACATTTGCCCCTAATTTTTCTAACAAAGGTTCTGCAAATCGAGCTACATTTAACGTAATATTTTTCTCAAGAACACCATTATGATTCACCGCACCAGGGTCATGACCACCATGGCCTGGATCTAATACAATTACTCGATTTTTTAATGTACCTTCTATAGTAACATCATCTTTCTCTTTTACATATTGAGAAGAAACGTACCCTTTTTTACCGTTATAATTGACTTCAAGCCAGCCATCTACTAATCTACTACTTTGAATTTGCTGATTTAACTTATAACTGCCAATAATAGAATACGTATCCGATGGACCTGAACGTACATTTAAAGAATTAACGGTTACGACATATGTTTTACTAGTAGAAGATGATGGTGGCGTAGAATTATCCTCCTCATCTTTTACCGTTACATATTCTCCACTTACATAACCTGTCTTACCTTCGTAGTTGATTTTATACCAACCATTGCTTTCTTTTCCTAAGACATTTAAGACTTTTCCTTTATACACTCTTCCGATTTTATTACCACTCGTGCTGGCTTTATCTCGTACATTTAAGACATCTGTGTTCACTGTGTATATTTTTGTTTTATCTACTTCTGAAGAGGTTGGTGGTGTAGAACTACTTCCTGCATTTTTTACCGTTACATACTCTCCACTTACATAACCTGTTTTGCCTTCATAATTGATTTTATACCAACCATTACTTTCTTTTCCTAACACATTTAGGCTTGTTCCTTGCTTTACTTGACCTATTTGCTTGCCATGAGTACCAGCTTTGTCTCGTACATTTAGTACGTCTGTATTTACGATATACGATTTCGTTTTATCGACTTCTGATGATGATGGCGGTGTCGTGCTACTTGTTCCATTTTTTACTGTCACGTAGTCACCACTTACATAGCCTGTTTTCCCATTATAGTTAATCTTATACCAACCATTACTTTCTTTTCCTAACACATTTAGGCTTGTTCCTTGCTTTA